>JAWKUX010000039.1:0-1644 GCA_041398325.1 Hyphomonadaceae bacterium | reverse complement strand
CCATCGTCGCGCGCGTGAAGTCTTTCAGATCCTCAATGCGAGACCCGCTCTCAGGCGCCAGCATCAAACGCATGTGGCGCTTGTCCTCATCCGCCCATTGGGTCAGCCGAGGCCCCGCCTCCACGCGATCCTGTTCGTGGTCGTAAAACTGACCTGGCTCTCCCTCCGGCCCGGCGCCGTCGCGTTCAAGATATTTGCCATGCGCGATGAGCTTGCTTGCCCCGCTCCCGCCGTGGCCTTGGTAGAACACCGTCACCACAACCCGCTGGCGTCCGTCCTGCGCGAATGCCGCATTCGCACCTTTTGCGCGAGAGCGTCCTACGGGCCGGCGTCCGGAAAGCAGCTTGGATAGTTGCCCGCCGAGCGCGCCGCTACGCGCCCGACCACTTAGAGCGCGCGTCTTACGCATCTTGCCGACGAGACCATCCTCGTCACGAAAGACCGCCATGTCACGCACGGCGGCGATGTTGTGCACGACCTCGCTCGGGCGCACGAGAGCAGAGGTCTTGAGGCGCTCGGAGAGTGATGCTTTGGCCATTGCCGCGTCGCGCCACGTTGAAATTGCAGCGATGCCGCTGCTTTCACCGCGCGATGGTCAACCCTGCCGCACGAATACGCCAGGATTCACAAGTCTCAGAAGAAAACCTGCGGCGCTCTTAATCTTGCTCTCCACCGCAACCCTTCGTCTTCGCCCTTCTTCTTCCCCGGCCCGTCTTCGCATGCACTGAAGTGCCGCAATGTTGCCGCGCGTTGCACAGCGATTCCTGCTGTTGGAAAAAACTCAGAGCGGACGCCAAACGCCTTCGATCAAATCGTCGTGGATCGGTCCCCAATAGCGCCCGTCAAACGAGTCCGCGCTATCGCCAAGCAGGAGAATTTCGGAAGACGCAAGTGTGCGGCATCCAACCCATGCCTGAGGTGCGCCAACACGATTCTGAACAACGGCGACTTCGACGCCATCGACGCTGATTGTGAACCCATCGCTACACACGTGCTGACCTGCAACTGCCACGAGGCGTTTTATGAATCGATCGCCCTCTTCGTTATAGTGGTGAGCGGCGGCTTCCATGGGGGCAACGTCGCGGGCGCGCACGGTCACAAACATCCCGCGGGCAGGATCGTTAGACTCTCTAACGTAGAAGCCGATCGGCACTGACGGGCTGTGGTTGAAGAGGACGACGTCCTGGTTTTCTCTGCTTGCAACGAAGAGCGCCGCCATCGCCATCACGGCGCCGCCGAGCCAAAATTTCGAACCTGTCGAGCGCATCTCAGAAATGAAACGCAACTCTCGGCCGTCCTCACCTCAATTCATCCAGGGCGGGTGGGCGGGTCTTGCGATAGGGATGGAAGCCCGGAGGGCCGAGACCCTTGGGGCTCGGTGCGAAGCACGACAGCCCGGCCCGTTGGCGAAGCCGACGGGATCGCCCTCACAATCCAAGAAATGGAAATGCGGCGTCTTGCGGCAAAAACGCCCCGCACGCTTTTGGGCGGGCCGGTGGGCAGGCGCCAAGGGATCAACGCAAGCGGCGATGACAAGCGTCCGCTTGTCGGTGCAAGATTCTTAAATGACTCAAGCTTCGCCTGAAATGGCCATCCTTATCGCCGCGGTCCTGCTCTTGACGACGGTGATGGCGGGAAACCTCT
>JAWKUX010000038.1:0-4153 GCA_041398325.1 Hyphomonadaceae bacterium | reverse complement strand
CTTCATCAGCCCCTGCTCGGTCACGGGCACGCTCACCACGCGCTTGGCGCCCAGACCTAAGTAACGAAGCCCCGAGAACACGGTCGAGTGTGCTTCCTCACCGAGCACAACGTGCACAGGCGGCGCGCCGAACAGTCCGTCTGCTTCAACGTCCCATCCCGCGCGGCGGAGCACCTCACCGCGCGCGGCAGCAAGGCAGGTGAAGTTCGCAATCGTGGCGCCGCTTACAAAGCCGACCGACGACTCGCGCGGCAGATCGAGCAGCTCCAGCAGCCACTTTCCAGTCTGCTCCTCGCACGCCGACGCTGCCGGCGTCGCATGCGCGTTGCCGACATTCTGTCCCCAGGCGCTTGTCAGCCAATCGGCCGCCACTCCCGCTGGCGACGTAGCGCCAATCACCCATCCGAAAAACCGTGGCCCCACCATGTTGGCGAGCCCCGGCTCACTCAAAGCCGCTAATTCCTCAATCAATGCATGGATCGAAACGCCGCGCTCGGGCACAGGCGCGTCGAATGCGTTTTGCGCTTCCGCATAGGTGTTCAGCGGCCGATGTAACGCCTCAGCTCGACTCTCGCGAAACGCCACCGCGCGATCGGCGATACTTTTCAAGACATCGCGCAGCTCTTCAGAACTCATTCTCGCCTCCGCACCGCCTTCTAGCGTGAGCCGCGCGGCCAAGCACTGCCATTTCGCCGCAATCATTGACTTCGCCGCCTCGATCCTTTCGATTGCGGCCATCACATCAATTCGCCGATCGGCGACCGCCGCACCAAGCGGCGGCCGAAGCGAAGCATTTGGTAGAGGTTCTCCTGGAAAGCCACGCTCTCGTCGTCAACCTCGTCGCGGCCATCGCGTTGGCGTTCTTCTTCGGCGCCTTGGCGCAGAAATTCCGCTTATCGCCTCTCATAGGCTACCTACTCGCCGGCGTGGCGGTGGGCCCATTCACGCCCGGCTTCGTCGGCGACACGGGCCTCGCCATGCAGTTCGCCGAAATCGGCGTCATTCTGCTGATGTTTGGCGTCGGCTTGAAATTCGCGCTCGCGGATCTCTGGGCTGTGCGCGGCGTCGCCGTACCCGGCGCCCTCGTGCAAATGGCCGCTGCCACCCTTCTCGGGTACGGCGTTGGCACGCTCATGGGCCTGGGCGCAGCGGAAGCGCTGATGCTCGGCTTCTCGCTCTCCGTCGCCAGCACCGTTGTGCTGCTGCGCGCCCTCGAAGATCGGAAGCTCTTGTACACTGACAACGGGCGCATCTGTGTCGGTTGGCTCGTCATCGAAGACATCGCCATCGTCCTAGGCATTGTGTTGTTGCCAACACTGGCGGGCCTCGCTAGCGGCAACGAGGGAGCTAGCTGGTCGGCCACACTTGCGGCGCTCGGCATGACAATCGGCAAGATCGGGATTTTTGTTGCGCTGATGCTATTTGTCGGCGGTCGCGTCTTCCCTTGGCTCATCGTGCAGATTGCCGACCTCAAGTCGCGCGAACTACTCTCGCTCGGCACGCTGACGCTGGCTCTTGGCGTCGCTTGGATCGCCTACGAATTGTTCGACGCCTCCTTCGCGCTCGGCGCCTTCTTGGCCGGCGTCGTGCTCAACGGGACCAAGTTCACCCATCGCATCGCGGAAGAGTCGTTGCCTTTGCGCGACACGTTCGCGGTGCTCTTCTTCGTTTCCGTCGGCATGCTGTTCGACCCGATGACGCTCGTGAACGCGCCGGTTGGTGTCTTTGCCGTCGTCGCCATCATCATGATCGGCAAGACCGCTGCAGCGCTGGCGATTACCTCGCTCTACAAACTGCCGCTGCGCACCGGCATGCTAATCGCCGCCTCCTTGGCGCAGATCGGCGAATTCTCATTCGTGCTCGCGGGTATGGGCGCTTCACTCGGCCTGCTTTCGCAAGAGACTTACAACCTCATCCTCGCCAGCGCGCTCATCTCAATCGCGCTCAACCCCCTATTGTTCAGGATGGCTGGGTTCATCAAGCCAAAGCCCGCCTAAACAAAGGGGCTCGCTTTTCGACCGGATATCTGCAATCACAGCGCGGCTTGGGTAACCCACTACTCTTTGTTGAGTGCGCGGATGGGGATGGACGGGGCGGTGAGGCTGGATGGCCTCAAGGAAGCGGTGGCGACGCCGGGCGCGGCAGCGCTCGATGAAGCGCGCTACGGCTTCGCGCGCACACAGCCGCACCGCTCTGCAAAGCGCGGCCTTTACTTCACGCAATTGGTCGCGATCGCAGCACTCATTGGAGCCTTGGTCTTTGCCGCGCGCTTAGCGCCGGTGCTGACATTCGAAGCCCTCCACATCGCCGGGTTCGTCATTTTCGCCGCCGCCATCCTGTTTCGTCTCATCGCCGCGAGTTCACTTACGCCGCTGCTCTCGCGCATCGCCGATCAGAGAGATGTGCCGATCTACACGATCCTCTGCCCGCTGTACCGCGAGGCCAATGTAACGCCCGATCTCGTCGCGGCGCTTTCTCGGATCGACTATCCAACCGATCGCCTCGACATCAAACTGCTGGTTGAAGGCGACGACGTCGACACTATAGCCGCTGCGCTCGCTGTCTCGGGCGCCCCGCACATCGAAGTGGTGATAATCCCCGCCTGCGCACCGCGCACGAAGCCAAAGGCGCTGAATGTCGGCCTCTCGCGTGCACGTGGCGAATTCATAGTCGTTTACGACGCTGAAGATCACCCGCATCCACAACAGTTGCGCGCCGCGCTCGCGGCTTTCGAAGATAACGGTGACAGTCTCATCTGTGTGCAGGCGCCGCTCGCCATCGACAACCCCAACGCTTCGTGGATCGCGCGGCAGTTCGCAGCCGAATACGCAATCCAATTTCGCGAAATCTTGCCATTCCTCGCCAGCATTGGCGCGCCACTACCGCTCGGCGGCACCAGCAATCACTTCCGCACGGAAGTGTTACGTCAGGTTGGCGCTTGGGACCCCTTCAATGTCAGCGAAGATCGCGCGAATTTCGCGAACAAACTCAATCGCTTTCGAGAGCGCGCTTCTCACGTCCCATTCGTGTCTCATTCGTGCGCGAGCGCTGCGTAGGGCTCGCAGTTCGTGGCACATGTATAACGTCAGAGAAAAATGCTGCGCTTTTGCTGCATAAAATCAGCATTTTACGTGTGCAGCGATTTGCACATCCCGTTCCGCTCTCATTTCTGTGGGTAACTGCAAAAAGTGCGCGATAGGACGTCATAGGGAAGCGCTGATCAGCGCCGCGCATCGAGCATTCGGCCCTCAGCGGAGTTACGCACGGTACGTTCGAGCGTGAATTGATCAAGGGCGCGCATCGTGTAACGCACCGAGCGGCCAAGCTTCACGAACACTGGACCTCTGCCGAGACGCCGCCAGGCTTCCAGAGTTTTGACGCTCACGCAAAGCACTTGCGCCGCCTCCTCCACTGTCAGCCGCCGATCTTCCTGGCCGATGATTGTCGTCGACCGCCTCAACGCTGCTTTCTCCGGCCTCGGGCGCGGCTTACGGACAACCGCTGACGGCTTTGGAAGTTCGCGTTGTGGCGGCTCTTCTGGCATCGTTCGCGCGAGCGGCGGCGCTTCCGTGAACAGAAACGAGAGTTGATTGGCGGATCCGTGACGCGCTGACTTGCGAGCAAGCTTCATAACTATCGACCGCGCTGTGATGAGCCATTCTGCGCGCGATCATTGCGCTTGCGAAGCTGATTAGTCGCTGAGTTGAGAACAGCGATTGATTGTCGGCGCACGACGCCAAGGATCGGAGGCAACATCGTCCAACACGCAAGCCTGTTTCAGATTTCCCGAAGGCGCATGCCGTTGCTTGATGTGCCCGCACCGGCGTTGCCGTGTGTTGCCTCGCGTTGCTCGCAAAAATCTCGGCAATTCCCGCGTCGCGAGAAAAGACAGTTCAGCGATCCAAGCCGAGAGACGGCGTCGCTTTGACTTTGCCGTTCGTGATTGAGAGCGAATAAGCCTTCCCTTGCTTCAGCGAGAGCGAGCGCGTTACGCGCAACAACGCCACGCCATCGTTTCGCTCAAGCATGGCGAACCTGCCTTGGTGAAGCTGTACGAACCCTCGCACGCGCCACCCGCGCTCTAATCCGTCGGCGATGTTGATCGCTCGCTTGCCAGTGGTCCGCGTCAGAGCGTCTTCGGCGCGCGAAAGCT
>JAWKUX010000037.1:0-1024 GCA_041398325.1 Hyphomonadaceae bacterium | reverse complement strand
TGCGCAGCGCGATCTCGCCCCGGTTCGCGATGAGGACTTTTTCAAACATCGATTACTCGATGATCATCAGCGGCTGATTGAACTCGACCGGATCGGCATTGCCGACCAGGATTTGTTTCACCACGCCATCATGCGGGGCGTGGATCTGGTTGAAGGTCTTCATCGCTTCAACGAGCAGGATGGTCTGCCCCTTGGAAACACGATCGCCGACTTTCACGAATGCCGGCGCATCTTCGTTTGGCGCCAGATAGGCGGTTCCAACCATAGGTGAGAGCACGGCGCCGGGGTGTGATGAGGCGTCAACCGGCGCGGCGGGCGGCGCGGCCGGTGCGGGGGCTGGAGCAGGTGCGGCGGCCGCGGGCGGCGGCAAGGCCGCAGCGGGCGCGGGTGCGGAGTGCACGACGTGCGTATGCGCCGGAGGCTGCTGCGCCATCACTAACGTCCGCGCCAATCGCAGGCGCAATTCGCCATACTCGACTTCGATCTCGGTGAGGCCCGTATCGTCCAGCACCTTCGCCAGATCGCGCACCAACTCCGCGTCAACACCGCTCGCTGATTTCTTCGCCTTCGGCGCACGCACTTGCGGCACGCGCGTGGGCTTTCTTTTTGCGACGGCTCGGCTCGGTTTCTTGCTCACGCGCTCTGACCTTCTTTCGCCAGCAAGGCAGCCGCCTCGATGGCCAGTAAATACGATGTCGCCCCAAAGCCGGCGATAACGCCCTTTGCGGCTTGTCCCACTAACGAAACGTGACGGAAATCCTCACGCGCCGCGGGGTTGGAGAGGTGGGTCTCGATCACTGGAACGCCGATCGCCTTGATGGCGTCGTGCAGTGCGACCGAGGTGTGGGTATAGGCGCCCGCGTTTAGAACAACAGCGCCTGCTTTGTCGCGGGCTTCTTGCAGCCAGTTCACCAGCTCGCCCTCGACATTTGACTGACGAAACACGACGGTGCGTCCAAGCTGGGCGGCACGGGCGGCGCAGGCCTGCTCGATGTCGGCCAGCGTGGCGTGCCCGTAAATATGC
>JAWKUX010000036.1:0-1226 GCA_041398325.1 Hyphomonadaceae bacterium | reverse complement strand
CTCGATCTTGGCGAAATCGGCGAACCATCGAATGCGCATGACACCGACCGGTTCTTTGCCGACGCGCGCGATGAGATGGGTCGCGCCAGCGAGATCGTTGCCGTCAAACTCTTCATGATAGGGGCAGTCCTGCTCGCCCATATAAACGAGCGAGCGCACGCTCCACACTTCTAGCAGGCCCTCGATGTCGCGCACGACGGCGACCGTGACAGCGCGTCCTGAACGGCGTTTCGCCTGCCGCTTCATGTCCGCACGCCGGCGTTGAGCGCCGGGGCGATGAGGAACAAGCCAGGCTGGGTGGCGTGCGGGCGAAATCCGATCCTTTGCAAGGCTCGCGAGCCGTCGGCCGTGACCGCCCGGGCGAAGGTCGGCACCGCCCAATAGAGCAGGCGATGAATATCCAGACTGGCCATCATCACGGCGCGTCCGCCATCTTGGGTCGTTGCCGCGAAGGCCCAGCCGTAATAGGCGGCGGGCTCTTCGCCGGGATGTGCAACCAGCGCCGTATCCAACGCCACCGCATCGAACACGCCGCGCTCCAGCGCCTGCAATCCGCTCGTGTTGAGCGGAAATGCCGCCAACAGGCCGGTCAGCGCGCCGTCTTGACGAAGGCCGAAGATCGCGGCGCCGAAATGAGATTGCAGCGCGAGAAGGCGCTCGGTCGTGGCGACGCCTTCGCCAATGAGTTGCACCGCGAGCGCGCGCGCCTCGCGGATCGCCTCCGGATCGAGGATGTCCAGCCCGTGTTGCGCCGCTACCGCCGCCACATTTTGCGGCAACGTGTTGCGTCCGTTTTGAGAGGTCGCATCTGCGAACAGATTCATCTTGCCCAGCCCCTAAACCGCGTGTCCAAGTTCTACTCAGCAAGTACCCAGCCACGCTTGAGCGGATTTCCGATGGGGGTTGATAAGAATACCGATACTGAGGGCGGGCCGCTGTTGCCGGCTAGCGCACGCGCGGACTGGGCGGACTTGCGTCTGTTTCTCCATGTCGCCGAGAGCGGCAGCATCAGCGCCGCCGCCAAATCACTGCAGATGTCGCAACCGACAGTCAGCCAGCGCCTCCGCGATCTTGAATTCAGGCTGAACACCCAGCTGGTCGCGCGCGGCCCGAACGGCGTCGTGCTCACGGAAACCGGTCACAGGATCAAAGAGCATGTCGCGGTCATGCAGCGCTCCGCCGCTGCAATCGATCGGTTGATGCGTGAGTTCGACGATAAGCCCGAG
>JAWKUX010000035.1:0-2259 GCA_041398325.1 Hyphomonadaceae bacterium | reverse complement strand
TTCAGCTTGCCGATGGCGAAGGGTTTCACATGCATCGCTTCGACGATCCGCGCGGCGGCGAAGGGCTAGGCAAGCGCTCCGGTCGGGTGATTTTTTTCAATTTTCGCGACAGCGTCGAGATGCCGGATCTGCGCCACGCCTCGCGCCCTGGCGCACTCGGGCTTTGCCTTTATTCCTGGCGGGTGAAGAACATCGAACAAGTGCGCGAAGTCGTGCTGCGGGCGGGCGCCACGCAAGTGAGCGACGTCCTGCGCAACGAGTTTGGTGAACGCGCCGTGACTCTCACGGCGCCCGATGGCACGCCCTGGATGCTGATCGATGCGGCCGACACCACGCCCGTCGTAGCCTGACCGAAGGCGCTGATCCGGCAACCCCCTACTCATGTGCCGCAAAAGGTCTCGCGGACGCGCTCCGCAGGCTGCGGCGGCAGCAGCAGATCCTGATCGGCCGGCGCAATTTCATAAGGACTGCGCAGCGCGCCGGCCAAGCGCCGAAACGGCCGCAAGTGTCCCTCGAGTTCCGCTGCGGCGATTGCCTGCTCAACCCGATGATTGCGTGCAATGAGCACCGGATTGGCCCGTCGCATGCGCTCGACGTCCAGCGCAGCGCCCGTGCGTAGTGTGCGCCAATGCGCGAGCCATTCGTGCAGCCCCTGACGGCGCCGCGATTCGCCGGCGGCATCACCGGCATCAACCGAAGCTTGCTGTGTCAGAAATTGCTCAGGATTGTCATCCGCGGCGACGCGCGTAAGGCGGTCGAAGAACAGTGTGAAATCCAGACTCTGCTCAGAGAGTAGCTGTAGCGTGGTATCGCCGAAAGCGTCGCTGGCGTCCGACCGGGCCGCAAAGCCGAGCTTGGCACCGAGACCCTCATGGAACGCTGCGTCGAACTGCGGCGCGAACGCTGCCAGTCGTTGCTCGGCTATGGTGACGGCCTGTTCGGAGGCGGGGGCGAGCAGCGGCAAGAGTGCCTCGGCCAAGCGAGTCAGATTCCAGTGCGCAATCGCAGGTTGCTGCTGCCAAGCGTAGCGGCCCCGGCGGTCGATCGAGCTGAACACCTTGGCCGGGTGGAACTCGTCCATGAAGGCGCATGGTCCGTAATCGATCGTCTCGCCCACGATCGACATGTTGTCAGTATTCATGACGCCGTGGATGAATCCGACCAGCATCCAACTTGCGATCATGCGCGCCTGGCGCGTGATCACACTCTCGAGTAGGCGGGCATACTGGTCAGGCTCGGATTGCAGGTTCTCGAAATGATGCGCGATAACGTGGTCGGCCAGCGCTCGCACTGCGTCGGGACCGTGATTCACGGCCGCATGCTGGAAGGTGCCGACTCGCACGTGACTGCGTGCCGTCCGCGCGAGCACGGCGCCGGGGTGGATGCGGTCGCGGGTTACCGGATCGCCAGTCGCCAGCACTGCAAGCGAACGTGTGGTGGGAATGCTTAGCCCCGCCATGGCCTCACTAACCAGATACTCCCGCAACACCGAGCCGAGCGTCGCGCGTCCGTCGCCGCCGCGCGAGTAACGCGTACGACCGGAACCTTTCAACTGCACATCGATGCGGCCTCCGTCGTAAGTGCGCAGCTGGCCGAGCATTGAGGCGCGTCCATCGCCCAGCAGGGGCACCCAATGCCCGAACTGATGTCCCGCGTAAGCGAGCGCGACCGGCGGGTTGCTCACGTTGATCCGATGGCCAGTGAGAATGGCCGCGGCTGCCGGCGTACGAAACCAGGATTCATCGACACCGTAGTCGGCGAGCAGCCTCACATTGAGTTCGAGCAGCGCCGGGGCACGGTTGGGGGAGGGGACAACTTCGGTGTAGAAACCGTCCGGCAATTCGCGATAGATCTGCGAGTCGATCGGATTTGGCGCAGCCGTCACTTTGCAACCGGTAACGCGGCCAGCTGTGAGACCACGCGCAGTGCATCGCTCGTGGCGGCCCAGAGCCCGCGCGGCGCGACGCAGTCACCGACCGCCAGCGCATCGTCCGGCACCGCGCGCGCAGCCGTGCCGGTGGCCAGAACCACAAGCTCGAAAGAACTTGAAGTATCATCGTTGATGACGTATTTATTATTAATAATATCAATGGTTTGAACAGTGTTTGTTGATGATAAATGAAGTCTGTCCCCGCCCTTGGCCAGCAGCGACTGGAGCATGCTCGATTCGAAAGTGCTTGCCGTTGCGCTGCTACCCCAGGCGCGCTCCGGACTGTAGACGGTGATACGCGAGACCGTCGGCGTCGCTAACAACTTGGC
>JAWKUX010000034.1:0-2287 GCA_041398325.1 Hyphomonadaceae bacterium | reverse complement strand
TCAGCGAGCCCGCGCCGCCGCCTGTGGTGCTATGCACCACGGGCTTCAGCTTGATGATCACCCGCTGCTGTCCTGCAGGGCGCGTGTGAGCGAGCTTCACATTCCCCGCGCCACGGGTTCGATTGAACCAGGCAGCGCGGGCGCGCGCGGCAACGCGCTTTGAGCTGACGGCTGACGGTGGGCGAAACATCGAACCCGCTTCCGCCGAGCGCTTTGGTCGGCGTCTGCTTACATCGCCTTCGAATTTGTCTTCGTCATCCATCGCTCGCGCCTTCATTAGCAGCGCAAAGCGGCTCTCTTCACCTCGCCGCACTTTGCGGCGGCGCACCTCATGGTGAGGTGGAAAAAAAGATGTGCAGACAAGCCGCTGTGCATCCAGCACTGCGGCGCATTCTATCTTGCCTCCACCCCATCGTCTTTTTCCGCGTTATTCCGATTCATGCCTCGTGATCGTAAAGCTCAAGCGGCGACCAACTAGACTTGCGTCCTCTGCGATCTGCTGCGCTGTACGTGACGCGGTCGAATAATCGCCTTGCTCGGCTTCGTCGTTCGCACATTGGAAACGCGAGGAAACGTCTGCGCTTGTGTCGTTTCCTTCCGCGTGGCGTGGTGTGGAGGCTCTGCGCACATCTCCGTCATGGACGTGCTTGCTCGAAGTAGGTCGATGCGATTGGACCACCAGGTCATCATCCGCACGCGCTCTTCCCAATACTCTGCGCGAGCGTACGCCCGCCGGACCTCATTGGAGTCGCAGTGCCCGAGCTGACGCTCGATTGCGTCTGAATGCCAAAGGCCGCTCTCGTTGAGCAGCGAACAAGCCATCGCTCGAAACCCGTGCGCGGTCATCTCGGTGTTATCGTAACCGAGCCGCCGCAGCGCCCCGTTGAGGCAATTGTCCGACATGGGGCGCTCTCGGCTCCGAAGCGACGGGAACACGTAGCGTCCGTCGCCCGTCAGCCTTTGCATCGACCGGAGAATGGCGACCGCCTGGTGGGTCATGGGCACCCTGAGTGGTCGCCGCATCTTGGTTTTGGCGGCGGGGATGCTCCAGACGGCAGCATCGAAATCGATCTCTGCCCATTCGGCAGTCCGAAGCTCTCCGGGGCGAACGAAGACGTGCGGCGCAAGCCTAAGGGCGCCATGGGTCGCCGGGTGGCCGCCGTAGCCCTCGATCGCGCGAAGCAATTCGCCCGCCGCCTCGGCGTTGGTGATCGCCGCATAGTGGGCGACTGGTGGCGATATGAGCGCGCCCTTCAGGGCATAGGTCGGGTCCACGACCGCGCGCCCTGTGGCAATGGCGTATCGGAACACAGAGCCGATGACACTGCGTAGCCGGCGCGCCGTCTCGTACCGGCCGCGATCTTCAATCTTGCGCAGCACCGCCAACACCTCGGGCGCGGTTATCTCCGCGACGGGTCTCGACCCCATCTGAGGGCGCGCGAAGTCGATGAGCCAGCGTGTCTTGGTAAGCGTGGCCTCCGCGCGGCCCTCGCGTTCCATTTTGGCGATCAGCTCGTCAGCGATCAGCGCGAACGTGGTCCCGCGTTTCAGTTCGGCTTCGATTTGCTGAAGGCGCTTGTGCTCCAGAGGATCAATGTCTGACCGAAGAAGTCTGCGCGCTTGGTCGCGCGCTTCACGCGCCTCGCTTAAGCTAACGAGCGGGTACGGGCCAATGCTAAGCGTGCG
Source organism: Hyphomonadaceae bacterium (assembly GCA_041398325.1). Classification (GTDB taxonomy): domain Bacteria; phylum Pseudomonadota; class Alphaproteobacteria; order Caulobacterales; family Aquidulcibacteraceae; genus Vitreimonas. The sequence continues at coordinate 601 of JAWKUX010000034.1, read as the reverse complement.
TCGCACACCGCCGAAACGATAGTCGAAGCGCCAGTGTTTTCCGCCGCCCTTGGCAACTAGAAGATAAAGGCCGTGCGCATCGCTCAGCTTGTATGCAGCGACTCCAGATTTCGCATTGCGTACAACGACATCCGTTAGATTTGACGGCACAACTTCCTCCGCTCACACAGCGTGTCCGTCAATTTGCCGTCAAATGCCGTCGCTGTGAACGTACGGCTCTGGACGGCGCGGGACGATACGCGCCTGAAAAACAAACGTTTTTGGACGTTAGCGGAAGTCCCCGGATGGGGTTCTGGTGCCTGGGGCCGGAATCGAACCAGCGACACGCGGATTTTCAATCCGCTGCTCTACCAACTGAGCTACCCAGGCGGCCGGAGAAACGGTTCCAGAGGTCTGGGGGCCGCTTTCGGAGCGTGGCTCTATAGCGGGGCCGCCCCGGCCTGTCCACGGCGGGCTGAAGAAGGGCGTTTGCGGGCGAATCGGCCCTTGCCTCAGCGCCTCGGCGACCGAAAATAGTCCCTAATCAGGCGGCCACCGCCCCCGAAAGAGGACATTTGAACATGTGCCAACAATTCTGCGGGACGGACGCCGTCCATGCCTC
>JAWKUX010000033.1:0-3343 GCA_041398325.1 Hyphomonadaceae bacterium | reverse complement strand
AGCCGGGCTCGATCACGCCGCACAAGAAGTTCGAAGCCGAAGTGTACATTCTGACGAAGGAAGAGGGCGGCCGTCACACCCCGGTCTTCACCAACTATCGTCCGCAATTCTACTTCCGCACCACCGACGTTACCGGCATCGTTCAGCTGCCGGAAGGCGTCGAAATGGTTATGCCAGGCGACAACATCAAAATGACGGTTGAGCTGATCAACCCGATCGCGATGGACCAAGGTCTGCGCTTCGCTATCCGTGAAGGCGGCCGCACCGTTGGTTCGGGCGTCGTGGCGAAAGTCATCGAGTAGTTGTTTCGCTTAAGGCGAAAGAACGGGCCCCGGAGTAGAGATCTCCGGGGCCTTTTTCTTTGGCTGGACGGCTCTCATTCCGCGTCTAATCTGCGCCGCGCATCCAAATCCGCCCTGGGAAGCATCTCCATGTTGGATGACGCCCTGAGCAGGCGCGAGGGAGACGTGGATGGAACGTTTTGTTTTTGTGGCCGCGATCGCCATGGCCATCATTTTCGGCCTAGGAGCCGTATTCGGGCATGGAAACTGGCTTCATGTAGACTTTGACGACGACAACGGCGGACGCGGCGTCGCGCCTGTCTTGGCGGTCAGTCCGGGCAGCATGGCCGCCGAGATTTTCCCAGACGGCGAACTTCGAATCCGCAATATCGCCGCTGTCGTCACGATCACGACTGAGGACCGCACCGATTTCTCGATCGAGATCGACAATGTAGCTGGTCAATTGCCGATGCCGACCGTGGCTGCCGACGGTTCGCGCGTGGTGGTTGACGGCCAGCTCCGCGGCCGGGTCCGCAGCTGCGGCGAAGACGGTAGCGCGAGTGTACGCGGGTACGGGGACGGCGAATTCGCCGCCAACGAGCTGCCGCGCGTTACAATCCGTGCGCCGCGTTCGCTTCACGTTGATCGCAGCGGCGCAGGTTCAACCGAGATTGGTGCGACGCAGTCTCTGGATCTGGAAGTCAGTGGCTGCAGCACTACGACGGCGGCTGATGTCGCTGGCGATTTGACGTTGGACGTCGCCGGCTCCGGTAACGTCAACACGGGCTCGGTGGAGAGCCTCGACGCGGACGTCGCGGGCTCAGCGGACGTGGTGACTGGCGCGATTGCCAACGGTGCGACGATCGACCTCGCCGGTTCGGGTTCGGTTACGATGGCCTCCTTGACCGGCACGCTTGACGTTGACGGAGTGGGCTCCGGAAGCGTGAGTGTGCAAGGCGGGGCCGTTGCGATGGCCAATATTGAACTCGCGGGCTCTGGCGACGTCGCGATCGCCGCGACCGTCGAGGATCTCGATGTTTCGATTGCGGGTTCGGGCGATGTGAGCGTCACGGCGCCGGTAGGCAATATCGACGCGGAAATCGCCGGGTCGGGCAGCATCACGGCCCCCTCTGTGACTGGCTCTATTCGCCAGGAAGTCTGGGGTTCGGGCGAGGTGGATGTGGGCGGTGGCGGGACTCCGCCAGCGCCGCCAGAGGCGCCTGCCGTAGCGCCGAACTAGAGGTGTCATGGAGCATGGGGCGGATGGGCCGATCCGCCCCGGTTGCTGGACGGTAACAACATACCTCTAGCAGGCAGGCGCGGGGCCTTTTTTGGGTAGCGTGGCGGCTCGAAGATTGATGCTCAGGTTCGCTGGTATTTGTTGGTCATGGGTGGCGGTTGATAGAGCGGTTGATAGAAATGTTGGTCAGGTCGCAGTGCAGTTGAACCATGCGCAAAACGCGCCTTGACGCGCTTGTTTCACCTCTGTAGGACACGCCCCTTCGAGCCGGCCGTAAGCTTTCGCTTAGACGCGGTTCGCAAGTTACGCGGCAGCTTCCTCGGGACAAGCGGGGTCGAGCGCGCGGGGCCAAAGGCCCCGTAAGAGCAGCGTTTTTTGCGATCCACGCTTTCAGAGCGCCGTCCGTCTCGGGCGGCGTTTTTCTCGTCGGCGGGTCCAAAACGGACGCGTCGCCGAATTTTGCGTTTGGCGATGCAAGTCGCGGCGCAGGTGAATTTGGGAAGACTTTGCGATGATGCAGCAAAACATCCGGATCAGGCTCAAGGCCTTCGATCACCGCACTCTTGATCTGTCGGCGAAGGAAATCGTCTCGACGGCCAAGCGTACGGGCGCGACGGTGATCGGCCCGGTGCCGCTGCCGACCCGCACAGAGAAGTTCACCGTCAACCGCTCGCCGCACGTTGATAAGAAGAGCCGCGAGCAATTCGAAATCCGCACGTTCAAGCGCGTGCTCGATATCGTCCAACCGACTCCGCAAACGGTCGATGCGCTGATGAAGCTCGACCTGTCCGCTGGCGTCGATGTTCAAATCCAAGTTCTGGGTTGATCGCGATGAGCAACGAAGAATCACGTCGTACTGGCGTCATCGCCAAGAAGGTCGGCATGATGCGCGTCTTCGGTGAAGACAACGCGCACATTCCTGTCACCGTGCTTGATCTCGCTGGCTGCCAAGTTGTTGGCCGTCGCACCGTCAACGCTGAAGAGTACAAGAACTCTGCTGGTGAAGCGGTTGCGCTGAAGCCGAAGAAGTCGCGCAAGAACGAGAAGAGCGCGGCTCCCGCGCGTGAAGCGAAGGGCGATGGCTACACCGCCGTTCAACTCGCCGCTGGCGCCACCAAGGCGAAGAACAAGACCGCCGCGGTGCGCGGTCAATTCGCGCGCGCCAAGGTCGAGCCGAAGGCGATCGTTCGCGAATTCCGCGTCAGCGAAGACAACTTGCTGCCGGTCGGCGCGGTGATCTCAGCTGAACACTTCGTCCCGGGCCAAAAGGTTGATGTCGCTGGCATTAGCATTGGTAAGGGTTTCGCCGGCGCCATGAAGCGCTGGAATTTCGGCGGTCTGCGCGCCACGCACGGCGTCTCGGTCTCGCACCGTTCGCACGGTTCGACTGGTCAGCGTCAGGATCCGGGCAAGGTCTTCAAAGGTAAGAAGATGGCCGGCCACCTGGGCGACGAGCGCGTTACGACTCAAAATTTGCAGATTGTCCGCGTCGATGCCGAACGCGGACTTTTGTTTGTCCGCGGTTCGGTCCCGGGTGCTGAAGGCAGCTGGGTTGAAGTGCGCGATGCGGCGAAGGTCGCGCTTCCCAAGGAAGCGCCGAAGCCAGCCGGTCTGCGCCAACAAGTTGCGGCTGAGTGAGGGCGGACATGAAACTCGACGTTCAAACACTCGATGGCAAGAAGGGCGGCTCTGTCGATCTCGACGAGACGATCTTCGGCATCAAAGAAGTCCGCGGCGACATCCTGCAGCGCATGGTGAAGTACCAACTCGCCAAGCGCCGCGCCGGCACGCACAAGACCCAATCACGCGGTGAAGTCTCGCG
>JAWKUX010000032.1:0-6999 GCA_041398325.1 Hyphomonadaceae bacterium | reverse complement strand
CGCCGTTGTTGCGCTCTTCGTTATCATCGCCGCGATCGCGCTTTGGGTCGCATTTCGCGCTTTCATTCGAGGCCTGCAAGCCAAGAAGACCGAAACCGCCACCGGCGGTGATTTCGCTGGTTACGCTCTCGCTGCCCTCGTGAACGCCGCCAAGCTCGATGGTCGCGTCAACGAGGAGGAGAAGCGCGCTATCACCCTCGCTATGCGCGACATCGCTGGTGAGGCCTTCGAAGGCGTTAAAGTCGAAGAAGCGTTCGCCGGCCCGGGGCTCAACAAGGACGAACTCGTCTCCTTCCTCGCCGCCCGCGCCCGCGCCTTCACCCGCGATCAGAAAGTGGCGCTGCTGAAGGCGCTGATGGCGGTCTTCGTCTCGGACGGGAAGTTCGAGGAAACCGAGCACACCGCACTCATCGACTACACCGCCGCCATCGGCTTCGATCGCCAGGGCATCCCCGAAATGCTGCACGGCTTCGCCCGCGGCAACATCACCTAAGCGGTCACGCGGCGGGCAAACTCGGTTACATCTGCAAGCGTCGTCGCCCGCCCACGCAGCGGTCGCGAGAGGGCCAGCATGATGTCCACGTGATTGACGCCTGGATAAGTCTTGCTCTCAACGTTTGCGCCAGCAGCGCGCAGGGCAGTCTCAAGACTCCGGATATTCCGCGGACCAACAGTTGTGTCCGCATCGCCCCACAGCAGCAGCGCGGGCGGTGCATCGGCGCGCGCAAAGTGAACCGGCTGCGTCAACGCCGCATCCGGCGCCTGGCCAAACGCATTGCGTGTCGCGTCGACATCGAACGGCAAGAAATCATACGGCCCGGCGATGCCAATCACGCCGCGCACGCGCGAGGCATCGAAGTCGGCATCGCGCAGATAGTGCGCATCGAGCGCGAGCATCATAATGTTGTAGGCGCCGGCCGAGTGCCCCGCCAAAACGATGCGCGCGGGATCACCGCCAAATTCGGCAACGTGATTGCCAACCCAAGCCATCGCCGCCGCGCAGTCTTCGATGAACGACGGGAAGCGAACCTCCGGCACCAAACGATAATCGGGGATCACCGTCACGAAGCCGCGTGACGCCAGCGCCGCGCCGACGAAGGCGTAATCATCCTTGCTCGCCTTGCATTTACCAGAGCCGCCATAGATGAAGACAACAACGACCGGCTTTGGGCCCTCGTCATCGGGTGCATAGACGTCAAGCCGGCTGGGCCTCCGTGCCGAACAAGATATCGCGCCCAATGGCAGCCCGGCCCATGCTGTCCCGAGTGGTGTGCTGAACGTCCAGCGAGGGCGCGTACAGGTGAGAGCGGCAAAGGCGGTCGAGAGCAGGGCGCGGCGTGGTCCATGTCTCACTCATACGGCAAAACCCTTTGCTCCGGATGCCCCATGCATCCAAGCGCCTCCGAGTCCGGCATCCCACAACGAACGCAGCGAACTGCGCCCGGCTTACTGGCAGGGATACCATGATTGTTTCTGGCGGCTTCCGCCCTGGTCTTGGCTGCGCTGGCGCGGCACAGGCCGAAGTCCGGAAACCTTTCCGGCTTCACCAAGTCGAAGCCAACGTGCCGGGACCGATGCTGAAGTCTCGGTCGGTGGCGGCTTCCGCGTTGAAGCCACCGGGCGCTGGCGCCGACCGGATCATTACCCGCGTTGAGGCGATACGCTGGTCGTCGAGCCCCGGCGCGGTTTTTCCGCGTCGTCAGGCTTCAACATTCGGGTCACCATGCCGAGTGCTGATGGCTTCTTCTGCCTCCAGTGGCGCTTGACCCGGTCGCGACTGGCGTCAACGCTGACTGGATCACGCTCGATTCTTCCCCGCGCCGATCTGCGCGTAAGCGGCGCTTGCCGCAGTTTCAGAGCTGATGCCTCCAGCGGCTACCGACATCGATGCACGTGAACCTGCGCCGCGAAAACGGTTCGGCTGATGCGTCGTCCGGCGCTGATGCTCGCGTCTTCGCGACTGGCCGAGGTCGACATCGACGCTTCTAGCGGCGGTGGCGTGCTCGCCTACGGCAATCCCGGCGCAGGCGATATTGACTCTTCCGGTGGCTCATTCCGCCGCGCCAGACAGAGCCTGTTCCGGCGCGGGTACAATCTCTTGATCACCGCCGCCGCAGTCGTCGCAGTCGTTGGCGTCGGTCACGTTGAGACCTGGACCGCTGGACCTCACTGGCGTCTCCGCCGCCGATCGCATTCGCGTCGAAGTGGCCACTGGCGATGGCTATCGGGTGGAGGTCACTGGCTCGAAGCCAACAAGGTGCGGACCCGCATTGATGATGGCACGTTCGTCATCCGCCGCACCACCGCCCATTCTTGGCGGCACGCCGCCGATCGACGCTTCCGTCCGGGTAACGCTGCTGCGGGTGGAGAGCCTCGCATCTCGCGCGGCTCAACTCACCGCTGCCACCGGCGTAACCGCCAACAGCATACGCTCGCCGCCTCCATGGCGGTGAACTTCGTCAGCGGTTTGCGATACGGTTGATGTCGCGGCATCGATGGGGCGTGCGCATTCGAGTGGAGGTACCTGTGCCAGAACGCAACGTCGCCGCGTCCATGGGTGGTGACGCGCGGCATCTACGCCGCGAACCGCTTCGACGCCGCCGCCTCGATGGGCGGGCGTGGTGAACGTGGCCGGCGTGCGGCCGCGGCGATGATGGTCGCCACGTCGATGGGCGGATCGGTCGAAAGTTACCACGGAGCTGAGCTGCGACCGCGTTGGTTCCTCGCCGCCGAGGCCACGGCGATCCCCTTTTGGCCTTCGTCTCGTTTGTGGCTTCGGCGCCTGATACCCGCTGGAAGGGGGGTTACCGTGGACCCTGCCCCAGACCCGCCTTTGCCTATCAGCCCCGCTTTCCCGCGCACCGCCGGACCAGGAAGTTTTCCGCCATGGCCGTTCAGCGAAAAACTCACTCCTGTCACGCCGTGGCATGCGCCGCTCGCACGACAAGCTGGGCAAGAACACGTACGTCGCCGACGCAGAGTTGAAGCGAACTGCGCCGTCCGCACCACATCATCGATTTGAAGACGCAGCCGCTACCGCGGCAAGCAAATCCGCAAGCCAGCAAAGATTGAGCGTGGCGCGCTTGGCGCTCGCTCAACCTACGCTCGGCTTCTGCTGCAGGATCCGCTCGCGCAAGGCGCGTGGCGACGATCCCGTCTCCAGCGCTCACCGTTGAAGGCTACGGCGACATGCGCATCGGCATGCCGATCGCTGAAGCACGCCAAATCTCCGGCCAAGCTCGATGCGCCTGCGCTTGACGAAGAGACGCCGGGCGCTTGCGTCGAGCAGGAATACGTCCTGCCGAACGGCGAAAGGTCAAGCTCATGTTCGAAGGCGACGCGGATCAGCCGCATCACCGCCGCAAGCGAGTCCCCAGCACGCGCACCGCGCAGTCGTCGGCGTCGGTTCAACCGAGGGCTGAAGTCCGCACCGCGTACCAAAACGTCATCGAAGAAGGCGCGCACTACAATCCGCCGCCTGCCCACAACTTGCTGCTCTGGATCAGCCAGACGAAAAGCGGCCTGCTCTTCGAAGTGAACGAGCAGGGCATCGTGACCTCTGTTCACGCGGGTGGGCCCTCGATCCGCTATATGAAAGGCTGCGCCTAGCCAAACTGTTGAGCGCCAATGCGTGCAGCCGCATACAGTTCGCGCTTTGCGCGAAGACCGCAAAGCTATGCCCGAAACGACGCCTGGCAGTACGTCATTGCGCGAATACCAGGCGTTCCAAGTGCCAATTCATGAGCAGGCGCCTTGCATCGTTCAGGTTGCGTCGTCGTCGTTCACTTGAGTTTTCGTCCGCATAGGCGGAAGAAGCGCCCACATTTTTCAGCACCGTAGCGAGACAAGACCATGACCGGCATCGCCGACATCACTCGGCCGCGTAACCTCGACAGCCGCGGCAACCCCACTGTTGAAGTTGATGTTCGCTCGAAGACGATGCCGCCGGGTCGCGCCGCCGTGCCGTCAGGCGCTTCCACGGGTGCGCACGAGGCTGTTGAGAAGCGCGACAACGAGCCGACTGCTATCTGGGCAAAGGCGTTCCGGCGACGCGGTTGAAGCTGTCGGCGGCGAGCTCGCCACCGCGCTCATCGGCATGGACGCCGAAGATCAGCGTCGCATCGACAATGATGATCGAGCCTCGACGGTGGCTGAAAACAGCGCGCCTCGGCTTCAACGCCATCCTTGGCGTTTCGCTCGCCGTCGCGGCTGCCGCCGCCATCAGCTCGGGCCAGCTGCTTCATTTCGGCGCAGGTCGGCGGCGCGCAGGCCCGCGCCGCCGACGCCGATGATGAACATCGTCGTGTCGGCGGGCGCTCACGCCGACAATCCGATTGACATCCAAGAATTCATGATCATGCCGATCGGCTGACACCATTCCGGACGCCGTGCGTAAGGGCTCGAAGTCTTCCCGCCACGCTGAAGAAAGAGCTGAAAGCCGCCGGTCACCAACAAAATGTCGGCGACGAAGGCGGCTTCGCGCCGAACCTCGCTGAAGCGCCGACGAAGCCATCGGCTTCATCCTCAAGTCGATCGAGAAGGGCTACACGCCAGGCGAAGATATCGCCCTCGCGCTCGATTGCGCCGCGACCGAGTACTTCAAGAACGGCAAGTACGAATTGGTCGGCGAAGGCAAGTCGCCTTCGCCGCAAGCCAACGCTGAGTACTTCTGGCCGATTCGTCAACCGCTTTCCGATCGTCTCGATCGAAGACGGCATGTCGGAAGATGATTTCGAAGGTTGGCACGCACTCACCGAATTGATCGGCGACAAATGCCAATCCGTCGGCGACGATCTTCGTCACCAACATGAAGCGTCTCGAGATCGGCTGAGCGCGGCCTCGGCAACGCCATCCCTGATCAAGGTCAACCAGATCGGCACGCTCACCGAGACGCTCTGACGTTGTGGATGGCGCCCAGCGCGCCGCCAGCAGCGCTGTCACGAGCCACCGCTCAGGCGAAACCGAAGACTCAATCCATCGCTGACCTCGCCGTCGCCACCAATTGCGGCCAGATCAAAACGCTCGCTCGCGCGCTCTGACCGCACGGCGAAATACAACCAGCTGATCCGCATTGCCGAATTGCTGGACGATTCCGCCGAATACGCCCGCGCCACGACAATCGTCGGGCGCTAGAAGGCAAGTTCCCTCCCGCTTGCCATGGTCACGGCTGACCCACCGGCCTAGATTGTGGCACGCGGAGGTGGCGTGGCCACAGCAGCTTTGGACAGACCTGAAACGCCCGTCTGGGTGCGCGTCATAGAGATCATTCTCGCGGCGCTTATCTATGTTGCGCTCGCGCGAGCGAGCCTTCACTTTGCCACGCTAAACGCCAGCACCACGCCGATCTGGCCACCGACTGGCCTCGCGATCGCGCTCTTGCTCATGCGCGGGAACATCAATCTGCTGGCGATCGCCATCGGCGCCTTCGCCGCGAATTACGTCGTCACGCCCGAAATTCCGACCGCCGCGTTGATCGCTACAGGCAACACGCTGGAGGCCTTCATCGCCACTTTTCTCATCCAACGCTGGGCGAAGGGGGAAGACGTCTTTCAATCGCCGGTCGGCGTCGGAAAGTTCGCCGTGATCGTCACAGCTGTCTCAGCTCCAGTCAGCGCGACGATCGGCGTTGTCACACTCGCGACCACCGGTCATGCGGCCTGGAGCAGCTTCATTCCGATTTGGATCACGTGGTGGCTCGGCAATCTCGCCGGCGCGATCCTGATTGCGCCGGCACTGGTGCTCTGGACACGCACCCTACGCGGCGAAGAACCGGCGCCACAGGTCGCCAATGCGCTGATCTCGTTTGCCTGCGCGCTCTTCATTGCCACCGTCGCGTTTAGTCCGATCTCACCAGTGCCCGCCGATAGCCGCAGCGCACTGGCGTTTCTGGTGATCTTGCCGCTCTTATGGTCGGCTCTGCGTCTGGGCTTGCGCGAAACCGCGACCACCGCGCTGCTCATCTCGGCCTTCGCCATCTGGGGCGTCATCGCCGGTTCGAGCCCCTTCATTCAGCCTACGCTCAACGGATCGCTGCTGCTGCTCGTCACCTTTATTGTCTCAGCGACGCTCCCCAGCCTCGCGCTCGCAGCCGAGCGGCGCCTATCGCAATCACTACTCGATCAAACCCGCCACGAACTCGTGCAAGCGCAGAAGCTAGAAGCGCTCGGGGCGCTCACCAGCGGCGTCGCGCACGATTTCAACAATCTGCTCGCCGCCATTGGCGGAGGTCTGCGTATGCTTGAACGCCAAAACGAAGAACGCATGCGCACGATGCAGGCGGTCAACCGGGCGCTTGAGCGCGGCTCTGGCCTGACGCGCCAGCTCTTGGCCTTCGCCCGTCGTGAGCCGTTGAAACTCGAACGCATCGACACTGCCGCTGCGCTCGAAAGCGCGCAGAGTCTGATCCGCTCATCGCTAAAGGAACATATTCACTTTGAAGTTCACATCACGCCTGGGCTTTGGCCGGTGAAGGCCGATCGCAACCAGCTCGAGGTCGCCTTGCTCAATCTCGCCGTCAACGCCCGCGACGCCATGCCGGAAGGCGGCGACCTTCTGGTGCAGGCAGAGAACATCGTCGACGACGATCAGGAAAAATGCGTCGCCATCAGTGTCGCTGACAGTGGCGAGGGGATGAATGAGGAAACACTCGCACGCGCTTTCGAACCATTCTTCTCGACCAAGGCGGCTGGTCACGGCACTGGCCTTGGTCTCGCTCAGGTCTACGGTTTCGCTACCCAGTGTGGCGGCAAGGTGAGCATCGATTCTGCTGTGGGGCAGGGCACGACAGTCACGATCACGCTACCCCGGGCATAGAGCAGATCTTAGCGCACTTCACTGAAGTCACGCTTACCTGGCATCATCGATGATGATGCGCAGTATTCTGCGGCTACGTCGCCAGCGCCGCCGCCCGCGACTCCGTGGTCACCGTGTCTTCGCGCACATAGCCGGTGCGTCCATCGGCCAAAGTCACGCGCAGCCACCAATGATCGCCTTGACGGA
>JAWKUX010000031.1:0-14292 GCA_041398325.1 Hyphomonadaceae bacterium | reverse complement strand
GTTCGGCACGGTGCGCCGCGATGGCATGCCAGAAGGTTTCCGCAACAGCGCGATCGTGCATCAAGGCCTGATCGGCGCGTTTGGCCCGAACAACCGGCTGGAGCAACGCACATTCAAGGCCGCCGACAATCACGCGCGCGATCGCGGCCGCGGCCGCAAAGGCGAAGACGAGCGCATTATCGAAGCACAGGGCACGGGCGGCTGGCTCGGAATAACCGACCACTACTGGCTCGCCGCGATCATTCCTGACCAGAACGAGCGCATCTCAGCATATTTCGACGGTCGCACCGTCGATGGCCGTAACGACTATCTTGCGTCCTATCGCGGCTCCTGGCGCGAAGTGCCGGCGGGCGGCGAAATCAGCTACACGCAACGCTTCTTCGCCGGCGCCAAGCGTTACGAATTGCTGCGTGACTATCAAAGCGGCAGCGCGGAAACCGGCGGCGGCGCGCCCATCCCGCGGTTCGACGACGCCATCGACTGGGGAAATTTCTGGTTCTTGACGCGCCCGTTCTTCGCGATGCTGCACTATTTCGGTCAGCTCTTTGCGGGCTGGGGCATCGTTTTCAATTTCGGCTTGGCGATCTTGGCTTCGACGGTCGTGATCAAGGCGATCATGTTCCCGCTCGTCTATCAGTCGTTCAAGGCGATGGCGAAGATGCGCGGCCTGCAGCCGAAGATGAAGGAAATCCAGGATCGCTACGCCGCCGACAAGCAGCGTCAGCAACAGGAAATCCTCAAGCTCTATCAAACCGAGAAGATCAATCCGGTCGCCGGCTGCGTGCCGATCTTGCTGCAAATTCCGGTGTTCTTCGCACTCTACAAGACGCTGACCGTGACGATCGAAATGCGCCACGAGCCATTCGTCGGCTGGGTGCACGACCTCTCGGCGCAGGATCCGACCTCATTATTCAACCTCTTCGGCCTGTTGCCGTTTGCGGTGCCAGCGTTCCTGATGATTGGCCTGTGGCCAATCCTGTACGGTGTCTCGATGTGGGCTCTGCAGGCACTCTCACCGCCGCCAGCCGATCCGATGCAGGCGCAGATCTTCCGCTTCCTACCGATCCTTTTCACCGTGATGTTCGCAGCGTTCCCGGCAGGCCTCGTCATCTACTGGACGTGGTCCAACACGCTCTCAATCCTGCAGCAATACGTGATCATGCGCAGGCAAGGCGTCGAAACGCAGCTCGACAAATTCCTGGCGAAGCGGTTGAAGCCAACCGCGGCGGAATAGCGATGACACCTGAAGAGGAAGCGGAGCGCATTGAAGCGGGCCGCCTGCTCTTCGCGGGCCCGATCGAGTTCGAGCGCGGCGTGCCAAGCATGGAATTCCTGCCTGACGCGAGCCTGCCTGAGGTGGCGTTCGCGGGCCGCTCGAATGTCGGCAAGTCGTCCCTGATCAATGCGCTCACCGGGCGCAACAAACTCGCGCGGGCCTCGACCGAGCCGGGCCGCACGCGAGAACTCAACTTCTTCCGCATGAGTGACCGACTTCGCTTGGTCGACCTCCCCGGCTACGGCTACGCAAAGGCGCCGAAGAACGAGATCGGCCGTTGGACGGCGCTGACGCGCGATTATCTCCGCGGTCGCCCAACACTGAAGCGCGTCGTGTTGCTGATTGACGGCCGCCACGGCCTGAAGCCGGATGACAAGGATGTCATGGACGCACTAGACACGGCGGCCGTGACGTATCAGCTCGTGCTGACCAAGGCCGACAAAGTGAAGCCGACTGAAATCGCAGCTTTGGCACAAGCCACCGGCGCGGCCATCGCCAAGCGCCCAGCCGCGCATCCTGAAATTATCTCAACATCCAGCGAAACGGGCCTGGGGATTGAGCTTCTGCGGGCTGAAATCGCGGCCTTGGCCTAGAGCGCGATACCGCTTAGGAACCGCGGGTGAGCAAGCTTTCGAAAGAACATCTGGCGGCGCTGGAAGAGGGTCTGGCCAAGGCCAAGACACTCGCGGAAGCCCTGCCCTTCATCCAAATCTACGACCGCGAAACAGTCGTGGTGAAATATGGCGGCCACGCCATGGGCGATACCGAAACCGCCCGCAAATTCGCCGCAGACGTCGTCCTTTTGAAGCTCGTGGGCTTGCATCCGGTTGTCGTTCACGGCGGCGGACCGCAGATCAGCCGCATGCTCGACCGAGCAGGCGTGAAATCGCAATTCGTGGATGGGCTGCGCGTGACCGATGCCGAGACAATGGAAGTTGCGGAGATGGTGCTCTCGGGCAGCGTCAACAAAGAGCTCGCGCACTTGATCACGGCAGCCGGCCGCGAAGCGGACGTGCGCGGCGTCGGCCTCTCCGGCAAAGATGCACGCATCATCACCTGCGAAAAGGCAGTGCGCACGCGCAAGGATCCCGACAGCATGATCGAACAAGTTGTCGATCTGGGCTTTGTCGGCGAACCTGTCGATGTCGATCCGACTTTGATCCAAGCGCTGATCAACGCGCCCGAAGACTACATTCCCGTCATCGCCCCGATCGGCGTCGCCGACGACGGCCGCACGTACAACATCAACGCTGACACGGCGGCTGGCGCGATCGCCAAAGCGCTTTCCGCCAAACGCTTCCTGCTGCTCTCGGACATTCCAGGCGTCCTTGGCAAGGACGGCAATCTGATCCGCGAAATGTCGGTTGCCGACGCGCGCAAGCTGATCGCGGACGGCACCGCCTCCGGCGGCATGATCCCGAAGCTCGAAACCTGCATCGCCGCACTCGATCAAGGTGTCGAGGCGGCAGTCATTCTCGACGGGCGCACGCCGCACGTCCTGCTCATGGAATTGTTCACGGAACATGGCGCTGGCACGCTTATTCACTAGGGGCGGCGCACTCGCTGCGTTGGCGGCCGCTGCTTCGCTGGCGGCGCTCGCGCTTGCCGGCAACGCGGCGGCGCAACAGCAACGCGAACAGCGCACGCCGAACGGATGGCAGATCTGCAACGAGACGTCGTTTGTGCTCGAAGCGGCGACGGCGCGCCCCGACAACCGCAATATTCAGGTGCAAGGCTGGACCCGTTTGCGCCCCGGCGAATGCCGCGTGGCGGTCCAAGCCCCGCTCGCACGCGGCACCCACTATCTCTACGCGCGTACCTCCTCCGCCCACCGCGGCGGTCGCCAACAATGGACTGGCGACGCCGTGCTCTGCGTCGACCCCTCGCGTCAGTTCCAAATTCAGAACCCGCCACGCTGTACCGACACATACGAAGGCCGCCGCTTCCGCCGTGTGCAGATCAACAAGCGCGACAGCTGGCGCACGTCGTTCTCCGAAGCGAGCCAATACTCGCAAGCGCGCGCGCGGCAGCTTGGACTGCAGCGCCTGTTGCTGGACGCCGGCTACGACGTCAGCGAGGGACGCCGCGGCGTTGATCCGCGCCGGATCGCCCAATCGATCGCCGAGTTCCGCGCCAGCGCCCGGCTCTCGCCCAACGCGACGCAGGATCAGTTGATTGACGCACTAGAAACCGCAGCGCGCCGCCGCGCCGGCCAAGTTGGCCTGACGCTCTGCAACCGCACACGCGGACGCGTGTGGACGGCTATTGCGCGTCGCCGAGGCGAAGGCTGGGAAAGCCGCGGCTGGTGGGCGCTCGCGCCAGACGGCTGCGTGCGCACGATCGACGAAGTGCTGATCCAGGAAGTTTATTACGTCCACGCTTCGCTCGATTCACCGAACGGGCCGCGCTACCTCGCAGCGGGCGGCGAGCCATTCTGCACCAGCCCCGCGCGCTTTGCGATTCTGGGCCGTGAGCGGTGCGAGAGCCGCTATTATCAGACGACGCTGTTCACCCGTATTGGCGCGCGCAATCGCGACGGCTTGGTTGTTGATTTCGAGGAGCGCGATTTCCTCGATGCAGGCGTGGCGCCGCGTCAGCTCACTCCGGCCGCAGGCGACGAAAGCGGGACCTCGCAGGAGTCTGGACGGCGCGGCTTCGCCCCGCCAAGCGCGCCGACCCAGGATCGCACCGAATGAGTTTCGCGAACATCCGGACCTGGGTGTTCGATCTCGACAACACGCTCTACCCGGCTCGCGCGCTCTACGACGAGATCGGCGAGCGGATGACGAACTACATCATGCGCGCCACGGGCTTCGACGAACCAGGCGCCCTGGAAATCCGTGAACGCTACTTCCATCAATACGGCGCAACAGTCGTCGGTTTGATGCGCCATCACGACATCGACGCGCGCGACTTCCTGCTGGATGTACATCAGGCGGATCATTCGGTGCTCGAACCCGATGCAGAGCTGCGCACGTTGATCGAAGCACTGCCCGGCCGGCGCATCATCTTCACCAATGGCGGCGGCGGGCACGCCGAGCGCGTGCTGACCAGCCTCAAGCTCGAGGGCCTGTTCGACACTGTTTTCGACATCGAAACCGCCGACCTCACGCCGAAGCCGCAACGCGCCTGCTACGAGCGGCTGATGACGCACTGCGGCTTCGAGGCGGATGGCGCGCTGCTAATTGAGGACACACTCCACAACCTAGAGCCCGCGCACGAGATGGGCTTCGCAACTGCGCTGGTGGGCGTCGTGCACCCCGACCCGCCTCCGCCTTACGTCGATCATTGGGCGCACGATGTTAAGGCGCTGCTGCGATCGGTTGGTCAGTCGGCGTGACCTCAACGATCTGCCCGTTCTCGATGCGGATCGGCGCAATTGGGTAGCGGCCGTGCTCGCGCAGATAGTCTCGGAATATCCACATTCTCTCTTGGCGCTCGCGCTCCTCGCGTGAGCCAATCGGTGTTGGGTTGGTGTTGGCGTCGGTTAAGAATGCCTCGTACTCGCTGCGCATCAGCGCATAGGCGCCTTCGCCGAAGCGCTCATCGACTTCGGCTGCGAGCAGATCCGACGGCCTGCCGCCATATTCCGTGAGGTGGGCATAGGTCGTCGGCCAATCGCCCTGAAAATTGCCGAAGCTCAGATTGATGCGATCGCTTTTGATCGGATCAGCGTACAAGGCGCGCAGAAGTTCAATTTTGTCGCCTGGATACTCGTTGAGCGTGGTGAGGAGCGGCGTCAGTTGAAAGTTCTCGATGCCGCGATCGATGGCTTCGTCGATCGTCAGTTCATAGGCGCGGTCCGCCTCTTTCGCTTGCTCGCCCTTCCACCAGAAGAAACCGCCTGCGACGCCGCCGCCCAGCACCAGCACAAAAATTAGCGTGACCAAATCCTTCATGATCCACCCCCACGACCACGCTAGTGTGGTCACCCAGCGCCCGCAACGCTTGGCTTTGGCCTGCGAAACGCGCTAGCTCAGGGCCATGAACCTCGACGTAATCAAAGCTGAAATTGAAGCTGGCTGGGAAAAGCGCGCGGAGCTTTCGCCGTCGCAGCAGGGCGGCAAGGTCGGAAACGCGGTTCTTGAGGCGTTGAACCTTCTCGATAGCGGCCAAGCCCGTGTCGCCACGCGTGACTCCAACGGCGTATGGACAACCCATGACTGGCTGAAGAAGGCCGTGCTCCTCTCCTTCCGGCTGTCGCCGAACATGCTGTTTCGCGAGGATAACGTCTCGCTGGCAGCGCTTCCGAACCACTGGGACAAAGTCTTCCTCAAGACGGCTGCGTGGGGCGCGGACGAATTCGAGCAGGCGGGATTCCGCAGCGTGCCGGGCGCTGTCGTCCGGCGCGGCAGCTTCATCGGCAAGAACGTTGTGCTGATGCCGAGCTTCGTGAACATCGGCGCTTATGTCGATGAAGGCACGATGGTCGATACTTGGGCGACCGTCGGTTCATGCGCGCAGATCGGCAAGAACGTGCACATCTCAGGCGGCGCGGGCATTGGCGGCGTGCTCGAGCCGCTGCAAGCGAACCCGACCATCATTGAAGATGGCTGCTTCATCGGCGCGCGTTCGGAAGTGGCGGAAGGCGTGATCGTGCGCGAAGGCGCAGTGTTGGCGATGGGCACCTTCATCAGCCAGTCGACAAAGATCATCGACCGCGCCAGCGGTGAAGTATTCCGCGGCGAAGTGCCCTCGTATTCCGTGGTGGTGCCGGGTTCGTTGCCGGACCCGAAGGGCGGCCCGAGTCTCGCGTGCGTCGTGATCGTCAAACGTGTCGATGCACAGACGCGCGCGAAGACCGGCGTGAACGAACTGCTCCGCGATTAGCGGCCAGCGCGCAGCTCTACGTTGATTTGTGATCCATCGGATGCGGTTTGCGTCCAGGTGTCGCCGACATTCTTGTCAGCCGCCACGCTCACGCATTGCGGTGCCTGTCCGTTCGGCGCCGCAAGGCAGAGCTGGTCGCCTTCAACCGTAAACGTACCCGCCATCTGCGAGCCGCCCGGCGCGGTGCCAGTAAAGGAACCGTCGGCGTTAAAGTGATAGGTTGCTTGGCCACCATTCGCATAGGTCACGACAATCGTGTTGCCGTAGGAATTCTGCATCGTATCGGCGAGCGCCGGGCCAGCGATCATCGCAGCGCCAAACACCAAGGCAGCGACCAGTTTCTTCATTTCTTATTTCCTCCACCGATATTCTTCTTCAAGCCGCCGCGGCTTTGCCGATGCGGACAGGTTTCGCGTAGCTCAGTCTGCGCCAAATCCACTCCAGCGGCCCCATCTCAAAGCGTGATAGCCAGAGCGGCGACCAGATCAGCTGCAGCGCCCAGACAGCGAGCACAATGGCCCATAGCGTGGTGCGGTCAACCTCACCCCACAGGCCGAGCCCGCGACCGCCGCCCCAGAAGATCGTCGTCATGATTAGCGACTGCATGATGTAGTTGGTGAAGGCCATGCGCCCCACCGCGGCCAGCGGCTCGGTGAGAAGCTTCGCGCCAGCTTTGACCAAGAGCACAAACAAGCTCGCATAACCGATCGAAACGAAGATCGAGAGACCGACATTGGCCGCGATGCCGGCGCCCAGCATGTGGATCGTGTCAAACTCCAAGTTCCAATTGATCAGAGCCTGATAACCAACGAGCGCGAGCGACGCAGCAGCGATGAGAACCATCACCACATAGAGCCACACTGGCGCGGCGCCACTGAGGAACCCCATCTTGAACAGCGCCATGCCGATCAGCATCACCGCAAAGGTGCGCGGCATCAGGCCAAAGACGCTGTTGCCGACGGCCTCCAGCCACGTAGACACGTTTTGCTGGACACCAGTCACGACACCCCCTTGATACGCGGCCCGCATGCTTTCGAAATCACCCTGCGATATCGCCAGCGTGGATTCGATCTGATCCATGACGTCGCCAAGCTGCTCCTGCGGGACCATCGACAACAGCGGGCCGCTCATGGTCTGCAGCCCGAACGAGATCAGATAGACAACCACCCCAACGGCAAAGAGCGTTGCCGGTTTCCAAGATCGCACGAACAGGACGATGAAGCCGACCAGCGCATAGTGGAAGAGAATGTCACCGTACCAGATCAACAGGCCGTGGATCAGGCCGAAGATCATGAGCCAAAACAGGCGCCGTCTCAGCACAACACCGCGTGCCGCGTCGCTGCGCTCGCCGCCGACAAGATAGATGCTCGCGCCGAAGAGCATCGAGAACAAAGTGATGCACTTGAACTCAAAGAACGTGTGCATCACCCACCATGACCACATGGTCTGGTCGGTGACGGCGAGTGGATCCGCGAGCGGGTTGAACGCCGCTTGCCAGGGGGCCGCGAAGAATGCGGCGTTGACGGCCAAGATGCCCAGAAGCGCGAAACCGCGCATCGTATCCAGGCTCTTGATCCGGCTCTGCTCCTGAACCGGTGCAACCTCGCTCATGGCCGTACCCCTTTTGCTGGACCGCGCGCGCGGCTAGACCTGTAGCCGATGGACGCCCGTACTCTTACCGACCCGATCCCGCTCGCCCAAGCCCTAATGCGACGGCCTTCCGTTACGCCCGAAGAAGCGGGTGTAATGGATCTGGCGCAAGAAAAGCTCGAAGCAATCGGCTTCCGCGTGAAGCGCTACAAGTTCGGCTTGGTCGACAATCTCTACGCACGCTTCGGCGATGCGGCGCCGAACTTCTGCTTCGCCGGACACCTCGATGTCGTGCCGCCCGGCCAAGGCTGGTCTAGCGATCCGTTCGCGGCGGAAATTCGGGACGGCCTTTTGTATGGACGCGGCGCGACCGACATGAAAACCGCGATCGCGTCGATGGTGGCGGCGACCGAGAATTTCTTGCGCGGCGGCGCACCGAAAGGCTCGATCTCGTTTCTGCTGACATGTGATGAGGAAGGCCCGGCCGTCGATGGCACTAAGCGTGTGCTCGAGGCGCTGGCGGCTGAGGGGGAGACGATCGATCACTGCCTGGTGGGCGAACCGACAAGCGAAGCGCGCGTCGGCGATGTGATCAAGAACGGGCGGCGCGGCAGCTTGAACGTCGTGCTGACCATGGAGGGCAAGCAAGGTCACGTCGCCTACCCGCATCGCGCGCGCAATCCGGTGACGCCTTTGGTTGAGACGCTTGCCGCACTGAAAGCGCGAAGGCTCGATGACGGCGCACCGGGATTTGATCCTTCGAATCTCGAAGTGACGACCATCGATGTCGGCAATCCGGCGCACAACGTCATCCCACAGAGAGCAGCGGCGAAACTCAACATCCGCTTCAACACGAACCACACCGCCGAGACGCTGCTGGCGTGGATCGACGAAACCGCAAACGCGGCGGCTGAAAAGGCCGGCGCAAAATATTCGCGCACGATCAGCTCGCAGAGCTTGGCGTTCTACACCGACCCCGGCCCATTCACGGACTTGCTTTGCGCTTCGGTGAAAGAGGCGTTCGGCATCGAGCCGGCGCTGACCACAACCGGCGGCACATCCGACGCGCGCTACATCCGCCTCTATTGCCAAGTCGCCGAACTAGGCCTGCGCAACGAGACAGCGCACATGGTCGATGAGCATTGCGAAGTCGAGGACGTGCGCAAGCTGGCGCACTGTTACGAGGCCGTGCTGCAGCGCTATTTCGCGTCGTAATCCACGCGCACTAGGTAGAGCCCATCTGGCGGCGCGACTGGGCCGCAGCGGCTGCGGTCGGCGGCGTCGATTGCCGCGGCGAAGTCCTCGATGCTCATCTTGCCGAGGCCAACTTCCGCCAACGTGCCGACCATCGAGCGCACTTGGCGATGCAGGAAGCTGCGCGCTTCGAAGTGGAAGATGATCTGCTCGTCCATGCCTTCGACCCAGGCAAAGTCGAGCGTCTTCACCGGGCTCTTGGCCTGGCACTGGCTGTCGCGAAAGGTGGTGAAGTCGTGCTCACCGGTCAGCAGCTGTGCGGCGCGATCCATGGCGGCGACATCAAGTGGGCGCCCCACGCGCCAAGCGCGGCCTGCATCAATCGCGAGCGGCGCACGGCGATTGATGACTTCGTAACTGTAGACACGCTTGGTGGCGCTGAAACGGGCGTGAAACTCATCCGCCGTAGCCTCCGCCTCGACCACCGCGATTGGGTGCGGGCGCAGGTGTGCGTTTAGCGCTTCCGACAGACGGAAAGGCTCGAATGGCTTATCGATATCGACGTGCGCTACTTGGCCGTACGCATGCACGCCGGCGTCCGTGCGGCCGGCGCCGATCACATCGCTGCGCGTTCCGGTGAGCTTCTCGACAGCGGCTTCTAGCGCGCCCTGCACGCTTGGCGCGTCGGGCAAACGCTGCCAACCCTGAAACGGGCCACCATCATATTCGATCGTGAGCTTGTAGCGCATCGCGCCCTTACGAGCGCCGGTACTCAAGCAACTGGCACGCACGACTGTCGCCCGCGCCGGGAGCGCCGCCAGTGATTCCGAGCAGCTTCATCGAATTGTCGCCAGGATTGGATGGCTCCCACACGACCACGTAGGTAGGCGCGCCTTCGGGGCAGAGGCCGGGAGCACCGGCGGCCTCGGCCACGCGATAGACCAGCACTTGCGCCTCGTTGACATCGAGGCCGAGCAAAGCACGCAACGTCTGACCGCCGACTTGCGTCGCTGGTGAAATTGCGCCGGTCACGAGTGCGCTCACGTCGAGGCTATTGCCGCCACGCAGCGTAAGGCGCTCCTGAATGTCGGCATCGGCCGCATCGGGAAATTCTTGTGTCACGGAGACGATGAGCTCATTCGACACAGCGCGCGCGGCATCGTTGCCGGCCGCGTAGACGCGCGATGGCTCGCTCGTCGGCGCCGGCGCGTCCAGCTGCGGCGCGTCGCTGGTCGTGTCGGTAGAAGCGGATTGCTGATTGCAGCCGGCAAGCGCCAGCGCCATAGCGATCAAGGCAACGCGTAACATCATATAAGACCCTCTGGCGGCTATTTAGCCGTGCGCTGTGGCAGGCTCAAGCAAGCCGGGCGCCCGCGGGAACCGGCTGACCACGCAAAAACACATCTGCGGCAAGCGGGGCACGTCCTTCGCGCTGAACTGTGAGCAGACGCACGGCGCCTTCTCCACAGGCGACGAGGAGATTGTCGTCCAATGCCTCGCCTGGGGCGCCGGAACCTTGCCCGAGGCGCGAGAGCAAGGCTTTGACGCGCACGCCGTCAAGCTCAAACCACGCACCCGGCGCCGGTGAAAGACCGCGGATCATGCAATCGATCTCACGTGCGGGGCGAGCCCAATCGATGCGGGTTTCGGCGGGCGTGATCTTGTGGGCGTAAGTAACGCCCTCCTCGGCTTGCGGTGTTTCGGTGGTTTCGCCGCGTTCGAACTTCGCCAGCGTGTCGCGCATCAGCGCTGCGCCATTTGCGGACAGCCGGTCGTGCAGCGTTTGGGTTGTGTCGTCGAACGCGATCGGCGTTTCGTAACTCGCGAGCACCGCGCCGGTATCGAGCCCCTCTTCCATGCGCATGACTTGCACCCCGGTCTTTGCATCACCGGCCATGATCGCGCGTTGGATCGGCGCCGCGCCCCGCCAACGCGGCAGCAATGAGCCGTGCAAATTCAACGCACCGTGCTTGGGCGCGTCGAGGATCGCTTTCGGCAGGATCAGGCCGTAGGCAACGACAATAGCGAGATCGAGATTGAGCGCGGCGAACGCCTCCTGCTCAGGCGCCTTCTTCAGGCTCTTGGGCGTCCGCACTTCGATCCCGCGCACGGCAGCGTAGGCGTGAACCGGCGTTGGGCGTTCCTGCTTACCGCGGCCAGCGGGGCGTGGCGGTTGCGAATAGACGCAGGCGATATCGTGGCCAGCCGAGATCAGCGCTTCCAAAGTGGGAAGCGCGAATGTGGGCGAGCCCATGAAGGCGATGCGGAGCGTCATGGCTCAAAACATAACAGCTCCCTCGCGGACGAGGGAGCTGTCAGTCATGTCCCAAAGTGGAACGATCAGCAGGCCATGCCGGTTTCGCGCTGCATGCCGGTGAGGAACGTGCGGAGCGCTTCCGCGAGTTCGCAGGCGGCGGCGTGGGCTTCGGCGCGGTCGGCTTCCGGCAGCGCGTCGAGCAGTTCGCGGCAAACGTCAGAGTGCTCGACGTCGGCGTATTCGTGGACTTGGAAGAACTTCAGCGTGGCTTCCTCGCTGACGTCGTAGCGCTCGACCAAGCCCTCGATCTTGGTTTTCGCGATCGCCGGGAGTTGGCTCTCGTACGCGTAGAGCGCGCCGAGGCCCGAGGCGTACGACTTGCGCGAAAGGTTGCGGAAAGCGTCGATCAGGACTTGCGTCTCGGCGTTAACACGAACGCCGCGCACTTCAGCTTCGTCCGCGCCCATGCCGACGGCGAAATCGAGCCAGAGCTTGGCGTGATCATCATTGCCTTCGGCGATGCCTTCCTCTTCGGCGAGGTTCTCAGCCAGAAGACGGCGGCCTTGGGCGCTCGGGCAATTGGCGTGCACGGCGCTGACCGCGCGCGGGAAGGCTTCGACGTGGTGGAAGTATTGGCGCGCATAGGCGCGCAGCGCGTCCTTCGTCAGCGTGCCCTCTTCCCAGGCTTGATAGAACGGATGCGACAGCATCGAACGTTCGGCGATGGCCGCATCGATGGCTGCCGATGTGCAGACATAACCGCGAAAAGCTTCAGTCATGGAGACCCCCGGGAGGAAGGCGCTTGAGTGCGCCGCCTTAGCGGGGCGGAGAATAGTGGCTTTGGCGCGTGGTTAAAGGCCCGCAAGACGAAAAACCGCGCTTTTAGAGGCGGTGTTCCTTGTTCTCTTCAGCCAGCTTCTTGGCCTTCTTGAGCTTCGACAGCACCTTTTCCCGTTTCAGCCGGGACAGGTGGTCGATGAACAATACGCCTTCGAGATGATCCATCTCGTGTTGGATGCAGACCGCGTAGAGCCCCTCGGCGTCTTCCTCGATCAGCTTGCCGTTGTAATCCATGTAACGGAGCTTCACGCGGGCGGGACGCTCGACGTCATCATAGATTTCCGGAACCGAGAGGCAGCCCTCTTCGTACGGCGCCATTTCTTCCGACTTCCAAAGGATTTCCGGGTTCACGAAATAGCGTGGCGCTTTCGGCTCATCGTCACGCGCGAGATCCATGACGATGATGCGCAGCGGCTCGCCGATCTGGATGGCGGCCAGCCCGATGCCAGGCGCTTCGTACATCGTCTCCAGCATGTCATCCATCAGCCGGCGATGCGCGTCCGTCACCGGACCTTCGACGGGCTTGGATTTCTCTTTCAGGCGCGGATCGGGCGCGATGAGGATAGGACGCAGTGCCATGGCCCCTGAGGTATGGAGCGCCGGAGGGCCAGTCAAGCAAACGCCCGCCGGGGGCGCAGTCAAAACCTAGTAAACACTGGGCATTGGGCGCGGAAATGCGACCGCCGATGCGGGTTCGGATAGAAGCCTCCCTGTGGTGGGAGGACGGGGCGCGCGATCCGCGCTGGTCTAGTTGGTGGGTGCGGCGCTCATCTCTGAACACCGCTGCGCGCTTCGCGCGCCCCGTTGAGATCTGTGCTCGCCTGGCTTTGGGTTTGCGCTTTTCACGCAGGTGAACCCCAACTCCCGGGCGGCGTGCGGGACTTGGCCGTTTGTCCCGGACCCTGGCGCTTCTCGTGTGCGACTACCTCACGCACTCACGCCAGCTGTCTCACGCTTCGATCCCGTCCCTCGCGTTCGTGCGGCTCGGCTAGCCAGTGAACCTCCCGTGCGGGGACGGAGGCATTATCGCCCGGGTTTGGAGGTGTGGGATAGATTCGGCCGCTGGCGCTGGATTTGCTGGCGTTTCTCGAGGCGGGCTGTGGGATAGATTGGGAACTGTCGGCAGCTAGCCCTTTCTTGTCAGTCGTGGCGCTCCGCCTTTTCCGCCAAATGGCGCCCTGCGGCTAGCGCGCCACTGCCTTCCGGAAACGGCCTTTCATCCTGAAGCCGTCGCGCATATTCGCCCCCAGCAACGCGATGTTCACCGGACCCGCGAGCAATTCTATCGCCTGCACCACGTAGAAACTTGCGTCAAACTCGCCGGCCTCCGCCTTGGATGCGAGAAACAGCGCCGCTGGGATCAAGACCAAGAGTCCGTTGGCCGCTATGATCGGCATGCGTTTGATCTTTGCGCTGATCACGCCGCCACGTCGGCCCTTCGCCAGAAAAAATCCGGAGCCGCCGGTTACGGCGAGCGCCGGAATGAGAACGAGAAAACCCCAAGGGATCGCGGTCTTCACCGCGACGATCACCTCACGCGGCGCGAATAACTCGCTCAAGGCGGTGGACAGCCAAAACGTCGTGATTGTCAGAAAAGCGATGGCGCCCGCCACTGGATGGATAAGCTTCGGCATGTATCTCCCTTCGCAGACTGGCGTTCAGCCGGCGCAAAGATTCGCAACAGCAAGCTTGCGAAACAGGTGTGGCGCGGCGACTACGCTCGACGGATAGTGTGCGAGCGCCGATTGGAAGTCCGGATTCGTAAAGGCGGCGCGGAAGTCTGCGACGGACTCCCAGATTGCGTAGTTAAGGAAGAGCCTACTCTCGCCCAACGCGCGGTGCAGTTGCGTGGAGAGATACCCCGGCTGTTGTTTCATCCAGTTGGCATCCGCCTCCCAGGCTCGCATCAACGCGGCTTCGTCCGCGGCATCGACCTCGAACAGATTGATGAGCACGACAGGCGATTGCTCGGTCGTGAGCTGGGATTCGATTGGAAAAGTCTCGTCCAGCGGCTTGAGGCGAAGCATCGCGTCTCCTTAACTGACAACATGCTGTCATCTACCGCCATTGACAATATGCTGTCAATGGGGATCATGCGCTATGACGGACGAGAAACACTCAGCAGCAGGGGCCGCCCTGACAGACCTGATACTCGAGGTCTTTCGCGTGAACGGCCGGCTATTGGCCGCCGGAGACCGACTAGCGGCGGACGTCGGGCTCTCGAGCGCGCGTTGGCAGGTGCTCGGGGCAATCCGCTTCGCGAGAGAGCCACAGACCGTGTCCTGGTTGGCGCGCAGCATGGGGC
>JAWKUX010000030.1:0-16436 GCA_041398325.1 Hyphomonadaceae bacterium | reverse complement strand
GCCATGGCCGATCAAGGCGGCACTTACGCCGATCAGACCGTCGATACGTCGTCAACGTTCGATGCAACGGCGACCGTCGACACAAGCGCCAGCACGATCGACACGACGACCACCGAGTAAACGAGCGCCCCGCGCGCCCAAGACACGCCACCCCGCTTCCTCGCCAGAGTCGCGGGCGAAGAAATCGCGTGGGCGTTGCGGGTGAGCGACCGCAATGGGCCAATCACCGTCGTCTCGCCAACATATTACCGACGGCGCCAATGGGGCACCATTCCGGTCGTTCGCGATATTCGCCGAGGGGCCAATCATCGCCGACGCGGCACATCCCTACGTGTGTCGTCCTGCGCACTGATCGCGGACAGACCTACGCAATAGCGCTCGCCGCGCATGATGCTGCGCGCGTGAAATGGAAGCTCGTGTTCGGCCGACTCTGAACACCGACGACAGATCGCGCCGCCCGGACACCAAAAAAAATACAGCGCGAACTTATTGATTGTGAGTTGCTGCCCCAGTGCTGCCCAGAGGCATTTCGCGGCTGTTGGGGTGAAGCTAAGTGCTTGAAAAATGGTGGGCGCGACAGGGATCGAACCTGTGACCCCCACGATGTCAAGACGCGCATCGTAAGTTATCCGCAGCAGGCGCGTGACATCCGCCAGAGCAAAGCCCAGCAGCGCGCGTGGCGACAAAGCCGCACTTGTTGAAACACCCGCCTGCGCGCCGGGTCTAGCGCTTGCAGGTCGGCGCGACATATGTAAACGTCCTTATCGTAATGATCTTTAATAACCTCGGACGCGTGCGCGAACCGGGGATGAGGGGGGATTGTCATGAAGAGAATGTCAACACTTGCGCTCCTGTCGGGCGCATCGCTGGCAGCGATGGGGGCGATTAGTCCCGCCTTTTCCCAGGACGAGGTCGAAACGTCTGACGAAATCATCGTCACAGCCACTGGCCGTGCAGCCGCGATTCAAGACGTCCCGCTTGCGGTGACGGCTGTTGGCGGCGAACAACTGACGAATTCCGGCGCTCAGGATCTACGCGACGTTACGCAGGTGGTGCCCTCCTTCCAGCTGGGAACCGGCCAATCCATCGCGGCGAGCACGCCGCGAATCCGCGGCATTGGCACGGGTGGCGATAATGTAGGCTTCGAATCGGCGGTCGGAATTTTCATCGACGGTGTTTATCGCGCTCGTGCGGGAGCCGCACTGTCGGACTTGCCGGACATCGAGCGTGTTGAAGTTCTGCGCGGCCCACAGGGCACACTTTTCGGCCGCAACACCTCGGCCGGCGCGGTTAGCGTGGTCTCCGCTGGGCCGGACTTTGATCCGGGAATGTACATCGAGGGGCTATATGGCTTGGATGACCTGGAAGAAGGCAGCCTGCGCGCTGGCGTCAATGTTCCGGTCAGCGACAGCGTTGCGTTCCGTTTTGACGGCTCGGTCCGATCGCGTTCCGGCTATATCACGGACCTGATTTCAGGCGACGATCTCAACACGCGCGACCGTTGGACGGCGCGCGGTCAGATGCAGTGGGACATCAGCCCCGATGCGACGCTTCGCGTGATCGTCGACGCCGCTGAGGCAGACGAAGTCTGCTGCGGCGTCACGCCGTTTATCTATGGCACCACACAGGCCGCCGTCACTGCAATCGTGGGCCCCGCCGGCACACCCGCCATCAATCCAGAGGGCCGCTCCATGACGGTCACCGGCGCGCTGCCAGGCCTCCCCTCGTTTGGCCCTGGGCTTCCGGCACAACCGGGAACGAACGCGCGCGCCCTGACCGATGCTACCGAAGACATCGGCTTCTCCGCCCAGCTTGATTGGGAGATTGGCGGCGTTGACCTGACCTCAATAACCGCTTTCCGCGATTGGAAACAAACGCGAGGCCAAGACATCGACTTCAATCTAATTGACATTGCCTATCGCGACGGCGTGGAAGTTGGCGTCGAAAATTTCACGCAGGAAATCCGCCTGCAGGGCGAAGCCGGACCGGTGAATTGGCTGGCTGGGGTATTCTATTCGGACGAACAGGTCGTCAACAATGACCGCATCCGCATTGGCGCACATGCTAACCTTTATGCCAACGCGCTAGCTCAGGGTGGCACGGCGCCGCTCGCGGCAATCGGGGGACCCGTGGGCGGTTGCCAACTCTTCGACTCTGGCCCGGTGAACGTCGAGCCGGACACCACCCCCTCGTTCTTCTATTGCGTGAGCGATAACCCGGCCACGCCGCTAGTGTTCGACCCCAACCCGGCTTTGGCCAACCTTTATCTGCAGGGAAACGTGGCCGGCGCTGGTCAACAGCGAGATGACTGGCAAGCGGATACGCAGAGCTGGTCAGTGTTCACGCACAACGAGATCAGCCTCTCAGATCAACTCGTTCTCACGCTAGGCGCTCGCTACACTTCCGAAACCAAGGACATCACTGCGGATCTGCTGTCCGTGTCACCAGCTTGTGACTCGTTGCGTGCGATTGAAATCGCAACCGACCCCTTCTTTGGCGGCGCCGCGGATGGCGTCGGCTTCATCGAAGTTCTGCAGTCGACCGCGAGCGCCGGCGGACTCATGAACATCGCTTGCAGCCCAGCGGTGAACCCTATGGCGAACGGGCATTGGGCAGGCTCATCGGAGGAGAACGAATTTAGCGGCACCCTTTCGCTGGCCTACCACCTATCGGATGAGGTGATGCTCTATGGCGGTTACTCGCGTGGGTACAAAGCCGGCGGGTTCAATCTGGACCGCCAAGGTCTTGCGATTCGTCCCGACACGACTAGCGCAGCGACGCTCAACATCAACCAAACGCACTTCGATCCCGAATTCACCGATGCATATGAAGTCGGTTTGAAGTCTACGATTTTCGGCGGGACGACAACGCTAAACCTCACGGCATTCTATCAACAAATCCATGATTACCAACTCAACGCGTTCAACGGCTTCAACTTCATTACTCGCAACGTGCCGGAAGTGATCTCGCAGGGCGCCGAACTCGAATTCTCATCGAGCCCGATGGAGGGGCTGACGATTAGCGGCGGCGTGAGTTACATCGACGCCTATTTCGACAGCGAAGTGCGCTTCAGCCCACTGACCGCCGGCCTCGGCGCAAATGATCCCAATGCTGTATTCGCCGGTGATGCGCTGGCGCTTTCCCCGGAGTGGACGGCCACGGCAGCCATTGCCTATACAATGCCTCTCGGCGCCGACCTGCGTGCACTGTTCTACCTAGATAGCCGTTGGAATAGCGAAGATCGAACTCAGACGCTTGGGCGCGACCCGCTCGGGCGCACCGACAACGAAGCATTCGCGGTTTTCAACGGACGTATTGGAATCGGCCCCGACGATGAGCGTTGGTCGGTTGAGTTCTGGGGCCGCAACCTAACTGACGAATTCTACTATGTTGGCGCGTTCCAGGCGACGCTCCAGAACACCATCGTGATCTATCCGAGTGAGCCCCAGACCTACGGCGTAACGCTGCGGGCGCGGTATTAGGTCGCTAGAGCTTGGGCGGCTCCGTTTATGTGGAGCCGCCCAACACGACGTGGCTGAGCCCTCCCAGGCCGCTGCGTTGCTTAACGCCCCGGTCCCTCGTGGACCGGGGTTTTTTTTACCAGAACCTTCTGGGCGAGCCGCTGACCTGTCAAGAGCGCGGTCGCGGGCTCCTCACCGGCGTGGCCAGCACTGAGCCGGCGCTCAGGAGCAGCCCGAGAGCGCGCCCGCGCCAAGTCCGATCAATACGCCGATTGAAAGCCGGTTGAGGAACGCGCCCGTGCGCAACGCACGTTTGTCCGGAAATCCCATCGGCGACCAAACACGACGCCACAGACTGTCCCGAGCATTAAGCGATCCACGGGTGCCTCTCCGGCCGTTGCCCGCTCAGGCGCTCGCAAGCGCGTAAGCGTTCTTGAGCCAACCGACGACCTCCTCGTCCACGTCGGCGGGCGAGGTCAGGCGTACATCCTGGTGCCATCGGTTTTTCGAGACTTGCTCCTGCGAGCGGACGCGCTTGCTTTTGATCGGCTTGTCGCTGCGGATCGTGAGATCGAGCCACGTCTTCTTGGGATGCACGCCGGCAAACGACGTTTCCCGCACAAGATGGATTGAGGTTTTCTTCGTCTCGGCCTTCACGGGGCCGACCTTGGCGAGGCTGGACAGGACCTTTTCGTACACCGTGCGCACGTGGGGTTCTTTGTTGGCAAAAAGGCCATCAACAGCAGCAGCCCGACCCATCTTTTCCTCCTGACGAGACGGGCTACCATACCCAGAATCTCGGGAAGTCGCACATGCGCTTTGGGCCAATCCGTGGCGTCGACCATCGGCCTTGCGAGCGGCGGAGATAGGGCCGTTGTCCGCCTCTCACCACAACTTTGGACGCGAGCGCACAGAGCCGCCGCACAGCGCGAAAGCGATCGACGCCCGAAGGGCCGAGACGCGCGGTAGCGTGGCTCGGTTTACGAGAGCGCGTCCCGCGCAACGCGGGTTCGCCCACACTCATGAGATCGTCCTGTCGGGCTTCAACTTCTCCAAGCTCAACACAAGCGCGTCTAGGTCCGTCGCCGTGAGCCCCGCCACTTCCTGTTTTGTGTAGAACGGACGCGACACCTCAACATAGACGCGCGGTGCGCGGCGGCGGTGTTGCTTGCAGAATTTGCGAGCCAAGCGCTTGCCAAGATCGGCGACCCGTCCCTCAACGCCATAAAGGCGCACCAACTCAATCGCTGTGAAAAGCGTACCGCGCGCGCAGCCGGTGCAGCCGAAATAAAGGCCGCTCAGCCGACCTAGCTGACCGAACTTTTTCGGGACTTTCTCAACGTACGCCACGCGCGCTCCCCACCCCGTGTTGGAGAAGACCTCTTGCACGCTCAACCAATTTGTGCTTGTTTTGTTCTCACATCTGGGGACCGTTTGGCCGCCACGCATTATGCGGCCCTCCACGTCGAGACATCTGCGCCCTTCCCTTCAACCCATGAAGAAGGCGCATCGACATGAACCGTCTCTATCTCACTGCGCGTGAGTACGAAGCGCTGCTGAAAAAGCAGAACGGCGCGTGCTGCGTCGATGATTGTGATGAGACCGAAGATCTGATCGGCGAACATTCGACGCCGAATGCATGGCGCAGAGCCAAGCCCGATCAGCTCATGTGCACGCGATGCCACAAGGTCAAAACGCTGCGCGACATCAAGGCGATCTGGAAAGCCAAGCGCCTCAATGGCGCAGTGCTTTCGCAACACGATCGCCGCCGCCGCTACGGCCCGCAATTGCGCGGCCGCCCTTTCGCTCCACCGCATCAATCGCCGGGGGCGCCAACATGGAAGCGTTGATCGTCGCCATCGCCGCATTGGCCCTGCTCGTTTTGATTGACGCTGGCTATTGGATGGCGATCAGTCTGGTCCGCTGGGCGCCAGTGATCGCCGCCGGCGCGCTCGCATTCTGGATCGCACAACAACAGGGCGCGGAGAGTTTGGACGCGCTCGGCATTGGATGTCTTGCGAGCGTAGCCGCGCGCCACTTCCTGCGGCCGCGCTACATTTCCGACGACAATGGCGTTCTATGAAGGCGCCGCATCATTTTCTGTAGCGACGCGTGCGGCCCAGTCCTGCACCTCGTTGCAGAAACCAAGCACAGCTTCGAGGAATTCGATCAGGTAGATCGCCACTTTCCATTCTTTCTTGCCAAGCTTGCCTTCCAGTTCAAGCTGGCCGTCCATGGCCCAGCCGCCGGGAACGTCGGAGGCGCCATCCTTTTCGTAGACCGGGCGGAAGTCCTCGGCATGAATGATCTTGTTGCAGCATTCGCGAAGAGACATGACGAGACCCTCAGGCCCCTCAAACACCGTGCCGA
Source organism: Hyphomonadaceae bacterium (assembly GCA_041398325.1). GTDB lineage: Bacteria > Pseudomonadota > Alphaproteobacteria > Caulobacterales > Aquidulcibacteraceae > Vitreimonas. The sequence continues at coordinate 10,605 of JAWKUX010000030.1, read as the reverse complement.
AGCCGTCCTCGCCATTCAGTTCAGCGAGAAAAAACTTGAACCGCTCCGAGGCATCCGTGGCCTGAACCTGATCCTCAAGCGTGCGCACGAAGATCGCCAGCTTGAGCAACGTCTCAGAGAGCAAGCGCTCGGAGTTCCCTCGATAGAGTTCAAACAGCAGCGGGATTTCAATCTCGTCCGCCTCTTCGGGCTCGCCCTTTGGATCTTCGAGGTCGGAATCGTCGCTATGATCGTAAAGGCTGGCGACCCCTTGCGAACTCAACACGATCTGAAACGCACGCAGGCACAGCGACCTGATTTCATCGGGATCGACACTGTGCGGCCTGTAGTGCTCATCCCAATACGGATTGCCGCGCGGGGTCGCCGTCATCGCCCGCCCTCCTCGATCCCGGCCTCTCGCATCAAGTCGCCGATGCGACGTCCCCCGATGCGGCACACCGCGATTACACGATCATAGGAGACAACGCGCCGCGATCGACCACCGCCGGCGACGCATTGTGCGGTGCGTCCCATGGCGATGCGTTCAAGTGCAGCCTTGGCCGCTGGACCCGCCGGCGTCTGGAGTTCGGGTGAATTGAAATCCGCCAAACGCACTTCGATCCAAGTGTTGGGATTATCGGCTTGGCCAACACACAAGCTGTCGCCGTCGCCGATGTAGCGAACCTCACCGGCAAAGGTTTCGCCTGCGCGCCGGGGAAGCGCCCCTTCGCAGGGATCGGCCCACGCGATGACTGGAGACAACAAGAACAGGAAGGCGCCAGCGACGCCAATCAAGCTGAGTTTCGTCATGGGACGAGACTAACTGGATTCGCCGCCGCCCTGCCTATTTGAGGTATCCGCCGACATATTGGCCGGCTTCTTCGTCAGAAAGCACATCAAGCGCTTCCGCGGGCAGGACGCGCGACTGGATCATTTCTATGCGTTCGGGTGGTGCGTTTAGCCATTCCTTGCACTCAAAGACATTGCTCAAAATGACTGGCATTGCCTTCGCATGCACGGGTCGCACCAAATCGTTGGCCTCTGTTGTCAGGAAGCTGAACAGCTTGTGCGTGCCGATATTGGGTTCCTTCTTCGAGCCATAGTCGCCGTACCATTCCCCACAAACACCAGCGAAGAAGAGCAAGCCTCTGTCAGGAGGCGCAAACCAGCGGATCTGCTTCTTGCCCTTGAGCGACGCGTCCTCGTATTCGCTGAATGCGGTGAACGGGATCAAGCATCGGTGCTGGGTTTGCAGAAGGGCGCGCCACTGCGGGCTCTTCACATTGCGGATGTTGGTGACCGGCGCTGAACCGAATTGCGGCGGCCCGGCAGTCCCCAGCGCATCTTCATCCATTCGAGATTGCCGCTATCGCCCAGCTTCAGTACGGGGCCAATGCTCTTGGGAAACACTTCAAGCAGGGCGTTGCCCAAGAGCGGCGTGATGCGCGTCTCGCTCCATTCGTCAAAGCCGTAATACTCTTCTCCTTCCCGGCCTTTCGTATGTCTGATGCGTAGCGGTTACACATGGGCGTCGCTCGATCTCTTCGGCCGGACGTTAGGCCAGCCGTCGGGGATGAGCCAGACGGGCGCAAGGTGACTGCACGCGCCCCCAAAGTTCGCCTAAGAAGCGCACTTTGACGTGGTCGGCGCTTTCTTGACCTACCTAGTTGGCGCCTGTTGTCCATGCATCGAGATGGTTCTGGAGAGTAACGTGACCGACGCGAAGACGCACAAACGTGAAGTCCGCACCGTCTGGAATGCTGTCCGGCGCGACCGCCGGGAGCGGTCAAGGCTTACGAGCGCCATTGACTTGTCTGAATCAGCTCAGCGCCTGGAAACGCACGCAGCCGCTCTGAAGGCCCTCGCCCAAAGCGCGCCATCCTCCGAGGTCCCGAAGTCTGAGGACCCAAAACCTGCGCGTCTGGCCAAGACCAAGAACAAGCCCAAAAGCAAACGCGCGAGCGTGAAGAAGGCGAAGAGGGCCAAAAAGAAATAGGCTCGCCTCTGCCAGCCTCACGCGCCCGTAAGGCTGTCTTCGCCAACCGATGCCGCAAGCGGCTCATACAAAGACCAACAAGAGGAAACGTGATGACACGGCCGGCTACGCGACTTTTCGCTTGCGGGCCACGCGAACACACGGCTCGCACTCTCTGTTTGCGCGCTCCCGTCAATCGGCGATGCGGAGACTGTCCTGCGCCAGCACGCTCGATAGGCGTGCGACTTGCTCGGGTCCGACCCAAGCGGAAGGAACGTCGTCTCGCGACGGGCGATGCAGCGTCACCGCTCCCTTCCCAGAGGCCCAACACACGGCCTCACGGAGCGACCACACATCTTTCGGAGCGGGCGGGCTGGCGATCCAGATTGTGACGCGATCAGCGTCTCCGAGCAGGTCTCTGTCGGGAATCGTTTTCAGGGCCATACGACCAGGGTTGGCCATTGGTGTTGTCGAGAAGTTAACGACAACTCGAGTGGCGCTGCGCGCCGCAATCGATCGCGACGTCGCCCGCACCTCGGTCGTCCGAGGACCGCAACACCACGCGACGCCAATGATCGCGACAGAGCGTGAAACGCGCTCCAATTCCGAACGACCGGCGCGTTTCAGCAACTCCTCGCCGACCCATGCGCCTCACAAAAAATTGGCTTCATGCACGGCCGTAACAATCGTGACTGCACACGGAGCGCACACGAAATCGCGGAAGCCTTTGTTTGTAAGGATTTTCTCGTCCAATCCATCATCGGCGCGATGGAGAAGCGGCGGTCTAGCGCGCGGGTCACCGGCGCTGTCTAACGTCTGCGCACCGCGCCAGCAATTGCGCACAACCGGCCCGCTCCTCTCCGATTCCGCGATGTCCTAACTCCTGCGGCGAGCATTTGCCGCGCAGGTGGCGGAGGCGTTTGCAGCAGCAGCGTCGGCCCTCTACAGAGTGGCCAAATGTCGAGCCACCGAGCCCCGTCAGAGACACTCAGCCCCGCACGGCTGACGCACTTGCAGCGCCTGGAGGCCGAGAGCATCCACATCATGCGCGAAGTCGTCGCCGAGTGCTCCAAACCGGTGATGCTCTACTCGATCGGCAAGGATAGCGCCGTCATGCTGCATCTGGCGGCGAAGGCCTTCTATCCCTCGCCGCCTCCGTTCCCGCTGCTGCACGTTGACACGACTTGGAAGTTTCGCGCCATGTACGAGATGCGCGAGCGGATGGCGGCCGCGCTCGGCTTCGACCTGCTGGTCCACAAGAACCCCGACGCGCTGGCGCGAGGCATCAACCCTTTCGATCACGGCTCACTGCACACCGATCTTTGGAAGACTGAGGGGCTGAAGCAGGCGCTCGACCACCACGGCTTCGACGCAGCCTTCGGTGGCGCGCGGCGTGACGAGGAGAAGAGCCGTGCCAAGGAGCGCATCTTTTCTTTCCGCTCAGCCAATCACCGTTGGGATCCGAAGAACCAGCGGCCGGAGCTCTGGCGGCTCTACAACGCGAAGAAGCACAAGGGTGAAAGCATCCGCGTGTTCCCACTCTCGAATTGGACTGAGCTAGATATCTGGCAATACATCCATCTCGAAAACATCCCGATCGTGCCGCTATATTTTGCGTCCGAGCGCCCTGTGGTGCGCCGCGACGGCGCGCTGATCATGGTCGACGACGAGCGCATGACGATGCGCGCGGGCGAGAAGCCGGAAATGCTGAAGGTGCGCTTCCGCACGCTGGGTTGCTACCCGCTCACAGGCGCCGTCGAGAGCAATGCCGAGACGCTGACCGCCATCATCCAAGAAATGCTGCTCACGACCACCAGCGAGCGCCAGGGGCGGGTGATCGATCACGACCAAACCGCATCGATGGAGAAGAAGAAGCAAGAGGGCTATTTCTGATGGCCCACGTCTCCAATCTCATCGGCACCGACATCGAAGGCTACCTCACACAGCACCAGCACAAGTCGCTGCTGCGCTTCATTACCTGCGGCAGCGTCGACGACGGCAAGTCGACGCTCATTGGTCGCCTTCTCTACGATTCAAAGATGATCTTCGAAGATCAGCTCGCGGCGCTAGAGGCAGACTCCAAGAAGATCGGCACCCAGGGTGGCAACCTCGATTTGGCGTTGCTCGTCGACGGCCTCGCCGCCGAACGCGAGCAAGGGATCACGATTGATGTCGCCTACCGTTTCTTCTCAACCGAGAAGCGGAAGTTCATCGTCGCCGACACACCCGGCCACGAACAATACACGCGCAATATGGTCACTGGCGCCTCCACAGCCGATCTCGCCGTCATTCTGATCGACGCGCGCAAAGGCGTGCTGACGCAAACGCGTCGCCATTCCTATCTTGTTCAGCTCATGGGCATCCGCCATGCGGTTCTCGCCGTGAACAAGATGGACCTCATCGCCTGGTCGCGCGACACGTTCGACGCGATTGTCGCGGAGTACGGCCGCTTTGCGGAACAGATCGGCTTGCAGAGCGTTGTCGCAATCCCGCTCTCAGGCCTCACAGGCGACAACGTCACCGGCAAGAGCGCGGCAACGCCTTGGTACGATGGCCCGGCGCTGATGGAACATCTCGAAACAATCGAGATTGATGAGGCGCGGCGGATGAGCGGGCCATTCCGAATGCCGGTGCAATGGGTCAACCGGCCGAACGCCGACTTTCGCGGATTCGCTGGCCAGATCGTCAGCGGTCGGGTGAAGCCCGGCGACGATATCCGCGTCACGCCATCCGGCAAACTCAGCCAAGTCGGACGCATCGTCACCAAGGATGGCGACCTCACCGAAGCGATTGCGGGCCAATCAGTGACGCTGACGCTCACTGACGAAATCGATTGTTCGCGCGGCGATGTGATCGCGGCCGCCGGTGACGCTCCCGAAGTCTCGGATCAGTTCGAGACCACCTTGATCTGGATGTCCGATGAGCGGGCGCTCCCCGGCCGTCCATACTGGCTGAAGCTCGGCGCGCGCACCGTTTCCGCGACAATCACCGAGATCAAATACAAGATCAACGTGAACACGCTTGAGCATTTGGCGGCGAAGAGCCTTGATCTCAACGAGATCGCGGTTTGCAACATCAGCCTCGATCGACCCATCGCCTTCGATCCCTACGAATCGAACGCCGACATGGGCGGATTCATCCTGATCGATCGCAGTTCGAACGCGACCTCCGGGGCGGGCCTGATCCACTTCGCGCTGCGGCGCGCGCAGAATGTGCACTGGCAGTCACTGGACGTCACACGTGCAGCGCGCGCGGAGATTAAGAACCAAAAGCCCGCCGTGCTTTGGTTCACTGGGCTTTCTGGCGCGGGTAAGTCCACGATCGCCAACCTCGTCGAAAAGAAGCTGCACTCACTCGGCAAGCACACCGTGCTGCTCGATGGTGACAACGTCCGTCACGGGCTGAACCGCGACTTGGGCTTCACCGATGCGGACCGCGTGGAAAACATCAGGCGCGTCGCGGAGGTTGCGCGACTGATGTCGGACGCGGGTCTTATCGTCCTGGTCTCGTTCATCTCGCCCTTCCGAGCGGAGCGTGATCTGGCGCGGCGGCTGATGGCCGACGGCGAATTTTACGAGGTGTTTGTGGACACACCGCTGGCGGAGGCGGAGAAACGCGATGTGAAAGGCCTCTACAAGAAGGCGCGCGCCGGCCAGCTCACGAATTTCACCGGCGTCAACAGCCCTTACGAAGCGCCTGAAGCGCCAGAGATTCACATCGACACGACGGCCCTCGACGCCGCGGCGGCAGCAGCGTTGATCGTGGAAAAGCTGACGCGCTAGACGCGCCCCGTCACCGGCACGAGCGCACCAGTTATGTCTCGCGCGTCATCCGACGCGAGGAAGAGCATCACCCGCGCCAAGCTCTCAGGCTGAACCCAGCTGCTGGAATCTGCGTTCGGCATATCTTTGCGGTTCGTCTCGGTATCGAGCACGGACGGCAGGACGGCATTCACCCGCACCTTGCCCTTTTGTTCCTCCGCCAGGGCTTCGGTGAGCTTGTGCACGCCCTGCTTCGATGCCGCGTACGGCCCGAAGCCCGCGCCAGCCTTCACGGCGCCATAGGCGCCGACATTCACGATCGCCCCCTTTGTGTCGATCAGGTGCGGAAGCGCCGCCCTGCTGGCGTTGGCGGCGGTCTTCGTATTGATCGCAAACATCGCATCCCAAGTTTCCGGCGCGCTGTCGGAGACAGTGGTCCAGGTGAAACCACCGGCGATGTTGAGCAGCACATCAATGCGATCGCCCGCGTCCCGGGCGAACTTCATCGCCGCTTCAGCCGCGTCCGCATCGGTCAGATCAACCCCGCCCAGCGCGATGCCTTCGGCGCCCGCGGGCGCGGGCGCCAGATCGATCACAACGGGTGTCGCACCCAGCTCGCGTGCGACCTTTGCCGCTGCACGCCCAAGCGCCCCGAATCCGCCTGTGATGACAACGACTTTGCCCCGCACGCACACCTCCTGGAGAGGCGTTCTAACGCGACTTAGCGGCCGGCGCATCCAAATCCGCGTGCGGCGGCATCCTTCAGAGCGACGATACGTATCGTTGCATGAAGAACCCTTGAGCGGGCGGGCAACCGCCCGCTCCTTTTAACTTCTGCTCTTCATTTCCTGCATGACACGCTGTGCGTAAGCGCGGCTCACCGGCACTTCGTCGCCGCTTTCCAGCACGGCCATGAGCCGGCCGTTGGCGTCGCGGCGCACAGCCTTGAGCCGCTTCCAGTTCACGAACGCCGAACGGTGGACGCGCAACATCAGGTTCGGATCCAGTTTCTCTTCGAGGTGAGACATGGTCTCGCGATGCAGCAGCGTGCGTCCCTCCCAATAGAGCCGCACATAGTCGCGCTCGGCTTCAATACGCTCCACGTCCAACACCGGCACGCGCAAGAAGCGGCCGCGATCTCGGATCCAGAACTCTTTCTCGTAGCGCGGGCCGTCGCGATCCTCGGCTTCGCGCTTCAGCGCATCCAGCACGGCGGCTAGTTCTTCGGCGCGGCGGCCAGCGTCTTTCGCGGCACGGCGCTCGCGCGCACGGCCGAGCGCAGAGGCCAGGCGCTCGAACTCTACCGGCTTCACAAGATAGTCGACCGCAGACGTCTCGAATGCTTGCACGGCGTAGGAATCAAACGCCGACACAAAAATCACTTCCGGGCCGCCGGAATCTTCAACCGCATTGGCGACTTCGAATCCATCTGCAAGCGGCATCCTGATATCGAGCAGCACAACGTCGGGTTTCAGGTCGCGCATTTGCGTAATCGCTTGAGCGCCATCACTGGCCGCGCCCACGACTTCCACGTCGGGGATCGCCTGCAGCGCAAGCTTGATGCGGCGAAGCGCCAGGGGCTCGTCGTCAGCTAAGAGCAGGCGCAGGGGTTGGGCGGACACTGTCTTCCTCCAAAGGCAGATAGAGTTCGATGCGGCAGCCGTGCGGCTGGCGATTGCGCGCGATAAGCCCCGCGCGCTGGCCGTAGATCAGCTCAAGCCGCTCGCGAATGTTGGCCAATCCCACGCCGCGCCGGCGCGGCTGCGGCTGCTCGCCGGGCAACCCAGGACCATCGTCTTCGACAACGATGCGCAACACGTCGCCGTCGCGCGTTGCTGACACATCGATCGAACCGCCATCTACGCTCGGCGTGATCGCGTACTTGATCGCGTTTTCAAGGATGGGTTGCAGAATAAGACTAGGCAGTTTCGCATTCTCGAGGCCAGGCTCGACGTCGAACCGCACCTTGAGCTTGTCGTCGAAGCGCGTCTGTTCGATCTCGAGATACTTGCGCTGCGCCTCCAATTCGGCGCTCAGATTGGCTAACGCGGTCGGCTGGCGATCAAGCGAATATCTAAGGAAGCCAGCGAGCTTCAGGATCATGCCCTCGGCCGCTTCGTTGCGCTTCTCCAGAACGAGAGTCGAGATCGCATTCAGCGTATTGAACAGGAAGTGCGGATTGATCTGGTAGTGCAGCATCCTGAGTTGCGCGTCGTACGCCAGCGCCTGCGCACGTGCGACTGCGCGCGCCTGCGCCATCGTCTCGAAGTGATAACCAAGCAACGCTTGTGTCAGCCCCCAAAGCGGCAAAGCCCAGCCGAACTGGAAGAGGTAAATCACAAACGGGTACGAATCCGGCGAGAAGCCCGCGAGCCGCTGCGGCCAGAACTGTTCGCTGTATTGCGTGAGCGGCGCGATCGCGACCGCGCCGAGCACCAGCGCCAGATTGCGCGCCCAGTTAGAGTGCGCGGCGCGGGGACCGGCTACAGCTGCCAGCAAGGCGCCCGTCAACGCGCAGTACGTCGCGACGACGAGCACACGGTTAGCGAGGTACGGGAAATCGTTGACGTCGTCCGGGGGATCAGCGCCCGCTGCCGCGGTACGGATCGCGAGATAGGCAAGCCAGAACGCGAAGTGCGCGCCCCAGCGCGTCCAAGCTGGGTGCTCAAGTAAGCTTTGGCGTACGCCCGCTCCTTGCACTGCCTCGGCCTGCTCCCTCATGCCGCTAACCTACCGGAGTTGAGCGCGCGCGTGACATAGCCCACTGCAACTCCTGCTTCCGTTGGTCGACTATTCCCGTTGCTTCGTCGTGGCGCCCTGCAAGTTTACCGAAATCGTCTGAAATCCGGAACTTACGGGCGCCCCGAACAACGGCGCCCTGTTTTGGCGGAAGCCGCAAGCGCAAACGCGAAACGGGATGAACACAAGATCGGGAGATCGCGGCTCACGCGTCTGCATGCTCGTCAACCACCCCGTCTGCGCGGGATGTGCCGCGCGGGTGGGTCCGCAAGACTCGCAGGCATGCACAGCCCGCCGCACTTCGTTGTCATCAACCTCAATCGCGACACGATGCGTTTGGCGCACATGCGAAATCAATTCGATCGGATCGGGCTTTCGTTTGAGCGGTTCGCCGCGATCAATGGCACCGACGTGCCAGATGCACTTCGCGGCTATTTCGAGCAGCGTGTCGAAGATCGCTCGCCGCTCTCAGCGGGAGAGATCGGTTGCTACGCGAGCCATCTCGAAATCTGCCGCAGGATCGTCGATGGCTCGCTGCCCGCTCCACTGTGCGCCTTGGAGGACGACGTCGAGATCCCTTCTGATTTCGCCATCACGCTGAAGCTCTTGCTCGAACGCCTGCCGACGGACTGGGATATCGTTCGCTTGTCGAACGACACCAAGCGCGCCGTGATGCCGATCAGCCGGCTCCGCGGCCCTTTCAAACTCGTGCGGTACACCAACGTCCCGGGCAGCACCGGCGCTTCACTGATCAGCCGCAGTGGCGCCCAAAAGTTCTTGAAGACTGGCGTGCGAACGCGACCGGTGGATCAGGATCTTCGCCGAGTGTGGGCCTGGGACCTCGAGACGTTCGGCGTCATTCCAGCGCCCGTGCGGCGTGACGTGCTTGGCGTCTCGACAATCGACGCCATGGCCGCCGTCGGTTGGCGCGAGGAAAGCTGGCGCATTGCCCGCTTGCGCCGACGACGGGTGCTCGAAGCGCCGCTCCGGCATCTGCACGGCATGCGCACGTTTGGTCCGCATCGCTGGTTAGCCGCTGAACTCATCAACGTCGCCGCCGCCATCGCTCCGCGGAAGCGCCGGGCGCAGACGCTCACGCACCTCTCGGCGTTGCTCGGCCCTTCTTAGCTGCGGCGCGCGCGGCGTTCAGGCACAACAAAACGGCCCCGCGATCTCTCGCGGGGCCGTTGATTGGGTGCGGGAGTAGGATTTGAACCTACGACCTTCAGGTTATGAGCCTGACGAGCTACCGGGCTGCTCCATCCCGCGTCAGCTCAAGATCGATCCGCTTCCTGATACGCAAACGGCCGCGTGTTTAGCGCGGCCGGTTTCGTCACGGCCGAAGCCGTCATTGTGAAGTGAGGGTTCTAAAGGACTTTTTGAACGCGCGCCTAGCAGACCCGGCAGCGACCTACTCTCCCATGCCTTAAGACATAGTACCATTGGCCCTGGGGGACTTAACGACTGAGTTCGGGATGGGATCAGGTGGGGACCCCCCGGCATAGCCGCCAGGTCGGCAAGACCCGCGCGAAAGCTCTTGTACAAGACAAGAGAAGACATTGTCTGATGTTTGCTTGCGTTACGTCGGCGACGCAGTCGTCGCCGTGCATGAACAATGACCGTTCAAGCCGATTGAGCGATTAGTACCAGTCAGCTTCAAGCCTCACGGCTCTTCCACACCTGGCCTATCAACGTAGTAGTCTTCTACGGCTCTCAAGGGAAACCTAGTTTTGAGGGGGGTTTCACGCTTAGATGCTTTCAGCGTTTATCCCGTCCGCACTTAGCTACCCAGCTGCGCCATTGGCATGACGACTGGTGCACCAGAGGTGCGTTCATCCCGGTCCTCTCGTACTAAGGACAAATCCTCTCAAGTTTCCAACACGCACGGTAGATAGGGACCAAACTGTCTCACGACGTTCTGAACCCAGCTCACGTACCACTTTAAATGGCGAACAGCCATACCCTTGGGACCTGCTCCAGCCCCAGGATGTGATGAGCCGACATCGAGGTGCCAAACCGCCCCGTCGCTATGGACGCTTGGGGGCGATCAGCCTGTTATCCCCGGAGTACCTTTTATCCGTTGAGCGATGACCCTCCACACACGGGATCACCGGATCACTATGACCGACTTTCGTCTCTGCTCGACTCGTC
>JAWKUX010000029.1:0-22264 GCA_041398325.1 Hyphomonadaceae bacterium | reverse complement strand
TAGACCTTCTCGATCGGCGCGCGGCCACGGCGCGTGACGGCGACCCAGTAGCGGTAGGTCTGGCGATCGGAGGTCGCGGCGGGGCCACGACCGAAAGCCATATCGATGTCCATGCTCATGCGGATCGGATCGGACTCCACGTAGCGGCACAGACCGCTTACGCCCTGCATCTCGCCGGTGAATTCGATATTGGCGTAACGCTGCACGTTCGGTTGATTGAACTTCACCACGCGCGCGGTGTCGTAAAGCACGCCCATCAGCGGGCACGGACCGACGTTCGGACGCTGGTCGTTGCCAACCATGCGGTCGAAGAAGTTTGGAGCGCGCGCCTCTTGCTGCGTTTCGGGGTTCACGCCACCCGGCAATTCCACCGTCGGCGTTTCGCGCGAAGCGCACGCGCTCAGAGCAAGCGCCATCGAGACCAAGAGCACACGCGGAAGCTTCATTCTGATCCTCGTCTCGCCTTCATAGGGCCCTGCGGCGGCGGCCGCATGTCTCACCCCGCCCTGAAGGCAATGGCGCAGCGCCGTGATAGCTTTGGGGCGGAGCGCCCGCAACAGAGGGCGGCGCCTGCCTACTTAAGTTTCACCAGCGAGCCGATGACCGTTACGGAAAAACCCCAAATATCAGTCCTCTTGGCCGCACCGAGGGGGTTCTGCGCGGGCGTCGACCGGGCCATTCAGATCGTTGAGCAAGCGATCCGAAAGTGGGGCGCGCCGGTCTATGTGCGTCACGAGATTGTCCACAACCGCCACGTGGTCGAGCGGCTGGAGGCGCTGGGGGCGGTATTTGTCGAGGAGCTGGACGACTGCCCGGCGGACCGGCCGGTGATCTTCTCCGCGCACGGCGTTCCGAAATCAGTGCCGACCGAGGCGCGGGCGCGCGAGATGATCTATGTCGACGCCACCTGCCCGCTGGTCTCGAAAGTGCACGTCGAAGCGCAGCGCCATTTCGATGCCGGCCACGAGATCGTCTTGATCGGCCACGCGGGACACCCGGAAGTGATCGGCACGATGGGGCAACTGCCCGATGGCGCGATCACGTTGCTCGAGACGGTCGAAGATGCAGAGCGGTTCTCGCCGCGCGAACCGTCGAAGCTTTCGTTCGTGACCCAGACAACGCTTTCGGTGGACGACACGGCCGAGATGGTAGGCGTGCTGCAGCGGCGCTTTCCAAGCATCGCCGCGCCGCACAAGGAAGACATTTGCTACGCCACGACCAACCGCCAGGACGCGGTGAAGGCGATGGCCGAGCAAGCGGATCTGGTGTTGGTCATCGGCTCGCCGAAGAGTTCAAATTCGGTGCGGCTGGTGGAAGTGGCGAAACGCGCTGGCGCGCGTGATGCACGGCTGGTGGGCTCAGCAGAAGATGTCGATTGGCGCTGGTTTGACGGCGTGCAGAGCGTTGGCGTCACCGCCGGTGCGAGTGCGCCGGAAGACTTGGTGGAAGCGCTGATCGCCGCGATTGGCGCGCGGTTTGAAGCAAACGTCGAAGAAGTGCGGGTCACCAAGGAAGACGTGGTGTTCAAACTGCCGCGCGTGTTGGCGGAGTGAGCCAACATCCAATCCCAGTTCTGCTCTACGAGATCATTCAGGAACTGCGCGCGCGCAATCCGGGGCGGGCGCCGTTGATTGGCGTCGCTGGCGCGCAGGGCTCGGGCAAGAGCTATCAGTGCCGCATCTTGACGATGGCGAACCAGCCGCGCTTTGCGCACTTTTCGTTGGATGACGTCTATCACACGCGCGCGCACCGCGAGGAGCTGGCGACCGAGACGCACCCCCTCTTCATCACGCGTGGCCCGCCGGGGACACATCGCCTCGATCTGGCGCAGCGCACAATCGCACGCATCCGCACGGCGAGCCGCGACCGGCCGGTGGCGCTGCCCCGGTTCGACAAGTTGTTCGACGACACAGCCGTCGAGAGCGATTGGCCGCTTTACACCGGGCCCGCTGAGGCGATTGTCATGGACGGGTGGTGCTTGGGCGCTGAGCCGCTCACGCCCACTGATCTTGCCACGCCAGCGAATGCGCTCGAACGCGACGAAGATATAACCGGCGTTTGGCGCGAGACGGTCGATTACGAGTTGCGCGAGACGTATCAGCCCTTCTTCGCCAGCTTCGACGCCATCGTCTATCTTCGTCCGCCGAACTGGGAGATCGTGCGGGCATGGCGCGGGCAACAGGAAGAGCAGATGCTCGGCCGCCCGCTGACCGGCGACGAGAATGCCAAACTCGACCGTTTTATGATGTTCTACGAGCGGATCAGCCGTTGGATGATGGCGGGCCACCATCGCGCGAATTGGATTGTGCAACTCGACGAAGCGCGGAAGGTTACGCGCATCGAAGAGATGTGAGCCATGGCCGTCTACACTGCCCTTTCCGACGAGGACATCGCCGCGCTCTTGGCGGCGTACGACCTTGGCGCGGCGCAGAGCTGCGAGCCGATCGCTGAGGGCGTGGAGAACACCAACTACAAGCTAACGACCAACGCGAGCCGTTACATTCTCACGATTTTTGAGAAGCGCGTTGCTGAGGCGGACTTGCCGTTCTTCATGGCGGTGATGGAGCGACTGGCGGCGCGCAACTTCCCGGCGCCAAGGCCCATCGCCACGCGTGACGGCGCGTTGCTGACGCGCGTGAAGGGCAAACCCGCCGCCATCGTGTCGTTTCTCGAAGGCGTTTGGCCGCGGCAGACGGAGCTTTGGCACTGCGCCGCCATCGGCGAAACCCTGGCTCGCATGCACCTAGCGCTCGACGGCTTCGCCGGCACGCGCACCAACGCACTCAGCGTGCGCGGTTGGGAAACGCTTCTGGTGCCGCGCTTGGAGGAAGCGGAGAAGCTAAGGCCCGGCCTCTCGGCGCTTGTGCGCAAGGACATGATGGCCGTGCGCATGGCGTGGCGCAACGATCTGCCGCGCGGCGTGATCCACGCCGATCTGTTTCCCGACAACGCACTGTTCGAGGGCGACGCGCTCACAGGCGTGATCGATTTCTACTTTGCCTGCACCGACGCGCTCGCCTACGATCTCGCGGTCTGCCTCAACGCCTGGTGCTTCGATGGCCCGCGCTACGATCTCGAACGCGGCAGGGCGATGATCGGCGCTTATGCGAGCCTACGTCCGCTCTCCGCGCTGGAACTCGACATGCTCCCGCACCTCGCACGCGGCGCAGCGTTACGCTTTTTTGCGACGCGCCTTGCGGATTTGGCTGCGACACCTGAAGGCGCAACGGTGACGCCGAAGGACCCGCTGGAGTACGCAGACAAGCTGGCTTTTCATCGCACCGCGCGCGGAGCCGCTGACTATGGCGCCTAGCACCAGACTGTTACGAGCGACTTCGCTTTCGGCAATTCTGGCAGCGCTTATATCAGGCGGCGCTGGAGTTGGCTTGGCCGCGGTTGGCTACGCGATCGATGGACGCGCACCAAACCACGCGGACATCGTTTCTCTCGGCGCCGCCTGGCTGGCCGTTTCCGGGATCGTCGCCATCATATCCGCGGTGCTGACGCTGGTGGTGCACGTGCAACTACAACGGATGGAGTTGCGCGGGGCCGGGGCATATGTCGCGGCCGTGTTGCTCGCGACTTTCACGGCGACGATTCTGTTTCCTGTGATCAACTGCCCCGCTCGTTGCGAGTACGACGTCTGCTCCGGATGCGGGGCCATCGGGTGGGTGACGTATTTTCTGGCCGTAATTGTTGCTAGCAGCACCAGCGGGGCTTCGTTCTGGCTCATCCGCCGCCCTGATCGCGACGTAGCGAATCCCGCTACACGCGGACCATGAGCAATACGGTCGACATTTGGACGGATGGCGCGTGCAGCGGCAATCCGGGGCCCGGCGGGTGGGGCGCGATCCTGCATTATGCCGGCGTGGAGAAGGAACTCTCGGGCGCTGAAGCGGCGACCACCAACAATCGCATGGAGCTGATGGCGGCGATCCAGGCGCTCAATGCGCTGAAGCGTTCGAGCAAAGTGCGGCTACACACGGATTCCAAATACGTGATGGATGGCGTCACCAAGTGGATCCACGGTTGGAAGAAGAACGGCTGGAAGACCGCCGACAAGAAGCCGGTAAAGAACGACGATCTCTGGAAGCAGCTCGATGAAGCCAATGCGCGTCACGAAGTGACGTGGAAATGGGTCAAGGGCCACGCCGACAACGAGATGAACAATCGCGCCGACGAACTGGCGCGCGGCGCGATCCAGACTCTGAAGAGCTGAGCTGCGGCTACCCACGTCCTAGGGGATTGCTTCGCAGCGGAGGCGCGCGCAGCTTGCACGCATGCGTCTGCTTGTTTTCGCTTTTGCCCTCCTCTTCACGCCAGCCGCTCTGGCTCAAGACGTCAGCGATCTCCGGTGGCTGCGCGGATGTTGGCGGACTGAGCCGCCGCGCGAAGCCGAAAGCGGCGCGACGTTTTATGAAGTTTGGACCGCGCCAGAAGCGCCGATTGTGCTCGGCTACGCCTATCACGAGGGCGAAGGCGAAATTCAGGGCTGGTCGCAAATGCGGATCGAGTCGAATGGGCGCCCCGAGCTCGTCGATATGCCGCTCGGCAGCTTCCCGGTACGCTATCGCCTGGTCGAGGAAGACCCCGACAACCACGCCACCTTCGAAAATCAGGATCACGATTTTCCCACGCGCATTGAATATCGGCGTGAAGGCAACAGGCTCTACCACCGCATTTCCAGAGACGGCGCGGACGCCCAAGAGTTTGAATACCGCCGCATTCGCTGCCCGGGGCACCTGCGGCCATAACGGCCGCTTGACTATCGTTTAATATTGAACCACTCTTGTTTAATGTTAAACCAATAGGTGACCCATGCCGTCTCGCCGCCACGTGCTGTCGCTGCTGTCCGCCGCGCCGTTCGCGCCCGCACTCATGGGTTGCGCGCAAGGCGATCTCCCCGATCCCGTCGCCGGTTGGCGTGATCCCGGGGCGGCGGAGACGGATGTGCGCCGGTTTGCGCTGGCGCACGCGATCCTCGCGCCCAATCCACACAACACCCAGCCGTGGATCGTTGAATTGGACGACGCCGATGCGATGACGCTCTACTGCGACCTTGATCGCCGCATTCCTTTCACCGATCCACTGGACCGCCAGATCACGATCGGCTGCGGCTGCTTCCTCGAACTTTATCGCATGTCGGCAGGCCTGCGCGGCTATTGGCCGACCATCGAGGCCTTTCCTGAAGGCGAACCAGCGCCGCGTCTCGATGCGCGACCCGTGGCGCGGGTGCGGCTTGGGCCTCAGCAAGCGCAGCCGAACAGCGATCCCTCAATCTTGCAGATCCCGAACCGGCGCACCAACCGCAATCCTTATGAGACGCGCGTGCCGACCTCCGAGCAGCTCGCTGAGTTGGTCAACGGCGTCGTAGGCATGGGCGAAGAATATTCGGGCGGCGTCTATTGGACGAACGATCCTGCTCGCGTTGCGCAGGGACGCGACTTGGTCTGGCGCGGCTGGGACCGTGAGTTGCGCACCGAGGGCGCGGCGGCGGAAACATTCGGATGGTTACGCTTCGGCCAGCGCGCGATCGCGGAGCACCGCGATGGACTTGGCGTGTCGGGCGCCGGCATCGAACTCTTCAAGATGCTTGGCCAGCTCGATCGAGAAGAGCTGATCAATCCGGACTCGGAAGCTAACAAGAGCGCCGCGCGCGACTGGCGGGCAATGGCGATGACCTCGCCCGCCTTCCTCTGGATCACCTCCACCAACGACACTCCAGCCATGCGCCTCAATGCAGGGCGCGCTTATGCGCGCCTGGCTTTGGCGGCGACCGAAATGGGGCTTGCGATGCATCCGTGGAGCCAGGCGCTACAGGAGTACGAGGAAATGGCCGATCTGCGCACTGAGATGCGCGAATTTCTGACGCCGCCCGACGGCGAAACGGTTCAGATGCTGGTACGCATCGGCTATGCCGCGACGCAGGCGCCATCGGCGCGCCGAGATGTGCAGGATCTCATTCGCGCATGAAGCAAGAAGACGCGCTTCGGGTTTCGTTCCAAGCGATGAGCGAAATTGCGATCATTGGACACCTGGCGGACACGGCGCTGGCGAAGGCCCTACCGCCCGAACTCTCGGTCGCCGGCTTTGGCGTGCTCAATCATTTCGTGCGCTTGAATATCGACGGCGAAAGCCCTGCCCGGCTGGCGCGGGCGTTTCAGGTCACCAAAGGTGCGATGACCTACACGCTGCAACAGCTGGAGGAGCTTGGCTACATCACGGTGTCGCCGGATCCCACGGACGCGCGCGCGAAAATTGTGCGGATCACCAAACGCGGCAGGAAAGCCCGTGACGAGGGCGTGTCGCGTGTAGACCCGGGTATGAAGGCCCTAGTCGGGGCAATCGGCGCGGACGAATTCGCAAGAGCGCTGCCGTTCCTCATCAAGCTACGGCAAGTGCTAGACGCGGCGCGCGACTAGGCGGCGCGTACCTTGAGCGTCGCGCCATCGACGGAGTCGATTACGACAGTTTGGCCCGGCGTCAGCGTTTCGTCGCTCACCGCGCGCCACACGGTGTCCGCCACTTTCACCGAACCCGCGCCATTGGCGAACACAGTGATCACGCCGCGCGTGCCGACCAGTGTCTTAGAACGCTCGTTGAGCCCTTCGGCCTTGTTCTCTTCTCGCCAACGCTGAACGATCGGCCGACCGAAGAAAGTGAGCACGATTACTAGCACCGCGAAGATTGCGACATCGCCCACCCAATTGGTCATCCCGGTGAGCGAGATCAACGCCGTTAGAAAGGCGGCGACCGCGGGCCAGAGCAGATAGGTCGTGCCGCTCGCCATCTCGGCGATGAGCAGAATGAGGCCGAGGACCAGCCAGTGCTGCGGGCCGAGGCTCGTCAGGAAGGTGATCAGCGTTTCCATAGACCCAATCTAGCTATGCTTGGCCGCTTGCGCGAGTGCTAGCGCGGCGCAGGTGTTGGCGAACGCGGCGCAGTCCAGGGACTGCCGCCAGCGCCGCCCTCGCCTTGCGCATTGAGCGCGCGCAGGCCTTCGACCAGGCCGGCGATGCCGGAGAGATCAGCCGGGATGATGACAGTGCGCTGCTGGTTCGAGGTCGCAAGCTGGCCGAAGGCTTCGACATACTTCAGGCCAAGGAAATATCGGATGGCGTTGACGTCGCCCTTGCCGATGGCTTGGCTGACCATGTCGGTCGCCTTCGCTTCGGCTTCGGCTTCCCGTTCACGGGCTTCGGAGTCGCGGAACGCGGCTTCGCGCCGGCCTTCAGCTTCAAGGATCGCCGATTGCTTGGCGCCTTCAGCGCGCAGAATGGCGGCTTGTTTGTCGCCCTCGGCTTCCAGAATTTGCGCACGGCGCTCGCGCTCAGCTTTCATCTGGCGCGCCATCGCTTGGGTGAGGTCGGCAGGCGGCGAGAGATCTTTGATTTCAACGCGCATCACCTTGGTGCCCCAGGCGTGTGTGGCGGCGTCGATGACAGTCAGCAGGCGCGCGTTGATGGAGTCGCGCTGCGAGAGCACTTCGTCGAGATCCATGGCGCCGACGACCGTACGGATGTTGGTCAAGCAGAGGTTCAGGATGGCGAGGCGATAGTTCTCGACCTCGTAGGCGGCCTTCGCCGCATCCATGATTTGAATGAAGACGACCGCGTCGACCGAGACAATGGCGTTGTCCTTGGTGATCACTTCTTGGCGCGGCACGTCAAGCACCGCTTCCATCATCGACATGCGCTTGCCGATGCGATCAACGAACGGAATGAGGAACGAGATGCCGGGGCGCAGCGTGCCGGTATATCGGCCGAAGCGCTCAACGGTGAATTGGAAGCCCTGCGGGACGACCTTGATCGCGCTGAAAGCCAGCACGAGCGCCATCACGGCAAAAATGATCACAACTTCCATCGCGTCTCACTCCCACCGCTTCTGCGGCTCAATGCGTTCTCGCGCGGGTAATCAGCGTTAAGCCTAGCCTAACTGGCTAAGCAGGTACTCCGCGCTGGAAACTTTGTATTCACCAGCTTCTTCAACGTTCAATTGGGATACCACCCCATCCTTGACGATCATTGAATAGCGCTTCGAACGCGGCCCCATGCCGAACTTCGAGAAGTCCGCGTCGAGGCCAGTAGCTTTGGCGAACTCTCCCGAACCATCCGACAACATGACGATCTGATCGACGACGTTCTGATCCTTCGCCCACGCGCCCATGACGAAGTGATCGTTCACGGCCGTGCAAGCGACCTCGTCGACGCCCTTGGCCTTGAGGGCAGCCAACTGATCGCGGAAGCTCGGCAAGTGGCGCGCCGAGCACGTCGGTGTAAACGCGCCGGGAACGGCAAAGAGCGCCACCGTCTTGCCGCCAAACGCCTCGGCTGTCCGCATCTGCTTCATGCCATCGCTTGTGGGCACATTGAATTGCACGTCCGGCAGACGGTCACCGACCTTGATCATAGCGTTCCCTCAGAATTCGTTCTTGAAGCTATGTAAGCGAGCCCCGCCTCTTATGCGAGCGCCCTCTTGCGCGAAAGCGACCGGCGCGGGACGATTACGCATGAGCGACACACTGACCGGCAAGCTTCTGGTGGCGATGCCGGGGATCGGCGATCCCCGCTTCGACAAGACCGTGATCATCATGTGCGCCCACGATGCGGAACACGCGATGGGCGTGGTGATCAACAAGCCCAAGGAAGATTTGACGCTGTCGCAGGTGCTGGGACACCTCGGACTGAAGACCGATGGCGACGCTGCGGAGCGTATCGTGCTCGATGGCGGCCCCGTGCGTCCCGATCGCGGCTTCGTGTTACATTCGGAGGACTTCGCGGCGGGCGAAGCAACGCAGAGCGTCGCGCCTGGCGTGCGGCTCACAGCAACGCGCGATGTGCTGGAAGCGGTGGCTGGCGATCGCGCACCAGCGAACTTTGTCTTGGCGCTCGGCTGCGCCGGCTGGAGCGCAGGGCAACTCGAGAGCGAACTCAAGCACAATGCCTGGCTGGTGGTGGACTACAACGACGCCATCGTGTTCGACGCCACACTCGACGACAAATGGGACCGCGCCATTCGTACGCTCGGGTTTGACCCTTCGCAACTGAGCGAAGCCGGCGGGAACGCGTAACCGCGGATACGCAATCCCGCACATCGGACAGGTTTATTTCTCTACGTGCTCTTGTCGCGCCTTCCTGCGCGACCCATGTCGCCACTCCGCGCAATGGCGCGCGGTTGTACAAAAGGACATGCATGAGCAAATCCCCGCTTTTCGCTTACATTCTGCTTGATCGTTCTGGCTCGATGGAGGGTTGCCGCGACACCACAATTGATGCGTTCAACGAATATGTCATGGGGCTGCGCCGCTCCGATGAAGTTGACGCACGAGTCACTCTGACCATCTTCGATTCACACAGCATCGATACGCTGCAACACACGGAACCGGCGAAGAGCTTCATGGAACTGAACCGGCAAACTTATCTGCCGCGCGCCTCGACGCCGCTTCTGGACGCCATCGGCCACGCGGTCGCCGACATCGACAAAGTGGAGTTGCGGCCAAACGAGAAGATCGGCCTGGTGATCCTCACCGACGGCTTCGAAAACGCGAGCAAGGAGCACACCAAAGAAACGATCCGCAAGCTTCTGACGGACCGGCAAGACAACAAAGGTTGGCTCGTCACTTTCCTCGGCGCCGATATCGATGCCTTCGCGGAAGCCGGCGCGATCGGCATCAAGGGCGGCAATTACTTGGCGCTCAAGAAGGGCAAATTGCGTCAGTCCATGGGCTACGCCCGCGCCTCACAGGAACGCTACGCAAACAGCGGCGATCTTTCGACGGCGGAGTTCCAGGAGAACGAACGCCAGGACGCCGGCGAAGACCCTAAAGCGTAACGCCTCCCTGCGGCGCTCTTCGGAGCGCCGCAGCTTCATGAACTGCAGGGTGTCTTGCGAGTGACGCGCTCGGCTGAGGCTGGATACTTGATGAGTGCCGCCGCTGGCCTGATGGGCCGTCGCTCAAAATTGCCACCGCAATTCGGACACGCCCCCTTCAGCACGCCCTCCGCGCATGACGCGCAGAAGGTGCACTCGAACGTGCAGATGCGCGCCTCCGTGCTTTCCGGCGGCAAATCGCGATCACAGCATTCGCAATTTGGGCGAAGCGACAGCATCAAGCCGCGCCCGTCATCGTCTCAAACGCTTCGCGGCGTTCCTGCGCGAAGGTTGAAAAGAGCTGTCTGACCGCCGCGACAGTCTTTTCTTCCGCAATTTCTGGACGGCCCGCGTTGAATGGCGGCGCCGGGGCATATTCGATCGCCAGTTGGATCATCTTGGCGACATCCTCGCCCGCTAGCTCTGCAGCAATGGTAAGCGCAATGTCGATGCCTGCGGTGACGCCGCCGCCAGTGATGGCGTTGCCGTCTCGAACCACACGCGCATCATCGGGGACAACGCCGAACATCGTTAGTAATTCGCGGTAAGCCCAATGGCTGCCGGCGCGTTTGCCACTGAGGAGACCGGCACCGGCGAGAATGAGCGAACCGGTGCAGACAGAGGTCACGTACTTGGCGCTCGCGCCGAGCCGCTTCACCTCATCCATGAACGTCGGATCCTGCATCGCATCGGTTTGGCCAGGGCCGCCCGGGATCATGATCATGTCGGCCCTGGCGACATCGCTGAGCTTGGAAAGACCCGCGAAGGTGAGCCCCATCTCTGTCTCGAGCGCGCCGCCCCCTTTCGAGGCGATCACCACTTCGGTGTTCGGCACGCGCGCCAGCACTTCGTACGGCCCGGTGAAATCGAGCTGAGTCAGCCGCGGATAGAGAATGAAAACGATGCGGAACTTTTGCGCCATCGGGGAGGCTCCATTTGACAACGCCACCATGGCGCGAGATGCCTTTGGCGCAAATGTCAAAGATACCTCCTTTTCCGCCAACGCCGCGAACCATCCTCTTCGTGCTGTTTCCCGGCTTTCAGATTGTCGACGCAGCCGGCCCGATCGGGGCGTTCGAGATTGCGACGCGCTATGCGCCGGGCGCGTACGCGCTGAAGCTCACGGCTATTGAGGCCGGGCTCGTCGCCTCTTCCGCTGGCGTCGCGATGCCGGCGGAGGCGCTGCGCGGGCGTGCTAAGGTCGACACGTTCATCGTTGTCGGCGGCGACGGCACGCGTGCAGCAATCAACGACGAGCGCCTGATCCGTGCGATCAAGGCAGCGCCGGCGCGCGCGCGACGCGTCGCCAGTGTGTGCTCGGGTGCGCTTCTCTTGGCGCAAGCCGGTTTGCTTGACGGCAAGCGCGCGACAACGCACTGGCGCCGCGCGCCGCAAATGGCGCGGCAGTTTCCAAACGTACGAGTCGAAGCGGACTGTATTCACGTAAAGGACGGCGCAGTCTGGACCTCGGCCGGCATCACGGCCGGCATAGACTTGGCGTTGGCGATGATTGCCGAAGATCTGGGCGACGACGTCGCCGCCAGCGTCGCGCGCGAGATGGTGGTCTATGCCAAGCGTCCCGGCGGCCAGGCGCAGCACTCCGCCCTGCTCGATCTCGATAGCGGCGCTTCTAAGTTCGTTCAGCTCAACACTTGGATGCGTGAGCATCTTGGCGAGGACCTTTCGGTCGAGCGTCTCGCTACGGAAGCGGCGATGAGCCCGCGCAATTTCGCGCGGGCCTACGCAGCGGAAACCGGCGTCACCCCGGCGAAAGCCGTCGAACGCCTGCGCGCGGAAACGGCGCGCGCGGCATTGGCGCAAGGCGGCGCCATCCAGGAGATCGCGCGACTCACCGGCTTTGGCGATCCCGAACGCATGCGCCGCGCATTCGTGCGCCTCTACGGCGCCCCGCCTGCTGCGATGCGAAGAACGATGCGCAGCGCTTGACGACACGCGCGTTCAGGCAGACGAAACGCGCATCATGGCTGAACCGCAAAAATCGATCTTCGTCACCGGCGCCGGCTCCGGCATTGGCCGCGCCACCGCAAAACTCTTTGCCGAACGCGGCTGGTTCGTAGGTCTCTTCGACGTGAACCAGGCTGGCCTCGATGAAACCGCGGCGATGCTGCCCGAGGGGCAACGCATCTCGATGACGTTCGATGTCCGCGATCGCGCCGGCTGGACGCGCGCCGTCGATACATTCGGCCAGGCGACGAACCGGCGCATGAATGTGCTGTTCAACAATGCCGGCGTCGGCCGCGGCGGACCAATCGATGAGATGCCAAGCGAAGACATCGACCTCGTGCTCGATGTGAACCTGAAGGGCGTCATCAATGGCGTCAACGCGGCGCTGCCGTTGCTGCGCGAGACGCCAGGCGGCCGCATCGTCAACACGGCGTCCGTCGCGGGCGTGTTCGGCGCCCCGAACATGGCGGTTTACTGCGCAACGAAGTTTGGCGTGCGTGGCCTCACCGAAGCCCTCGACATCGAGTTTTCGAAATACGGCGTGCGCGTCGTCAGTCTGATGCCTTGGTTCATCGACACCGCCATTCTCGACGGCCTGCCCGCGGGCTCAAACGAGGGCTCGAACCGCCGCATTCGCGATGCGCTCAACGAGAATCACACGGCGATCTATCCAGTCAGCATGGCCGCTGAACGCGCCTGGGACGCCGCGCACGGCAGCGACATCCACTACATGGTCGGCAAGGAAGCCGAGCGCGCGCGCTTCTTCGCACGCTTCTTCCCAAGCATGATGCGCAATCAGATCAAGAAGCAGTTCAGCACAGAAGGCTGAACTTAGGTGGCCACTTCGCTTTGGGCGACTTCCGTGTTGGCGGCCGTTGTATCCGTGCTGGCCTCGGCCGGCGCGGGCGCCGCCTCTTCCGTCACCGTGTCTTGGACGCCTTCCAGCGCTTCACCGGCTTCCGGGATCAGCTCTTCCGCGGCCGTCGCGCTGCGGCGCGAGCCCATCGCGCCACGGCGGCGAGCCAGGGCTTCCTGGTAGTACGCGCGCTCAGAGCGGTTCGGGAAACGATAGAAGACGTGGCTCTCGATCGAGGTCGTCTCAACCAGGCCCGAATTCCAAACCGGGTTCACGGCGTGCGTATGGTAGTGCGTTGCGCCTTGCGTGATCGGGCGGGTGTAGCCTGACATCACAGCTGTCGCGACGCGCTGGGCGCGGTCCCAGGCGCGGCCCCGCGGCTGATGGTTCAGCGAACCATCGCAGGTGAAGGTGAACTGGCAACCGGTCGAACGGTGCGAACCTTGATAGACGACGCCGCAGACCGAGCTCGGATAGTAGCCCGAACGAACGCGGTTCATGATGACTTCGGCGACCGCGATCTGACCGCGCTGACTCTCGCCGCGCGCTTCATAATAGATCGCCTGCGCCAGGCAGTTTTGCTGACGCGCATCAATCGTCGGCTGAGCGGGAACCGTTGGCTGCGTCGCGGGTTGAGGAGTGGTCGGGCCGCGCAGAACTGCTTGCACCATCATGGCGCGAGCATCGGGGCTCTCGAACAGAGTTGCTTGACCGCGCGCACGCAGGCCGTCGTTCGTGCGGAAAGAGGTGAGCTCGACACGCGCGTTCGGATCCGAAGCAAGAATCTCTTGCTCGAACTGCGCGGCAAACGCCGACGACGTGGCAGCCCATTCGGCGCCATCGCGTTGTTCAGCAGCGCGGTGCGAGATCACGGGCATCGCAACCGCGGCGGCTGCAAGGCACATGATCGTCGCTGCTCCCTGGCGCACAGCCAGAGGGTTCCGTTCGATCTCAACCATCACCTGGGTCCGAATCTCACCCGCAAGAATAGTCAGTCGACGCCAGAACAACGTTAAATGCATTAAGCCCCGCTTAATCGTGTGCAGATTTGGCACAAGTCGACGCCAAATAATCCGCAACAGCCCAATTCGTTTTGCCTCAGTAATAATTTGCCCCGAGGCTGGGGCGGGATACAGGACACGCGCGCGAGGGGCGATTGACTTTTTGTTCATAGTCTCGCCTCCCGCTTGATCTGCTCTACTTCTGGGACGAGGTGCGACCTGGCGGTCACGCCGAGAAAGCCCAAAGCGAGCAAAGTCTTGCGAGGCTCGTGCCAGTTCACCAACGAGGCGAACTACGCCGCGACGGCCGGTCGCGCCGGCCGCAGGCGGGTGACGTAACGTTACTTTGGGCTCAGCGCCGGTCAGTGCTTGCCGCTAAGGGCGGCCTGGGCGGCAGCCAGACGGGCAATCGGAACGCGGTACGGCGAGCACGAGACGTAATCGAGCCCGGCGCGCTCGAAGAACGCCACCGAGGCGGGGTCGCCGCCATGCTCTCCGCAGATGCCGAGCTTCAGCCCCTGGCGGGTCGCCCTGCCCCGTTCGCAGGCGAGCCGGACAAGCTCCCCAACGCCGTCGCCGTCGATGGAGACGAACGGATCCGCCGCCAACACTTGGCGCTCGACGTAGGTTCCGAGGAACTTGCCGGCGTCATCGCGGGACACGCCCAGGGTGGCTTGGGTCAGGTCGTTTGTGCCGAAAGAGAAGAAGGCGGCGGCCTCGGCGATTTCGCCCGCGCGCAAAGCGGCGCGCGGCAACTCGATCATCGTGCCTACCAGATAGTCAAGCTTACGACCGCGTTTGCCAAACACATCGGCGGCGATGGCGTCGACCCGCGCCTTGATGATCTCAAGCTCCTTCTTCGTGATCACGAACGGGATCATGATTTCCGGGATGGGCGCAGCACCCTTCTCGGCGACGTCGCAGGCGGCCTCGAACACCGCGCGCGCCTGCATGTCGTAGATTTCCGGAAACGCGATCGCCAAGCGGCAGCCACGGAAGCCGAGCATCGGATTGGTTTCCGCCAGAGACTTCACGCGCGCGGCGAGCCAGTCCGGCGTAACGCCAAGCGTCGGCGCCACTTCGGCGATGTCGTCATCGCTGTGTGGCAAGAATTCGTGCAGCGGCGGGTCGAGGAAGCGGATGGTGACGGGACGCCCGCCCATCGCTTTGAAGATGCCTACGAAGTCCTCGCGCTGGTGCGGGAAAAGTTCGTCGAGCGCCTTGATGCGCGCGGCTTCAGTTTCCGCGACGATCATCTTGCGCACCGAGGCGATGCGCTGCGCGTCGAAGAACATGTGCTCGGTGCGGCAGAGGCCGATGCCTTCAGCGCCGAACTTCACCGCAACGTCCGCATCGTGCGGCGTATCGGCGTTGGCGCGCACCTTCATGCGGCGTGCGCCATCGGCCCATTCCATCACCGTGGCGAAATCGCCGGTGAGTTCAGGCTCGACCATCTGCGCCGCGCCTGCGAGCACTTCACCGGACGAGCCATCGACGGTGATCGTCTCGCCGGCTTTGATCACGCGGCCGGCGGCAGTGAATTCGCCCACCTTCAAATTGATGCGAATGTCGCCCGCGCCCGAAACGCAAGGCCGCCCCATGCCGCGCGCGACGACTGCTGCGTGGCTGGTCATGCCGCCGCGCGCCGTCACGATCGCCTGCGAAGCGTGCATGCCGTGAATGTCTTCCGGGCTCGTCTCTTCGCGAACCAGGATCACCTTCTTGCGATCCGCGGCCAGCCTCTCGGCCTCATCCGGATCGAACACGACGATGCCGACGGCCGCACCGGGCGATGCCGGCAAGCCTTTGCAGATGATGTCGCGGCGATAACCATCGGCGATGGTCGGGTGCAGCAGCTGATCGAGCGCGGCAGCGTCGACGCGCAGCACCGCTTCGTCTTTGCTGATCAGCCCCTCGCCCACCATGTCGACGGCGATCTTCAGCGCCGCTTTCGCGGTGCGTTTGCCGTTGCGAGTTTGGAGCATATAGAGCGTCCCGCGCTCGACCGTGAACTCCAGATCCTGCATGTCGCGATAATGCGCTTCGAGCTTTTGGTAGGTGCGCTCAAGTTCCGCGAACACTTGCGGCATCGCTTCTTCGAGCGACAGGCCGGTTTCCTTCATCTCTTCGCGCGCCGCTTTGGTCAGCGCTTTTGGCGTGCGAATGCCAGCGACGACGTCTTCGCCCTGCGCGTTGATCAGGAATTCGCCGTAGAATTTCTTCGCTCCGGTCGAGGGATCGCGCGTGAACGCAACACCTGTGGCTGAGGTGTCGCCCATATTGCCGAACACCATCGCCTGGACATTGACGGCCGTGCCCCAGCTTTCCGGGATGTTGTTGTGCTTGCGATAGAAGATCGCGCGATCGTTCATCCAACTCGCAAACACGGCGCCGACCGCGCCCCACAGCTGCTCCCTCGGATCGTGCGGGAACGGCTTGCCGAGCTGGCGCTCCACGGCGCGCTTGAACTCTTTGACGACGGCTTTCCAATCGTCCGCCGTCATCTCCGTGTCTGAGGCATAGCCCTGCAGATCTTTCTGCGAACCGAGAATTTCCTCGAACTCGCCGTGCTCCAGTTCGAGCACAACGTCTGAGTACATTTGAATGAAGCGGCGATAGCTGTCGTAGGCGAAGCGCGCATCGCCGGAGAGCTTCGCCAATCCCTCGACGGTCTCGTCGTTCAGACCAAGGTTCAGCACTGTATCCATCATGCCCGGCATCGAGGCCCGCGAGCCTGATCGCACGGACACGAGCAGCGGGTTCGTCGCGTCGCCGAATGTCTTGCCGGCCTTCTTCTCAAGCGCGACAAGTGCGGCATCGACTTGAGCCGACAGTTCCGCTGGGTAAGTGCGCTTGTTCTCGTAGAACTCGGTGCAGACTTCAGTGGTGATGGTGAAACCTGGCGGCACCGGCAGCCCGAGCTTCGACATCTCGGCCAGGTTCGCGCCTTTACCGCCGAGCAGCGCCTTCATCGACGCATCGCCCGCGCTTTCGCCGCCGCCGAACCCGTAAACCCACTGCTTCTGCGCCATCGAACTTCCTTCGCGCCGCTCGCGGGCGCGAGGCGGCTTAGCCTTCGATCTTCGAGAAATCCGCCACGGCGGACAGCGCCTCACGTAACCGCGAGAGCAGCAAAAGTCTATTGCGACGCAGCATCGGATCGTCGGCGTTGACCATGACTTTGTCGAAGAACGCATCCACCGGCGCGCGAAGCCCAGAGAGCGCCTTCATCGCCGCGGCAAACTCTTCTTTCTCCACCGCAGCGCGAGCCGCAGGCAGCGCCTTCTCCAACGCCTCGTAGAGCGCCTTCTCGGCAGGCTCGGCGAGCTTGGACGCATCGACTTGGCCTTTGGCCTCCTCGGTGCTCCACTTCCCCTTCTTCTCTTCGGCCGTGAGAATGTTCGCCGCGCGCTTGTAGCCCGCGAGCAAGTTCGCGCCGTCTTCGGTTTTCAAGAACGCATCAAGCGCTTCCACGCGCGCGACGATGCGGACGAGATCGTCATCACCGAGTGCGAAGACGGCATCGACGAGATCGTGGCGCTTGCCTTGATCGCGAAGCTGAACTTTGAGGCGATCGGCTAGGAAGGCGAGCAGATTTTCGAGCAAGTCAGCGCCGAGCGCGACACGCGGGAGCTGCTCTGGACGACCCAAAACAAAAATCTCTTCATCAAACCGCGGATTGCGTTGCACGCCGAAGATCACCCAGAACTGGGTTTCCGCGAAATCGAATAAATCGTTGGGGCGCTTGCCAGCGATTACCTGGTGCACAGAGCCGTCGGCATCAGGCTTACCATCACAAACAAACAGCGACCATGCCCGTTCGAAGTCGCCTAGGAAGCCATGAGTTCCCTTCGTACACCGTCTCCCGCCCTGTGTGAGAGGCGCGCGGCCCATTCGAAACATTGCGAGCGATGAATAAAAGCACGCGAAATCCAGTGCGAAAGGCGGTCTCACGTCGTTATCAATGGTGATACGCATCCGAGTGCAGGACGAAGTCAAACGATCGCTTGATCCGGTGGGCTTCTGTCAATCGACCAGAAACCGACGAGCGTATCCAACTTATCCGCTAGTGCGAGCGTCACCGCGACCTTGTCGGTCGGCACGCGATCATTCGGGCCGAGCGGGCGATAGTGATCTTCGATCGCGGCGGCGACGCTTTCGTGGTTGCCCTTTGTCAGCGCTGAAAGTTGGCGACCCACCTGCCCTGCAACTCAGGAAATTCGCCGACGGTTTCCGTCACCAAATCCATTTTGCAGAGGTTCGCCGCCTCGGCGACGAGCTTCTTATCAGCGCCGGTGACCGCACACAGCTCTTCCGCCAGCGCGCGCACGCGCTCGACCTTATCCCACACGCTGCCGAGCTTTTGGTGGAAGACGATCTTCTCCAGCTTCACCTTGCGCTCTTCAGTGTAGAGCGGCGTCGCCGTATCGACCTTCCAGAAGAATTGCGCATCGTTGAGACGCGCGCTCAGCACGCGCGCGTTACCCGCCGCGATCGCCTTGCCGCCGTCCTTCGCTTCGATGTTCGCCACCACGATGAAGTGCGGCGCGAGGCCACCCTTCTTCGGATCGCGAACAGCGAATACTTTTGGTGCGTGCGCATCGAGAGGCGGATCACTTCGCCCGGCAACATAAGGAAGTCCGGGTCCATGTCGCCCAGCAACACGACCGGCCACTCGACCAGACCCGCCACTTCTTCAAGCAGTCCAATATCCTCAACCAGCTCCAGCCCCTTCGCGCCGCAGAGCTTCTTGGCTTGTTCGAGGATGATCGCCTTGCGCTCATCGCGCTCGATCAGAACTTTCGCGCCGCGCAGCTTCGAGGCGTGATCTGCCGCACTCGTCACCGGCAACGCTTCCGGCGCATGGAAGCGATGGCCCCAGGTCACGGCTTCTGAGCCAATGCCTTCGACCGCGATCTTCACGGCCTTGCCGTCGAACACGCAGCAAATGTTGTGCAGCGGGCGCACCCATTGCAGGTCGCTCGATTGCGAGCGCATCGATTTCGGCCACGGGAATGCGCGGACGATCTCCGGCACGATCTCCTGCACGATCTCCGGCGTCGCCCGTCCCGCGCGCTCAATCTTCGCGACGTAGAACGAACCCTTCTTGTCCTCGACAATCTGCGCTTGATCGATCGACGTCAGCCCAGCGCCCTTGAGGAAGCCCTGCAGCGCTTGCTCGGGCGAGCCAACCCGCGGCCCCTTCCGCTCTTCATTCACATCCGCCGCCTTCGCCGGCAGATCGTCGATGAAGAGCCCGAGCCGCCGCGGCGCCGAGAACGTCTTGATCGCTTTGGCTTCCAAGCCCGCCGCTTTCAGCTTCTCACCAAAGAGACGCGCCAAATCCTCTTCCGCACGCTTCTGCATGCGCGCCGGAATCTCTTCCGAGAACAGTTCGATCAGCAGTTGCGGCATTAGCTCGACCAGTGCGCCGGCGTCGGCGAAGCAGTCAGCATCGCGCGCACTTGTGCGGCTTCGTTTGGATCCAAGAACGGCAACATCACGCGAGTGGTGTAGCTGCCATAAATTCCTTCAGGCGCATGGATCGACCAGTCGCTGATCAGCGACTCATCGACGACGACGCGCGAACCGCGATGCAGCCCCGGCATCCAGTTCGGCTCATTGGCAAGCGCACCGACGAGTTGACCGTTCTCGCGCCGCAGATCGCTGACCCAGATGTGCTCGTGACCGCCGCCCTCGACCGGCATGCCGACTTTCACCAGAAAGGCGCCACGCCGTTGCACCGGTGCAGTGTTAAACTCGGCAAAGAATTGCGGCAGCGTACTGCGCGCTTCCTCGATGGCCGCGTTCATCGCCTGATCTTCAGCGCTGAACTGCACCACCTCGTCGCCCTGTTGGGCGAGAGCAGGCTGAGCGAGCAAGGCAAACGACGCGAGTACAACGAGTAGCCGCCTCATCACGCACACTCCTCTTGGCTCTCCGCCCAGGCGCTCGCGCAGCCCTTGGCCAGATCGCGCACGCGCGCGATGAAGCTCTGTCGCTCCGTCGGCGACACGACGCCGCGCGCGTCGAGCAGATTGAACAGGTGCGAGGCCTTGAGCGTGTAGTCAAACGCGGGCAGCACGGCCCCTGCTTCGAGCAAGCGCTTGGCCGTCGCTTCAGCATCGGCGAACCAGCGCAAGTTCTGCTCGGGATCGCTCAGTTCGAAATTGAAGCGCGATTGCTGCTTCTCGTTTTCGAGGAACACGTCGCCATAGGTCAGCGGATACGGGCTATCCGGATCGTTGAACGGCAGATCGTAGACGCGATCAACGCCGAACACATACATCGCCAGCCGCTCGAGCCCGTAGGTGAGCTCGCCGCTCACTGGGCGCACATCCAAGCCGCCGACTTGTTGGAAGTAAGTGTACTGGCTCACCTCCATCCCGTCGCACCAGACTTCCCAACCCAAACCCCAGGCGCCGACAGTCGGGTTTTCCCAATCGTCTTCGACGAAGCGGATGTCGTGCAGCAGCGGATCGATGCCGATGGCGGCGAGCGAGTTCAGATAGAGTTGCTGCAGATCCGGCGGGTTCGGTTTCAGGATCACCTGAAACTGATAATAGTGCTGCAACCGGTTCGGGTTCTCGCCATAGCGCCCGTCCTTCGGGCGCCGCGACGGCTGCACGTAGGCCGCTCGCCACGGCTTCGGCCCAAGCGCGCGCAACGTCGTCGCTGGGTGCAGCGTGCCGGCGCCGACCTGCTCGTCATAGGGTTGCAGGATCGCGCACCCCTGCCCGGCCCAGTAATTCTGGAGCGTCAGGATCACGTCCTGGAAACAGCGGGGCGGCGCGTTGGCGGAAGTTTTTCCCAAAGCCATGGGCCGGACGCCTAATGGCGCCCGCCCGCTCTAGCAAGGTTTCAACGGAGGAATTCCGCGACCGCCGCCTCAAACGCAGCCGGCTGGTCGAACATGATGAAGTGGAAGCTGCCGTCTACACGGACGAAGCTCACATTGGGCGCTGGCGCGTACTGGCCGCGATAGAGCCCGTCGATCATCGCCTCCGGCCCCATGACCGCATCATAGGCGTAAACCACGGTGATCGGCGCCTGCACGCTGGCGACTTCACCGCGCATGTCTGTGGTCATCACTTCGTAGACAGCCTGGGCGAACGTGGCGCGATCGGAAGCGACGCTCCAGGCGACAACCTCAGCGCGGCGCGCTTCGGTCTTCACCAGCCGGGCGACGCCGATGTTCTGCTGCGCGGCGAACGTCGCATCATCGAGCGCGGCGATCTGATCGCGCGCGCCGCGCGCCTGCGGCTCGACACCCTCGACTGTCGCCATCGGGCTGAACATGGCCGAGAAGAAGGGCAGCGAGTCCACGATCATCAGCCGACCCACGCGCTCGGGATGACGCCGCGCAAGCATGAGGCCAGTGAGCCCGCCCATCGAATGGCCGATGATGGCCGGGCGGCTTGTCGTGTAGGCCTCAATATAGTGCGCGAGCTCTTCGACGACCGGATCGATCACCTGGCCCACCGGCGCGGCGACAGGCTGACCGGCAAAGCCATTGATCTGAACCAGATGCAACCGATGCGTCGCCGCCAGCGCGTCGGCCTGCGCCGCCCACACATCACGACTTGAACCCAGCCCCGGAATGAGGATGACATCCGGCCCATCGCCGCGCACTTCTACGGTGAAGCGCGAGGGCGCGAACGGCTGCGCATCCGAAGGCGTCGCGACGGCATTGATCAAGAACGCAGCGAGCGAACCGATCATCAACTTGCGGGTGATTTCGAACATGACTTACCCCCGGCGCTTCCGCGCCTTCTTGTTGAACCCAATTGCGTTGAGACGTTGGCGCTAGTAGCAAAGCAGCCACTCGCGCGCGCTCTATTCCGCAGCCTGCGCGACTTCTTCGTCGCTGAAAATCTGTTCGATCGGCAGCCCGAAGACCTTGGCGATCTTGAAAGCGAGCGGCAGCGAGGGATCGTACTTGCCGGTCTCGATCGCGTTCACGCTTTGACGTGAGACGTCGAGCTTGTCGGCCAGATCCGCCTGGCTCCAATTGCGCTCGGCGCGCAGAACCTTGAGGCGGTTTCTCATTTGTAGCGCCGCCGCACAAAGAACTGCGCTATCCCCCAAGTGAAGCAGAGCGCCGGAAACACCCAAAGCAATACGTCATCAATTTGCGGGAAGTTCGCGAAGCTCTGCAGGAAGCCGTAGGTGAAGCTACCTAAGCCGACGACTGCCGCTGCGACCGCCAACGCTTCCAATTCGACGCGCCGCTGGAATTCATCCAGTCCCTGCAAGCGACGTAAGAATGCGCGCAACATCAACAATGCCGGCGCCGCCGATGCGAGCGCCAAACCGATGGCCACCCATTGCGGTGGATCCATGCGGCGAACGACAAAAACACTGACGACGAGCACGCCCACGTAGGCGAGACAGGCGCCCAGCATGTCCCTGAAGTATTGGCGCGCTACCTTCTTCGTGGCGCCCTCGATTTCACACGTCATCGTCGGCTCCTCAGAATTCGAACGACACATCGAGCGCGCCATGAGCGACCCGCAGCGAAACACCATCGGCATCGAGAACCAGCGTCACCTCGGTTGGCGCGACCAACTGT
>JAWKUX010000028.1:0-24151 GCA_041398325.1 Hyphomonadaceae bacterium | reverse complement strand
ACGCCGATCGCCAGCGACAACGGGATCGAAACCATAACGACGATCGAAGCGCGAAAACCGAGCGGCAACAGCGTTAGCAGCACTAGCGCCAGTGCGATCGCAAAATCTCGCGCCAGGTTGCCCAGCCGGTGTGTGACCGTTTCGGATTGATCGAAAGCGCGGTGGAGCTGGATGTTTTCTGGCAGCGATGCTTCGAACCCATCGACCCTCGGGCGCACCCCGTCGATCACATCGAAGATGGACTCGCCCAACCGCGCTTGCGCGCTGACGAACACTGCGCGCTGGCCATTGAAGCGGGTGATGTGCGTGCGCTCATCATTGGCCCAGGACACGTCGGCAACGTCGCCGACCGTAACTAGAGAACCATCCTGCGCGCGCAGCGCCACCCGCCGGATCTCGTCGAGCGAGTCGAACGAACCGGAGGCCTGAACATTGAAGCGCCGCCCGTCGGCCTCGACAGCGCCGATCGGCGCATCAACGCCCTCGCGCTGCAAAGCTTCGGCCACAGCCGCCAGAGGCAGGCGGTAGGCAGCAAGCTGATCGAGATTGGCCGCGACGCGGACTTCGGCCGGCGGCGCACCCCACACATCCGCTTGCTGGACGCCGGGCGCGCGTTCAAGCGCATCACGTAGTCCTTTTGCGTACGCCTCCAACTGACGAAACGAGGCGTCCTCGCTCGTCAGCGCCATTTGCACCACTGCTGCTTGGGCTGGGTTGTAGCGGCGCATGCGGATGTCGACCACGCCATCGGGCAGGGTAGGTCGCACGACGTTTATTTCGCGCACGACTTCGCCAAACTTCTCTTCGGCGTCCGAGCCCCACTCGAATTCGACGTTGATCACCGCGAGGCCGGCGCGACTCGCGGACTGAATTTCGCGGATGTCTTCGATGGCGTTGATCTGATCTTCAATGGGAATCGCGACGAGGCGCTCCATCTGCTCGGCGTCCGCGCCGGGCAAGATCACCGCGATGGCGACGCCTGGAAATTCGGTGACCGGATCCTCGGACTTCGGGATCGAGAAGATTGCGCCTATGCCCAACGCCACGAGCAGCGCGAACAGCACCGCGCTGAACTGCCAGCGGTCGACGAAGAAGCGCGTGATGGCTTGCATCTACGCTCCGGTGGCGATGCGTACGGTTTCACCGTCGCGCACGTAGGCCGCGCCGGCAGCGACCACGCGGTCTCCCGGGTTGAGGCCTTCAACCACGATCACGCCGGCTTGCGTTACGCCCGCTGTGCGCACGGCTCGGCGACGTGCGACCGAATTTGCGTCGAGCACATAGACGATACCTTGATCCGCGCGCGCATCGAGCAGGGCGAGCGTTGGCACAATAATCGCGGTTTGCGCATTGGCGCCGGGCTGAGCGGCGACCTCTACTTCAGCGACCATGCCGCTGCGCAGGCCCTCGGGCGCGGTCACCTCGATCTCGACTTCGAACGCGCCTGTTGCATCATCGCCCTTGGCGCCAACGCGCGTCACGCGGCCTGCGCGTTGCGCGCTATGCACATTGATCTGAGCCGCATCACCAACGCGAATTCGCGCCGCGTCGCCCGAGGCGACGGGCGCGCGCACGACGATGCCCGATCTTGTTTCGCCGAAGACAAACACTGGAGAACCGGCTGTGACTGTTTGCGCCGGATCAGCCGCGCGGCGGAGGATGACGCCATCGGCTGGTGCAGTGAGGACGGACGAGTCACGCGCGCGCTCGACCGCGAGCCTCGCGCTCTCAAGCCGAGCTTCGGAAACAAAACCGCGTTCGAACAATTCTTGCGTGCGTTCGAGATCGCGCTCCGCGTTGGAGCGTGCGAGAGCGGCTTCATCGACGTTGGCGCCGGCGCCGGTTCTCCGCAGCGTTGCCAAGCGTTGGCCGCGGCGCACGACGTCTCCAGAGTCGACGTCGATGGATCCGACGATGCCGTTGGCGGTGAAGGCGAGCACGGGTTCGCGGCGATAGCCGACCATGCCGCTGGCGCGGATCGTGCCGGCGGCGGAGGCGTGGGCGACCTCGACGACCTCAACCAGCGGGCCTTCGAGCGTGGCGGTGGTTTCTTCCGCTCCGCCACCAGAGCAGGCGGCGAGCAGGGTGGCTGCGGCCAACACAACAGACTGAAAAATCGCAGCTTTCTGCACGACCCACCCTTGATCGCTGAACGATAGCGGATTTGTTCAGCCGTCACAAGCGGAATGTGACCTCAGGGCGCCCAGCAAGTCTCGGTGGTCTCGTCCAGATCAAAATCAAACAGGATATCGACCGGAAGTGAGGCTCGCTCGCAATCCTCTAGAAGAGCGAGTTTCGCGCCGCCGGTGATGAGCAGTGCGATCGCACCAGCGCGCCCGATCGCACTGCGTGTGAGCGTCAGCCGTTGCTGCGAGCCGCTTGCGCCGGGGGCGGTCACCGCGATCACCGAATGGCGATTGTTTGGATCGACTGCGGACCCGAGCTGCGGTGATTGCGGAAACCACGACGCCGTATGTCCGTCGTTGCCCATTCCCATCACCGCGATATCGATGGCTTTCTCAGCGTAGATCGTGTCGGCTCGCGCGGCTGCTTCCTCCAGACTTACACCGTCCGCGAACAGCGGCAGCAACGTTGCGCCCGCGGCCAACGCAGGCGCTAGCGTGCGGCGCAACATCGCTTCATTTGAGTCGGGATCGGAAAGCGGTACGAAACGCTCGTCGACCATAAGAAACGTAACCTTGGCCCAATGATAGGGCTGCGTAGCGAGCTTTCTGTATGTCAGTTCAGGCGTTTCCCCGCCTGATAGCGCGGCAAGACCTACGCCGCGCTGTAAGACGCCAGTCCTCAGCGCCTGCAAGATTCCCGCAGCTGCTGCGTCCGCCAATGCTTCGCGCGTCGCAAACTCGCGAATGGGCTTCATTTCCCGCGATCTGCGAGCAAGTCGCGTAACATCGCGGCGACCGCGTCGCCGTGCTCACTGTTTGCCAATGCATACGCAGCGGTGGCGCGCATGTAGCCGACTTTGTCGCCGCAATCGTGGGTCGTGCCTTCGTACTCAAGGGCGTGGAATGCCTGCGATTGCATCAACGTCGCCATCGAGTCGGTGAGCTGAATCTCGTTGCCGGCGCCCGGGCCTTGGCGCTCAAGCAGCGCGAAAATTTCAGGCTGCAGAATGTAGCGGCCACTGATGAAGAGGTTCGAGGGGGCGTCTTCACGCTTCGGCTTCTCGACCATGCCTTTCATTTTGATCAGGCGCCCGTCGCGGCTCTCGGGCGTGATCACGCCATAGCGCTCGGGCGTGTCTGTCGGCTCAACCGCGATGATGTTGCCGCCGACCTTGTTGTACGCGTCGACCATCTGCGCCAGGCACGAGGGCTGCGCCATCATCAGCATATCCGGCAGCATCACCGCGAAGGGTTCGTTGCCGACAATGTCCCGCGCACACCAAACCGCGTGACCCAAACCCAAAGCGGCTTGTTGGCGTACGAAGCTCATCGAACCGGCGACGCGCACCGGTTCTTCAGCTTCTCGCAATTCTTTGGTTTTGCCCTTCTCGCGAAGTGTTACTTCGAGTTCATACTGGCGGTCGAAATAGTCCTCAATCGAACCCTTATTTCGTCCGGTGACGAAGACTATGTGCTCAATACCGGCGGCCAGAGCCTCGTCCACGACGTACTGGATCGCCGGCCGGTCGAACACCGGAAGCATTTCTTTTGGGATCGCCTTGGTGGCCGGAAGCACACGCGTACCAAATCCGGCGACTGGAAGCACCGCTTTCCGTAGCGTTCGGGGTGAGGTGGAAGCGCTAGCCATTGTGGTTCCGTTTTCGGCGCCGCAGCACGGCGATTTCTGACCTCAGCTTACACCGGAAGCCTGAACCAGTCGCAACCGCGCTTGAACGCTAGATTTGGCTGAAATTCAGGATTTCCGACTAGAGTAGCCACAAGCCGCTTTAGTCGGTGGGTGAGGGTGTCGAGAGTAGTGACAGGGGTCACGGACGATCTCTCTTCGGCGCCGCAAAGTAGCAATTGCCATCGTGGCAACCT
Organism: Hyphomonadaceae bacterium; assembly: GCA_041398325.1. GTDB lineage: Bacteria > Pseudomonadota > Alphaproteobacteria > Caulobacterales > Aquidulcibacteraceae > Vitreimonas. Next base: position 20,144 of record JAWKUX010000028.1, on the reverse strand, counting down.
TTTGTTAACTGACCGCCGCCGGTCCGGGAGTTCTCCACAAATGTCGCCCTCGCAAACCAAAGCCACCATTCGCATGGTCGTGGCCAGCTTCGCTGCTGGCGCCGGCGCGATGGCTCTTGTGGGCCTTGTCGCCCCGGTGGCGATGCAGGGTGGCCTCTCGATGCGCGATGCATTCGCCAACGAGATGACCCAACAGGCGCCCGCCGTTGAGCCGCTGGATGTCGCGGCGATCGAAGCGACATTGGCTGACGCCGAGCGTTCGATGGCCGCAGCGCGCGCGTCGACGGACGATAACGTCAGCCGCCTACAAGCGCTGTCTGGCCGCTAACCAGCGATCACAGGATCGACTGACCCGTCGATTTCCAGTCCTTCATGAACGCCTCAAGTCCCATGTCCGTCAGGACGTGCTTGTAGAGGCTTTTGAACACGGCTGGCGGAATCGTCGCGCAATCTGAGCCTGCAATCGCCGCATCCCGGACGTGACCGGCATTGCGGATCGACGCGGCGAGGATCGAGGTTGGATAGTCGTAATTGTCATAGATGGCGCGAATTTCGCGGATCAGCTCCATCCCGTCTTGGCCGTTGTCATCGAGCCGGCCGAGGAAGGGCGAGATGAAGGTAGCGCCAGCTTTCGCCGCGAGCAGCGCCTGAACCGCAGAAAAGCAGAGCGTGACGTTGGTCGGATGGCCGTCGTCTTCGAGGCGCTTGCAGGCCTTCAGACCTTCAGGCGTCAGCGGCAGCTTCACAACGATGTTGTCGGCCACGCCGCGCAGCTTCAGGCCTTCCTTGATCATCGTTTCGGCGTCTTGCGCGACCACCTCGGCGCTCACGGGGCCGGGAACCGCCGCGCAGATGTCCGCCAACGTCTCAAAGAAGTCGCGGCCCGCTTTCGCAACGAGTGATGGATTCGTCGTAACGCCGTCGACTAGGCCGGTTTGCGCCAGCGCCTTCAGCTCAGCGGCATCAGCGCTATCGATGAAAATCAGCATATGAATCTCCGCATGTCGCATTCCCGCGACCGCTTTCCGCTGATACCCGACACCTCGTTTCAGGCAAAGCGTCCGAATCGGCGCTAAAGAGCCTGAGCGAAGGAAATCCAATGAGCAAAAGCGAACTGATCGAAGGTGTCGAGGCGAGAGAACTTGCCAACGCCATCCGCGCCCTGGCGATGGACGCCGTCCAACAAGCCAATAGCGGTCACCCGGGCATGCCGATGGGCATGGCTGATGCGGCGACGGTCCTGTTCGCGAAGTTCTTGAAATACGATCCGAGCAATCCGAGCTGGCCTGATCGCGATCGCTTCGTGCTCTCCGCCGGTCACGGCTCGATGCTGCTTTATGCGCTGCTGCATCTGACCGGCTATGCCGACATGACGCTCGATGAGATCAAGCGCTTCCGTCAGCTTGGCTCGAAGACGGCGGGCCACCCGGAAAATTTCCTCGCATCCGGCATTGAGACGACGACCGGCCCGCTCGGGCAGGGTATTGCGAATGCCGTCGGTATGGCGATGGCGGAAGCACATCTGGCGGCGCGTTTCGGCGGCGCGCTTGTCGACCACCGGACGTGGTGCATTGCGGGCGATGGCTGCTTGATGGAAGGCATCAGCCAGGAAGCGATCGCGCTTGCCGGCCGCCAGAAGCTCAACAAGCTGATCGTGATCTGGGACGACAACTCGATTTCTATCGATGGCGCTGTTTCGCTTGCGGATACCACCGATCAAAAAGCCCGCTTCGCCGCAAGCGGCTGGAGCGTGCTCTCGTGCGACGGCCATGACTTCGCTGATGTTGAGCGTGCGTTCGATGCGGCGACGAAATCTGATCGCCCGGTCCTGATCGCGTGCAAGACCACCATCGGCTACGGCTCGCCGAAGCGCGCCGGCACAGCCAAGGCGCACGGCGAAGCGCTCGGCGCCGAGGAGCTTGCAGCCACGAAGGCCGCGCTCGGCTGGAAGTACGGCCCGTTCGAAATTCCCGACAACATCCGTGCCGCCTGGCGCAAAGTCGGTGCGCGCAGCGCGGGTACACGGGAAGAGTGGGCTTCGCGCCTCAAAAAATCCGAACGCAAGGACGCGTTTGCCGCCGCGATGAGCGGCGGCAATGTCGAAGCCGCCGTTGCGGCGCTGGGCATGCATGCCGCGAAGATGGCGTCTGAAAAGCCATCCTTGGCGACGCGCGCGTCTTCGCATGGCGCGATCGACGCGATGTTCGACGCGTGCCTGGAATTGCTCGGCGGCTCCGCCGATCTCACCGGCTCGAATCTCACATTGGCTAAGGGCGCGCAGGATTTCACGCCGGAGAACCGCGCTGGCCGCTACGTGCGTTACGGCATCCGCGAGCACGGCATGGCCGCTGCGATGAACGGCATGGCGCTGCATGGCGGCATCGTACCGTTTGGCGGCACGTTCCTGACGTTTGCGGATTATTCGCGCCCGGCTATTCGCTTGAGCGCCCTGATGGGGATCCGCGTCATCCATGTGATGACGCACGATTCCATCGGCCTCGGCGAAGATGGCCCGACGCACCAATCCGTCGAGCACCTTGCCAGCCTTCGCTGTATTCCGAATCTCTATGTCTTCCGTCCCGCTGACGCTGTTGAGACTGCCGAGTGCTGGCAAGCGGCATTGCTGCGCGATGATGGGCCGAGTTTGCTCGCGCTGTCGCGGCAAGCGACGCCGGCCTTGCGCGATGATGCGAGTGAGAACCTCTCCGTACGCGGCGCCTACGAATTGTTGCCGGGCGAAGGCGGCGTCTCGCGCGTCGCTATCTTTGCAACGGGTACGGAAGTCGCGCTGGCGGTGAAGGCGCGCGAGCTGTTGCAGAAGGAAGGCATCCCGGCACGCGTCGTCTCCGCTCCGTGCTTCGAGATGTTCGAACTCCAAGACGATGCCTATCAAGACGCCGTCTGTGGCGACGACGATGAAATCAAGATCGGCTGTGAGGCTGCTGTTGGGCAGGGCTGGTTTGAAGCTTTTGGTCTCGATGCATTCGTTGGCATGTCGGGGTTCGGAACCTCCGCGCCGGCGAAGGACGCCTATGCGCACTTCGGCATCACGGCTGAATCGATCGTCGAAACGGCGAAAGCGCTGCTCGACTAGTTCAACGCCGGCGCAACCCAGTTTCCGCGGCGTAGGACATAGGCGCCATCGTCAACCCGTTCGGCTTCGGGCCGCCACGTTTTACCGTCGTCGTCAGAGACTTCATACTGCCACAGCAGATTGATGACCTCCTCGACTTCGAGGGAACCGTTATCGCGATGAGAGGAAAATAAGCGTATGCCGGTGAATGCGGCGTTGCGCACTTTGTGCATCGCTATGGGTCTTCCGCCCCATAGCCCGAGCCTGGGACGATGTGGAGGCGTTCAATTTTCCACCTGCCTTTGGTAACCGCCAAGATCAGCGCTCGCGCACCCCGCGCAATGCGCGGCAGGAAGCCCCGATCGTTCGACCGCAACAGCAGTTCCTCCAAATGGAATTGGACATCGGGCGCGATATCTTGGCCATCCGTCACGTCGAAATGCCGGACTCCGAGTGTAAACCTGAGTGATCTCTCGCTATCTGGCAGCGAGAGGTGAAACGGGTATGGGGTGAATTCCTCGCCGTCCGGTCTCACGAAACCCAATCGCAAGCGCCATCCGTCTTTGTTCACTACGTCATGTTCAAAAAACTGAGGCATGTCCGCTCTGGGAATCTTCTCATAGCTCCACTCGTGCGGATCGAGCAGGTTCGCTGCGACAACCCCGCTCGCGCCGTTTCCGCGCGGCAGGATGTTGATACCCTCTGAAGTCGCCAGGATGATGAGATCATCGCCCTCACGCGAGAACGCGCGTATGCCGCTTTCTCGCATCTTGCTTGTGTCTGCGCTGGCTGCAGAACCTAAGACAGTGAAGCCGGCGATGTTGCGCGGCGCTAAACGCAAAACCTCGGCCCACGAGCCAACATCGGCCCAGCCAATGTCGCATGGCACTACGGCGCCCAGCGTTGTTTGCTCCATAACCGCGATATCAAGCGGCAGGGCAGGCGCATTCTCATATTCGGCGCCAAGCGCAATCACGTCAGCATTGCGATGAGCACCCTTCAGCGCCGCGAGCGCATGATCGCGGATCGCTACGTTCGTGCCGAACGCGCGAAGCAAGGTCTCCGGCGCAAACAGAAACATGCCGCTATTCCAGGCGTAGCCGCCATCGCGGAGATAGGCCTGCGCTGTTTGCTCGTCTGGCTTCTCTTTGAAGGTCTCGATCGCAAACACGCCGTCGCCGATCGCATCGCCGCGTTTGATGTAGCCGTATCCAGTCGCCGCATTTTGCGGCGTGATCCCGAACGTCACGATCCGCTCGCGCGCGAACGGGGTGGCGCGCGCGACAGCTTCGTGAAACGCAGCAACACTGCTGACCACATGATCGGACGGCAACAGCAGCGCCAGCGCGCTGCTATCAATTTCTCGCGCCGCAGCTGCTGCGCTAGCGGCGACCGCCGCAGTGTTTCGCGCCGCCGGCTCGATCACAATCGCCGCCGCATCGGCGTTCGCTTCGGCGAGCGCACTGCGCACGCGCGGAATGTGCTTCTCGCCACACAACACAATCGGTGGCGCGAACTCGATGTCGCCAACACGTCCGCTCACTCGCGCGACGGTTTCCGCGAACATTGTTCGCGGGCCTATCAGCGCATGAAATTGCTTCGGGTGATCTTCCGTTGAGAGTGGCCACAATCGCGTGCCGGCGCCGCCGGACATGATCGCGGGTATGATCCTCAGGGTCATCTAGACCCTGTAATACTCCCGATACCACTCAACAAAGCGTTTCACGCCAACTTCGATCGGTGTGCGCGGCGCGAAATCCACGTCGCGGGCGAGATCGTCGACGTCGGCGAACGTCGCCGGCACATCGCCGGGCTGCATCGGCAGCATGTTCTTGGTCGCCTCTTGGCCCAGTTCCTTTTCGAGGATGGCGATGACGTCCAACAGCTTAGCCGGCGAGTGGTTGCCGATATTGTAAATCTGGTAGGGCGCGTTCGAGGTCGCCGGATCGGGCGCCAAGCTGTCCCAGTTGGGGTTCGGCCCAGGGATGTGCAGCCCAACGCGATAGAGCGACTCGACGATGTCATCCACGTAGGTGAAGTCGCGCTGCATCATGCCGTTGTTGAAGACGTCGATCGGCTTACCTTCAAGAATCGCCTTCGTGAACAGGAACATCATCATGTCCGGCCGACCCCAGGGGCCGTAGACCGTGAAGAACCGCAGGCCAGTGACAGGCAGGCGATAGAGATGCGCATAGGAGTGCGCGAAGAGCTCGTTGGCTTTCTTGGAGGCGGCGTAGACGCTGAGCGGGTGATCGACGTTCTGGTGCACCGAGAACGGCATCTTCGTGCCGGCGCCATACACAGAGCTCGAAGAGGCAAACACCAAGTGACCCGTCTTGTTGTGGCGGCAGCACTCGAGGATGTTCATGAACCCTTCGATGTTCGCCGACACATAGGCCTGCGGGTTAACCAGCGAGTACCGAACACCGGCCTGCGCGGCCAAATTGTAGACGAGGTCGAACTTGTGCTCTTCGAACAGGGTCTTCAGCGTCGCCGCGTCTTCGAGCTCGGCTTTAACGAATGTGAAGCCCGATTTTTCCTGAAGCTTCTTCACCCGAGCCTGCTTCAGCTCCACGCTGTAGTAGTCGGACAAGCAATCGTAGCCGATGACTGTGCGCCCTTCGCGCATCAATCGTTCCGACAGGTGATAGCCGATGAAACCGGCTGCGCCGGTTACAAGCACGGGCTTCATGTTCTTAACGCTCTTTCGACAGTCCGCAGCAGGTGTACGCGGTTGTTTTAGATGTTGCGTTTCGATAAGTGGAGACGCTAGCGAAATCAACTGACCGCCGACATTTCAGAGTTAATTATGAACGCACGCCGCCGCATCGCTGTTATCGGTTTGGGCTACGTTGGCTTGCCCGCCGCCGTCGCTTTTGCACGCGCGGGATTCGCCGTCATTGGATTTGAAATTGACGCGTCGCGTGTCGCCGAATTGCGCGACGGCAAGGATCGCACGCGTGAAGTCAGCGCCGAAGAACTACGCTCGCTCGATCTTTATGTAACCACCGATGTTGAAGACCTAAAGAAGGCCGACTTCTTCATCGTCACGGTACCCACGCCGATCGACGACGCCATGGTGCCGGATTTGGGCGCTGTGCACGCAGCGTCTCGCACGGTCGGAAAGGCGCTGAAGGAGGGCGACATCGTCGTCTATGAATCGACGGTCTATCCGGGTTGCACCGAAGATGAATGCGGCCCAATCTTGGAGAAAGCCTCTGGCTTGAAGGCGGGCGTCGATTTTGCGCTCGGTTTTTCCCCAGAGCGGATCAATCCGGGCGACCAGCTCCACCGCTTCGAGACCATCGTGAAAGTCGTCTCAGGCTCGGACGCAAAGACGCTCGACATCGTTGCCGAAACCTATGGGGCGGTCGTCGCTGCCGGCGTCCACCGCGCGCCTTCAATCAAAGTCGCCGAAGCCGCTAAGGTCATCGAGAACACCCAGCGCGACATCAACATCGCGTTGATGAACGAGCTGGCGCTCATCAACGGCCGTCTCGGCCTCGATACGGGCGACGTGCTCGCTGCCGCGCGCACCAAGTGGAATTTCCTCGGCTTCACGCCGGGTCTCGTCGGCGGCCACTGCATCGGCGTCGACCCGTATTATCTGACCCACAAAGCCCAGCAGGTCGGCTACCACCCACAAGTCGTGCTCGCCGGCCGCCGTGTGAACGACAGCATCGGCCCGCACATTGGGCGCGAGTGCGTGCGCTTGCTGAACAAGGCCGGCAAGTCGAACCCACGCGTCGCCGTGCTCGGCGTCACCTTCAAGGAAGACGTGCCGGATGTCCGCAACTCGAAGGTCTATGACATCGTCAACGAGCTGCGGTCGTTTGGCGTCGAGGTCATCGCCCACGATCCGCACGCCGACCCACACATCTCCGAAGAGCATGGCGCGCCGCTGACGGCGTTCGACGCGATCGGCCAGGTGGACGCGGTGATCTTCGCTGTCTCGCACAAGGAATTCAAAGACGGCGCCTGGGGCATTGCAGCCAAGCTGCTGCGTGGCGGCACGGGTGTCGTTATGGATGTGCGTGGTTTCCTTGATCGCACGGCGATGCCGGATGGCATCACGCTCTGGCGCCTCTAGCCCCGAGCGCGACGATGAGGGCTGCTGCTAGAAGTAGTGTCGAGATCCACCATTCTTGCCACACGCTCCAGCCGACATTGGCCATGAGCCCGAACATCGCCAGCACGGCTGCTGTTGAGGCGGCTGCAATCCTTTCCTGAGCAAAGGCACGCGCGAGCCGCCAGCCGCCATAGGCGAGCAGCACCGCCGCGAGCAGCGCACCGATCAAACCGAGATCGTGCCAAATCTGAAGCGATGCACTGTGGGGATGCACCGGAATGCCGCGTGACTCGAGTCCGCGAACGGAGATCATCTCGGTTGTCGCGCGGCCCGCATCGATGCCGTGCCCAATCCACGGCTGCTTCATGATCTGCTCACAGGTGTAACGCCAGATCGCGATGCGATGCGCCCAACTTAGCGGCACGGCTTCAACAAACTGCGAGTTGCTGACGAGCAGCGGTGTCGCGAACGGAGCGACAAGCATCCACAAAGCAAGCCCAGCCGAGGTCGCGACCATTGTCACGCGTGGCGCTGCGGCGCCGGCGGCGAAGGTCACGAGTCCGGCGCCGAATCCGACCATGGTCGAGATTTGATCGAACTGTGTGGAGAGCGCGGCAGCGGCTAGCGCAACAGCCGTCGCCAATGCGACGCCAAGAGGACGCCGCACGGCCAGCAGCCACCCAAACACTGGCCATACCATCGCCAGCAGCACCACGAGACCGCGACTCGGGTTGCGGTTGAGTTCGCCCCAGGGGAGGCCGGGCTCGGCGGCGCGGTTCAGCGGCATGTCGAAGATTGCCTCGATCCCAAGGAGCGCCGCCAGGACAACAAAGGCCGCCGCCGCACCCGAGAGGGTCAGATTGGCGGCTTTCTCGTTGGGACCTGCAGTGGCAACGAACAGGAGACCAGAGCCAAGGACAAGCAGGACCTTGAGGGCCGTCGGCCCATGCCAGGCCGACCAGAAGCTCGAAACGCCGGCCCACGCCGTCAGCGTCAGAAATAGCAACAGCCAGTTCGCAGGTTTTTCAAACACTTGGCGGAATAGGGAGGGTCCGATCGCCGCTAATCCCGCCAGTCCAACCAGGACCGGCAGCGCCAACGCGCCCGCTGCCGCCGCTCCCGGAAGCAACGCCAGTGCGCCTGCGCGTGCGAAGTCGGCTGGCTTGAGGGCGGGCGTCATCTCTGTTTCCATCGCACCAATGGCGATCATTCCGTAAGCAACATTTCTGCACCGTCACCGGATTTTGCCGGGTTAGTGCTTGTATGGCGTTCAGATTTAGTGCTTTTGTTACCCCTATGGCGCGTATTGGAGACCCTCAGAGGGGACAGCGCGCCAGTCGCGCGGGAGTGGTATATGGTGGGACAGCCTTCGAATTACGAACGCGAAGTGCGCGACACGATCGTTAAGTCGAGTCTCACCGGCATCGCGGCCGCGGCTCTCACTGTAACCTTCATCTCGCCCCAGGGTTTCGGCGGCATGATTGGACAGTCGCTCGCGTCAAGTTTCGGTTTCGATTCGACCGCTAACGCGGCGGACAATCCCTATGCAAATCTTCCCGCGTATCCTGCGCCGCTCTCGCAACAAGAGCTGAGCCAAATTCGTGGCGAACTCGCGTCGACTGCGGCATCGCTTGAGATCATTCGCGCCGCCACTGACGACAAGATTGAGCACGTTCGCCAGCTCGCCATGGGCGAGGGCCTCGTGACATTCACGCCGGCGCGCGTCGCGTCGCTTCCCTCCGCACCGGAAGCGAGCCTGCGCTTGTCACTGAGCGAGCCGGCGACGTTCGCGGAAGCGCCAGTTGAGGCTTACATCACCGAAGCGCCTAGCGAACAAGCAGTCGTGACGCCCGTGAGCTATTCGGGCGGCGGCTATGACGCGAGCGTTCCATATCGTGATCCGCACCTCGAACTCGCAGATCTGCTGCTGGCGCACGAGGACCTCTGAGCTTCACAACGGCTAGTGGAAAGTTGCGGCGTGCTTTGGCGCGTCGCCTCGACGCACGCGTATGCCCCCGCTAAACCAGCGCCGAGTGAGGTCTCGTGAGCGCGTGCGCAATTATTGTCAGCTATCGCACAGGCCCGGCGCTGGAATGGTGCCTCCGCGCGTTACTCGCGGCCGAAGGCCTCAATGAGATCCTTGTCGCTGACAACGGCAATGACGCGGCAGGGGAAGCGCTCCTAGACGCCGCTGGGCAACTTGACCCTCGCCTTCGTGTGCTCCGTGGGCATGGCAATGTTGGTTTCGCTGCCGCCTGCAATTTGGCCGTGCGGTACGCACAAGCCGATGTGCTCGCCTTCATCAATCCCGACGTCATTCTGGAACACGACGCCGTTCCTCGGCTTCTGACAGTACTCAACGCGGCGCCGCCGCCCGCCATCGCCGGGGGAGACCTACGCGACGAACAAGGTCGGCCAGACCGGGGCAGCCGTCGCGAGAGCCTAACTTTGTGGCGCGCTTTCGTCTCCGCGAGCGGGCTTTCGAGCCTCGAGCAATTGTCGCCGCTCTTCCGGGACTTCAACCGTCACCTTGACCCCATGCCGGCCTTGCCGGAGCCGGTCGGCGCTGTAAGTGGCGCACTCTTCGCTGTACGGCGCGCTGACTTCGAGGCGCTCGGCGGATTCGACGAGGGCTATTTCCTTCACGTCGAGGATGTCGATTTGTGCAGGCGAGCGAATGACGCCGGTTGGCGTGTGTTGTTTGCGCCAGGCCCACACGGCACACATTTGCGCTCCACGGCCGATGCACCGTCTTCGACTGTGGCGCTCTACAAGGCGCGGGGCTTTGCGCGCTATTTTCGCAAGTTTGCGCACGGTCCTTTGCACCGGGTTGTTGGCGAGATTGCTACCGCTGGGCTTATCCTGGCAGCGAAACTCAGGGCAGCTTAGGCGCACGCAAAACTGGCGATCTCGATATCACCGGAAATGGGCTCCACGTGAGCGCTGCTGCGATGTCGGCGATTGGGGCTTTGCGCGATCTCTGCACGCGAGCACGCGCCCGAAGCTGCGGTCCAATCCCGCTCACCGCTGTAAGCGTTCCGCGCCAGGTGGCCGCGCCCGTCCCCCGGAACGGCGAGATGAACATGAATAAGCTCACCATCAGAATGTGAGCGGGAAGCAGAAGCCAGAACAATACGCCTGGCATGTTCTTGACGAACGTCCATGTCCGGTTGCGGGTGCCGTGCATCACGGCGAAGTCGGATCGCTTTCCGCTCGATCCTCCGCCGACGTGCTCAATCACGGCGCCGCTTGCTTGAATATTGCGCCAGCCGAGCAGGCGCAGGCGAAAGCCCAAGTCTACGTCTTCGCAATAGCAGAAGAAGCTTTCGTCGAAGCCGCCGGTCTCGCGCCATGCGCTCGCGCGGTAGAGTACGCCGGCGGCGCACGCACTGAATGGCTCGCCCTGAGGTGGTGGCGTTGTACGCGGATGCCCGTAGCCGCCGCGCCACGGCAACCCACATGCATGATAGCAGTCACCCAGACCGTCATAGCGATCCGGCTCTTCTGCCGCGAGCTGCGTCGAGCCGACGCTCGCCACGCGGGGATCGCTCGCGGCTTGCACCAGGGCGCTGAGCCAGTCCGGCGCCGGAAACGCATCCGGGTTGAGCAGCACGATGAAGTCCGTCGAGAGCATTTCGGCCGCGCGATTGTTGCCGGCGGCGAAACCCAGATTGCGGTCGCTCTGCACGAGGCGCGCGTGCGCAGGCAGATCTGCGGGCCGCGGTCGCTGTTCCGAAGAAGACGCATTGTCAAGGACGATCAGCTCGAAGGGCATGTCTTGAGCTTCGAGCGCTGCTTTTAATCGCGAGAAGTGTCGCCGGCTCTCGAAGGTCACCACAATCACGCCGACTGTCGGGGGCAATTCGTCTCGCACGCGCTGGCTGTACATGGTTTCGAAGCGGAGGCGGAAGCCCTTTGTGGTGCGGGGACTAGCGCCGATGTGGGCGTCTCCCTATGAAGACTCAGGGCGAGAGGAGAGTTGAGGCTGCGCGTTGTGGTGACAGGAGGGGCGGGCTTTATTGGCTCCGCAGTGTGTCGCCGCTCCGTCGAAGCCGGCTGGCATGTGCTGAACGTCGACAAACTGACTTATGCGGCAAACCTTTCATCGCTCGCTTCTGTCGCGCGCCACGAGCGCTACGCGCTTGTCGAAGGCGATGTTGGCGATCGGGCGTTGATGGATAAGGTGTTTGCTGAGTTTCAGCCCGACGCGATTTTACACCTCGCCGCTGAGAGCCACGTCGATCGCTCGATCGATGGAGCGGCCGAATTTGTACGCACCAATGTCGTCGGCTCGTACGTACTGCTAGAGGCGGCTCTAGCGTATTGGTCCGGGTTGGAGCCGGGGCGTCGCGAGGCATTCCGCTTCCTGCATGTGTCGACCGACGAGGTGTACGGCGCACTAGGCGACACTGGTCTCTTCACTGAAGCGACGCCCTATGATCCGCGTTCCCCGTATGCAGCCACGAAGGCGGCGAGCGATCATCTAGCCAGCGCTTGGTTTCACACCTACGGACTACCCGTCATCATCTCGAATTCTTCCAACAATTACGGCTCCTACCAGTTTCCAGAGAAATTGATCCCGCTTGCGATTCTGAACGCGCTCAAGGGCAAACCGGTTCCTGTGTACGGTGATGGATCGCATGTGCGCGATTGGCTCTATGTCGATGACCATGTGAGTGCGCTGTTTTCTATTCTCGCGCAAGGGCGGGTGGGAGAGACGTACAATGTCGGTGGCGCCAGCGAGCGGCGTAACATCGAGGTTGTTGGGGCCATATGCGATTTGCTGGACGAGCTTTCGCCGAGCGTGCCGATCGGCGCTCGCAGCAAACTGATCCAATTCGTTACGGACCGGCCAGGGCACGATAGGCGTTACGCCGTTGACAGCACAAAACTCACCCAAGTGCTAGGCTGGCGCGCTCAGGAGAATTTCGAGTCAGGTCTGCGCAAGACCGTGCAGTGGTACTTGGCGAATGAAGCGTGGTGGGCTCCAATCCGTCAAGGGACGACCGATCAGCGGCTTGGCTTGCGCGGGTCTCAGAGCTAGCTGATGCGTGTCGATCACTCCATCGATGGCGTGCTAGTCATTACGCCCGAGAAGATCCCCGACGCCCGTGGATATTTCTCCATTAACGATTTGTCCGCTCAGAGATGCTACGCGAAGCTGGCGTGGGCGACGACTGGTTACCAGGATAACCACGTATTCTCGGCTGAGCGTGAACATCGTCCGCACTGCATTTCAACGGCCGCCGTGTGCGCAAGCGAAGTTGATGCGCATCGTTCGGGGTGCGATCTACGATGTCGCTGTCGTATCCGCCGTGCATCGCCCACTTACGGTCAGCATGTGGCCATCGAGTTGAGTGCGGAGAACTGGAAACAACTTGTTGTTCCGGCAGGTTTTGCGCACGGTTATTGCTCCCTCGTTGAGAATACGGAGGTCGTTTACAAGGTGAGCAATCACTGGAATGGCGATGCCGAAGACGGCGTGCTGTGGAGCGATTCGATCTTGCAATCGCCTGCGCTGATCTCGCCGGGCACGCCATCTGCAATGCGCGCGACAAGCGCTGGCCGCGGTTCAAGGACTTGGTCTCGCCGTTCTAAGGCGTCGCCGACTCATCCATGCAAAGCGCAAGCGCCTCGCGCCATGATCGCGGCGCGCCGAACAAAGCCCCATACTTGCTCGTGTCGAGACGGGAGTTGGCTGGCCGTCGCGCAGCAGTTGGCCGCTCGGATGTAGTTATGCGGCGGACGCTCCTGAATGGCCAATATGCGCTCCGCATATGCATCGAATACAGCCTCGGCGAGTTCCGCCCACGTCGCATCGCCACCGCCAGCGAAGTGAAAGATACCCTCGGCTCGGGTATCATGCTCCGCGAGGCGCTCCGCCAGAACGCAGCAGGCGACCGCCAGATCTGACGTCCAAGTGGGGCGCCCGTACTGATCTGCGACGACGCCGATCTCCTGCATTTTGCGCTTCCCGCAGCATCGTGCGTACAAAATTCCTGCCTTCGGCGTCATAGAACCGGCGGTACGACAGTGGCACTGCGCGCCTCCTTTGTTGTACTTCAGCCTCGCCAGCTTGCTTTGATGCTCCGTAGGCCCTGGTGGATTGATCGCATCGTTCTCAATGTAAGGCGTGGATTGGTGTCCATCGGAATATGATCTGTGGAGATATGAACGAGCGAGATGTCGGCTTTTGCCGTACCAGCTATGCGCGGACCTGCGGAATTTAGCGCAAAGGCTGCCTCTGCGTTTGATTCTGCTTCATCGACTGCCGTGTAGCCTGCAGCATTGATTGCGACATCGGGCCGATGTGTCTAGGAGCGAGAGAGCGCCTTCTAGGTTGACGGCGGCAAGATCGGGCGTGCTGCGTCAACACAAGTCGCACCACAGCGCCCGAGCGCACGTGCAAGTTGACCGTTCTTGCCGATGACCAGTAGGCGCATGCTTCAGCCCCTGGTGAATGCAGAGTGCGAGGCGCGCTGGACATCCATCCAAATATCGCGCATAGTCGGTATCACCCATGCTATAAGCGAGGATCTTTCAGCGATGTCGCATCGATGAAAGCCCATGTGCTGACGATCTCTCAGGACATGCGATTTTCGGCCCTTGCCGGTGCTCCATGGCCTTGACGAACGAGGAGGCTTCATGTAGCGCATCGTGGGTACCGGTGTCGACCAACAAAGCCGCGACCCATTTGCACGACATCAAACTGGCCTCGATCAAGATACACCTGGTTGAGGTCCGTGATCTCTAGTTCACCGCGCGCTGATGGTTTGAGCGCCCGCGCGTAGTCGAGGACGTTCTCGTCGTAGAAATAGATACCCGTCACCGCCCAATCCGACCTCGGCGTTTCAGGCTTTCCACGAGGCCAAGCACGCTCCCCTCGCTGTCAAACTCAACTACGCCATAGCGCTGAGGATCGCGAACGCCGTGCTCCAACACTGTCGCGCCTCGCGCGTTGCGCCGCCTGACCTGGCAATTGCGGCATCGCGTCGAAGAAGATGTTGTCGCCAAGCACCAAGGCAGAGCGCTGGTCCTTGATGAAATTTGCTCCGATAACAGCTTGCGCCAGTCCGTCCGGGCTTGGGTTGGACGGCATAGGAAGACCGACACCCCATTGCGACCCGTCGCCCAGTAGGTTGCGGAAGAGGGGCGTGTCGCGTGGCGTGGATATGATCAAAATGTCGCGAACGCCGGCCAACATGAGTGTGGTCAGCGGATAATAGATCATCGGTTTGTCGTAGACGGGTAGCAATTGCTTGCTCACGACGCGCGTTACCGGATCCAGCCTGCTTCCTGTTCCGCCCGCGAGGATGATGCCGCGCATGGTTCCCCCATGTGAACCTCTTCAACAAATACCCCTTGCTCCGTCAGGCTTGCGGTGAAATGGCAGCGTTGGTGACCAGTGCTGTGGCAGGCGCCGGGTCAGGCCTTGGCCGGGCCTGCCTTCACGCTACCGACTAGATAGTTGTTTCAGGGATCACGATGCGGCTTTCAGGCGACGGGCCTGGGGCTCGAATACGCCAGAGGCTGGAGCTGGGTGCGGGTCACCGAACTTTCACCGTCGTGTCGGGCGATAGCTTAAGCAGCGTCGAAGCTCTGGCGTCGTGCGGTTGCCCTGGATGCCTCGTGAACCTTGAACGCAAGCTGGCCAATGCCAGCAACGCGACGCCAGGTGACGAAGACGCGTACGGACATTCCGGTGGTGACCGACGAAACTCAGGCGTCGACAGCGTCGGCAACGCAACTGAGCACTGCCCGTCCTGGCGCTCGCGATCGGCTCCTCAACGAACGGCTGGGTCAACACTGCTGGTGACACGACGACTGGTACACAGTCACGCTGGTTGCCGGCCAAAGCTACGTTCACGATGGTGGGCGGCACGCTAAAGTGACGCCTATCTCAAAAGGCTCGGCCGGCACGCTGATTGGCTTCGACGACGATTTTGGCACCGCCTATAACGCCACGCTCCGTTGGACAGCGACGGAGTCTGGCACCTACTACATCAACGCGCGCGCCTGGGAGCCTGATCCAGGTGACGGCCCGCCGACGCTCACAGGCAGCTACACGCTACAGCCGCAACAAGCGCGCCGGCAAGCTGCGGACACTGATCGACCTGCACTACACGATGCCGACGACGAATATCTCGATCTGGTTTTCGACGCCGGGCTACGCAATCCATTGGGTGACGCGACGCTGCGTTCTTGGACGCAGTCGGAAATCAATGCTGTGATGGCCGCGCTCGCGACCTATAGCGCGGTCACGCCGTTGACATTTAGCGTGGCAGCTTCGCAAGGCGCGGCTACCTGGATTTTTCGCTGGCTGAACTTGAGGGTAACACGCTTGGCTATTTCGCGGTTAGTTACGCAGTACGC
This sequence comes from Hyphomonadaceae bacterium, assembly GCA_041398325.1. Lineage (GTDB taxonomy): Bacteria > Pseudomonadota > Alphaproteobacteria > Caulobacterales > Aquidulcibacteraceae > Vitreimonas. The sequence continues at coordinate 4,629 of JAWKUX010000028.1, read as the reverse complement.
TGCATTTGATCCCGGGGTCGCAGATTTTACAGCCGGTCTCGTGCCGGGCGGCAACATGGGTGACGATCATCCACGAGGCGGGCCACGGAGCTTCGGGATGGCGCACCCGCACGGTCAAGGCGCTGTCAACTATGGAGCAAACAACAGCGAAGTCTGTGCAGGGCGTGACGGATGCGTTCAATCAGTACGGTTCGTTCAATCTGAACCAGGGCGTCTTTACGACGATGTCGTATAATGACAGTTGGCGCACCTCGGGTTTTGGCCTAACGCCCAGGTAATATAACAGGCGGCCAGTCCCGCCGATGGCGCTGGACGTGGCACTCATGCAGCAGCGATATGGCGTCAATCCAAACACCGGCGCTGGAGATACGAACTACCCACACTGGCGCTGACGTCGTCCTCGTACGCCTGCATTTGGGACGTCGGTGGCACGGATGGAATTTCGTATGCCGGCTCCGGCAATGCAACGATCGACTTGCGCGCGGCAACATTGCAGAACGCCGCTGGCGGCGGAGGCTATGTCTCGTTCGTATTCGGCGTCCATGGTGGGTTTTACGATCGCGAATGGTGTGGTCATCGAGAATGCAACCGGTGGCACCGGCAATGACACACTTATTGTGGCAATGACGCCAACAACGCAACGGCGGCGTCGGCATAGACACGCTGACTGGTGGGCTTGGGGACGATGTGCTCAATGGCGGTGCCGCCGCCGACAGCATGAGCGGCAGCCGGTAACGACATCTATTTTGTCGACAACGTTGGCGACGTGGTGACGGAGCTGTCCGGGCAGAAAGGGGACCGACACGGTTTTTACCGTCAGTGACGTACACGCTTTCGGCTAACGTGGAACAACTGTCGGCCTTTGGGTGCTGTCGCGATCAATCTTTACGGCAACAATCTTGCCAATCTGATCGTCGGCAATAGCGCTGTGAACACGCTTGATGGCGGCGCTGGCGCGGACATCCGGTGTTGGCGCTGGCAACGATCTTTATTTGGTGGACGATGTATCGGACGTGGTGATTGAAAATGCCGGCGAGGGGACAGCCGACGTTGTCTACACTTCTCTTGCCTTCTACAGCGTCGGCGATACCGACATTGAGCAATTGTCGATCACTTCAACCGCAGGCTCCTACATTATCGGCAATTCGCTGGCGAATTTGATAGTCGGCAATATTGGCGCTGACACGTTGGACGGCGGCGGCGGAGGCGCTGACTTTATGGTCGGTGGCGCCGGCAACGATCTCTATTTTGTCGATAATATCGGCGATGTGGTGATTGAAAATGCCGGCGAGGGGACAGCCGACGTGATCTACACCTCGCTTTCTTTCTACAGCGTCGGCGATACCGATGTTGAGCAGATCTCGATCACCTCGACGACGGGCTCCTACATTGTCGGCAATGCGCTGGCGGGTTGATAGTCGGCAATATTGGCGCTGACACGTTGGACGGCGGCGGCGGCGCTGACTTCATGGTCGGTGGCGCCGGTGACGATCTCTACTTCGTCGACAATATCGGCGATGTGGTGATCGAAAATGCCGGCGAGGGGACGGCCGACGTGATCTACACCTCGCTTGCTTTCTACAGCGTCGGCGACACCGATGTTGAGCAGATCTCGATCACCTCGACCGCGGGCTCCTACATTATCGGCAATGCGCTGGCGAATCTGATCGTCGGCAATTCGGGCGCTGATACTTTGGAAGGACGCGCCGGCGCGGACGTTCTCGTCGGCAATGACGGTGCAGACAATTTCCTCTACAACAATGCTAGCGAAGGTGGTGACGTGGTCACCGACTTCGTCCCCGGCGAGGATCACTTTCGCTTCAGCGCCACGGGCTTTGGTAGTGGGCTGGTCAATGGCGGCCCAGCGCCGTTTGTGTCGGGCTCGGACCCGACTTCTGTCGGCGCCTCGTTCCTCTACGACACTGATGATGGACGCCTGTTCTGGGACAGCGATGGCGTCGGCGGCGCCGCACCCATCCACATCGCCACGCTCCAAGAGCGCCCCCAACCCTCACACAAGCCGATATCATCATCCGGACCGTAGGAGCCTTGTGCGATCACGTTCTGACTCGAAGTCTTGTGCTAGGGCTGGCAGTCTCATGGCCCGGGTTTACCTCGCCCATGGGAGGTTCTTCCGTACCGGCGACCGAGACCAGTAGCTCAGTCTTCGAACCCAGCCTCGGTGGCCGTCCTATGAGAAACGCTGTTGCACCGAACGAGCGCACGCGTCTATCGATGACCCCAACCATCGTTGCCGATCGCAATAGAGAACTGCGCTTGCTGGGCCGGTTCGCACATCGGCTCCTCAATCATCTGCTACTCGGGGCGCGCGACCACTGACGTTCCCAATTGGAAATTGCATGTACAAGAGGCGATCAATGAGGCCAACGTCGCCTCATGGGGAAGGGCGAAATGCCAAATGTTGTCGTAACAGGCGCCGCCTATAACATGCTCCTCAGGTTAATTGGCGACGCCATGAACCTCCTCTGGTTGGAGTTTGGTACGGGGTCAACAAGTGAACGCGTCTATGCTGGCGCATTCGAAACTCTCACGATCAGGGGGACGTTCTCGAACTTTGATGTCAACGGTGATCCCACGCAGGGGATAATTACTTCCTTTGACATCTCAAATATTTTCGGCGGCTTGAGGACAACGTTAGGGTACGGGACTCGCTTTTTCGGTGCCATCGGTCTTCGGCTGGGTTAGTACCGGTAACACCAGCGCTTTGAACAATGCTGTATTTGGCGGCGCGGACACGATCACTGGCAGCACGGGAGACGACGACCTGATCGGCTATGGCGGGGATGACATTATCAGCGGAGGTCTCGGGTCGACGAAATCTCCGGCGATCTCTATGCGGGTATCCGATACTCAGCCGAACAGTGCGCCAGTCATTGTTCCTGGCGACGACACGCTAAGCGGTGGCGACCGGCAGCGACCTGCTCTTCGGCTGCGAGGGAAACGATACCCTGAGCGGCGGCGCTGACATTGTTGATCGTCTGGACGGCGGCATCGGTAACGACATGCTGGATGGCGGTGACGGAAACGACCTTCTTATGGGCGGTGGCGGAGCGATTCACTGGTTGGCGGCGCGGGCGATGATGATCTCTACGGTTGGCTAAATGTAGGTGTATTGATTGCGGCGGCGACAGCCGTGACAGCTTCGACGCTGGCGACGGCAATGATCACATATTCGTGCAAGGTAGCGCCACGCTGCAGATGGGCGCCGGCGACGATACAGCCGTACTTGATCTTTCAGCGTTACTGCCTCGCTAACGATAAGCATTCCGCAACTCCTGAGCGGAGCCGAACAAATGATCGGCGCGGGCATCATTATTCGAAACGTCGAACATCTCGCGGCCATTCCAAATACCTTCACAACCTTAAGAACCGGCAGCGGCGACGATGTGTTCGACATAGGTGGAATCACCGTGTTTGGCTTAGACGGCGGGCCGGGGTTCGATCGAGTGGTGGGGAATTTCTCATCGAGTACGACTTCGCTGAATTATGTCGCCGGTTTCGAGAACATCGAGGAGACGCACATCGTTGGCACAGCGTTCAACGATGCGATTTGGGGGCATACGGCAAGCGATACCCTGGATGGCGGCCCTGGCGCGGACACTATGGGCGGTAGATTGGGCAATGATACCTATTATGTTGACAATGCAGAGGACGTTGTCGTGGAGAATGAGTCGGAGGGAACCGACACGATCCGCTCGACGGTTGGTATTGCAGCACTGGCTACCAATGTCGAAAATCTGATTCTGGAGGGTGCCGCCGTCACCGGCAACGGCAATAGCTTGAGCAACACCATCACCGGCAACGCTGCGAACAATTCACTCAACGGAGACGTTGGCGCTGACCTGATGATTGGCGGCGCCGGTAACGACAGCTACTTTGTCGACAACGTTGGCGACGTGGTGACGGAGCTGTCGGGCGAGGGGACGGACACGGTTTGTACGTCAGTGACGTACATGCTTTCTGCCGACGTGGAACAACTCTCGGCTTTGGGTGCTGTCGCGATCAATCTTTACGGCAACAATCTTGCCAATCTGATTGTCGGGAATAGCGCTGTTAACACGCTTGATGGCGGCGTTGGCGCGGACATGTTGATCGGTGGCGCTGGCAACGATCTTTATTTGGTGGACGATGTATCGGACGTGGTGATTGAAAATGCCGGCGAGGGGACAGCCGACGTTGTCTACACTTCTCTTGCCTTCTACAGCGTCGGCGATACCGACATTGAGCAATTGTCGATCACTTCAACCGCAGGCTCCTACATTATCGGCAATTCGCTGGCGAATTTGATAGTCGGCAATATTGGCGCTGACACGTTGGACGGCGGCGGAGGCGCTGACTTTATGGTCGGTGGCGCCGGCAACGATCTCTATTTTGTCGATAATATCGGCGATGTGGTGATTGAAAATGCCGGCGAGGGGACAGCCGACGTGATCTACACCTCGCTTTCTTTCTACAGCGTCGGCGATACCGATGTTGAGCAGATCTCGATCACCTCGACGACGGGCTCCTACATTGTCGGCAATGCGCTGGCGAATCTGATCGTCGGCAATTCGGGCGCTGATACTTTGGAAGGACGCGCCGGCGCGGACGTTCTCGTCGGCAATGACG
>JAWKUX010000027.1:0-25733 GCA_041398325.1 Hyphomonadaceae bacterium | reverse complement strand
TCGCCGTTGCGGCGAGCTTCCAAATTCAAGCTTAGACGACATCAGCTATATGAAGGTTTGGGATCCGGACCTCACATTCGCGCGTCTAAACGTGCTTTGCCGCCGCCTTCCGGAACGCACGCGGCGTTGCGCCCACCGCTTCCTTGAAGGCGCGGTTGAAGGGGCCGATCGAGCCGAAGCCACACTCAAGCGCGATAACCAGGATTGGTCGGTCGCGCAGCGTTGGATCGGCCAGCATCTGCTTGGCGCGCGCGATCCGGTGGTGATTGATCAGCCGGTTGAAATTGGCGAAGCCGAGCGCCCCGGTGATGCATTGCGTGACTCTGTAGTCCGGCTCGCCAGTGAGGTGCGCCAAGTCAGCGACTTTGATTTCGGCGCGTGTGTAGATGTGCTCAACCTCGATGAGGCGCCTGATCTTGGCAGCGAGAGCGGTATCGGCGGCGATCGGCGTGCGGCGCTTGCGGGCGGCCTCAACAGGCAGCGGCTCCCGCAGCCGGTACGCAACGGCTGCAGTTGCACCGATGAGGGCCAATATGGCGGAAATCTGTTGCACCAGCGCGGTTGAGAACGCGCCCAAACCGTTCTGCCCCAGCAGAATGACAGAGACGAGCACAAGGGCGCCATAGGACCCGGCGAACAAAAGGCGGAAACGTTGCTCGCTCCGCGGTGCTGCGCGAAATCCGTCGAAGGCGTCGACCAAGGCAAGCAGCAGCACGGTGGAGCTGGTCAGGGCGTGTACGTTCTGGACGCCGCGGCGCAGGAGTGCGAAGGCGTCGTTCCCGGAAGCGAGGCCGGCCAAGACATCACTCAGGATCGCGGTGATGAACAACGCGCCGACAACGGCGCGTGGCCAGATGGCATGCACCGCATCCGGGCGAAAAAGCGCCCGCACCAGAAGCCAGGAAAGGCCGCACGTGCCAGCGCCCGCGAGCTCCAACAGGGTGGAAATTGGCCCACCTATTAACCCTGCGACCAGAAAACATCCGATGCCGCCAGCGAACAACGCCCAATAGAATTGCAACGGCGTCATGGGCGCCGGACGCCCGGGAAGGCGCGTTAGGGCGGCGGTGATGCTGATCATGCGACGACTGATTACACGCTGCGGCGTCAGATTTCGAGGTCGTGCGCAGCGAAAACTCTCGCCGATTTCCAAATCGGCGAGACCCCCGCCTGACTTCCAGGCTTTCTCGGGCACGTTCGCGGTCCCAAGCGGATCTACATGCACCCCCAGGAGTATCCGTTGAGCATGGTTGGTCCCGCTCGCGCCTCTGCGTCTCAGCCAGGATGGAGCCGCGACTTTCGACAAACACGGTCCTTGGAGGGGTGGTTGCGATGAGCGAGTTACAGTCTTTTCAACTCTCCCGACCGCTGCGGCTCTCGTTGCTGTGGGCCTCCATGATGTTTCTCTACATCTACAACGACTATTTCAGTCTTTATCTTCCCGGCACGATCGAAGGGATGATGGCCGGCACGATCGGACCACTCGGGGATGCGACCGAAGCCGTGTTGCTTGGCGTCGCTACACTGATGACGATCCCCGCACTGATGGTGGTCTTATCAGCAGGCCTGCCGAGCCCATTCAGCAAGTGGCTCAATGTCGGCTTTGGCGCGCTCTACACATGCGTCAACATCGCGACATTCTTCGGCTCGGCGCTTTTCTACCAATTCACAGTTTGCATTGAGACGGCGCTGAGCATCTTCATCGTCACGTCGGCGTTGACTTGGCCGAAGTCCGTCCGAAAGGGGGCTGCGCAATGACCACAGCACGATGGGCTGGCGTCACGTATCTGTTTCTGATCGCGGCGGGAATCTTCAGTCTAGCATACGCCCCAGGACAGTATTTGGTTCGCGGTGACGCTGTTGCAACCGTCGTAAGCCTCCAGGCCAACGTGCTATTGTTCAAGAGCGCGATCGTCGCCGAACTGGCGTGCTACGCCAGTTTCGTGCTGTTGGTTGCGCTTTTGTACAAGGTGTTGCGGCATTGGTCGGAAACTCTGGCGCTGGCGATGGCCGGGTTCGTGCTCGTCAGCGTGCCGATCGGATACATCGCTGTCGGCGAAAAGCTCTTCGCCCTCCAACTTCTCGGCGCAGGCGTGGATCAAGCCGCGGCGGTTGACGCGCATTTGGAGCGCTATGCTGATTTTCGGACTCTGGCGGAGGTGTTTTGGGGATTGTGGCTTCTGCCCTATGGGCTGCTCGTCTTGAAGTCGCGTGCGATACCACGCTCTCTTTGGGGCGGCGCTCATTCTTGGATGCTTCAGCTACGTGGCTGGCGTTGTCGCTCCATTGTTTTGGAGTGGATACTTTAGTTCACCCGTCGGACAATTCTCTTCTGTTCCCGGTTCAATCGGGGAGATCGGCGGCGCACTCTGGTTGACTGTCTTCGGCGCCCGGAGGATCCACCGAACTGAAATCGACACGGCGAACTAACGATCAAGTGATGCTTTTCGATGGCGGCGCCTCGGGCCAAGAATTTCCCATAGTCGGCGCATTCAAGCCAACGGCCGCTCCTCGCGTGCCCGGTGCTTTAGATGATTCGGCCGCTATGATCGGCGCGCAAGAACGACGCGGCGATCGCCTTCGCGGCGGGCCTCCAGATTCAAACTGGACGAAATGAGTTCAACAAAAGCTTCGGGATCGGCTTGGACGTAACCGCCGACGCGCATTTCGCCGAGTTCAGGATCAGCAAGTTCGAAAGTCCACCCGGTCTGCTGTGAGACTTGCGCGATAGCTTCATTCAGCGTCTCACCGTCAAAGGCTAACATATTGTCGCGCCACGCCAGGCGGCGCGGGATCGCTTCGGCCGCGATCGGGATGAGCTCGGCGGCGCCGTCCGAGAGAACGATCTCTTCGTTGGCCGTCGCGGTGACCGAAGCAGCGTTACGCGAAAAGAGACCGGCGCGTTGGGCTGCGCCCTGGACTGAACCTCGCAGCACCGTGGTGCGGACTTCGCTGGCGCTGACACGAACCACAAACTCTGTGCCAAGTACCGTGATGTCGCCCTCCGGCGTGTGAACGACGAAAGGCCGGTCGGGATCGTGCGTAACGTCGAAGAGGGCGTAGCCGTGGGTGAGTTCGACGCGGCGTTCGATATCGCTGATCGCAATTGAGGCTTCGCCGGCGCCGGAGAGGGTGATGGTGGAGCCGTCCGCGAGCGTGATCGTGCGCCCTTCGGCCGGGGCGGTGGCGTAGTGTTCGGAAGGCGCGAAAGGGATGGCGCGCGGGTGAACCAGACGCCCGCGCCGATCGCCAGCAGCGCGCAGGCGGCGATTGCGGCGGCAGGCAGAGTCCAGCTTCGGCGTGGGCGAGGCGCAGTGTCGTTTGCGGCGGCGCGGCCCTTCAGATGCTGCAGCGATTGAACCGCGCCCCAGGTGCGCTCCATCTTGGCGTAGGCTGGTGGATTGTCGGGATCGGCGTCGAGCCAGGCCTCGAAATCACGGCGGTCAGCGTCGCTCGCATCGTGCGCCTTGATGCGGACGATCCAGCCGCTGGCTTCGCGCTCGGCTCGTGTCAGGGTTTGCCGGTCAGGCATGTCTGTTGGAGCTTAAGTGTCAGGTTCGGCGAGGGCGAGCGCCATCTGGGCTAATGCGGTCTCGATGTAGCGTTGAAGCGTGCGGCGCGAGACGCCGAGGCGCTGGGCGGCTTGCGGTTGGGTCAGGCCCTCGATGATGTGCAACAGCAGGGCTTCGCGAAGATGCGGCTCCAGAGCGGCGAGCGCGGCTTCAGCGGCCGACGCCTGCTCTGAGGCAATCAGGTCGGCTTCGGGATCAGCGGTGGCTGTGAGGGCGAGGGTCTCAATCCCGGCTGAAGCGTCAGTCTTGTGATTGGCCTGACGGCGAAGGTCGTTGAGCGCCAGATTGCGGGCCGTGGTCATGAGATAGGCCTGGGGATTGGCGATTTCTCCAGTCTTTGCAGCACAGAGCTTGGCGAAGGCGTCCTGGGAGATGTCTTCAGCCGAGGTGCGCGGGCCGAAACGGCGGAGGAAGCGCATCAAACGGGGCTTCCTCTTCGAAGAGGTTGGCCCAGTCGAGAGTGGAGCTCATGTAGCGCTCTCCTTGGCGAGGAGAGCCGCAAGCTCATCTATGCGGGAGAGGGGGTAGGATTCTATCTCACCGGAGAGGTGAGGCTGATCTTCTGCGGTGTAGACGATGAAGGCGCGGGTGAAGTCGCCTTGAGCGACCATTGTTTCGAGTTGGGAATAGTCGAAAGTCGCCGCATGGCCAACGAGGCGTACGACTAAATCGTTCCCAGCCGCATCCACCGCAAAATCGAAGACACCTGGCCGTTCAGCAACGATCGCCGTGCACTTGCACCCTGACCAGGCGATTGCCTCGTGCACGAGTTGCTTGTCGTTCATAGCCTTCTGGCCTGCCAGTTCAGCGATTGTCGAGTATACTCCGTGGTGAAATGCACCTCAAGGCTGTCGCCTGGAGGCATGTCACTTCGCGAAGTCTTCGCGCGAAATTTGCGTCGCTATCGAATCGCTGCAGGCCTCTCACAAGAGGCTCTCGCCGCTGACGCTGATATCGATCGGACCTATGTCAGTGCGCTTGAGCGCAGTGTGTATAGCGCCAGTATCGATATGATCGAGAAGTTGGCGAAGGTCATCGGTGTCGAGCCGAGCAAGCTTTTAGAGCGACCTGTACGCTCCAAGAAGTAATGGCGTCGCCCCTGCGGGGCCGGGCTCTTGTCGCTTCGCGATCGAGCCGCATCCGCGTCTCGACCCTGCGGGCTTCGATCCCTGACGCGGTCCGCGTCTCCTACATCTCGGATCCTTCGTGCCTGCGATAGGCTGCAATCAGCGAACGCCGGTGGCCGCGCTGGCGCGAACGGGAAGCATTTAATACGTTTGCCTAAAGAATTGCGGGTAGTGACGAACGATGCGCATCGGGACCTGGAACGTCGAATATGTGTTCAAGGATCGGCTCGACGTTCTGCGCCGTGTTTTGTCGTTGCGCGACAACCAGGCCGATATCTGGGTGCTGACGGAGACGCACGACGAACTGGTCCCGCCGGGTTGCGAGTATGTTGCGCATTCGGAGCCGAGGCCCAAGAACTTCTCGGCGATCAGACTAGGCAGCCGTTGGGTGTCCATCTGGAGCCGCTTCCCAATCATCGAGCAGGTGTCGCTTCCGGGCGCGGATCAAAAGCGGACGACCTGCGCCATTCTCGACATCGGCGAAGGCAGGACGCTTGCGGTCTATGGCACAGTGATGCCCTGGCACAGCGATCAGAGCGAGCATCCGCCGCAGCCGCCGCTGCCGAACTGGTCAGAGCATCATCGCGTCGTGCCACTGCAAGCTGCGGAATGGCGCATGCTGCGCAACAGATATCCGGACGCGTCCCTCTGCATCGCAGGCGATTACAACACCGACATGGCCACCGGTCGGCGCTACGGCACGAAGGAGGGCATTGCTGCATTGCGTTCCGGCTTAGATGAATGCGATCTTTTCTGCGCAACTGAACCCGGTCGCGTACCGGATGGTCTTCTGCCGGTTCCGCCGATCGACCACATTAGCCTACCTCGCGCATGGGAGAGCTCAACAAAGGTCGTCTCGGCGTGGCCAGCCTTTAAAGGCGTTATCTCCGATCACAGTGGTCTCGTCGTGGAGGTGAACCTGCCATGACGCATTATCCAGACGAATTCCTTGCGGCGTTGGGAGAATGGCAGCGCGGTTGGGGCGAGGAAGCGTCCGGGCGGCTAAGGACAACAGCCAGGCTCTCGGCCGCAATTTCCGCATTGCAAGATGTGCCGGATGAAATCTTTCAGTGCAGCGCGCGGTGTTACCGGAAGCGTTTCCTGATCCCCAACAACCAACAGAACGGCGGCGACATGATGCCGTTGTTCTTTCACGGCGAGATTGAAGAGGGGTTCGCGGGTTGGACGACGAATTTTGAGTTCGCCCGCTTCATCTTCAAGAAAGAAGCGAGGCCGGGTGAAGTCGGCGCGATTTTTGCCGTGCAGCCATCGCCGGAAGAGGTGGTGTTGAACATCGCGGCGCTTTGGGCGCGCGCCGATTTTGCGGCGGCGGCCGAACGCTACGATGCGCGGGGCGGCGCTGAATCCGCAGCGCTCAACAACTTTAAGGACAAGCAATCGGAAGTGATCCTCAAAGCGCCTCTGCGTCTCGACGACGTGACAGCCCTCTGCGTGCAAATTCCCTCACTTGAAACCCTCTGCGCCCAACTCGACATTCGCGATGACGCGCAGGTCGATGCGGTCTGGGCATTGATGGTGGAACGAGATTGGTTTCCCACGAGCGCGCTATGGTCAGAAGGCGAGAGGGCCCAGGCGAGGCTCGACGAGACCATCGGGAAGTTCAAGGTATGGCTTGAAAGCAGCGTGCCCGACATCGACCGATATCTCATCAAAAAGTAGCGCTCTGCGTCAGATATAGAATTTGAACGGCAGCTTCGGATCGCCTTCCATGGGCGCCGCGACCAGCACGTCACCGACCGCATCGGCAAATCGGATTGTGACCGGAAGCCGATCATTGTGCAGGCACGAATTGAAATTGATCTTGGTCAGGCCGAGCACGTCGTTCAGCACGGTGTCGAGATCGCAGTCGCCGCGCAGAACGCGCACGGATATAGGATTGGGAGTCTCGGGGCCCATATAGGTGTCGAGCCTCGGCGCATATCCTGAAGTCCAGAGGAAAGCACTGCTCTGGCCGGTGTAGAGAACCGTCCCGCGCGCGACCGGATAGTCGCCCTGACGGAAGAGCTTCAGGTCATCGTGCGCGTCCACGATTTGCACGCCGACGAGTTTAGTTTGGGCGGGGCAGCCGGCCTCGAAGCCTTCCCACTCGACGCGGTCAAACGCGCTCTTGGCGTGGATGAAGAGTTCTATTGGCGGGCCGCCATGAATGCGTTCGTATTCTCCGACCACCATTGTGATCAGGTTGCGCGCCGCTTCCTTGTCGAGATGGAATTGCTTCGTATCGGTATGAAACCATGGTCCAAGCGCGCCACGAAAGACGACGCCCTCGCCATTGGAGAGAAACATCTGCGCAGCGCAGCATGAGTGCTTGGGGTTGGTGGTGAGTTCGCTTCGCTTGTAAACGAGCCCGACATAGCAAACACCAGGGCGCACATCGGCGAGTTGCCAGGGGCGGCCTCCGGCCTTGTAGAAGGCGCCGGTGCAAAGCTTCCACGCAATCGTGGCAGGGTCTTCAACGCGCCGGATCGGCCAGCCCTTCTCGTTTACGAATTCCTCTGGCGTCAATGTCGTCTCGCGCACAATCTGCGTAACGATTTGGTCCTTAAGCAGACGCGCCTTCAATTGCCGACGGAAATGGGTAGCGTATTTATAGACCTCCGCTTCCATTTCATCGATGCCGAAAAGCGTCGGCGCGTTTGGATCGAGCTTTCGCGCCTGGCGTTCGGTCAAGCCAATCGTGCTGGCCACGCGCTCGTCCTTGCGGACTTTCGACAGCGGGCGGCCAAAGAAATAGACGCTTTCTGGTATAACCACGAACCAGACCTTTGGCGGGTTCTCGGTGCGATTGTTTGCGGCCACGATGCGTGTGACGAACATATCGACGGCGGAGCGGATCGCTTCATGGCGGTTCTCGATCCGAAGGACGCGTTCAAGCTCGACGCTGTCGATGTCAGCGATAATTGTGCGTGCTTTGGTGGGCCATTCGGCGTGAAATGCCTCTTGGAAGCCTGGGAATGGCACGTGCTGCGGTTCAACAGCGCGTGAGCGCGGTCCCGGTGTTGGAATGTCGACGAACCCGCGCACACGATCGGCCCATGTCGCAAAGCGGCGAACGCCGTCGCTGGTGCCGATCACGCCATAGGGCACTGTGGTGATGTCATCACCTGGATCGCCAACCGGCCCGAAGAGATATAGCCCGTCGCGCGGATAGACGAGGCGTTGTCCATATTTGAATTGAAGCAGCGGTTCTGGCAGGTGGCGCAGCGTGCGCGAAAGGTCGGTCATGGTTCGTCCCCGTCGTCGCCTTCAAGCTCCTCGGCGCCATCTCGTGTTTCTGGATCATCGTCCTCGCTGGGATCGTCTTCGTCTGCGATCGCCTGACCTTCCATAACGCGCACGGGCGCTTCGAACAGAAGCGGCGGTGCTCTGGCTACCAAGTTTTCGGTGCTGGTTACGGGAATGCGAAGTTCTTCTTGTCCGTCGACCAGACGCCAAAGGAAGGCGAGCATCATGTCCCGCCATCTCGCGTTTCGCCACGATTTGGCGAAGGACCGCCGGAGCCGCTGATTACGCGCGGCATCGAGTGGCTCGCGGCCATCTGCCGTGAAGACGAGCCGCCCCAAGACGCGCAAGTGCGGAATTGGCGCCGTGCGCGGCTGCACCGAAATCCCATAGTGCCAGTGAATGTTGCGCTTGGCCGAGAAGCCTTGCACTTGCCGTTGGCCGGTCAACGCGGTCCACGCAAAGCGGATGCGCGGCGCGGTGTCCTCGGTCTTGGGCGACCACCACGCCAATCGATCATTGGCGAAGGCGTGCGACGCGAGCCCGGCGGCTGAAAAGCGCGCCTCGCACGCGCGTCTGACCAGATCGCTAAACCGGCGCCGCGCATCCCAAAACGCGATCTCTTGCGCGGCGAAGCCATCGGCGATGAACATCTCGGTAGACGTTTCGGCGATTAAGTCGAGTGGGAGATCAAGACCGAAATGGTCGCTGAGATCCTCGAAGGGCGCGAATGAAATGAACCCGCGCCGGAAGGGCACGATGGGCCAAGGGCACGCGTCCATAGCGGTCTTGGCGACGCCGAGCGAGATGCCCGCTTTGAAGTCGTATATGCGCACCGTTGACGGCAGCGTCGTGAGTTCGAGCCAATTGGAGATGAGGGTCTCGGGCTCGGGTGTGAGCGCCTTGGCATGCGCGAGCTGCAGATCACGCCACATTGCGGGGTCGGCATCGGCGCTGCGGGCGACGCCATAGCCGCCAAGCGTTTTGACAAGCTCAGCCAGTCCCGCTGACCACGATTGCGAAAAGTCGACATATTGCGCGTGAGCGATCAGGAACGGCGCCTCGTATGGCGCGAGCCGGAGCGGAATAACAAATTCCTTGTCGTCAATTTTCTTGGCGACCTCGGTCGCGATTTGGATTTCGTTGCGAACTCCCTGTTTTTCCGCCGAAACGGGGTTGGCGACGAACAAGACCTTGGCGGCGCGCTCCCGAAGAGCGTTTTCCAGTTTACGTTGCCAATCATCGCCGCCGCGAAGGCGCAGCACGTCCGCCCAAACCTCGTATCCAAGAGCGGCGAGCTTAGCGCCGAGCCAAAGGACAAACCTATTGTCCTCCGGTGAAGCGTGGCTGATGAAGAGAGCGGGACGCACTGACACGGCAAACGGTTCAATCGCGAAACGATTCGCGGGCCACGCAGCATACACGAGTCCCTGACGCAATGCGGCCTGGGCACACAGGACACTGCGCGGCTTCGTCTTAGACGCAGGAGTGGACGATCTCCTCTGCCACCCCGTCGAACAAACCGGTTCGCCGCAGGTAGGCGGGATGATAGGTCCGCATCATCCGAGCTCGGCGTCCGTGGTGTTTTACGTGAGCCAAATGACGGACCGGATACTGTCCGACGGCCGAAAACTCGATGTCACCCAATTCATCACGGATGATGTGATCGTAGTTTGGGCCGGTGAGAAAGATAACTGTATCGACTCTCAAGCCGTCGATCTCGCTCGAGAGAACTCCGCGTTGCACATCTAGCAAAGCCGGCTCGCTTGGATGACCGACAAGCGAACCGCGATCATTCAACTGCGTGCCGTCAAAGCGAACGAGGTTGGACCACAGGACCGCTCGCCAATCTAACCCTAGGCCCGCTGCGATCTTTCGGTGAAATGACCAAAACGGAGAGCGAGACGCCGGGTGCTTGTCTGCGAGCGCGAAATCTCGATACCAGAAGAGCGCTTCTTCAAGCCCTTTGTCCGGGGCCAAGATGTCTTCAACCGTGTACCACCCGTTCGTCTCCTGTCCGACGAGGAGGACGCGGTGATGAGCTGCAGCGAATTCGGGCGTCGGTTGGACAACGAAGGGGCCGCACATCCGGCTGAGGTCTTCAATGTTCTGCGTCGACCGTGCTTCCGCAAGTCGCTCAAATAGGTCGCCATATAGATCTGCGCCTGTCACGCGAAACGTTGCTTCACATAGTCGGTGACCGACGTGCCGCTTAGCTCCGCAGTCGCATTGCCTCCGCGGACGAAGAAGCGCTGATTGGCGCCGTCCTTGACGAAGGCGGGCTTGGGGCCGCGCTCGCAGCGGATCAACACGACACGCTGATCATTCTGATCTTCAAAATGTGCGTGGACATATGGAAGAAAAACTTCTCCGATGCGTTCTTTGATGAGGTTGACGAGGTGCAGGCCCATCTTGTCCTCATTGGGAAATTTGTCAGCCTCCAACCCCAGGGCTTCGCCGTCATCGTTGACGCCGATGAGGAGAGTGCCGCCCTTAGCGTTCAAGAAGCCCGCAATAGTCTTCAATGCCGATATTTGAATTTTGTCATCAGGCTGCCCGGTGTGGAGATTGACGCGCAGTGTTGACTTGAACTCGACGGCGTCGGTCTCGCCGCCCTTAATCAGATCAGCAATCGAGATTGGCGCCGCGTCGCGGTCTTCAGTGACCCCGGTTAGTGCATGCCATGCCTTTTGGACGACGGCGGCCATGCGCACGCGCCTCTGCACGAGAAATTGGTCATAGGGTAATTCCCACCAAAGGTGCGGTAGGGCGTGATGGCCGTACATGCGTTCGCGATGGCCGGCCGAGAGCTTGGCGTCGAGCGGAACGACATAATCAGCAGGATTCTGCTTTCCGATCTTGATGTTGTCCGGCCACTCAACCGGCGCGAAATTGGCGATCTGGTTGACCTGTTTCAGATCGGTGATCCCAATCGATTCAAGATAGCCGCGTGGGAAGAGGTGGTGCTGCTCCAGGGCCGCTTTGCTGCCTTTGACCGCCGGATCGACCATAGACGCGATCTTCGCGGGACTGAAAAGCGCGTTGGCGTCAAGTTTGATAAGAGCGGCTTGATAAGCGAAAAGTGACGGGCTCCTTGCAGCAGAAGTGGCCAGCTGATTTGGCAGTGTGATGGACCAATAATCGCTCGTCAGAGTCGTTGCGGTGATCTCGCGGAGCTTCGCTAGATACGCGGCGCCGTTGGGCAGATCGCGCAGGGCCGACAGATCCGCTTCAAACCGCGTTTCAGGCGAGTTGGTATAGCGGCCCGTCAGCGCCGCCATAAAATAGAACTCGGCGATCGCTTGCCGAACCTCGCCGCGGTCCAGCCCGTAGTCGCAAATGCCGAGAAGGTAGAGCACGTAGGCGTAGATGACCGTTGCGGGAGAGCTGATCATTTTCTCACCGCGAAAACCCGCGAGGGCTAACGCGCCGAGAAAGTGGTGCCACGAGGACAGGTTCAGGACGTGCTTCTGGGCCCTTTTGAGAAGCGCGAACTGTTCGTCTCGTCGCTCAGGCGCATCTTCGCCTGTCTTGGCGTCGCGGCCTCGTAGAACGCCGTAGACGTTCTCAAGTCGTGCGCGCTTCAGCGCCAATCCGACCGTGGCGCGGAGCATCTGATCGGGCGAGGGCTTGATATAATGATTGAACGGGGATGCTTGGCCCTTGTCAGATGGCCGAGTCGCCGAGCGTGCAAAGCTTTCTAGTTCGGCGCGTCCTTCGTCCCAAAACACCGACATCAGGGTCATAATGAAGTCGGACTGATTGAGCTTTTTGCCCTCGCCATTGATGCGGACAAACACTTCCGCAATGGTTTCAGCCTCGACCGAGGACGATAGGGTCAACGCCACAAACTGAAAGTCGGGCAGGTTGCGCAACCGATTGATCGCTGAGCGCGCTTTCTTAACTTGCTCCGGCGTGAGTTCGCGGACGCTTGAAAGTCCCGTGATATATTCATCCGCGATTTCGAACAGGTCGACGCCGGGTTGCCACAAGCGTGAGATATCGGGAATGTAGGCTTTGTCCTTCAAGACGGTGGCGTCGGCGACGTCGAAGCGTTCGGCCAGCGGGTTGAACGCAATGCGGATGGTTTCTTTCTTGAAATTCGCGCGAAGAACCTCGGCGCCTTTGACCACGGCGTAGAGCGAGGTGAGGCGCTGTTGACCGTCCACGATCGCGAGTTTGGGTGCGGCCTTTTCGTTCTTTGCGCCGATGCCTTTGAGGCCGGCGTCGGCTCCCGTTTCCCAGAACAAAAGGAAGCCCGCAGGATAGCCTCGGTAAAGCGAGTCAAAGAGATTGCGGACATTGACGTTCGGCCAGACGAAGGGCCGCTGCAGTTCAGGCAGACCGATTTTGCCGAGATCGATGTCCTCGATCAGCGCGTTCACCGGGTAGTTGGTGGTGGTGAAAAGAGCCAAGACTGCGTTCCCCCTGATTGCAGCAATGCGGTGCGTGTCAGCTACGCGTCTCGTAAGAATGTATAGCGGTCACAAAGGTAATCGGCCCATGCGCGACCATCCGCGTCCAAATCGCCGGCGACCGCCGCCGTTGCAAAAACTTGTTCGGTCGTTCGGCTGATAAACGTATGGGGCTCGACAAGAGTGTGCTTAAAAACGTCAAAGGCATCGTCGCCTAGTCTCCGCAAAGCTGGCGAAGTCACTTTGTGCAGGTTGCGATTGCCAGATGGCGAGATGTGCAACACGCGGACACGTTCAGCGCCATCCTCGCGTGCGTTTTGCATGCCAAGCGCCAGCATTTGCTGACGGAGGAGCTGGTAGAATGGCTCCCAGAAAAAATCCTCAAGCTTGAGATCAAGGTCGTTGCGAATGGGGCCTGCGGGGGCAAACATCTTATCGGCGTAACGTGCTATTCGTGTCGCGTTGCCTTCCGCGCGGATCGGTGCGCCGTACTCCTCAGTGTACTTCCATTCGATCAGGAGGGTTTCGGTGCGTCCGTCAGCGCGAAAGCGGACGACGGCATCCGCGTTCGTTGCGTTCTGTCCGCGCGGCCCGTTCGATGCATTTGCAGGCCATTCTCCAAGATAATCCGCGCGGCCAGGCCACTCGAAACCCACGAACCAAGGCGCGCCTTCGGGGCCGTCTTCGATCGGCAACATGGTTGGGGGTGCGATCCCCAGCGCGGCGCCAATGACCCGCGCCAGGAGCGCCGGTTGCGTCGCCAGCGGCGCGAGGAAGTTCAAGCAACAGACCTGCGAGGAAAGTCCGTGATCGGCGTGCGTATGCCAGGTGATATTGCGCGGCTCGCCAAAATACGCAGCGACTGACGATCTGATTAAGGGCGCGACGTTCAGATCACGGCGCCCGGCCAGGAGCCGATAGGGCGCTTCCTCACGAATATTGCGCTCGCCGATACGGGCGAAATAGGCAGCTTGCGCCTCCTGCTGCGCGGCGACGAATGAGGGCTGGGTAGGACGCATTACTCACTTTTGATGCATCGCCAGAGGCGGCACAACCGCAAGGCTAGCGCCCGATCTCCGAAGGCATTTGAATCTCACGGTGTCGCCGCCGGGAACGGGGCCGGTCATGCGACCGAATCCGCGCAAGAAACGTTGTAGAAACGTTTCTTGACGATAAAGAAATGTTGCGATACAACCCTGGCGGAAGCTAACCAGGAGCCCAAACGTGAGTCGTGACGCCGCCGTCGGACGATACATCGCTTCGCTCAGGGAGGGCGCGGGTTTCAAGCAAAATGAACTCGCCAAGCGCCTGGAGTGGAGTGCGGCAGTGCTGTCGCGTGTGGAGAGCGGCGATCGTCCGCTCTCGGATGACGAACTTTCGATTGTGCTGCGGGGCATTGGAACGCCCGAGGCAGAGCGAGCGCAGGCTCTGATGGCGCGGGAGTGGCGATTGCTGCCGGCGCCGAGCCTGAACGATTCCGACGGCGATCTGTTGTGGGAGGCGGAGCAGACGGCTCAGGCCATTCACGCGCTGGCCGAGCGGCCCGATGTGAAGCAATTCTTCGAGCGTCGATTGGTGCGCTACCGCGAAGAGATTGTCGCCAGCGCGTCGCGGGTTCTGGAGAAGCGGTATCGCGTCGCCTTCGTAGGCACGATCGGCGTCGGCAAGTCCACCGCGATCTGCCGGGTGCAGCGATTGGAGCTTCCGAGCACGAAGGGCATGCCAAAGGCGGTCCTCGAAACAGGCGCGGGCGGCATCACGATTTGTGAAGTGCATGTCCGACGCGGGCCTGGATTTGGACTGCTGATCGAGCCCTGCGCAGAAGATGAAATCCGCAGAAGCGTGCTCGAATTTGCGCGCTTCCTGCTCAATGCGGATCAATCCACGAATGCCGGTGACGATGCTGAAACCGGGGCGCCGGGCATCTCACGCGAAGTCGAGCGTGCGCTACGCAATATGTCTGGGCTGAAGCGCAAGCGCGCGGAGAAGCGGCCCGACGGATCGTCCACGCCGGCAATAGACGAGGCGCGCGTGCTCGCGCAGAATTTCGGCGATGAGAAAGCGCTGGCGATTGAGATTCTCGCGCGGATGGAGCTGCACAAGCGCGATCGTCGCGATCTTTGGCTGCCCGAGAACTTGGAGAAAGCGCCGCTGGACTGGCTGCAGAGCGCCTTCGAGCAGGTCAACAACGGTCGTCACGCCGAATTCAGCATTCCGCGCCGGATTGAGCTGATTGTCCCCGATGCGATCCTCGATGAATCCGAGTTGGAAATCACACTCGTCGATACCCAAGGCATCGATGACATCGCCGAACGGCAGGACATCGAGCAATACTTTGATGATCCCCATGCGGTCATGCTGCTTTGCACGACCTTCAACGAGGCGCCGTCAACCTCGGTGCGGGCGCTCTTGTCCCGAGCCAAGGATGGCGGTGCGCGCAATCTTGACGTGATGAGCGCCGTGCTGGCGCTTCCGCGTCCAGGCGAAGCAATCGTCATGAAGGATGAGGCCGGCGACGCTGTCGAAGACGCACAGGGTGGCTATGGCCTCAAGCAAGAGCAGGTGGCGCTCAAACTGCATCCATTGGGATTGGGTGGGTTGCCGGTTCGGTTCTTTAACTCAGCCGAAGATGACCCGGACGCGTTGCGCGGCTTCATCCTGGGGCGTGTGCAGACCGTGCGAGAGAGCCACCGCGAGACTCTCAGAGAGATCATCGATGGCGCCAATGCGTTGCTGGCGAATTACGAGAAGGAGCAGGCCAAAGAGGTGATGCGAGCGGCGGCTCGGAGCCTCAGTGTTTGGCTGACGAATAACAGCACGTTGTCCGCACCGTCGAAACGCCACGTTCACGACAGCTTGGTGTCGGCAACCAGCTCGGCGCATCCTCGAACGATCCACGCGGCGGTGGTGCGGGAGGGCGATTGGCCTCGTCTAGACTATGCGCATCAACTCAGTCATGGCGCGCGCGCCATTGCGACCCAACTTGTGCAGCCGCGCCTCACGGGCTTTAAGGAGGTCGCCCAGAATCTCCTCAATGATGAACAATATGCTGATGCGCACGATTTGGTGCGCCAAGCGATGCGCGCGATCGATGGCGGTTTCGACGCCATGATCAGAAAGGTGCAATTGGTCGGCCAGAGCGTTCACTCCGACGAACTCAGAGGGGATGTCGAGTTCTGGCGCAATTGTGAGAGTGAATGGGGAAGAGGCGGCGGTTATCGCGACCGGGTGAACGGTCGGAATCGTCAATGGTTTGAGACCGCCAACAATGGCGCGGCGGATCAGCGCGTATTTGGAGTTGTCAATGATGCGTGGCGGGACGCGGTCGCGTCAGTATCGACACTTCTGGTGCAGGACTAGCCGGGAATGCGCCGAGGATTGCAAGCATGAACGCGGTCGAGATCGAAGAAGCCGTAAGTGCGCTGGCCGAACGAGAGTTCGACCCGGTCGAGTTTCCGTTCGCGTTTCTTGAGGCCTTCGGCAACAAGGAAGCGACGATCAAGAAGTTGCGCGCCGGCGCCTCAAATAAATCCGATCTCGGCGGCGTGCTTCAGGTCAATCACATCCATATCAAGGTCGCCGAGCCGGGCGCGGTGCATGCGACGCTCACGGCGCTGCGCGCCAGCGAGGCGACGCAGAACAAGCGCAACAAGGTGCGCTTCATCCTGGCGACGGACGGCGAGACGCTGGAAGCAGCGGAGCTTGATAGCGACGAGGCGCCGATCGCCTGCGCGTTCGGTGACTTCCCCAACCATTTCGGTTTCTTCCTGCCGCTCGCCGGCATCTCGACCGTCAAGCAAATCCGGGAAAACGCGTTCGACATCCGCGCCACGAGCCGCCTCAACCGGCTCTATGTGGAGCTGTTGAAGGACAATCCCGATTGGGGCACGGCGGAGCGCCGCCCCGACATGAACCACTTCATGGCTCGGCTGATCTTCTGCTTCTTCGCCGAAGACACCGACATCTTCAACGGCGAGGGCCTCTTCACCTCTACCGTCGATCAGATGAGCGCGCGAGATTCCTCCAACACGGATTTCGTGATCAGCGAAATCTTCCGCGCGATGAACACCAAGGTGGAAGAGCGCGCCGATGCGAAGCTGCCGCGCTGGGCGGACGGGTTTCCCTATGTTAACGGCGGGCTGTTCTCGGGTAGCACGGAAACGCCGAAGTTCAGCAAAATCGCGCGCTCGTACCTCTTGCACATCGGCAATCTCGATTGGCGCCAGATCAACCCCGACATCTTTGGCTCGATGATCCAGGCTGTTGCCGATGATGAGGAGCGCGGCTCGCTCGGCATGCATTACACCAGCGTGCCGAATATCCTCAAAGTGCTCAATCCGCTCTTCCTCGATGACCTGCGCGAGAAGCTGCAGGAAGCGAGCGACAACGAACGCAAGCTGCTCAATCTCAGAAAGCGCATGGCGCGCATCCGCGTGTTCGATCCGGCGTGCGGTTCGGGTAATTTCCTCGTCATCGCCTACAAGGAAATGCGGGCGATCGAAGCGGAGATCAACAAGCGCCGTGGCGAGCCCGAGCGCCGCACTGACATCCCACTTACGAACTTCCGCGGCATTGAGTTGCGAGACTTTCCAGCAGAAATAGCGCGTCTGGCGCTCATCATCGCCGAGTTTCAATGCGATGTGCTTTATCGCGGCCCCAAGCTGGCGCTGCTCGAATTCCTGCCGCTCGACACCCAGAATTGGATCACCTGCGGCAATGCTCTTCGCCTGGACTGGCTTAGCATCTGTCCGCCTACCGGGACCGGCGTGAAATTGGTCGGGGACGATCTCTTCAACACGCCGCTCGATCAGGCGCAGATTGATTTTGAGAATGAGGGCGGTGAAACCTACATATGCAGCAATCCGCCTTACCTCGGTTCAAGTTGGCAATCCGTTGAGCAGAAAGCGGAGCTACAGGCGATCTTCGAGGGACGGACGCCGACGTGGAAGACGCTCGACTATGTCGCTGGCTGGCTCATGAAAGCTGCGGACTATGGAGTGATCGCTAAATCTGCCTCAGCTTTTGTGGCGACCAATTCTATTTGTCAGGGGCAGCAGGTGCCCGTTTTGTGGCCTTTGATATTCGCCAGTGGGCATGAAATCGCATTTGCGCACACGAGTTTCAAATGGGCGAACTTGGCAAGCAACAGAGCTGGCGTAACGGTCGTAATTGTTGGAATCGCTAAGAATGCGGCGTCACAAAGAATGCTCTTCTCGGAGGGGGAAGATGGGCGCGTTGTCGCAAAGTCCGGTGACAACATAAACGCTTATTTGGTTCACGGCCCGAGCCTATGCGTAACTCCGTCTGACTCCGTGCTCGGCGGAATGGATAAGATGGACAATGGGAACAAGGCGGTCGATGGAGGTAATCTCTTATTAGATCCTGAAGAACTTCCGGGGCTTGCGCTTACAGAAGCGCAACGTGCGCAGCTTATTCGGCGTTTCGCGGGATCATTTGAGGCTATCAATGGGAAGGTCCGCTACTGCCTCTGGATAACGGACGACTTGGTGGAGTCCGCGAATTCGATCCCGTCAGTGAAAGCTCGCATCGATAAAGTGCGCCAGGAGCGCCTGGCTAGTTCCAAAAAGATGACTCGTGACACGGCCGCGCGCTCCCATGCATTTCAGCAAGTGCGACAACGCGGGGACGAAAGGCTAATTGTCGTCCCGCGTGTGAGTTCTGAAAACCGTGACGTGCTGCCGGTCCTGTTGATGGGGGCGGGCACGATCATGTCGGACAAGTGTTTTGCGCTATATGATGCACCACTTTGGAATTTCTCTATCATCGCCTCGCGTCTGCACTGGGTCTGGATTGGTACAGTTTGCGTTCGTATGCGGACGGATTTTTCTTATTCCAACACTTTGGGTTGGAACACATTTCCTGTCCCCGCGCTCACCGAAAAGAACAAATCCGATTTGACGCGCGGCGCTCAGGACATCCTACTGGCGCGTGAGGCGCATTTCCCCGCGACGATCGCCGATCTCTACGATCCTGAAAAAATGCCCGCTGATTTGTTGCGGGAGAAGCGTAGACGCGCGACAGGTGCTGGAGCGCATCTATATCGACGCCGCTTTAAGAACGACACCGAACGGCTGGAAAAGCTGTTTGAGCTCTATACGAAAGATGACCAAGCGGCCAACCGGCCGCAGAAGAAGCACCAAGACCGGGGCAAGCATGACCGAAGCGCAACGCACCCTCACACCATCGCTGCATCAAGTATGGCCAGACGGGGTGCTTCGACCAAATCCAACTCGCTGGGCCAAAATCGATGCGAAAGCACGCCGCTACGAGCGGCGCGGTGAAGGCGACCTGCTCATCGAAGTCCACCTACGCGTCGGAAAAGCCGCACGTTGATGGCCCATCTACCTCTGACAAGCTCGCCAATCGGGGCCTCAAGCAGGCCATCATCGTTGTGCCGGAGCGCTCCATCGGCGCCAGCTTCGGCAGCGAGCCGCTCTCCGAAATGGCTTCTGGGCTGGTTGGCGCGTCGAGCAAGTGGAATCTACAACGCGCCCGGCAACGACAATGGCGGCAAGGTCGCCTCGGTCAGGCGTTTCTCAGCAAGCGACGATAAGGTACTGGTTTGCACCCACGCGACGTTTCGCTTTGCGGTGGACCGCTTCGGCGTTGAAGCGTTTGACGACCGGCTTGTCGCCATCGACCAGTTTCACCACGTCTCCGCCGATCAGAGAGCGTGCTCGGCCAGCATCTCGGCAGCTGATCGCGCGCGACAAGGTTCATGTCGTCGCCATGGCCGGCACTCATACTTTCGCGGCGATGCCGTCACCCGGTGCTCTCACCTCGGATGGTGAAGTTCGATACCGTCACCTATACCTGTTACGAGCAGCTCAATGGCTTTGGAAGCATCTAAAGAAGCTCGACATTGGCTCTTCTTCTACGCCGGCTCCTATGCGGACGACATCCTGAAGGTGCTCGAACCGGATGAGGAAGACGATCGTCCACATTCCGAGTGTGAACTCTCGCGAGGAGCACCAAAGACAAAATCCGCGAAGTCGGGCATGTTTAGTGCGCTCAGCGAGTGGCGGGAATCGATCCCGTCCTGCTGGTTTCCAGCTTGTCAAAGGCAAGCGGGCGCATCCTGCATCGCCAGCCTCGTGGATGGCGGCCCGCCAGCAGGACCGCGTCTCAACAATCGCGCTGAAAGACCCCGCGGAAGAATAACCGCGAGCCATATCGACATCATCATCGCGCTCGGCATGGCAAGGAAGGCTTCGACTGGATCTGGTGCGAACGCCCGACGGTCGGCTACCGCTCAGCCTCACCGAAATTGTCAGATCATTGGCCGCGCCCTCGTGCGCCGGGCATGAACGCCCGGGCGCGTTTCACCAACCTCATAGCTGAGCCCGATGCGTCTGAAGACGCTGTGACGGAAGCCGTAGAACGACACATTGAAGGCGATCGCGGCCAGCTTGCTGATGGAGCAGGTTCTGGCGCCCCGCGCCCAAGTTCAAGCCGAAGAAATTCGACGAGCGGGCCTACGCCAGCTGACTACGGTGAAGCTGACTGCGATCCCAACAGAGTACGATAATCCCAGGTTCAATGAACAGACCAAATGATTCCAGATCGAGATCAAGGCCCGCAAGCACGATGCCCAAGAAACGAACAGGGCGACGCGCACGTCCGGCGTGATTTGAACAAGGTGATTACCGCGTTCGTGCAGGATAAGGCCACGATTGAAGCGGGGGCTTGTTCGATGAAGGGGTGGTTCCCGAAAGGCTGGCCCGGGTCATGGGCAAGATCATCAAGGAGAAATGTGTCGATCTGGACGATGAAGATCAGGAAGCGGTGGCGTCGCCGCGATCGCAGCTCTCAATCTGACTCAACAGGCAAAGCAGGTGTCGTTCGGGCGGACGCCTCCGGACCCCAAGGCAGTACCGCGTTGATTGGTGGCAATACGCCAGTTTGCGATGGACGTACCGCAGGCTCGATATCGACCTCGTGATCGCATCAACCCCTTTGGTCAGGCCCTATTCCATCCTCGCCAAGACCATGAGCGAAGACAGTTTGAAGCAGGTCGCGGCAGTGATCTCGGCGAAGCGCACCACGATAACGCCAGAAGGATGCCAAGGTTATCGCCAAGCGCGCTGTCGGTTTTAAGCGCGAGCGTGGGCGGGTTCCGGCGATTACTTCGCCGGATGCTTGAGAAAAGCATCTCGCGGAGGGGCGGCAGCCTTCGTATGCACGATACCGGAAGGAGGGCGCTATAGGTAGTCCCGACCTGAACCTTGAGCTTGCTGAGGAACTGTCAAATTGAAAGTGCCCGACAAAGTCGAGGGCGATCTGCCGAAAGAACGGATCATTGCTGGTTTTGAGGACATCCAGCGTTTCGCCGCTGAGCATGGGCGCGTTCCGTTGCCTGGCGAGGACCGGGACATCTTCGAGCGCGTTTATGCGGTTCGGCTCGATCGGCGCAATTCAGCAGAATGCCGCGCCATATTAGCGCCGCTCGATCTTGAGGGCTTGCTCAGCGCCAGGCTGACGCCGGTGACCGTGATGCAGACTTGAGTATCGACGAACTGGCTGAAGCGCTTGAGGGCGTGGAGGGCGGCGCAGACATCACCGAGTTACGTCACGTGCGCACCGCTGCCGACAAGCGCGCGGCTGGGGAAATTCTTCGGCCACCCGAAAAGTGCGAGGACTTCGGACGACTCGCCCCATGTTCAGAGGTGCAGGCTGAGCTTGCGTCAGGGGTTCGCAGGTCGCGCCAGTTCAAGCAGGACACTGAAATCCCCTCACGGGCCAGTTTTTTATTCTTGGCAGGCGAAGGCATACGTCCACGACTTACGGACTGAGTTCGAAGCAACCCGAGGGACCGAACCGTCGCATGCGTGATCTTCGACAACGCTTTGGAATCAATGTGCCTGAGTCGTTTCAGCAGGCTCTTTACAAGCCCAGCGAAAATCACAGGCGCAGAATTACGGAGCCAGCAGCAGGGCCGCTCTTTGCCGACAGCGCCGAGGACGACGACCTCGCAAGCGGCACTATCTATGTGCTCGCCAGCAAGTCCAGCCATCCGTCGTCGCAGCGCATCGGGACATCGTCCACTCAGATAGGCGTCAAGCGGCGACATTAGCGCCGCGTTTCTAGCGCGAGCCTGGATCCAACATTCCTCGCAGACGTTGATGTGGTCGCCACTTACAGGCTGTTCAACATCAGCGCCTGTAAGTTTGAGGCGTTGATTCACAGGGTCTTTGACGCGGCGCGGTGAACATTGAAATCACCATCGTTTCGGCAGCAGTCGTGCCGCGCGAATGGTTTCTTGTCCCGCTGTTTGTCATCAACGAAGCGTTCGACGTATTCGGGACGGATCGATTACGGGTTCATCTACGATCCCGCGTCAGCAGCGCTGATGCGCGCGGAAGGCCGAAGACGCACGTTGAGCGGCAGGGCCGCGAGCGGCCACGCAGATCCAAGGTTGCTTACACCCGGGCCGTAGGCATTGTGACGCGACAGCCGTCCCCAAGATATCGGCTCTCAGCCAGCCTTCCACGCCTCGACGCGTTTGCCCCTTGCCACCGCCCAGGGCGACGCGCTCGAGGCGGATCTGTTCGGCGCGGCCGCAAGCGCTGAGCGATGCCATAGATCGGCACGCCGGCCTGCGCTCGAACGTGATCGCGATGGCAAAGCGTAGCGGCGTCTCGACCACCGCGTCAGCAAAGCACGAGGGCCGCGGATGTCCATTGCTCTCAGGGCCGATGGCGACGGCGCGCTTGCCTTCATAACAGCCGGTCCACTGAGCCGCGCCATCCGAAATAGGGCGGGGCGCAAGCACCGCTTCGTCCTAAAAGTTCAGCTGCGCAGGGCGAGGTTGTCCGCGCCAACGATGTCGGCCTGCGGCCGCGCGAGGAGAGCTTCGAGCGCCACGCTGGCGAAACCGGTGAGAACCAGGCGAGCGTAATGACAATACCAGCGCAGGGCAAGCGAGGCGTTTGATCTTCCGGCAATGGCGCAGTGAAGATCACCGCCTTGTCCGGCTGGACGCGGCCAAAACCGACGCAGGTGACGCGATGATCGTCTGAGGCGATGGCGCGCGCGGGATCGGTGGCGCCAAGGCCCATCAGCCGCGCCGTCTCCTTGCGTTGGCGCGACCACTTCACATCGGGCGTGCGGAACTTGATCGCATCACCGGAGCAGCTGGCGCCAGGCTCGCCCCATTGTGCCGACTGCGTCAGCAACGCCTTCGCGATGAGCGCACAGGTCGCGGCGAAGGCCGTCCAGCGTGGCGTCCATCTTCCGCTTCCTGGTCCTTCGATGATCTGGGCGCTGTGCGCGTCGCCAAGCCGCCGCAGGACGGCCCGTGGGTGCCAGGGCCGATACCGGCCCGAGATTGCGCCAGCGGAAGCCGCTGCAGCCAATGCGTCCTCTTGTGTATGCACGTCCTGCACCGAGAGCCGCGTGTCGGATGACGCGGGCGCGATGCGCGCGCGCGGGCGTCCGCCTGGCGCAGGATGTCGGGCTTCAGAAAGCCGCGCGCACCGTCGGGCGTGAGATGATGCTGGGCTGCCCGCAGCGTCGAAGGGATGAAACATGCTTGCGCCGCGCCGGATTGACAATGTTGCTGAACTTGTCGCCGGCCGCGCCGGCCGTAAGCCCATTGATGCACTCTGACCACGGCGCGAGCGGGCGCGGCAGGAACGCTGCATCCAGGAACACAAGTGCGGCATGCTTGGCGCGCGTTCATTCGTCAAGGCGCTTCGAACGCGACGGCGTCGAGGCCGCGCACGCAGGAGAGGCTCCTTGGTGTTGCGCCAGCGGCGATGACAAACAAGATTCCATGCTTTTCCGGCCCGCAATCGAGCAGCCGCGCAAGTCCGCTGATCCGGTTGGCGTATACCCGATTGGCGACGCCAATTGAGAGATTGACCACGAATGCTTCGGGCGCGGAGGCCGCACCCTCATTGTCGCCGAGCAGGGCCCGCTTCAGCGCGCGATGAACCTGATCCAGCAAGAGCTTCTTCGGATTGGCGCGTGCGTGGCCGGCGCCGTCGATGAGAAGAGGGATGTTGAGAACCCGCGCGTTGATCGGCGCGCCGCCGTCGCGAAGGTCGCCACGCAGGATGACCGACGCCATCGCCGTTGCGTGCCGACGGTCTTGGACTTGGGCGAGGTTCTCGTGCTCGAACACGTCCTCCATCACCACGCCGCCGCGGAGCAAGGGATGGTTGGCGATGGCCGCGCCATCGATCAATACGGCCTTGATCGGCGCGTCGGCGTTGAGAGGCGCTGTGACCGGGTTTTCGTCCGGTCGCGCGGGCTCCATCGCCGGCGACTGCGCATGGCTCGCCGGCGAGATCGCGTAGATATCCTCGGCCTGACCGAGTGGCCCGTCACGCAAGCCGTCGATCACTGACGCCGCGTGCTCGGTCGGAATCTCGAACAGCAAGGCCTGATACCAGAAGTCTTGCTCATCGATGCGCGATTGATCGACGAGCTTAGCGCCGAGTGCCTCGGCGGCGGCCACGAGCGGCGCGGTGTCGCGCGGACGGCGCATCGGCCAGAGTTCGACTTCGAGCAGCACCGGAACGTTGGGTGCGCTCCTCGCCTGCGCGCGCAACATGTCAAGATCGTCTTCGGTCATGCGATCGCGCGGCCCCCAGAGTCGCACATCGATCAGCCGTTTGAAGAGCTCGTTGAAGGGCCCGAGATTTCTCGGCTGATCGCGGCCCTCCTTCCAGTTGCGATAGTACTGAATGAGCTTCTTGACCGCCGCTTCATTGGGCAGGCCGATATAGAGCGCAGTTGGGCGCTCGCGCTCGGAGGCGGGCGCGTCATCGTCCTCTTCATCGTCGGCTTCGTCGGCGGCCAATTCCTGGAAGTGCTGAAAGCCCGCGAGCTTCGCGGCTTTGAGGATGTTTGTGACCGACGCATTCGTTTCGAAGACAACGATGCGGTCGGGCGCAAGGCCTTCAGGATCAGCCTGCATTGAACCAGCGGCGATCGCGGCGTCGAGCGCTTCAAGGCGCGTCAGGCGCGCTCTTTGTTCGTCGGGTGTGAAGGGGGCGGGCGGACGCGGGCGTCCTGCACCCGCCATCCGGTCGGCGGCGGGTCTAGGTGGACGAAGGGGGACGTGCGGATGAGCGGGCATTCTTTCGGCCTGAACCGCGGGTCTTCTTGGCGGCGCGCTTCTTCTTTTCCTTTGGCCTAGAAACTGTTTCGCTTGCGGTCTTAGCTGATTCCCGCTTTTTGCGCGGCGCCGGTGTCCCAGCGGATTGCAACGTGACGCGCTGGATCGGCGCTTGGGCCTGACGACGTTCAAGCAGCGTCTCGACGATCTGCTTCATTGGCTTTGCGCCAAGGGAGAGGATCGAACGGCGCTTAGCGTCGTCGCAGAATGCTTCGGCGTCCGCATAGCTCGCGCCTGCTAGAGCCTCGGCCAGCGTCGATGGCGCAACGCCAAGGGGCTCTTCGAGACGGGCGGCGAACCTTTGGAAATACCCCGCAAGCTCTGCGGCATCCGGTAGTTCTAGCGTCAGGCGGAGCTCGAAGCGCCGCCAAGCGGCCGAATCCAAGAGTTCAGGATGATTGGTGGCGCAGATCGCGACCGAGGTCGCCGGCATGTCGTCGATTTGAGTGAGCAGGGAGGCGACCACGCGCTTCAGTTCGCCCACATCGGAGGCGTCGCCGCGCTCTTTGCCGATGGCGTCGAACTCGTCGAAGAAGAGAACGCACGGATTGGTGCGCGCGTGATCGAACACGCGGCGAAGGCGTGCCGATGTTTCGCCGAGATAGCTGCCAACCAGCGTGTCGTATTTGACCGTGTGGAGTGGCAGCGAGAGCGCGGTGGCGATGGCTTCTGCCAAGCTTGTCTTACCGACGCCTGGCGCGCCGACCAGCAACATGGTGTGGCGCGGCTCCACACCATGCGAACGCAACAGATCGCTGCGATCTTGCTCTTCGATGAATTCCTCGATCAGGACGCGATTGATGTCGCTGAGGCAGACGGTGTCGAGCGTCCGATCCGGCAGTTTGATCTGAAGCCCGACAATGTCCTCGCGTGGCGCCGTGGGCGCTGCGCGTGGCGCAGCTTTGAGGACGCCCTCAAGCCGTTCGGCGAGAGCGCTGCGCTGCTTTGAGCGTTCATCGGCGACGAGCGCTTCCGCGACACGGCGCGAGGCGTCGCGGTCGCCGGCGACGCCGCTTTTTACTAATTGCAGGACGAGATCGTTGCGAGCCATGGTCTCATTCCCCGGGGACCTTACCGCGTGAACCTGCACCAGCGGCGCGATTCTTGGGACTGGCCCCAAACAGCAGAACGCCGCCGATCGTTGGCGTTCTGCAATACTCACATGTTCTTAACAGGAACTAAGGAAAGGTGTTTACCGCACACGCGCGGCGCGAAATTGCGGCGCCATGCG
>JAWKUX010000026.1:0-26201 GCA_041398325.1 Hyphomonadaceae bacterium | reverse complement strand
GAGTTTGAACTTCCGTCCGCCCTCAAGCTTCTCCCACTCGCGCTTAGGGCGGTGTGGCATCCACATCGCGGCGTTGGTGTCGAACGTCGCAGGCGCCTCGGCGACGCCGGACGAAGGAGGCTTGGGGGAACGGGCCATGGACCCTCATCTAGGGGGCGCCGCCGTCGCATACTAGCGCAGTCGCACCTAGCGACTTGCGAGGAAACCTGTCCAAGCGTTACGGATGGGGTCCAAACGTCTCCCACATGAGCGGCCAAGAATATGAAGTTGCAGTTTCCCTTTATCCAGTTGCCGCTCGAATTCGACGCCGAGCGCATGGCGGCGGAGATGAATGCGGTGCCAGAATCCGCTTGGCTACCGCACCCTCAGGGCTTTCCCGGCAACGATTTCCTGCCGCTCGTTTCTGCGAATGGGATGCCGAAGGACGAGTCTTTCTCCTCGCCGATGCGTCCGACGCCTTACCTCGAGCAAAGCCCGTACATGACCGACGTCTTGGCGAGCCTCGGCGCCTCTCTCGGCCGCGTGCGTTTGATGCGCTTATCAGGGCACGCCGAGGTCACGCCGCACTTCGACATTCACTACTACTGGCGGGAGCGCATGCGCGTTCACGTACCGATTGTGACGCAGCCAACGGTGCGCTTCATTTGTGGCGACGATGAAGTGAATATGAAGGCCGGCGAGTGCTGGATTTTCGACACATGGAAGCAACACCGCGTGATCAATGACGCTGAACGCTCGCGCGTTCACTTGGTCGTCGATACCGTCGGCGGGGGAGACTTCTGGGAGATCCTGGCGCGCGGACGCACGCCCAATCAGCCGGATGCGCCTGGTTGGGCGCCACGCCGGGTGGCGCCGTTTGGCGCGCGCCTGAGCGATCTCGATCTTGAGAAGCACAACGTGCCGACGGTCATGACCCCTTGGGAAGCGCGTGACCACATCAACTTTCTGCTCGCGGAGACGGAGGCGAGCCAACCCGCCTACCAGCCCGTCCAACGGGCGGCTGAGCAATTCTTGCATACTTGGCGCGGCTTGTGGTCGACGTTTGGGGAATCCCGAGATGGCTGGCCGCGTTATCGCCGCGCGCTGGATGCGTTCGTGGACGCCCTCAGGGCTGCCCGCGCTGAGACTCTGCGGATGCGCAATAAGGGGCGCTTCATAGACTCGCTGCTCAATCAGGTCGTCAACATGGCGCTCGCGGACAAAGTCCAAGACAACCGGTCGGGCGAGACACGTGATGGTGGCGGAGTCTCGGCCGGCGCCGTGCGGCCTCAAAGTCAGGCCGTGGATCCGCAATTCGATCGTCCCGTATTCATCGTCAGTCCGCCACGTTCGGGATCAACCCTGTTCTTCGAAACGCTTGCACAGGCGCCAGGGCTCCACACGATCGGAGATGAAAGTCACCAGCTGATCGAAGGCATTCCTGCGCTTAGCATTGCGGCGAAACAAGGTGCGTCCAACCGCTTGGACGCGAGCGACGCCACACCGGAGACTGTGCGGGAATTGCGTGCGCGCTTTGCTCGCGCGCTGCGCGATCGGAACGGCGTGCCGCCGCAGGACGGCGTGCGCGTTCGCATGTTGGAGAAGACACCGAAAAACGCTCTTCGCATCCCGTTCTTTGCTTCGGCGTTTCCTGAAGCGCGTTTCATTTATCTTTATCGCGACCCGCGAGAGGTCCTGGCTTCAATGATGGAGGGGTGGGAATCTGGCCGTTTCCGCACGTACCCGCGGCTTCCGGGGTGGGAAGGCGAGTTGCCGTGGTCATTCTTGCTCACCCCTGGCTGGAAAGATTTGGCGCGCCTGCCGCTCAATGAACGCGTAGCCGCGCAGTGGGCGACGACGACGCAAATCATGCTCGATGATCTTGCAAGATTGCCATCGGACCGTTGGGTCGTGGCGCGTTATGATGCGTTGCTCACGGATGCAAATGCTGAAATCAAACGCATTTGCGCGGCGATGGACCTTGGGTGGGATAGGGTGCTGAGTGCTGAGTTGCCCCTCTCGGCTTATACAGTTTCCAGACCGCACAGGGATAAGTGGCGATCACGCGAGGGTGCGGTCGAGGCCGCATTGGAGCCTGTGCGAACGGTCGTGGATCGCGCGGCGGCGGTTGCGCGTTCGTGAATTCGCCAGCGTCGTTGCAGCCGGCCCTGGCCGCGTTAAGGCAGGATCCCGGGCGTGCTGCTGAAATTTGTCACGCTATTTTGGCAGCAGAGCCGGAGAACGGCGACGCACAACTCGTCCTGAGCGAGGCCCTGAGGCTCCAAGGAGAGTTAGAAGGCGCTCTTCGTCTCGTGGAATCGCAGAGAGCGGCGCGTCCAAATTCATTCGGCGCACATCGTCAGGCGGGTGTCCTACTATCGCAGATGGAGCAGCTCGGCGCGGCTGCGGCGGCGTTTGAGAAGGCGGCCGCGATCATTCCGCAGCACCCTACGATTTGGCGTGACTTAGGCGATGCGTATGGACGCGCGGGTGCGACCGCTGACGCGCAGGCCGCTTATGCGCGCCATGGCGACTTGCCTCCGGGCGAGCCAAACTTGGTAGAAGCGGTCCGTGCACTTGGGGCCAACAACGCAGCACGCGCCGAGACGATACTGCGAGAGCATCTGACACGGTTCCCGAATGACGTTTCCGCTCTTCGCATGCTCTCGGAGGCGCAAGCGCGCATGGACCAGCCGGCCTTGGCTGAGGAGACTCTACGTCGATGCCTGGAGATCGCTCCCGCGTTTCGCTTGGCCCGCCACAGCCTCGGCCAGCTGTTAAATGGATTTGGACATTACGACGAAGCTCTCGAGCAGGTTCAGATTTTGTTGGCGCAAGATCCAAACAACAAGGGGACGCTGCGATTGCTGGCGTCCACCCACAACAACCGTGGCGAATACGCGGAAGCGATCACGATATATGAAAAACTTCTGGCTCAGGGGCCGGCGCATCCTGGCACCTGGGCTAGCCTTGGGCACCTGCTCAAGACCGTTGGACGCACGGACGAAGCGATCGAAGCATACCGCAAGAGTCTTCAGCTCGCGCCTGGGCTGGGGCTTTCTTACTGGAGTCTCGCGAACCTCAAGACATTCCGGTTTTCACCCGCTGAGATAGCCGAGATGGAGCGCCAACTCTCAGTGCGTGGCGCTGCGGAGCAAGACAGGATCAATCTTCATTTCGCGCTTGGTAAGGCCCTAGAGGATGCCGGTGAGCCCGAGCGGGCATTCGCAAGCTACGAAGCTGGCTCGGCGCTTCAGAGAGCGCTCACCCCCTACGACGCGCATAGGGCCACCGAGGCGGTTGACAAGGCGATCGCTACGTTCACTCCGAGCTTTTTCTCGGAAAGAGCGGGGTTCGGGTGCGACGCAGCCGATCCGATCTTTGTCCTGGGATTGCCGCGCTCCGGTTCGACTTTGGTGGAGCAGATTCTCGCGTCACATTCCCTGGTTGAGGGGACAATGGAGTTGCCCGACCTTGCCGGGATCGTTCGCGATCTTGGCGGGGAAGCCGGCGGACGTTCGTACCTGGAAGTGATCAAGGGAATGGACGGCGCAGCTCTCGCAGCGATGGGCGAACGCTATCTGCGCACGACGCGCGTCCACCGCAAACTCGGGCGCCGGTTCTTCATCGACAAGAGACCGAACAATTGGTCCTTCGTTGGGTTGATTCAACTCATCTTGCCAAATGCCAAGATTATCGATGCGCGCCGCAATCCGCTTTCGTGTTGCGTTTCGTGCTTTCGGCAACATTTTGCCCTGGGGCAAGCGTTCACTTACGACCTCTCGGACTTGGGTCACTACTACCGCGACTACGTCCGCTTGATGGCGCACTTCAACCAGGTGCTGCCCGGGCGTGTTCACCGAGTCATCCACGAGGACCTAACCGTGGACCCGGAAACGCATATCCGCGCCCTGTTGGCTCATTGCGGATTGCCTTTCGAGGACGCCTGCCTTCGCCCGCATGAAACGAAGCGGCCGGTTATGACGGCCAGCTCGGAGCAAGTCCGCCAGCCGATCCGCGCCAAGAACGAGGAGGAGTGGCGGAAGTTCGAGGCCAAGCTGGGGCCGCTCATCGAGGCGCTCGGCCCGGCCGCCACGGGCTGGCGCGACTAGCGAACCTCGATTCGAGAAGGCCCGCGCACGCGTCGCAGCTGTGATTGCAGTGGGTCGAAAATTGCGCAGGACGTGCTCGGGGGGGCAGGGTGGCGCAACTTTGGGCGCCTGCCGCCAATGCTTTGAAATAATAGAATAATTGCCCTACGCGGAGGCCCGTAGGTACGGCGCACTTCGGTTGCGCATCGACGGCAAGATCTCGCACTGACGCCGAAAGGTCACACAGGAGGTGGCCATTCATCTTTGAGGCGGAATTCGGCCGTTCTCAAATTGACCTTGATGAAAATGTGTCGTTAGCGTTGCCGCAGCATGGCGGGAGTCGACTGCCGGACGATGTCCGGACGTCCCTGGGGGGACGTTTGACGATCGCTAACGCAGTGTTCGGGCGATGGTCGCTCGAAAGAGATCTTGGGTTCGCCCGTTTGGTGGGACCCGGCGCTCTAGGGGGTTCGAAAACATGTCAAAGAAGACGCAGACAGGACAGCGTAAGTCCCTGCTGACGGGCGCTTCGGTGCTTGCAGCGGCGGCGGCGGCTATCACGGCGACGCCGGCGATGGCGCAGGACGCTGAAGAAGAAGAAGCTATTGTCGTTACGGGCACGCGCCTGGTGCGTCAGGACTTCGAAGCCATCAGCCCGATCACGACGGTCGGCGCCGAGCAGCTCGAACTGACGGCGACTCTGACCACAGAATCGCTGCTCAACGAACTGCCGCAGATCATTCCGGGCAACACCCGTACCTCGAACAACTCGGGTGGCTTCGACTACGCAACGGTCGACCTTCGCGGCTTGGGCCCGGGCCGTACGCTCGTGCTCGTCAACGGTGAACGCGTTCCGGTCAGCTCGACGGGCGGCGCAGTCGACCTCAACACCATCCCGGCTTCGCTGATTTCGCGCGTTGAAGTCGTGACGGGCGGCGCTTCGGCCGTGTACGGCTCTGACGCTCTTGCTGGTGTCGTGAACTTCGTTCTGAAGGACGACTACGAAGGCGCTGAAGTCAACGTCACCTATGGCTCGGAACTCGAAACCGGCAACGTCGCCGAATTCGAAATCAGCGGCCTCGTGGGCGGCAATTTCGCCAACGGCCGCGGCAACATGACGGCGTATGCGTCGTACTACAACCGCGAAGGCGTGTTCCAAAGCGAGTACGACTACTCGCGCGTGTCGCAAGCGCTTTGCTACGACGGTCAGTTCGACGCCGCCCAGGGTGGATATCACGTCATCCCGTGCGACAACCGTGAACAGGCAATCGCGGACGGTGCACAGGGCCCGTTCTTCTCCGGTGGCTCCGCCACCCCGCCATGGGGCTGGATCGCCAACAGCGCTGCGGGCGCCGGTCCGGATAAGCTTTGGGGCACGGCCGACGACACGGGTAACCCGTTCGGTGGCGCTGCTATCGGCGGCCTCGCTGGCAAGGATGGTATCCTTGGAACCAAGGACGACGTCGCGGTCTTCGATCCCGCGCTTTCCCTCGGAACGCTGCTCCCGGCGACCTTCGGCGCCGGAAACACTGACACCAATTGCGACGGTGTTGCTGGCGGCTCCGTCCAGGGCGGCAACCTGTCGTTCAACGACGCCGGCCAGCTGGCCCCGCGCAACGTTTCGCTGTGGTGCGCCATTCCGGATCGCTCGATTGGCTCGTCGCGTTACAACTACGCCCCGGACAACTATCTCGTCATTCCGGGTGAACGCATCGCCCTGACCACCAGCGGTCACTATGACATCACAGACGATGTTACGCTGAACCTGCTGATGAACTTCACCAACAGCCGGACCACGATCCAGCTGGCGCCGACGCCGATGACCAACATCAGCGTGGTGCTCAACCCGGTGAACTCGGCCTTCATCCAAGCCCAGCACCCGGACCTCTGGACTGCCTTGCAGACACGTCCGAACCCGAACGCTCCGTTCACGCTTAACCGCCGGACAAACGAAGTTGGCGCTCGCATCGGTCACTTTGAGAGCAACAACTTCTTCTTCATGGCGAGCTTGGATGGCAGCCTCGGCGACAACTGGGACTGGAACCTGACCGCCTCGTACGGCCAGGTGCTGTTCAACACGCGCGCGGAAAACAGCGTTAACTTCACGGCGGTCCAACAGGGCCTCGCGGGTTGCGCCGACACCGCCGGCAACCCACTCGGCGTTCTCGCGCTGCCAGGGTGTATGCAAATCGACATGTTCGGCCCGAACACGCTCGACGCCGACATGGCGAGCTTCATCCGCGTGAACACCTTCAACGACACGACCATCGAAGAGAACAGAATTGCGGGCTATGTCCGTGGTGACCTCTTTGAACTGCCGGCTGGTCCGGTGGCGACCGTGTTCGGCATGGAGTATCGCGACACGTTCTCGGGATCGTACAACGATAACGATCAGCGAACGGGCAACATCGCGGGCTTCAACGCGGTGCAAGACCAAGAGGGCCAGATCGACGTGTACGAACTGTACACGGAAGTCGCGGTTCCGCTGGTCGCTGATGCGCCGTTCGCTCACTACCTCGGTCTTGAGGGCGGCTTCCGCCGGTCGAACTATTCTTCGATTGGCAACGTCGATACCTACAAGATTGGCGGCGAGTGGGCGCCGACCGAGTGGCTGCGTTTCCGCGCGATCTTCAACGAAGCCGTGCGTGCGCCTAACGTGTTCGAAGTGTTCCAAGCGGGCGACCAGGGCTTCCCGTCCTTCGCCGATCCGTGCGCTCAAGCGGCAAACGCCGCCAATTGCGCGGCGGCGCCTGGTACGGCGGCCGTTACGGTTGCGCTTCCGATCTCACAGGCCAACTCTCAGGTTCAGGCCTTCGCGTTCGGCAACCCGAACTTGGGTCCTGAAACGGCTGAGTCTCTGACCTACGGGGTGGTGTTCCAGCCGGATTGGTTCCCGGTCGGCGACTTCCGCGCTACGGTGGACTACTACAGCATCGAAGTGGCGGATGTTATCGCATCGGTGGGTGCGCAGTT
The DNA here is from genome assembly GCA_041398325.1 of Hyphomonadaceae bacterium. Taxonomy (GTDB): domain Bacteria; phylum Pseudomonadota; class Alphaproteobacteria; order Caulobacterales; family Aquidulcibacteraceae; genus Vitreimonas. The sequence goes on along the minus strand of JAWKUX010000026.1, from coordinate 19,158 downwards.
CTTCCTGACGGACTGCTACCAAAATCTGACTCCAGCGAGCTGTGCGCGTATCACTCGTGACCCCACAACTGGCCAAGTGTTGTCGGTCAACACGACGCGCTCCAACCAAGCGTCGCTCGAGACCGAAGGCGTGGACATTCAGGTCGAGTGGTCAATGCCGATCGGCCCAGGCCAACTCACGATCAACGAGCTCTATTCGATCCTCGACTCGTTCCAATTCAACGGAAACGAGCTCGCGGGCGGAACGAGCGCGGCGATCGGTGGTGCGCTGCCGGACTACAAGTCGGTGCTCTCGGTGTCTTACAACGTCGGCAATTGGACGCTGTTCGGACGCTGGTCGTATACGCCATCCGTTTACTCGAACGGCGTGTGCTCTGCGTACGCGTGGTGCGACGACGCACCGGAAGCCAGCTACGTCGACCTGTCGGCGCGCTGGAACGTCACCGACTCCTTCACCCTCACGGCGAACGTCGACAACATCTTCGACGATTATCCGCCGCAGACGGCCGAAGGTACGTTCAGCCAAGCCAACACCGACCCGCAAGTCTATCGCGTGCTCGGTCGTACGTTCGCAATCTCGGGCCGTTACCGGTTCTAAGAGAGCGACGAGCTTAGGAAACTACGGCGGCGGGCCCTTAGGGCCCGCCGCTTCCTTTTTGGAGTAACTGCGCTACATCGCTGCCGAACAATTTGATCTCGCGACGGAAGGGATGCGTGAGCGCTTCCACCGTGGCTAGGGGGAAGAGATGTCGGGCGGAGTAGCGGAAGCGGTCGTAGAGTTACCCTACACATTCCGATACTTCCGCGAGCTATCGCCGTCGTTCTTGTCCCTGGCGCTGCTCAATCAGGGCATTGCTTTCGAGATCGGTCGCCCGCTTCGTTATCTGGAATTGGGGTTCGGCCAGGGGGTCTCGCTCGTCGTGCACGCAGCGGCGTGCAATGGAGAGTTTTGGGGCAACGACTTCAGCTCCGAGCATGTGGCGCACGCGCGTGGCCTTGCATCCGCGTCCGGCACGGACGTTCACGTACTGGTCGACACGTTCATCGAACTCGCCGCCAGAGATGACTTACCAGAGTTCGACATCATTGCGCTCCACGGCATCTGGTCGTGGGTGTCCGAGCAGGATCGCTCCGCCATCATTGATGTCGCGCGTCGCAAGCTGGCTGCCGGCGGCCTTCTCTATGTGAGCTACAACTGCACCACTGGCTGGGGTGCGGCTCTGGGATTTCGTGAGCTCGCCAAGCTTTATGCATCGTACGAGGTAGAGGAGACTTTGCCGGTTGTGGCGAAAGTTGATCGCGCGCTTAGGTTTGCGCGCGCACTGCAAGAGGCGGGCGCGTCCTACTTTGGCTCACATCCCGGCGTTGAGACGATGTTGCAGAGCTTCATGGAGAAGGATCTCGCTTACGTTTCTCACGAATTGTTCGTCCCAAATTTTGCGATCAGGTCATTCGCGGAGGTCGCCTCCGAACTGAGCGAAGCTGGCCTCAAATTTGGCGCGTCGGCGCTGTTGTTGTCGCAAGATGGTGTTCTCGCCCAGCCTGGTGGAGACTTGTTGTCTGGGCTGAAGAGCCAAGTGATGCAGGAGATGGCGAAAGATGCCCTCGCGAACACCCGGTTCCGAGAAGACATTTTCATCAAGGGCGAACCGCGCGTCGTTTCCCCCGAGCAGCGGTTGGAAAGACTCCGTAAATCGCGCTTTGTGTTGACGGTCCCGTTTGGGGCCTTGCCGCGCGCGCTCAATCTACCGGGTCAAGAAATCAACCTGGGAACTGAGACCAACGTCGAAATCGTGAAGGCGCTCAGGGCAGCAGATTATTCGCCAAAATCTCTGGCGGATATGGAGATCGCGCTCGGCAGGACGCTGGATCAATTCCTATCGAACCTCATGCTTCTCGTGGGTGTCGGTTGCGTGCAACCGGTCCAGCCAGTCGTAAGCGCCGACGCCCGGGCACGGTGCTCTCGGCTCAACGCAATCATCTGCAATCGTGCGCGCAATGCGGAGGGCGTGGATGCACTTGCTTCGCCCGTTCTAGGCGCGGGGTTTTATCTCGGACGACTCAATCAGCTCTTTCTCTTGGCTCGATCGGAGGGCCGACGCGAGATCGCCGATCTGGTGGAGTTCGCTTGGCGATGTGTTGAAAGTGGGACTGGTGGGAAGGCGGTCGCGCGCACCAATGCAGAACCCGTGACGCGGGCTAGTGTGGCGGCGGCGGCGGCAGGCTTCGAAGCGTTGCTTCCGATCTTGAAGGCGCTCGAAATAGCTTAAGTGGCGCGTTGTCGGCGTATGCTAGCGCCATTGTGACAGATGTGCGTGTTCGCCTATCATCAAGCCGGTGAACAAGCCGAGCACTCTACCCGCAAATCTTGCGCCTGGCCGCTCCTGCGAAGGCTGCACCTTGTGCTGCAAGGTCCTCAACATCTCGGTCTTGCAGAAGCCCCGGCAGGTATGGTGTCAGCACTGCGAGATCGGCGCCGGTTGCGGCATTTACGAGGACAGGCCTGCAGAATGCGAGCGCTTCTACTGCCTCTACCGGGTTAGCCCGGAACTGGGTGAAGACTGGAAGCCCTCGCTCGCCAAGATGGTCCTGAGCTATGAGAGCCACATTGGGCGCGTGAACGTTGCGGTCGATGCCGACTACCCGGACGCCTGGAAGCAAGAGCCATATCACTCACAGCTGAGACGTATGGCTCTGCATTTGTTGGGGTCAGAACGGCATCTTCTGGTGTGGACCCGCGGCGAGGTGATTGCGGTTCTTCCTGACCGCGACGTCTCATTTGAGCATGATCCGGACAGAATTATTGCAGTACGCCGAAGACTGACCGCTCGGGGTGAGGAGTACGACGCTTTGGCGCTGGATCCTGGCGATCCGCGGCTCGCCCCAGAGAGTTGACCTGACGCAGCCCGCCGTCGCGGGTCTGGGGGCTGAAGCGCGGCAAAAGGGCGTCCCGCCGCACTGGTTGCGGCTTGACCTGGGCTGGTCACGCTCGTATTTGTCCGCCCTCATTCGGAACGGCTGTGGCGCTCAAGTCCGCGCTGCCCCGCCGATTGGCACTATTTTTGGCGCGCCACCTGGTGGATCCGAAAGGTCCGCTTGGCGCGCTGTTTGAGTTTGAAAGACCAGGACGGAAGAGGCGAATGCCGACGATCAACCAGCTGATCCGCAAGCCGCGGCACCCGAAGCCGACGCGGAATAAGTCTCCGGCGCTGAAAGCGTCGCCGCAACGCCGCGGCGTTTGCACCCGCGTCTATACGACGACGCCGAAGAAGCCGAACTCGGCGCTTCGTAAGGTTGCCAAGGTTCGTCTGACGACCGGCATCGAAGCCGTCTGCTACATCCCGGGCGAAGGCCACAATCTGCAGGAGCACTCCGTTGTGCTTATCCGCGGCGGCCGCGTGAAGGACTTGCCGGGCGTTCGCTATCACATCCTGCGCGGTGTGCTCGACACGCAAGGTGTCAAAGACCGCAAGAAGCGCCGTTCGCTCTACGGCGCCAAACGTCCGAAGTAAGAAGAGAGATTTAAAGAATGTCCCGCCGTCACCGCGCCGAGCCGCGCCAAGTTCTGCCCGATCCCGTTTATGGCGATCTCGTTCTGACGAAGTTCATGAACTACGTCATGTACGAAGGTAAGAAGTCTGCCGCCGAGCAGATCGTCTACGGCGCGCTCGATACGGTCGAGAAAAAGTTGAAGCGTCCTTCGATTGAAGCGTTCCACGATGCGCTCGCGAATGTCGCGCCGGCGATCGAAGTGCGTTCGCGCCGCGTTGGTGGCGCCACGTATCAGGTTCCAGTTGAAGTTCGTCCCGAGCGCCGTCAAGCGCTCGCGATCCGCTGGCTGGTTGGCGCAGCGCGCGCGCGCAACGAAAACACAATGCAAGAGCGTCTGGCTGGTGAGATCCAAGACGCCGCCAACAACCGCGGCAACGCGGTGAAGAAGCGCGAAGACACGCACCGGATGGCGGAAGCCAACCGCGCGTTCTCACACTACCGCTGGTAATCCAAACGGATCGCCGGCGCTTTCGACGCCGGACATAAACCCGGCGCCGCAAAACGCCGGGCGATCAAACATACGGACAGAATTGTCATGCCTCGTCAGTACAAAATCGAAGACTACCGCAACTTTGGCATCATGGCGCACATCGATGCCGGCAAGACCACGACGACCGAGCGGATTCTGTTTTACAGCGGCAAGTCGCACAAGATCGGTGAAGTCCACGATGGCGCGGCCACCATGGACTGGATGGAACAAGAGCAAGAGCGCGGCATCACCATTACGTCGGCTGCAACGACGACGTTTTGGCCGAACCCGGCCGACGGCCACATGCATCGCCTCAACATTATCGACACCCCTGGCCACGTCGACTTCACGATTGAAGTCGAGCGTTCGCTCCGCGTGCTCGATGGCGCGGTCGTCGTGCTCGACGGTAACCAAGGCGTTGAGCCGCAAACCGAAACCGTTTGGCGCCAAGGCGACAAGTACAAGGTTCCGCGGATCATCTTTGCGAACAAAATGGATAAGACCGGCGCCGACTTCTACATGTGCGTCGACGACATCAAGAAGCGTCTCGGCGCCCGTCCGATCCCGCTGCAGCTGCCGATCGGCATCGAGTCGGGCTTCAAGGGCCTGGTCGACCTGGTCGAGATGCGCGCGATCGTCTGGAAGGATGAAAGCCTCGGCGCGAAGTTCGACTATGTTGATATTCCGGATGACCTAAAAGAGAAGGCGATCGAGTATCGCGCGAACCTCGTTGAGGCCGCCGTCGAACTCGATGACGCGGCGATGGAAAAGTACCTCGAAGGCGAAGAGCCCTCGAAGGAAGAGCTGAAGCGTCTCATTCGTTTGGCGGTGCTTAAGGCTGCCTGGTACCCGATGCTCTTGGGCTCTGCGTTCAAGAACAAGGGCGTGCAGCCGCTGCTCGACGCCGTCGTCGATTACTTGCCGAGTCCAATCGATCGCCCTGCGATCAAGGGCGTCGACATGGACGACCCGGAAAAGGAACTCGTCCGCGAGTCCGACGACAACCAGCCGCTGGCGCTGTTGGCGTTTAAGATCATGGACGACCCGTTCGTCGGCACGATCACGTTCTGCCGCATCTATTCCGGCATCCTGAACGCAGGCGATGGCCTGCTGAACTCGACGCGTGACAAGAAGGAGCGTGCGGGCCGCATGCTGCTCATGCACGCTAACAACCGCGAAGACATCAAGGAAGCCTACGCTGGCGACATCGTCGCGCTCGCGGGCCTGAAAGAAGTGCGCACCGGTGACACGCTCTGCGATCCGCAGAAGCCGGTCATTCTTGAGCGCATGATTTTCCCGGAGCCGGTTATCGAAGTCGCCGTCGAACCGAAGTCCAAGGCCGACCAGGAAAAGCTTGGCGTCGCGCTCTCGAAGCTGGCGGCGGAAGATCCGTCTTTCCGCGTGTCGACCGACCAAGAGTCAGGTCAGACCATCCTGAAGGGGATGGGCGAACTCCATCTCGACATCAAAATCGACATCCTACGCCGTACCTACAAAGTCGAAGCTGCCGTGGGCGCGCCGCAAGTCGCGTACCGCGAAAAGCTCGGCCGCGCCGCGACCATCGACTACACCCACAAGAAGCAAACCGGCGGTTCGGGCCAGTTCGCGCGCGTGAAGCTTGAGTTCGCGCCGGGTGAACCGGGCACCGGCTTTGTGTTCAAGAACGCCATCGTCGGTGGCGCGGTGCCGAAGGAATACGTCCCGGGCGTCGAAAAGGGCCTGAACATGAGCAAGGAAAACGGCTTGCTCGCCGTCTTCCCGCTCATCGACTTCTCCGCCACGCTCGTTGACGGCGCCTACCACGACGTCGACTCGAACGTGCTGACCTTCCAAATCGCGTCGCAAGCTGCGTTCCGCGAACTGAAAGAAAAGGGCGATCCGAAGTTGCTCGAGCCGATCATGAAGGTCGAAGTCACGAGCCCTGAAGAATACGTTGGCTCGGTGATCGGCGACCTGAACTCGCGTCGTGGCATGATCCAAGGTCAGGACATGCGCGGCAACGCGACGATCATCAACGCACAAGTGCCGCTCGCCAACATGTTCGGCTACGTGAACACGTTGCGTTCATTCAGCCAAGGGCGCGCTTCGTACGTGATGGAATTCAGCCATTACGATGAAGTGCCTAAGGCTGTCGCGCAGGACGTGCTGGCAAAGCTCCGCGCGTGATACGCACGGCAGGGGAATGACGTAAGGGCCGCTCCTCACGGGGCGGCCCTTTGCTTTCAGGGTTTCCGCTTCTTTTCGTGTTTGGCGTCTTTGCGCGCTTTGCATTTGCGGGCTTTGGTCGAGGCGGCGGCCGAGCTGGAAGATGTCTTTGAAACGATCGCAGCCGAAGCTGGCGACGTGCTTCGGGGCGCGCTGGAAGGCGACGGCGGTACCTGCGTCACGCGCCAACGGTACATGCAGGCGCACGAAGTCTTCCTCGGCCATGTTCGTCCCGAAGCGAAGTATGCGCCGGCTGGAAGAGTCCCTTTGGCGGACGGCGCGAATGAGTGGCCCAGCCTACACAGCTTCAGTTTTCGTGATGCGAGCGGCGCTGATCTTCGCTACTTTGCCAATGAGGAGACTTTTGAATGGCCAGGCCGATCGTTGGAAAAGCTTATCTGTTCGTGATCTGCAAGAGTTGCAGGAAGAACTTCCGCGTAATTGATGAGCCGCTGTATGAAGGGCGCTCTGTGCAAATCGACGGGCCCCGGCAGTTGAAGTGCAGGGGGTGTGGATTCGAGGCCGAGTATCAAGTGACGGAGATGAGGCCGAAGTACTTCAGAAAAGGCGCCCCAACCGGCGCTTGAAGGTTGGTCTGGGCTAATGGGCGATCTGGAAAAGTTGGTTCGCCGCCTCAGCACCATGCGGGAGTTGGCGGAACGGGCTTCGCGCGAACATCCGCGCGACGAACGCGCGGTGTTTGGCGCGGCGATGGCTTATCGCATAAGCGGAGATTTTCCCTCTGCGCTGGCGCAGTTCGAGAACTTGAGGCGGCTACAACCGAACAACACACACTATTTGTTCGAGCTAGGTCAGACCCAAGAATATCTGGGCATGATCGACGATGCCTTGGTCAGCTACCATGCGGCGTTGCGGGTCGAGCCGCTCAACTACAAGGCCCGGTATGGTGTCGTTCAGCTCCAGAAACAGACCATTGCTTCCAATCATACAATAGAACTTGAGAAGCAGATTGCATTGCCGGACACGGACGGTTGGCGGTGGTTGCATCTGGGACATGCGCTCGCCAAGACCTGTGAGGACTTTGGCGATACCGCCAAGTCGTTCCAGTGGTTGCTGAAGGCGAAGGAAACGCGCAGGGCCCGAGCGTCTTACAGCGTCAGCGTGGATCAAGCGCTTGTGTCGGCTGCGAAGAAGGCCCCGCCGTTGCGAGGCGAGGGCAACTCGGCAAGTGATCCGATCTTTGTCACCGGGTTGCCGCGCTCCGGGACCACGCTCGTCGATCGCATTCTGTCCAGTCATCCGGATGTGACGTCGGCTGGGGAGATTGGGAACTTCGCAGGACTCCTGAAGTTGCTCTCAGGATCTAAAACGCCGGCCACGTTTGACTTGGACATGTTCTCCCGTATCGGCGGCGCCGATGCATCCACCCTGGGTCGCGCCTACATCGACAGCACGCGGCCGCTGACGGGCGCTGCTCCGCGTTTTGTCGACAAGGCGCCCAGCAATTTCCTGTTGGCGCCGGTTATTCTGCGGGCGCTGCCTAATGCGCGCATTATCGTTATGCGCCGGCACCCGATGGATTCGGTGTTCAGCAACTACAAGCAAATCTTCCCGTTTGAAGATCTCTACTACAACTACGTCTACGATCTGGAGTGGACAGCGCAGAAGTTCGTTCTCTTTGACCGTTTGATCGCCCACTGGCGCGAGGTGCTGCCGCCGGATCGGTTCATGGTGCTGCAATACGAGGACCTCGTTGCCAACCAAGAAGCGCGGACGCGGGACTTGCTCGCGTTTTGCGGTTTGCCGTGGGATGCGCGAACGCTTTCGTTCCAGGAAAACACTGCGGGTGTGGCGACGCCGAGCGCGCGTCAGGTGCGGCAAGCCATGAACAATCAGGCTGTCGGGCGCTGGGCGAAGTATGGCGCGGCGCTTGATCCGGCGCGCCGTGTGCTTGAGCAAGCCGGCATCTCTTTGGATTAGCACTCAAACAAAAAGAGCCCCGGCCGTAGCCGGGGCTCTTCCTGTTTGCACAGGTGTTGGGCGGCTTAGAGCAGGCCGCCGAAGCGACCGATGCCGCCGCCGCGGGCGAGGCTCGCGCCGCTACGGTTGCGCTCAAGCAGGCTGCCGCCCCAGTTGTAGCGGACGCCGACCGACAGCGTGTCTGCTTCGGTGTCGAAGTCATCGAGATCGAAGTGGTTCCAGCCGCCGTAGATGCTGATCGGCATTGAGGCGAACTGGTACTCGGCGCCGAGGCCGTAGGTCAGCGTGTCTGCGTCGAAGCCAGCGACTTCAACATTGCCGAAGCCGAGGCCGCCGCCGAACGAGAAGTTGTCGGTGACGAAGTGCGTCAGGCCGACGTCGGCGCCGGTGAAGGTCGCATCGAGATCTTCCGCATCCGAGTACGAGACTGCCCAATCGAAGGTCGTGCGATCGGCGTACCATTGGCCTTCGAGACCGAGCGTCCAGGCGTCGTAGTCGCCGCCGCCATCTGGATCGACCGAACCGTAGTTCACGAAACCGCCGAACAGGTAGCTGTCGTTGCGCGAGAACAAGTGACCGCCGATGTTCCACGACGTGGTGTCTTCAGACTCACCGATCGTGGCGTCGAATTGGCCGCCCAGGTTGCCGTTGCCACCCCAAGTCGTCGCGCCGCCGAGCGTCCAGCCATCACCGTCGACATCGAAGCCGGCGATGTCGCCGTCGGTGGACGAGTAGCCAAGATCAACGTAGGCGGATTGAGCAGAGGCAACGCCCGGCACAGCAATCGCCAGCGCAGCAGCAGCGCCGAGCAAGAACTTTTTCATTATGAGATTTCCCTTCCGGTTTCGCCGAACTCTCGGCTTGCCCGAAACCTAGTGTCGCGGTTTCGCGCGCCCAAGCGTCCTGAGCTGTTAATTCGACGCACGGCATTCGTCCTGTTGCGGCAGAGCCACGGCAACGTGACGCCCTGGTAATTTCCGCGAAGCAACAACCTGGAAGGCGCAACAAAAAGGGCTTCGGCGTCTTGCCGAAGCCCTTCGTGTTAGCAGCACAACGTGTTGCTCGCGTCGCCCCTACGGGAAGATGCTGAGCATGCTCGTTTCTTGGAATAGGGTGCGTGCGCCGTTCAAGCTTGCGCCCGACTGGCTGTTCTCTTTCGCCGAACCGGAGCCCATGTTGTACGTGAAGCCGATACGGAATTGATCGGCGTCCGAACCGTCGAAATCGAAATTGCGATAGCCGGCGTTGAACGTGAAGTTCGTGCCATCCGGACGCCACACAGCGCCGACGCCGAGCGTGTTCCAATCGGTGAAGTCGATATCGGTGTGGCCAGCTTCAGCCGAGATGCCGAAGTTGTCGGTGAAGAAGTACGTGCCGTCGACGTGCAGGTTCGTCATGTCGAGGCCACCGTCCCAATCGGTCGCGCCGAACGAGCCGTTGAACGTCATGTTTGACAGATAGTACTGGCCGCCGATGCCATAGTTCGTGCCGCTGACCGCGAAGAGATCGCTCAAGCCGACGAAGCCGTAGAAGGCATAGTTGTCGTTGCGCGTGCCGAAGTTCACGGCGCCGTAGCTGACGCCAAGGTCAGCGCCGCCGCCGAAATCCATTTTGTTGTGCTCACCTTCGACCTGCAGGATCAGGTTTCCGTCAAGGTTGTGCACATAGCCGCCGCTCAGGGTCCACGTGTCAAAATCGAAGCCGCCGCCGGCGTCGGTGTTGGAGAAGCTGACGCCCACGTCGGCTGAGTCAGCAGCTGCGACGCCGGGAGCAGCAATAGCCAGAGCCGCCGCGGCGCTCAGGAGAAACTTCTTCATTTAGGTTGTCCTCATTGGTTCGCCGTTGAATCGGCGTGCGCGGGAGTTGAGGCGATTTGCTTGGCGCGACGATTAATTACGACGCGAGGCGCGACGACGGCCAGCGCATCGTGGCGCCGGCGACACGAGGTGTGAATCCGACAGTAACGATTGGAGCCCCGACGGCCCCTCGACACGTCGTTCCGTTTACTTCTGATTAGGATGTGAGGCGCCGGTGCGGCGCAAACAAAAAACGCCCCGGTCCTGCGACCGGGGCGTTTCAGTTACCTGCGTACGCGGTGTTGCTTAGAACACCGAGCCGACGCCAGCGACCGAGGCTTGGCTCGCGCCGCTGCGATCGCGATCGCGCAGCGTGCCGCCCCAGTTGTAGCGCAGACCGATCGTCCACGTGTCGATGTCACCGCCGTCGAAGTCGACGGTGTTGTAGCCGGCCACGACCGAGATCGGGTACGAAGCGAATTGGTATTCGCCGCCGACGCCATAGATCATGGCGTCGTCATCGCCCGCGCCGGCGTCAACGTTGGCGTAACCAATGTTGCCGTTCAGGCGGAAGTTGTCGCTCACGAAGGCGCGTGCTTCGACGTTCAGGCCGTAGCCGTCGACGTCAGCGTCGTCGTTGTTGGCGTAGAAGACGGCGCCAGCGAGCGTCCAGTTGGCGTAGTACTTCGCGGCTTCGAGACCGCCGATCCACGTCGTGCTGTCGTTCGAGTCTGAAACGCCGATGAAGCCGCCGAAGAGGTGGCTGTCGTTGCGGCTGTAGATGTGGCCGGTGAGGCCGTAGGCGGCGTCGGTGTCGTCACTGTCGACGACAGCGGCGTCGACTTCGAACACGATCGAGCCCGAGCCAGCGAAGGCTACCGCGCCATCAATGCCGTAGAAGTCTTCGTCAGCGCCGCCGCCGGCGTCGACGTTGCCATAGTTGACGCCGACGTAGCCCGTTTGGGCTGCTGCGACGCTCGGCGCGGCAACGGCCAGGAAGGCCGCGGCGCCGATGATCAAGTTACGCATAGGATTTAACCCCTTAAGTGATCACCCGTTCTGGGTGTCGATCACATGCGCTCTGGGTCAGTGCCCCGCAATTCCACACGCCTGCGCCGGTCATGATTAACAAGCGCCGATGCTCGGATGCCACAGATTAGCTAAGGAATTTGGTACGTTTTCCCCAGGTTGGCGAAATCCGCCAGCGCCCGCGCATCTAAACACTTGGCGCAGCGCATCCTGACGGGCAGAGGGAAAACGGTCCGAGGAGGGCCCGCCGCCATGCGTCTGGTTGTAACCTGTTGCGCCGCTACCTTCGCCGCCGTGGCGCTGATCGCGCCTGCGTGGGGCCAAACGTCTGAGGCGCAGCGCGCGCGAACTCTGACACGCTTCGCCGACGCCACGGAGATCCAGCTTCGCGACATCGCCGGTTTCGTGCGCGTCATCCCGGAAAATCGAACCGATGTTGCGATTGGCTACGCCAACGTCGGAACGCTGCCAGCGCCCGAATATCGCATGTCGCATCGGCGCCTGATCGTTGACGGCAAGTTGCGGCGTCAAATCCGTGGTTGCCGTATCGTTGGCGGCACTGGCTTTGAGGTGAATACGGCGCGGCAGGGGCGTGTCAGCGGCGACGCCTTGCCGGCTATCGAAGTGCGCGTGCCGCAGAATGCCGTCGTCAGTGCCAGCGGCGCCGTGCGGCTTCATATGGCGCCCGCTCAGGCGGCGAATTTGCGCCTCTCCGCGTGCGGTGATGCTGAGATTGTGCGGGTCGATGACGAGGCGCAGATCGCTGTTTCTGGGGCGCAAGACGTGCGCCTCTTCGAAGCTGGAACCGCGATCGTCTCGATCGCTGGATCCGGCGACGTCACGCTTGGCGCTGTGCATGAAGGACTGACGGTGTCCGTCGCGGGTTCCGGCGATGTGATCGCCGCGCGGGCGGATGGGCCGACATCGATTGCTATTCAGGGTTCTGGCGACGTCAGCATACGTGACGGCCGTGCGGCCACGCTCAGCGTTGTGATTGCCGGCGGCGGCGACGTCTCGCACGGCGGCTCAGCCGGTAGCCTGGATGCGGTAATTCTGGGCAGCGGCGATGTACGCGTTCATCATGTCGAGGGCGAAATCAACCGTCGTGTGCTTGGCAGTGGAGAGGTTGTCGTCGGCCGCTGATCCGCCTTGTAACAGGCGGCAAATCGATTCACTTCTGACCTCCGGCGGCGCGCACCTTGCGCCACAATTTTGGAGGGTAGGATGCCTGCAGCGATTTCGTGCGTAACGGTTCCAGTTGAGAATCTGGCGAAGTCGGTTGCGTTCTACCGCGATGGCCTTGGCCTTGCCGTTGAAGAGCAGGACGAAGAGCACGCTGCGATCGATTGCGATGGCGTCTATCTGGTGCTGCTCGAGCGCAGCGAGTTCGGCACCTATGTAGAGCGCGTTGGTCATCGCCCCGCCGCGCGCGGCGCAGCTGAAACGATCATCAGCTACTTCACCGAGAGCAAAGGCGAAGTCGACGAAGTGATGGCGCAGGCGCAGCGTGCTGGCGCGCAGATCATTGCCGCGTCCGACGAAGACGGCGTTTATTCGGGCTACTTCACCGATCCGGACGGCCATACCTGGGAAGTGCTGTTCGACGGCGAGTAGCGCCTTCAAGATGTGGAAGCGGCGGCGAGCGATCGCCGCCGTTTTCTATTCGCTCTCGGCTTCGATCGCGCGCCGGCTCATGTCGCTGAGAAAGGCGTAGAGGTCGCCGACCTCTTGATCCGTCCAGTGGACAAAGCGGCCGCGTGCAACGGGCCCCATCATCTCCAGATCGGCGCCGCTTGACGGGACGCCTTCACGCATCAGACGCGTGAATTGCTCGGGCGTGTATGCGCCGACTACGATCAGATCCGGGGCGGTCTCTGGCCACGGTGCGTGGGAACGCAGGTCAAAGCCGTGGCATTCGTTGCAGCTGGTCATTGCCAGGTATTCGCCGCGCGCGATGCGGGGATCAGGGTTGTCTTGCTGCGTTAGCGCGGGGACTTGATCCAGAAACTCCGGGATCGCGCCGTCTTCGCCGCGTGCGATTGCCAGCCGGATCATGAAGTCGTTGAACGTGCGCTCATACCAAGGCGCACGCCCGCCTTGTGGCGCCTCTTCAGAGACGGGCGCGTTGCGGAGGTAGGCTATCAGCGCTGCCACGTCCTCGTCGCTCATGCGCATGAAATTGTAGGCGGGCATTGAGTAGAGTGCGCGATGGTTATGGCCGATGCCGTGCCGGAGTGCGGCTTCCACCGCAGCCGCGCCGTGCTCGTGAGCATAGGCGGGGAGGTTGGGCGTCACGGTAGCGCCCCACATGATCTCGCCCTCAAGATCGGCGCCGTGGCAGCCGCGGCAGCCGCGCGTGGCCGCTAAGTGCTCGCCGCGCGCGATGGTGGCGGCGTCCTCGGCGATGGGGTGGGTGAAAGGCGGCGGCGTCGGGAAGCCGCGATAATGCGCCTCACTGGCCCCGTAGACCCACGCCACAAAGGCCAGCGCCAAGATCGTCACGCCGCCCGCGGCGAGCCCTATCCAACGCCAAGTCTTCATCAGATCCCCCAGGGTCTACCCAACCAATTGTGGCCCGGCTTGCAAGATTTATCGCCCCGGAGCCGGGTTTCGGAATGGCGGTACGGCAGGGAGACCGCGCGGGGCTGGGTTTTCAGCTCAGGCGCCATTGCGCCGCGGCAACGCTCGGCATAGAAGACCGCCTTCCCTAAATCCAAACTCCGCGCGGGCCTTCCCGCAACGAGGGCGGCTAGCCGGGAGTCTGGACTAGGAGTTTAGCTCAGCTGGTAGAGCATCGGTCTCCAAAACCGAGGGTCGTGGGTTCGAGTCCCTCAACTCCTGCCATCCCGCCTTGTCGGTGGTGACGGCCAGTCCGAAGTAAAGCGCATCACGGGAATAGAAAAAGCCAAATGTCGATGGACCAGACCGATCACGAAGTTGAACCGCGGCGCAAGGGTGGCGGTCCGTTCCGGTTCTTCGGCGAAGTGCGCGCCGAGGGGCGCAAGGTGACTTGGGCGACGCGTCAAGAAGTGACTGTCTCGACGATCATGGTCGTCATCTTCGGTATTGTCGCGGCGATCTTCTTCTTCGTGGTCGACTCGCTGCTGCGCTTGGCCATGCAGTTTATTTTGAGCTTCAGTTTGGGTGGTTGAGACGATGGTCGAGGAACAACAGCAAGCGTCAGCGACGCAGGCTCAGCCGCGTTACGCCGGCAAGGCGCGCTGGTACATCGTGCACGCTTACTCGAACTTCGAAGCGAAGGTCGCCGAAGCCATTCGCGATCAAGCTGGCCGCCAGGGTCTCGAAGCCCAGTTTGAAGACATTCAGGTGCCGACTGAGGAAGTCACTGAAGTTGTGCGCGGTTCGAAGAAAGTGCGGCAGCACCGTCACTTTCCGGGCTATGTGCTCGTGAAGATGGAAATGACAGATGAGGCGTAATTACACCGTGAAGAACACGCTGAAGGTGACGGGCTTCCTCGGCACACAGAACAAGCCGCAGCCGGCCAGCGATCATGAAGCGAGAAGCGCATCCCGGTCGCGCGGCGGAAGTCGGTGCCGCGAAGCCGCGCCAGCTCATCCATTTCGAGATCGGCGAGAAGGTGAAAGTCTCGGACGGCCTGTTCCAGAGCTTCGAAGGCATGGTGTCTGAAGTGGACGAAGAGCGCGGTCGCTTGAAGGTAGCGGTTGGCGATTTTTGGCCGCGAGACACCAGTCGACTCGAATACGGCCAAGTCGAAAAATCCGCTAGCTGGTTCGAATCTGAAGAATGTGGTGGGCTTTTGTCGCCACGTCGGTTTCGCCGTCAGTGGCAGATGAAAGCTTGCGCCATAAGCGCCGCGTAGAACAGGAACGCCCGCTCGCGCGCGATCGCTGAGCTGAAGCCCATCTCCTCAAGAAGCCTTGCATAAAGATTGAGCCGCACACGGTCGATGCCGGGATCGCCTTTGCGGTTTCCAGCGTCGCGGCGCGACCAGATTCGAATTGCGATCTCGATCGCCGCCGCACGTTTTGCGCGCGGAGGGAATTCAGGGGCAGCGCCAGTGTTCGCTTCAGACGCTCATCCGGCGCTGTGGTTTGGCTCTCGATGCGCGTGCCGACCCGGTAGCTTTGGCGCTTGCGCCACTCCTTCAGCATCGCCGTGTGCAGTGCAGCACGATCGGCGAAGTGCCAGTAGAAACTGCCGCGCGTGACACCGAGCTTTCTCGCAAGCGGATCAACGCGAACGGCGTCGATGCCGGCTTCAGCGAGTGCGTCGAACGCTGCCTCAATCCAGGCCGCAGCGTCGAGACTTGTATTTTGCACTGCAGCGCGAGGCGCCATGAGATGGTTCCAGGATATGTTGCGTCTGCGCCATGTAGCGTGCGTTACGCCGCAAAGTCGCCTTTTTTCTCGACGGTAGCCGCCGACAGGCGTATCCATACACTTGTGTATGGCGCGGCGCAAAGATCGCTCCAACACAGCGGGAGGGAAGTGATGTCGAAGAAACGGGATCTGCTCAGCGCAGGCGCGCGCGCTGCTTTCACTTTGGCGCTCGGCGCGGCCGCCGCCGTGACTGCCACGCCGGCTTTTGCACAAGATGAAGACGATACCATCGTCGTGACGCGACGCGGCGCGATCAAGCGTTGCAGGAAGTGCCGGTCGCGGTGACGCCGGTGACAGCGCAGATGATTGAGAATTCGGGCATTCGCGATGTGCAGGATCTCACCTCGGTCGCGCCATCGCTGCAGTTCAACGTCTCGGAATCTGAGAGTTCGGCAACGGCCCGTCTGCGTGGTGTCGGCACTCAGGGCTCGAACCCCGGCCTTGAGTCCGCAGTCGGCATCTTTGTCGACGGCGTTTATCGCGCGCGCAACGGCGTGGCGCTCTCCGATCTCGGCGAAGTGCAGCAGATCGAAGTCCTGCGCGGCCCGCAAGGCACGCTGTTCGGGCGCAACACCTCCGCTGGCTTGATCACGATCACATCGGTGCAGCCCGACCTCAATGACTTCGAGGTGAGCGGCGAAGCCACTTATGGCGATTTCGGCGAGTCGCGCGTCGCGGCGACGGTCAACGCCGCTTTCGCAGGACACTCGGTTTGGTGGATTTTCGCCGCTATGGCGCAGCGCGACGGCTTCATGGACATGAACACCGGCGGCACAAACCCATTGCTCGGTGCGACGAACAATCTGGGCCAGCACGATTCAAACACGCGCGATATGTACACGATCCGCGGTCAGCTGTTGGCGCAGTTCAGCGATAATTTCGAAGGCCGCTTCATTGTCGATTACTCGGAACGCAATGAATTCTGCTGCGCGGCGCAAATCTACAATCCCGTACTGCTCAACGGCAATCCGGTGACGATCTTGAGCGCGGCGGGCGTTGAGGGGGCGCCGATTGCGTACGGCACGGGCCGTCAGCAATGGATTGCGAACCTCGGCGGCTATGGGCCTGGCGTCGGTGTTGGCACGCCGCTTGGCGCTCTTGGCGCGGGCAACATCGATGATCGTAATGGCTTCGCGAACCGCACTTATGCGCAGAACCTCGAGGACTACGGCGCATCAGCCGAGTTCAACTGGGAAACTGGCATCGGCACATTCACGTCGATCACCGCGTACCGGAATTGGACTCAGCAGGGCAACAGCGACTCCGACTATTCGCAGGCTGACCTCCTCTATGTGCCGGGCGGCGGCCCCGGCACAGAATTCCAAACCTTCACGCAGGAAGTGCGGCTCGCTGGGGAGGCGGGCAATCTCGATTGGCTGGTTGGCGCGTTCTACTCCAACGAGCGGATCAACCGCACCTTCTCGTTCGTGACGGGCTCGCAATACGGGACGTACTTCGCCGGTCTCGACGACATTCTCACCGGCGGCGTGGTCAATCCAGGTATCGGCGTGGCGCCGACAGCGGGCGCATCGCCAGTTGTGAATAATCTCTATGACGAGCTCCTCGGCTTGCCGGTGGGCTCGGGTTATCGCGACACCTACCGTCAAGACGGAAGATCAATCGCGCTGTTCACGCACAACATCTGGTCGCTCGGTGAGCGGACAGACTTGACCTTCGGCGTGCGCTACACCCACGAGCGCAAGTCGCTTGTTGCCGACTTCAATACGTTCTTTGACGGTGAAGTCCTGCTCGACGCCGCGATTGCCGATGCCGGTGTGGATGCGGGTCTTGGCGCTGGCTACGCTGCGGCAGCCTCTAACTGCAACCCAGCGTCAGCTGCTCCGGCGGGCTTCGCCACGGTTATCGCTGTTGCGCGTTCCGGTTATTGCGTGCCGTGGCTTCGCACGGATCTCGACGCCGTTGGTTACGACCAAGAGCGCAGCGAAGATGAATGGTCAGGCGTAGTCGCGCTGCGGCACGAATTCACCGACAACATCTCGGCTTATGGTTCGGTGTCGCGTGGCTACAAAGGCGGTGGCTTCAACCTCGACCGCAACTTTGCCAACGCGTTCAATGGCCTCGCGCCGGATACCTCATTCGACGCGGAATTCGTCGATGCGTATGAAGTTGGCATCAAGACTGGCTGGTTCGGCAATGACTTGTTGCTCAACTTGGCGATCTATCACAACGAGTTTGAGAACTTCCAACTCAACACCTTCAACGGCATCCAGTTTGTCGTGACCACGGTGCCGGAAGTGCAGGTCGACGGCGTCGAAATGGACTTCATCTGGCGTACGCCAGTGGAAGGTCTCTCGCTGCAAGGCGGCGCGGCCTACAACGACGCGACGTATGGGTCGGATTGTTCGCCGATCAACGCGTGCGGCGGCTGGGTGCAGCAGAACCGCAACCCGATCACCGGCGAACTGACGCTGGCGCGGTTGCCGAACTCGCAACTGACCAACTCGCCGGAATGGACCGCAACGACGGCGATCACCTATGAGCGGCCGATCTTTGGCAACATGAACGCCTTGTTCTATCTCGACGCTCGCTATGTCGACGATCAGAGCACCGGTTCGGACTTGCGTCCGTCGAAGCTGCAGCCTGCGTACACGCTGTTCAACGGCCGCATCGGCATCGGACCGCAAGACGAACGCTGGTCGCTCGAAATCTGGGGGCGCAATCTAACGGACGAGGGTTACGGCCAGATCATGTTCGACGTGCCGCTGCAACTCGGGACCCTGGGCCCGACGCAAGGGGCGTTCCTTGGCGACCCGCGCACCTATGGCATCACGCTACGGGCGCGTTACTAAGCTACAACCAGCGGCTGGCGACGACAAAGCTAGTCGCTGAAACCCTCCTGACTACTGCACTCCGGCCGTGGGCAAAGCCCACGGCCGTTTTGTGCTGGCCGCACGGGGCGACTAAGCTACATGTCCGAGCACAGTGGGGAGGCGACGGTCCGTTGAAGCGTGGAAGCCTATTCGGCGCCTTGATCATGGTGTTGGTCGTGCTTGGGCTGGCTCTCATGCTTGTGCCAAGCTTTGCTGTCGGCGTGGGACGCTTGGTCGGTGGTCTTTGGGTCGCCGTGATGGGTGCTATCGCCGGACTGATTGGTGGCATGTTCGGTGGGTAGGCGTCGGGGGTTTCGATGAAGCGGCTAATCCTAGCGTGCCTGCTGATGTGCGCGACTGTGACGTCGGCGGCGGCGCAGAGCGTCAATACGGCTGCATCCTGGGGCGACATTACCCGTGCCGATGTCGAGGCGGCGTATCAGCTGCTGATGGAAGATCATCCCGCGCTTTCGCGCACGATCAACGACACTGCGTTTCGTGAGCGGCTCGAAGCGGGGCGGACGCTGGCTTTGCAACGAGCCGATGAGGTGGAGACCATCGAGGGCTATTTCGCGACGATGGCGGGTTTCGCCAACGTCGCGGGCGATAAGCACATTTGGTGGCGCAGCCCGTATGTGGCGAGCACGATTCAATGGGCTGGGCTCATCATGACGCGCCGTGGCGACAGCTACGTGGTGTTCTCGCATCAGGGCGCGGAAGAGGGGGCCTCGCTCGAGGGAGCCGTGCTGCTTTCGTGCGACGGCGTTTCCGCGGAGGACTTCGCCGCGCAAAAGCTTGGGGGCTTTAGCGCTGTGTGGTCAATTGAGTCGCAGCGCATTCAGCGCGCGCCAACACTCCTCATCGACAGCGGCAATCCCTTCGTGATGCGACCGACACAGTGTGAGTTCATGCGCGACCGGCGGAGCATTTCGCATACGCTGCAATGGCGCGAAGTGCAGCGCACGGAACTATC
>JAWKUX010000025.1:0-27703 GCA_041398325.1 Hyphomonadaceae bacterium | reverse complement strand
GTAAGCTGACGTTTGAGGCTCATTTGGTGCGCGCTCCTTTGTTGGTGGGCTTTGTTGCCGTGCGCGCCAGCACGCGACGCAGTTTCGTCGCGGTCGGACCGGCAAGAACGGGTGAGGCGGTGTCCGCCGCCAGCGGCTCGGGCAGTCGAACACTATCGGCGGGAGGGGCGGACCAATCGTGCCGCGCTGGCGCGGTGGGCGCCATGAAGCAGGTCGCGCCGCCGCCTACGAGGACCCGCATGCGCACCGGCTTGTGGTCTGGCGCCACGAGAAGCGCATCGCTCGGCAAGGCCGATTCTAGCGCCGTCGTCGGAAGCCTTTCCACCTCTTGTTTGACCCAGTCGGGAAACAACAGGCGCCGCCAGCGATGGATCTCGTGCGATATGGGTCCATAGACGGTGCAATAGCCCGCAAGACGGCTCAGGCTCTCCGCGCTCGCATCCGTCTGAGGGCCAATGGGGACGATTGAACTCGCGCGATGACTGGCGCCGATTAAGCACTCTGCTTGGGTGATATCATTGGCTTGAAAAAGCAGCTTGGTGTTGGGGCCGACCGGTAATGTGGCTCCGAGCTGCTCGACCAGGAGCCGCGCAGCGTCGGCCTCGACGGCCAGCATCAGCGGCGAGGCGTCGCGAGCGCAGGAATGCTGCGTTGCAAGCTGCGCCGACAATGCCTCAACGAGCGACGCTGCAGGCGGGCCGATGATTCCGAGGGACACCACCAGCGTCTGCGGCGCGGGTGGTGAGATGAAGTCAGCCCAATTGAGATGATGTGCGCTGGTGGAGCTGACGAG
Organism: Hyphomonadaceae bacterium; assembly: GCA_041398325.1. GTDB lineage: Bacteria > Pseudomonadota > Alphaproteobacteria > Caulobacterales > Aquidulcibacteraceae > Vitreimonas. The sequence goes on along the minus strand of JAWKUX010000025.1, from coordinate 26,910 downwards.
CCTAGCGTCGGCAAAGATGGCGAGCGCTTGATCGATGCGAGCGAAGTCGGTGAGCGCCCGATCCGGGTCCGCGCGCTGCGCCCGGGCGACACGCACCATCTCCCAGATCGCGGGCGTGGCATCTGCTTTGGGCTCTGGACTCCAGCGGCTGCAGAGACTGGCGACGAGCGCTGCCCGATCGATCAGGCGATGACGCAGGGTCGCGAGCGTGCGCGCTTCAAGTGGGGCGCACAGGAGCTGATCGAGCATGAGGAGCGCAAAGGCGTCGATGGCAGTCTGCGGCACTTCGTAGGTATTGGCGAGGAGGGCGCCGGCGAGCTGGCGTGCGTCATTCCAGGCGTACGGTCCGGTGCGAAGCGCAAGCAGGGGATTGATCGAGATCGCGTCGCTGCGGCCCGGCGCGAACCGCAAAACATCTTTGCGACCAAGCCGCTCAGCCAGGGTCCCGCGCGCATCGACAAGTACGAGCGTCCCGGCCCAAGACGCCAGCGCGGCCAGGACAGCATCATCTGTGTGCTCCGGTTTTCCGAGGAAGACGCATGTGCGCGCGTCGCTGCGCACGGTTCGGTATGTGGCCCACGCATGACGACGCACGGCGCCCAGCGCCAAGCCCTCGTCCCGCAATAGCCCGTAATGTCCCAGCTCACGCCACGAGGCTAAATCGCGCCAGGGCGAGGGTTCGGCAAGTCCGATCGGTTCAAGCTTTGCGAACACAATCGCCACCGCATACGCCGCAAGTGCGCACACGAGTGCAAGGCCGATCGACAGGAGCAGCATGGAAGGCGCGACGGGCGCCCAGGAAACACTCCAGCTCAAGAACGAGAACGGCGCATAGAGGCGCAGACTTCCCAGATCGAACAGGGGCGGACCAAGCGCTGCCGTATAGTCCAAGGCGCGCGCCAGCGTCTGCGTGACCAGTCCGCAGCAGAACGTGAATGTGCTCAGTGCAATCACGATCGTGCGCAGATGCGCCAACCAGGTCACGCGACAAGCCTCCAGAGGAAGGTGCATGCACCGCGCAAGCCAAGTTTCTGCACCTGCCTTGGCTCAGATTGGAATCGTCGCAAATGATCGCGCGTTCGCATGTTTTGTCACGTCAAGTATCGACTTGTACAACAACGACATGATCGCAAAAACCAACGTGTACAGCAAGATAAAGAGTGCGGCAGGTTTTCGTCTGAGGCTTGCAACGCCTGGCGTTTTCTCGCGGCAACGCGAATTCTAGCGCGGCGAAACGCGCCGTACCGGCGTGATTTCAACGATGAACGCCGCCGCACATGCCCAAGGCATCGATATCAGAGCTGTTGGCTGCCTCGCCGCTCATGCGGCCGAACGAACGCGACCACACGCTGAGCGCCGCGCGCGAGGTGCGCGTCTTTCGCGACGATGACGGCCTCAAAGGCAAGGTCCACAAGGGCGCGCGATCGCCGAACGCACGCAGCGGCGATCTTGGTGCGAAGCTCTCAAAGCTGATGTCGGAGCGCAAAGGAAGCGGCCGCCGTGCTCGCCTCGCGGGCGGAAAAACTGCATTCGCCTCTGACCCTCGTCAGCGCGTCGTGGCTACGGTTTTCTACCAGGGCCATGGGGCAGGCGCTGCGGGCAGGCTCATTGCGCATGGCAAGTATCTGGAGCGGGACGGCGCGGGACCAGACGGTGAGAAGGGGCAGTTCTACGACCGTGAGCATGACGAGGCCGACGCGCTCCCGCGGCTGGAGGAATGGGCGCACGAGGACAAGCGTCACTTCCGGCTAATGCTGGCGCCGGAGAGTGGCGCGCGCATTGAAGACCTGAAGGACTTCACCCGCGCCACCATGGCGCGGATGGAACGCGATCTAGGCATGGAGCTGGATTGGGTCGCGGTCGACCACCACAACACGGACAACCCGCACGTTCACATCATCCTGCGTGGCAGGCGCAGAGACGGGCCCGACCTCGTCATCCCACGTGATTATGTTGGCTGGGGTCTCCGCCACGCTGCGCGCGATGTTGCGACCGAGATGCTCGGCAATCGCGGGCGGGAAGATGAACGGCTGGCATTGGAACGGGAGACACGGGCGCCGCGGCATACGCGGCTCGATCAGCTGCTTGAGAGCGAGATCAAGTCCGGCCGCGCCATCCGCATTCAAGCCATCGGCCGGGCGTTGGAGCCGGTGCTGCGGGCGGCGCTGCGCAATCGGGTCCGGGAACTCGCGGGCATGGGATTGGCGCGGGAAGACAAGCGTGACCGGTTTCGCTTCGCGCCGGATTGGAGCGAGCGGCTGCAGGAGATCGGCCGGGGTGTCGATATTCGCAAGCGGCTTGGCCGTGAACTCGCGCCCGGCGAAGGCAAGCTCAGACTTTACAGGCCATCGATGGGGGGCTTCGCGGGCGAGGTCATCGAGGTCGGGCGACGCGGCGATGGACCTGGCAAGGCTTACGCAATCGTCCGCAGCCCCACCCACGGCCCCGTGTTCGCGAACGTGCGCGGGCGCGCCGTGGCCGGCCTCCAACCGGGGAGCCTCGTGGCGATCGAACCGCTTCGCCACAAAGGCCGGGGCAATCGCGTCAAGATTCACACGCTTTCAGCATTGCCGTTCGATCAGCAGATTGCGGCCCGCGCGGAAACCGAACTCGATCGGGAATTGGCCCGGGGCATCGCCGGCGAGGCGGGGCGCTTGCCGGCCACCCCGGCATTGAAGGACGCGCTCGCGCAACGCATCGCCTGGCACGAGCGTGAGAAAACCGGCGGACGCGATCTCACCGGCCGGTTTGAATTCGCCGACAGCGCGCTGAAGCGCCTTCGAGATGGTGAGCTGGCGCATGAGACGCATGCGTTCGCCAAGCTCACGGGTAAGCGCGCGATCGCCATTGACGACGGTCTTGAACGAGACTGGACCGTCCGGGCGGTGAAAATGTTGCATCGAGGACGGTTCGCGATGCTCGAACGTAGCGACGGCGTGGCGTTGCTACAGCTGGGCAAGAACCAAAACTTGGCGGTGGGTAAGAGCTATTCGATCTCCATCGCCGCAGGAAAGATCAAAACCACCCCATCGTTGGGCCTTGAGCGGTAAACCGCATTTCTTCTGGTTGGCGAAACAAGGCAACACGCGTCTTGCAACGCGGCGCCACAGCAGGCAACGGCCAGGACGGGCGCCAGAAACGCGGGGTGACGTCGCGATCAACGAGACTACGCGGCCTCGCATAACAAATGAACTCACGGGTCAGAGCACGTGATGAACGCCGATCAACTGCGCGGATAAACGCGTTGCTTCATCTAAGCCCGACGGCACTCTTCTAAGCGTCCGCTTTCACATTCTGTGTGCACGCAAATGAATAACATCGCTCCGGTTCCATCATCCAGTCGTTCCGTCTTCGAGCTTCTAGAGATCAATGACGTCAGTTCGATTCTGCGGGTCAGCCGATCGGTACTTGCGAAATGGAGGATGAGCGGTCGTGGTCCGCGCTTTATTAAGGCTGGTCGACGGATTCTCTATGAGTGCGGAGAAGTACGACGTTGGCTGGAAGCGCAGGAACGTTCGTCGACTCTCGGTTAGGCTTGCTCATCGTATCGACGACCAGCGGCTTGTTGGGTAGCGTATGCAGCGTTTCGGGCCGCAGGTTGGTATAACGCTTCAGCTGCTTCCAATCCTTGTGGCCGGTGATCAGCGCCACTTGCTCGATGGCGAGTCCGGCTTCGAACAAACGGCTGGTGCCGTCATGGCGCAGGTCGTGGAAATGCAGATCGTCGATCTTTAGCGCCTGCGTGCAGCGCCGAAACGCCGTTTCGGCCGAGCGGTGATTGTAGGGAAAGCAACGGTCTTTCACCCGCGTCCATTCGCGCTGCTCTTGGAGCAGGGACCAGGCGTCAAAACCGGTGAAGCCGACGAGCGGCACGAACTGATCGTTCCCATCTTTCTTGCGCGGGTCTTTCCGGTCACGGATGAGCACAGTCTTGCGATCGGCATCGAGATCGTCCCAGCGGACCTTGTGAATCTCCTCGCTGCGCATCGCGGTTGCGATGGCGAAGCGGACGATCCGACCCATCGGGATTTCCACGCGCGGCGCAGTATCGAGATGGTGCAGGATGCGTTTGAGTTCGTCTGCAGTCGGCCGGCGATCACGCTCTTTGGCCTTGGCGATGAGGCCCAATCGGCGAAGCGCGTAGCGCGCCAAACGGATCTGCTCCGGATCGACCTCGATATCGTGAACCGCCGCGGCGTGGGTCATCACCGTCCCAATGAACGAGAAGTCGATCGCAAGCGTCGCTGGCCCGGCGCCTTCCTTCGCGCGCCGGCGGCCAAATGTGATCAGCTCGGCCTTGGTCATGTCTTTCAGCGGGGTGTCGCCAATATCTTCCTTGAGGCGGCGCAGCACGTGCTCCTTGGAGCGACGCAGAGTCTTTCCCACCTCGGCGAGGTCATTCAGGTGAAGGTCGATCAAATGGCCGAAGGTCGGAGTATCGTGGCGGCGGACCTGCTTCGACGGCCTTTTCCCGCCATCGATGTCACGAGCCGTTTGAACCGCCCATTCGTCAGCGTCGGATTTGCGCAGGAAGGTCTTTGACGCGTATTGGCCTTTGCGTCGGACCTGGACCCGCCAGCTTCCGGACTTGAGTTGGACGATGACCGCCACTGCACACGCCTCCGCGCCAGAAAAGATCGTGTGCGCTCCGTGTGCGCACCCATCGGAATTCACCGGAATTGAGCGGACACAAGGTGAACTCAGGTGCACACGCGCTGCACACGACGTGTTTGATATTGCAGAAAAACGATGACAATTCAATCGCGTAGATTCAGCGTGGCGCCCATGATGGATTGGACCGACCGGCACTGCCGGGCGTTTCATCGCGAGCTGACGCGCGCTGCGCTGCTTTATAGTGAGATGCTGACAGCCGATGCCGTGATCCACGGCGACCGCCAGCGGTTGCTTGGTTTCTCTGACATCGAGAACCCCGTTGCACTGCAACTCGGCGGCAGCGATCCGGCAAAGATCGCGCGGGCCGCTAGGATCGGCGCGGACTGGGGCTATGACGAAATCAACCTGAACATTGGTTGCCCCTCGGACCGGGTGCAGTCCGGCCGTTTTGGCGCGTGTCTGATGCGTGAGCCGCACTTGGTGTCGAAGCTCTGGGCCGCAGCGCAGGAAGCGGCGCCGGAGATTCAAGTGACGATCAAGTCGCGCATCGGCGTCGACAATCAGGAGCCGCGTGAGGCGCTGTTCACGCTGGTAGATGCTTGCGCGCGGGAAGGCTGCAAGAGTTTCATCGTTCATGCTCGCAAGGCCTGGCTGACGGGGCTGTCACCAAAGGAAAATCGCGACGTGCCGCCGCTCGATTATGAACTCGTGCGGACGCTGAAGCGCGAGCGGCCGGAACTGGAAATCATCCTCAACGGCGGTCTCCGCGACCTCGATCATGGGCTCGCCGAGAGAGACGGGTTGGATGGCGTGATGCTCGGGCGCGCTGCCTATCAGACGCCAGCCGTGTTGTTGGAGGTAGACGCGCGCGTGTTCGGTCGTGCAGCGCCGAACGCAACCCGCGAAGCGGCGGTAGAGGCCTATATTCCATATATCGAACGTCATCTCGCTGCTGGTGTGCAACTCCACGCCATGACCCGCCATATGCTCGGGCTGTTCGCCTCGCAGCCCGGCGGGAGGCTGTGGCGGCGCGTGCTTTCTGAGCGCGCCGTGAAGGCGGGCGCAGGCGTTGAAGTCGTGCGTGAGGCTTTAGCGCAAGTCAGCCAGGCGCACGCGCAGGCCGCATGAATCCTGAATTTATCTGGTTCGCGGCGGGGCTGATCGTTGCTGGCTTGGCGGCGGGCTTCATCGGCGGATTGTTTGGCATCGGCGGCGGCGTGGTGATCGTGCCGGCGCTCTATTTCGTGTTTACCGCGCTTGGTGTCGATGAGGCTGTGCGCATGCACGTTGCTGTCGGCACGTCTCTTTCAACGATTGTCGCGACCTCGTGGCGGTCGCTTTCGGCGCACACCAAGGCGGGCGCGGTAGACTTTGATATTCTTAAGGCGTGGACCCCATGGATATCGCTCGGCGCGCTGATCGGCGCTGGCGCAGCCGGCATCGCAAACACTGAAGCGCTGTTGCTGATCTTTGGCGGCGGCCTGCTTCTGATCGCCGCGCAAATGGGGTTCGCCAAACCAAGCTGGCGCCTATTCTCGGAGTTGCCGCGCGGCGTATGGCGCGCCGTCGTTGCAGGCGCGCTCGGCTTGCTGTCGGCGCTCATGGGCATCGGCGGTGGCGCGATCGGCGTCACGGTCATGACGCTCTGTGGCCGACCGATCCATCAAGCCGTCGCAACCGCCTCGGGCTTTGGCGCGGCGATCGCGATACCGGCGGCGATTGGCTATGCGGTTGTGGGTTGGGGCCACGAAGGACTACCGCCTTGGTCCGCCGGCTACGTGAACCTTGCGGGGTTCGTGTTCCTGGCGCTGCTCACGACGGTGACCGCGCCGATAGGCGCGCGTTTGGCGCATCGTCTCCCACAGCTCATACTGAAGCGCTCGTTCGCGGTGGTGTTGGCCGTGCTCGCGCTCAACATGTTGCGCGAGGCGCTGGCCTAGCGGGGCTGCGCCTCGAGGCGGGAGGCGAGCGTGGCCATGATCGCCTTGCGCTCGGCCTCATCCATCGCGCCCCAACGGGCGATTTCTTGGAGCGTTCGGCCGCACCCAATGCATTGACCAGTCTGACCGCTGACGGCGCAGAGCTTGATGCACGGCGTTGAAATCGGCGGCGGCTGCATAGGTTCTCGTTAGCTAAGAGTTTGATTTCTAGCACGCAAATCAACCCGCCGTCGGAATGTATCGTTTTTCGATAAAAACGCGTTGACTATCGATAATACTTATCGCATATCGATATCAGTCTGAAATCGCGGCAAGGACGCATCCAACGCCCCCCGGCGCAGCATCCCAAAAGCGAGACAGGCTGGAAAGTAACCAGTCTTCGACTTGGAGGGTCAGTATCATGCGTTTTGCTCTCATCGCCACGACCGCCGCTGCTGTGGTTGCCGTGCCGTTCGCGCTTGCCGCGGCGGGGCCGCAGATGTCGAGCGACGAATTCCTCACCGCCGTCCGCTGCGCGGCCTATGAGGACGTTTCGGGCGCCCCGATCGCTGACGCACGTTATGAACTGAACGCCGAAAGCCAGCGTCAAGCCGCCGCCACGGTGGCCGAGGCGCAAGCGGAAGTTAGATCTATCGCTCGCCAAGCTGTGAACAGCCAAACCCCCGCGGATCAGGCTACGCTGCGCTCTGAGCGAGCCGCAGCCTGCTCCAACGCCAGCCTCGCCGGCGGCGACGGGGAAGATCACGCAGTCTAAAGCTCGAACGGCGCTTGGGTCCGTTGGGCCCATGCGCGGAGGGGACGTGTCATGAGAGTGCTGCTTCTTGCCGGATTGATTACAGCGGTGACGGCGCCGTTCGCGGCTGCGGCTGAGAACGACGTCATCGACTGCCAAATCACCGACACGCGCCGCGCGCCTGCTGAACAACGGCTCGATCAGGCGCCGCAATCGCCCGCCGCGCCCATCTCGCGGCCGAACGTTGCGCAACGTGAGGCGGAGACGCCGCGTCCCGCTCCCAGAGCGCGCCGTGGGCGGAAGCCCGTGCCTGACGCCCAGCTGTTGATCCAGCCCGAGGCACGCTCTGAGTTGAAGCGGAAAACCAACGTCTTCATCGCACGCGCGTATGTTCGCGCGCGTGGGCCTGACACATCATGGATTTGAATTTTTTCGCTGGAAGAGATCGCGTTCCGCAATGAAGTGCGGCAGTTCATCATTGAAGAGAATTATCCGAAGAACCTGAAGGGCAAGGTTCTCCGCGAGGATTTGACGAAGGAAGAGTTCCCGCTCAGCACAAAATCCTCGGCAAGAAGGGTTGTCGGCGCCAAGCCATTAAAGAATATGGCGGCACCGGTTGGACCGCGACGCAGCGTTACATCTGGCTCGAAGAGAATGCGCGCGGTGAGACGATCCTGCCGCTGCCGTTTGGGGTCTCCATGGCTGTCCGGTCATCTACACATTTGGCACGCCTGAGCAGAAGGCGCGCTTTCTCCCGGGCATCCTCTCGGGCGAGGTGTGGTGGTGCCAAGGCTATTCGGAGCCAGGCGCGGGATCGGACCTTGCATCTTTGAAAACCCGCGCCGTGCGCGAAGGTGATTATTACATCGTCAATGGCCAGAAGACGTGGACGACGCTTGGTCAATATGCCGACTGGGGCTTCTTCCTCTGCCGCACCGACCCCGATGCGAAGCAGCAAGAAGGCATCAGCTTCCTGCTCATCGACATGAAGTCGCCTGGCGTGACCGTTCGCCCGATCAAGTTGCTCGACGGCGGCCACGAAGTGAACGACGTCTTCCTCGACAACGTGAAAGTGCCTGTCGATCAGCGCATCTACGAAGAAAACAAAGGCTGGACCTGCGCCAAGTTCTTACTGGCGCACGAACGCGCAGGCATCGCCGGCGTGGCGCGCTCGAAGCGCAACGTCGAGCGTCTCAAGTCGATCGCGAAAGCCGAGATCGGCGACGACGGCAAGCCACTGCTCGAGGATGATGAGTTCCAACGCAAGCTCAGTGAGCTTGAGATCGATCTCTCAGCGCTTGAGATGACTGAGCTCCGCACGCTTGCCCGCGAGCAAGCGGGTAAGGGCCCGGGGCCCGAAAGCTCATTGCTGAAGATCAAGGGCACGGAAATCCAGCAGCGCCTCACCGAACTGACGCTTGAAGCCGTTGGCAATTATGCGCAACCGTTCCCGCGTGGGTTAGGAGACAACGAGTTTGCGGTTGGTCCGGACTACGCAGGCCCTGCGGCGCCGGTCTACTTCAATTGGCGCAAAGCCTCGATCTATGGCGGCTCAAACGAAATCCAGCGCAACATCATCGCCAAGATGGTTCTGGGTCTCTGAAGCCTTGTGAAAGCCTAGACATCTCTGCGCGCGCGGATTGACTCCGCGCGCATGTCTTTGCTTTGGTACGCCTAAGGCATCCTGTCCTTCTACGTCTGCTGTCGATCCTGCGGCAGAACAAACAATGTCTGTCTTTATACCCAGCCCTGCGGGCGGGTATCGTAAGGTACGAGGGACGGGATGCCTCCTTCTTTTGAAGATGCTGAGGGTTTGCGGCTCCCCAATGGCCAGCCGATTAACACAGCCTATGACGTCGCCCGCTACTTTGGCGTCTCGATCGGCAAGCTGACTTATGCGCTTTACAAAGCCCCGGAAGCGCAGCGTTACGTGCCGTTCGAAATTCCCAAGCGTTCTGGCGGCATGCGGCAGATCTATTCGCCGAACGGGTTGATCAGAGAGTTGCAGGAGAAGTTTGCGCCGGTTTTACACGGGATGTACGCCGCACACCCGGCCGCGCACGGCTTCATCAAAGAGCGCAGCATTCTCACCAACGCCAAGCAGCATGTCGGTCAGCGTTATGTCCTGAACGTCGATCTCGAAGACTTCTTTCCATCGGTAAACTTCGGCCGCGTGCGCGGTCTGTTCATGGCGCCACCGTTCAAGGTTGGCCCTGCCGCGGCCTCGGTGCTCGCGCAATTGTGCACCTTCCGAAACGGCTTGCCGCAAGGTGCGCCAACGTCGCCGCCGCTCTCGAACTTCGCCGCGGCGCAGCTGGACCGCAGCCTTGGCCGTCTCGCGAAAGAGAACGGTGTTCGCTACTCTCGCTACGCCGACGACATCACCTTCTCGACTAATCAGGGGACTTTTCCCGCAAACCTCGCCGTTTCGCCGCGCGGCGAAGGCGGCGTTGTCGGTGTCCGCGTCGGCGAGGCGCTTGAGCGGGCGGTGGTCGCCAGCGGCTTTGCCGTCAACCACAAGAAAGTGCGCCTGCAGCGCCGTGACCAACGCCAAAGCGTCACGGGCGTCAGCGTTAACGCAAAGCCGAACGTCAGCCGCAAGCGTATCCGCAAAGTCCGCGCCATGCTGCATGCTTGGGAAAAGCACGGACTCGAGCCCGCGGCGCGCGAGCACTATCAGAAGCATCGCGGATGGTTGCACCTTCCCGCCAACTATGACCGCGCTTACCGCAATGTCGTCTATGGTCAGCTCGCCTTCATCAAGATGGTGCGCGGGCAGGAAGATACGGTCTTCCTCAACCTTTGTGCTCAGGTGTTGAAGCTGGATCCGAACCCGTCGCGGTTTATCCGCCAGATGGTTTTCGGCGCCGACGATTACGATGTGTTCTTGAGCCACGCCAGCGAAGATAAAGAGGAAGTCGCGCGCCCGATCTTTGAGGCCTGCCAGAAGCTCGGCCTCAAGGTTTTTCTCGACGAAGCGCACATCGGTTGGGGGCAGAGCTTCACGCAGAAGATCAACACCGCACTCGGCTCGGCGCGGACAGTGCTTGCGATCATTTCGCCGACCTCGGTCGCCAAAGATTGGCCGATCGTTGAGGTGAACACGGCGCTTTCGCTGGAGGTAAGCGGGCAGAAGAAGGTCGTGCCGCTGATCGTCGGCAAGCCCGATCTTTCAAAGCTGCCGCTGATCAAGGGCAAGGACGCGATGACTTGGAATGGCGAGGCGATGGCCGTTGCCAAACGCCTGCAAGCGGCTGTGTCTGGCGCTGCGCCGCGCCGGCCCGCCGCCATGCCGCAGTCGCACCCAACCGCACCGCCGCGAACAGCGCTGCCGCCGACCGATGGCCGCGCCAAGTCGGCCCCGAAGCGCTCCGCGACGTCACCTGGGCCATGGCAGGAGCCGGCAGCGCCCAAGCGGAAACGCGGTTTCTTCGATTTGCTGTTTGGCCGCAGGAAGCGTTAGGGGGCTCCGCTTGACCCGCGCCGCTCGCCTGTGAAGAGTGCGCCGTAGGGAGCTTCCAATGAACTTCGACTATACTGACGAACAAAACGCCATTCGTGACTCGCTCTCGAAATGGGCGGCGCAGCAGTACGACTTCGACAAGCGCCGCGCGGCTCTGGCGAGCGAGGATTCCTGGAAGCAGAATTGGGCGACGTTCGCTGAACTTGGCCTGCTCATGGCGCCGATCGCGGAAGAGTACGGCGGCCTTGGTGGCGGCCCGCTCGACGTCAACGTCGTTGCGGAGGAGTTCGGCAAAGCGCTCGTGGTTGAGCCCTACATTCCGACCGTCGTGCTTGGCGGCGGCGCGCTGAAATACGCCGGCAGCGCTGCGCAGAAGGAAGAGCACCTTGCCGCCATCGCTGGCGGCGAGCGTGTGATCGCATTCGCGCAAGCCGAGCCGAAGAGCCGCTGGGCGCTGAACGACGTCTCTACGACCGCCAAAAAGGACGGCGCGGGCTACGTGCTGAACGGCCACAAAGCTGTCGTGCTCGGCGCACCGCAGGCGGATCATCTCCTGGTCAGCGCGCGCACCTCCGGCGGCCAGCGCGACGCGAAAGGCATTTCGCTTTTCCTCGTGCCTAAGAACGCCAAGGGCGTCTCGACCCGCGACTATCCGACGATGGACGATACGCGCGCCGCGGAAGTCTATTTCGAAAACGTCAGCGTTGGCGCGGATGCGCTTGTCGGCGCGGCCGATGGCGCGCTGCCGGTGATCGAGCGGATCGTCGATGAAGCCAACGCCGCTTATTGCGCCGAGGCTGTCGGCTGCATGCGCATGATGAGCGATCTGACGCGCGAATACGCGAAGACACGCCAACAATTCGGCAAACCGATCGCCACATTCCAAGTGCTGCAGCATCGCATGGTCGACATGTTCATGTCGGCCGAGGAAAGCTACTCTATGGCGCTGCGCGCCACGATTAAGCTCGGCGAAAGCGATGAAGAGCGCGCCAAGGCGGTGTCAGCGGCGAAGGTGTCGATCGGCAAGCACGGCCGCTTCGTCGGTCAGGCGGCGGTGCAGATTCACGGCGGTATGGGCGTGACCGACGAAATGCGCGTCGGTCACTATTTCAAGCGCGTGACGATGATCGACGCCACCTTCGGCAACGTTGATTATCACCTGCGCCGCTTCACCGCGCTGAACCGCGAAGCGGCCTAAACTCAGGCCTTTCGCTTTCGGAAGAACAAGCGGATCAGCCAGAACACGCCGCCCAACAGCAGTAAACCCGCCGCGGCAATGCCTGCGAAGATCCACCAGTAGCGCTGGTAGGTCTTCATGCGGGTGTTGTGCGCGACTTGCGCCTGCGGATCGTATCCTGGCGGTAGTTCGAGCACGCCGTTGCGCTGGGCATAGGCTTCGTAGTCGGCGAGCATTGAGGCGGCGAGGTCTGGCATCTGCGTTGCGAGGTTGGTCGTCTCGCCCGGATCATCCGCGACATTGTAGAGCCGCCAGGAGCTGTCGCCGAGTGGCGACGGCGTTCGCACAAGCTTGTAGTCACCGCGATAGAGCGCCGAGTGACCGGAGACTTCTACGCCAAGCGGAATTGCGGGTTCACGCGCGTGAAGCGTTGTCCCCGCGAGCAAGCCGCTCATGCTGAAGCCGTCCATCGCGGGGGCTTCAGGCGCGACGCCAGCGCGCTCTAACAAAGTCGGCGTGATGTCGGTGACGAAGGCGCGCGCATCGATGCGCTGCTGCGTGACGTTCGGCCCGGCGACAATCAGCGGCACATGCAGCCCGCCTTCGCCGGCGGTGAACTTAAACAGCGCGCCCGTTGCGGTGGCGTTGGCGTTCTCGGGGCCGATCATCACGAACGAGCCGCGCTCGCCCAGATCTTCCATGCGCCGCGTATAGCCGGTGAGGCGCATCCAGCGGCGGAAGTCCGGGTCCGCCACCGGATTACTGGGTTCGGGGCCGTTGTCGGAGGTAACGACGAAGATCGTGTTCTCCGCCAGCCCGTGGTTTTGCAGATACTGGATGAAGCGGCCTATGTGGTGATCCATCGCCTCAATCATGCCGGCGTGCACTTCCATGCTGCGTGCATAGAGCGCCTGCTCGTCGCCGGAGATCGCCGCCCATGGCCGGAGGCTCGGATGCGGCGGACCAATCTGCGCGGCGGCAGGGATGAGACCCAACTCTTGCGCCCGCCGCCAGCGTTGTGTGCGAAGCTCCTCCCATCCGCCGGCGTACACGCCGCTATAGTGATCGCTGAATTCACGCGGCGCCTGCACCGGAATGTGAACCGCCTGGAAGGCGAGGTAGGCAAAGAACGGCTCGGTGTGCGTTGTGTCCGCGTCCATGTATTGGATCATGCGGTCGACGATGAATTGGCTTGAGTAGAAGTCGTCCGGCAGATGCGCGCGCTCGCCGTCCTCGAACCAATCGGCTGAGCGGTAGTACGGGAGATACGGGCGCTCTTCCCAATTGTCGGCGCCGGACGCGTCGAGCACGAACGAGCGATCGAAGCCGTGTGCGTTCGGCAAATCGCCTTCGCCGTGGCCCAAGTGCCATTTGCCGGTGGCGTAGGTGCGATAGCCGCCGCGCTGCAAGCGCGCTGCAAGCGTCACGACACCGGGCTCAAGATGCATGGTGTAGCCGGGACGCCCGCGCATTTCCGGCGGCAGCACTTCAATGATGGTGGAGTGCCCCGTGCGGTGGTTGTCCATGCCTGTCAGCAGCATCGCGCGCGAAGGCGAGCAGAGCGGTGAGGAATAGTAACGTGAGAACTGCGCGCCGCGCTGAGCGAGCGCATCGATGTTCGGCGTCCGGGCCTCGCCGCCATACGCGCCGAGATCGGTGAAGCCGACATCGTCAGCAACGATAACCACGATGTTTGGGCGCTGCGGCTGAGGCGCTGCTGTCTGTTGCGCGGTCGCGGGCGCGGCGAAGACCAAAGCGGCGATGGCGGCCAGCGTTTGGCCGAGCGTGTTGATGTTCAACCCGATATCCCCCTGTCGCCCAACTAGGCAGCTTCCGCGGCAGGCTGCAAGTATGTCCGAATCCGGCGAGACGGGCGAGGCGAAACGGCCCATATTTGCCGCGTGATCTTGGACCCCGATACCTGCCACGCGGCATGTGACGCGAAGGATCGCCGCTTCGACGGGCGCTTCTATGTGGGCGTGTTGTCGACGGGCATCTATTGCCGCTGCATCTGCCCGGCGCGGACGCCGAAGCGTGTAAACCGCACGTTCTGGCCATCTGCTGCGGCCGCTGAAGCGGCAGGCTTCCGCCCATGTTTGCTCTGCCGCCCCGAGCGCGCGCCAGGATTGGCGCCGATCGACGCGCCCGCCCGGCTCGCAGCCGCTGCATATGCGCGGATCGAAGCGGGTGCGCTCGAGGAGCAAGGCCTGGAAGCTTTGGCCGATGGTCTCGGCGTTACGTCCCGCCACTTACGACGGGTGATGAATGCGCAGTTCGGCGCAAGCCCGATCGAGATTGCGCAAACCGGCCGTTTGCTTGCAGCGCGCCGGCTCCTAAATGAGACGGCGCTCTCAATCACCGAGATCGCGTTTGCATCGGGCTTCCGTTCGCTTCGCCGATTCAATGCTACCATGAAGGATCGCTACGGCGCGCCGCCATCGAAGATGCGCGGACGCAAAGCGCTGACGCGGGGCGAGACCTTCACCGTCAGCCTGTCGCCGCGTGGCGACTATCAGATCGCGCCGATGCTGGATTTTCTCGGTAAGCGTGCGCTGCCCGGTGTCGAGCGCGCCGATACGAAGACCTACGCACGGGTACTCAAATGGGGCGATGCACTCGGCTGGCTGGAGGTTGGCATGGGACCGAAAGGGCTCGCGCTGACGCTGTCGGAGAACCTCGCGCCACACTTGCGTCCGCTCGTGGCGAATGTGCGCGGCGCCTTCGATCTCGACGCGGAAATGACGACGGTCGACACCCACCTAGCCAAGGATGTCTCGCTCGCCAAAGACGTGAAGCGTGAACCTGGCGTGCGAGTGCCGGGCGCGCTGGATGGGTTTGAGACCGCTATTCGCGCGGTGCTTGGCCAACAAGTGACGGTGCAGGGCGCGCGTACGCTGACCGAGCGATTGGTCGCGAAGTATGGCGCAACGCTGGAGCGCGGCCCCGAAGGGCTTGACCGCGCCTTCCCGGATGCAACCTCGCTGGCCAATGCGGGCGCGGCGGCGATCGCGAAGATCGGCCTCCCGGTGAAGCGGGCCGAAACGCTGCACCGCCTGGCGGTTGCTTCGTGCGACGGCAAGCTTCCGCTAGCGCGCGGCGCCATCGCATCAGGCCGCGCCGCGCTTGACGAAATTCCCGGCATTGGTCCGTGGACCATCGAGTACGTGGCCATGCGCGCGCTCGGCGATCCCGATGCCTACCCCGCGACAGACATCGCGATCATCAATGCGCTCGGGCGCAAGGGCGAGACGCTCGAACACTTGAAACCTTGGCGCGCGTACGCAGCCATTCGCTTGTGGCGTCGCGCGGCGAAGAAGGGAATTCAGACATGATCAGCGCGATCTATGACAGCCCGGTCGGCCCGCTCACGCTCACCTCAAACGGCAAAGCGCTTGTGCAAGTGGAGTTCGAAGGCGGCAAGTATCCATTGCCGCGATATGAACTCGGCGCCGACAAGATCATCGACCAGACGCGCCGCGAGCTCGATCAGTATTTCGCTGGCAAGCTGCGCGATTTCAAAGTGAAGGTCGCCCCGCAAGGCACCGAGTTTCAGCGCAAGGCATGGGCCGCGCTGCAGACGATCCCCTACGGCGAGACGCGGTCTTATGCACAGCAGGCGAAGGCCATTGGTTCGCCAAAAGCCACGCGCGCCATCGGCGCTGCCAATGGGCGCAATCCAATTCCTGTGATTATCCCGTGCCATCGCGTGATCGGCGCCAATGGCAGCCTGACGGGGTTCGGCGGCGGTATGGAACGCAAGCAAATCCTGCTGGATCTGGAGCAAGGTGGCGATTTGTTGGCCCGTGCGAGCTGATTGTTACGAAGCTTAAACCGCTTTGGGGCATCGCCCCCGGGGGGCGCGGCGTGCTAAGCAGCCGTCGCGAGAACGCGGGAGGAGAGCCGGAATGCGCAAGCTGTTGGTTGGTGTTGTCTGCGCTGCGGCAATAGCGGTGCCGAGTGTGAGCCCCGCGCAGCAGCAGGAAGGCTGGAGCTACGCATATGTCGAAGGCGTCGCTACCGCCACGCAACGCGATAATCGCGGCCGCACCACAGCGACGCTGACCTGCCGTCCGCCGACTGGCGACATCGTGCTCACAGATTACACGCTCCCCGCCCAGCGCCGCACTCGCGGCGCGACGCAAGCGTCCGTTCGCATCGGCGTCATGGCTGTGAATGTGCCGATGACGTTCGAGGGGCGCGGCCGCAACCGCACCGTGGTGATCAATCTCCCGCAGCGGCCTCCGATTCTGGCTGCCGTGCAGCCGAATGATCGGCTCTCCGTCACCGTGAACAATGAAACCGTCACCTACATGGATGGCGGCCCGGCCCGGATGCGAGAAGTCGCCTACGCCTGCTGGGGCAGCTGAGGTCCAGCTGCCGGCCAGGGTTGCGGTCGGCAAAACTTGACGCCTAACATTGCGTATTGCTCACCGGGGGGGGTGGCGGCGCATGGGCGAAAAATCTTCAGAGCAGCGGAAACGAGCACCGCCACAGGGGCCTGTGTGCGCGGTTGTTCGCGTCGAGACGTGCGCCGGCTCAAGCAGCGAATTCATTTCTATCCTCAGTGATTTGGCTCACCGCGTGCGCAACGAGGAAGAGGGTTGCACCTCTTACCACGTCACACGCGCCATGGGCTCGCCCGACCACTTCGCGGTTCACGCACGTTTCTCGGATTGGGCCGCCTTTCAGGGGCACGCCGAGACGCCGCACCTGAAGCGCGCGATGCCTCGCATCAACGCGCTCTTGGCGTCGCCGCTCGCGCTGGAAATCTACCTCGAAGTCACCTGACGCACGCGCACCACGCCTGGGATGAAGTTCACGCCGATAGCGGCGGCGAACGAGAGCGCGCCGACGACGGCGCCCAGCCAATCGGCATCGCTGTCCGCGCGCGTCACCTCAAGCGTGACGAATGCCGCCAGCAACAGCGCGCCCGTGGCGAGGGTCATGCGGGTTTGAGCTTCGGCGGCGCGCTTCCGCCACAGCCAGGCGTGCGCAAGCAGAACCAGCGCCGGCGCAAGGAAGCCGAACGTGTCGCGGCCGATTAGGCCAGCGCCGGATTGACGCGGCGCCCAGAACGGCGTGACCCAGAGCGCGACAGCGATCAGCATGGAGATGAGGGCAATCACGAGCATTGTGTTGGAGAAGGCGATACGGACGCGGCGCACGCCATGTCGCGCGCGCATGCGCACCACCAGTGCCGCGAGCAGCCACATGCTCAAGTGCGCTCCCAGCTCCGCAAAGCTGATCGGCTGGAGCAACAGCGCCCCGCCGGAATAGATGACGCGGATGGCGAGACAGGCCGCCGCCACGCCCAGCACAATCACGACGCTCTCGAGGAAGCCCGCGCTCACGCGTGCTTCGCGCCGCTTTGCAGCCCAGGCCGCGGCGCCGGTAAACAGCGCTGGCGCCACGACGCCCAGCCCAATCAGCGCAAAGCTCGGCCAAGTGCTTTCTTCGCGCAGCAGGATGTGGGCGGTCGCGAACGCAAGAACCACCGCGAAGAAGCTGCACAAGCATGCAAACACGCGCCACGCACGCGACGGCAGCCCAAGATCGATCGCGCTCAAGGTGAGAGCGCCGAGCGCGAAGGCGGGCGCGGCAAGCATTGGCGGCGCAGCCATCGCGATAGCTGCGGAGAACGCCGCGAAGACGCCGGCGAGCAAGACCCAGAGCGTTGCCTTCAGGCCGTCTAATCCGCGTTCGCGGCGTAGGGTTGCGGCGACGATGACGCCAACCAGGAGCGCCGCGACGATGGCGAAGCCAGCGGCCGCCGCGTAGCGATCTGCGAGTCCATGTTGCGCATTGTAGAGCGCCGCGATCGCCATCAGCGGTGCGAGCGCGCCCGTGCCGGCAATTGCGAGCCCACGTGCGCCTAGCTGCGGCACGCGGATGGCAGCGATGGCGAAGAATATCGCCCCGGCCCAAGCCGCCGCCGGTGTGAACCAGATCGACGCGCTCGGTTGTCCGCTCAGAACGAATAGACCAAGCAAGGCGGCGCCGAACGCGCCGAAATGCATGCCTTCCAGCCGCAAGCTGAGCGCACCGGTGATCGCCGCGGCCGCGACGATAAAGGCGAACCCGACGCCGGCGGCGCTCACCATGCCGATCTGCAGGGCCAGCGCGAGCACCGCAATGGTCATAGTCAGCGCCATTGTGACGCCGGTGCTGACGCGGTGATGATGTGCGTGGAAGAGGCCGACGATCGCCGCGAGCGTCGCGCAAATGGAGTAGCTCGCCGGTTCTGCGTGCGCCGACCCAAGCGAAAAACCGACGAGCCCCCAGGCGCCAGAGGTGGCCACTGCGGCCCATGCCGCGGCTCGCCAGGCGGGCCGGTGGGCGATCGCCATCATGGCTGCGCCAATGGCCAAGCCGCTCGCGATGATCGTCGCGGTGTCGGCGCCGAACGCAAAACCAAGGGCCGGCGCGAAAGCCAGGGATCCAAGGATCAGGCCCCGTGCTGTTTCCTCCGAGAAACCTTCGGCGGACAGCGTGATCGCCGGAGCGGACGGAAGCTTCCACACGCGCAACGCTCGTTCGGAGGGCGGCGCTTCGGTCTCTGTCGCCACGGTCAGTGGAATGACGTCTGCCGTTGCGCCGCGTGCGCCTGCGACCTTGGCGCGCCTAGCGCCCTTGGCGCCCAGCGCCTCGCGCAGTTCGGCGATCTCAGTCTGTTGGCGATCGAGCCGACGCCACAACCAGACGCCAGCCGCGAGAGTGGCGGCGGTCTGGATCGCGAGGAGAGCGAAAAGGAGCTCCATGCGGCCGGGTTAGTAAACGAGACGGCCGCCGGTGGCATGCCCAAATCGGGTCATCTCCCATCCGAAACGTAATCTGTTGCCGCAAGGGCGCGGATGACGCTACGTCATCCCGCCAATTTGCGCATGAATTTCTGGGTCTGCATGTGGCCGCCTGTATAGGCCTCGCGCCCGGCTTCGTCGGTGATCTGGGCCCACTTGTCACGAACCGCTTCGGCGCTCGCGTTCTGGCCGAGATAGGCGCCCTCGGTTTCAGTGATCTGTGCCAGCGCAAACACGCCGGCGCCGGCGGTCAGGATCGCGCCATTCGGCCCGTCCTTCGAGGCGAGATAAACGACGCCCGGCGTCACTTGTTCCGGACCCAGCTTTTCAAGCATGGCGGGCGGCATCAGGTTTTCGGTCATGCGCGTGGCGGCGACCGGCGAGATGGCGTTGATACGGATGTCGTTCTTCGCGCCCTCGATCTTGATCGTGTTCATCAAGCCGACGAGCGAGAGCTTGGCCGCGCCGTAATTGGCTTGCCCGAAATTGCCGTAGAGGCCGGTCGAAGAGGTGGTGACGACGATACGGCCGTAATTCTGGGCCTTCATGATCTCCCAGACGGCCTTTAGCGGCTTCACC
This sequence comes from Hyphomonadaceae bacterium, assembly GCA_041398325.1. GTDB lineage: Bacteria > Pseudomonadota > Alphaproteobacteria > Caulobacterales > Aquidulcibacteraceae > Vitreimonas. The sequence goes on along the minus strand of JAWKUX010000025.1, from coordinate 7,607 downwards.
GTGCCCATCAGGTGCACATCCATAACCGTCGCGAAGTCAGCGAGCTCCATCTTGGAGAAGCTCTTGTCGCGAAGGATGCCGGCGTTTGCGATCAGGACGTCAATTCGGCCCCACTTCGCCATGGTGCGCTCGACCATAGCCGCCACGCCGCCGTCGTTGGTGACCGAGGCGCCGTCGGCGAAGGCCTCGCCGCCCGCCTTCGTGATCTCAGCTACGACGGCTTCCGCTGCAGCGGACGAACCACCCGATCCGTCCACTGAGCCGCCAAGGTCGTTCACAACCACCTTGGCCCCGCGGCGCGCGAATTCGAGGGCGTGGCTGCGGCCCAGGCCACCCCCGGCGCCGGTCACAATCACCACTTGGCCGTCGAAGCGGATATCGTCGCTCATCTGAAGTCTCCGTGTGCGAAAACCTGATGTCGCTCGCCCGGAAGCAGGTCAAGCCGTTGCGCCACACATGGTGTCGCACTAGCGTCGCGGAAAACGCGGGGGCGGCATCCTTTGGTCTACACGTTCGAGAATGGGCGAAGCCTAATCGCTATCGCGCTGATTGTGCTGATCGCTTGGCTCTTTTCGGAAAACAAGCGCCGCTTTCCATTTCTGCTAACGATCGGCGCGCTTGCCGTGCAGGCGGGCTTGGTGCTGTTGCTGTTCGCGATTCCGAATTCGCAAGCCGTGCTTTCCAGCATCACTTCGGGTGTCGATGGCCTGGCGGACTCCGCCGATCGCGGCGCGCAATTCGTGTTCGGCTTTCTGAGCGGAGGCGACCAGCCATTCGGCGCGACGCCGGACAATGCGCCCTTCATCTTCGGCTTCCGCGTGCTGCCGCTGATCTTGGTGATCTCGGCGCTCTCCGCGTTGCTTTGGCACTGGGGTATTCTCAAGTGGCTGACGCAGGCCTTCGGCTTCATCTTCGAGAAGACCATGAACCTCGGCGGCGCCTCAGCTCTCGCCGTTGCTGCGAACATCTTCATGGGCATGGTGGAGAGCCCAATCGTCATTCGCGCCTATCTTGAGAAGCTGACGCGCGCGGAACTCTTCCTGATGATGGTCGTGGGTCTCGCGACTGTCGCCGGTTCGACGATGGTTGCATACGCCGTGATCCTGGCGCCGGTTCTGCCCAATGCCGCTGGGCACGTGCTCGTTGCGTCGATCATCTCCGCGCCTGCGGGCATTCTGCTTTCGCGCATCATGATCCCGGAGGAGCACAAGGCTGGCACGCCGTACGATCACACCGGCGCGCTGCAATATCAAAGCTCGATGGATGCGATCACGCGCGGCGTGCACGATGGCGTCATGGTGGCGGTCAATGTAGCCGCCTTCATCATCGTGTTTGTTGCGTTCGTCTGGATCGGAAACAATCTACTGGCCGCAGGTCAGGGGGCTCTGGTGCAGCTGGGCGTGGTGTCTCCAGGCGCCGCCGTCGTCACTCTACAGAGCATTTTCGGCTACGCCTTCTCGCCGGTGGCGTACGCCATTGGCATTCCGTGGAACGAAGCTCACGCCGCCGGAAATATTCTCGGGACCAAGCTCTTCCTGACCGAATTCATCGCCTACATCGAACTCGGGGCCATTCCAGCTGATGAGATGAGTGAGCGCACGCGCATGATCCTCACTTACGCAATCTGCGGCTTCGCCAACGTCGCTTCCGTCGGGATCATGACCGGTGGCATGACGGTGCTCATGCCGGAGAGGCGCAACGAGATCATGTCGCTGGCATGGAAGGCGTTGCTGCCAGGCTTCATGGCGACATTGATGACAGCTGCTGTGGTAGCGGCCCTGCCACAAGTCCTGTTCGGCTAGTCCCGCGGACACATCGTCTTGGCAAGCGCATCAGCCCGGCGCGCCAGCTTTGCGCGGCGGCGATTGAGCGTTCTAAGCGTGCGGTGAAGATCGCGTTCGTCGTGCGCGAGTTCGGGTTCTGCGACGAGGCGCTCCATGAGCAGCAACGCGTCGCGCTCGCCACCGAGCGCTTCGCCGATCTTGGCGCCGGTCTTGCGGCGGCGTTTCCCCGGCCATGCGTCGCCGAGGATTTCGGCTGCGTAGAGGCGGTCTTTCTCGCGCATCCGCCAGTGGTGGCGCCTCACCGGATCGACCGCGCCGATGCCGCGCCGCCGCGCGCGCCGCGCACGTTTATCAAGGCGCTTGGCCCCACGGCGGACTTGGCCGTGGGACGCCTCCGGCCAAACCTGGGCCAGCGCAAGCAAATCCTTCAAACCCGCGCGTGCTGCTTCCAAGTTCAGGCTTGGATGCGACGCGGACGTCTCGTCGATTGCCTCCGCCACAGTCTCGAACGCGGCAGCGGTGCGCTTGCCGCTCGCGCTCGCTGCGCTGCGCGCCGCTTCGCTCATTGCGGCTGGATCGCGCGCCAGCGCCAGATTGCGCATTAGCGAGCGTGCTGAATCTACGAACACCGAAGAGAGACCAGGCGCACAAGCGCGGCCAACGCGCGCCAGCGCCCGCGCACGCTTCACGCGCACGCGGCAACCGTGAACCGACTTCGGATTGGTCGACACGGTTTCAAGTTCATCGATTGCTGCGCGTAATTCTTCGGTCAACGCTGCGCGCAGGTCGAACGCCGGTTTAGGCGAACGCATGGCAATGCCCCCAAAGCCTGGCGACTATTCTCGTCGCGCGATCTTCTTGAGCGTGCCGGAAAACGAAAGCAATGGTCGCGCTGCCTGTGTCACAATTCCACGAACGAATGTGACAGAGCGCGTATCGCGCAGAACTTCGCCGCGCGCTTCCACCAACTCGCCCGCCTTACCTGCGCCGATGAATTCAGAGCTGAAGCTCAACGTCACCGCATGTGCGCCATTCAACGTATTGTGAGCAATAGCGAAAAGCGAGAAGTCGGCGAAGCTCATCAAACAGCCGCCATGGATGGAACCGCCGCCATTGCAGTGGTGAGCCTGCGGCTCAAATACGCTGCGCGATCCGCCGTCGGTCTCGCTACGGAAGTAGAAGGGCCCGATGAGAGTTTCGTAAGGATCGCCGCCCTTGCTCCAAGTGGTCCAACCCGCGAACGGGCCTTCCGTCAGCGTCACCGCCCCGCTCCACGTCGTCTGAGGCGTCCCGTCGCCGTTCATGGCATTCCCTCCATGGTCGGGTGCTGGCATGGTGTGGCGGCGGCGGCAAGACGGGGCGCGCATGCGGTTATTGGTAGTGATCTTGGCGTGTCTGACATTGGCGCAGTGTGCTTCGCCCGTCAGCCAGAGGTTCCGGGTGGGCGAGGCGCCGACCTCGTATGTCATCATTGGCATTGCCGAAGCGGCTGAGAACACCTCTCCGAGCTACACGTTGCTCTGGCGTCGGCTTGATGAGAACGGCGCCTTCATGCGCTATGGGGCCCGCCGAATCTTCGAGGCCCGCTCGGAATCCGGCGACGGAGTACAGATTGCCGGCATCCCGGGTGAGTTCATCCTGTCTGAGATCGAGCCCGGAACCTACGCGCTTGATAGCGTCTTCGCCATCGTCCGCGACCGCCGCGTCAATTACAGCGCCAATGGCGTCATCCGGGGGCCGGAGCGACCATCGTTCGAGGTCGGGCCCGGCGAAGCGATCTATCTCGGTATCTGGCAAACGAATCTCGATGAGGTGGTCGCTGTTACGCGGCCGTGGCGCCTCGATCAGCGGGATCTGGACGCCGTGCTGCGCGAGACGGAGTCGGTGGTTGGCCCGGTGCGTCTGGTCGAGCCGCAAACCCGTTCGGTTGCCTGTGCGCCATACCGGCTCGCGGACAATTCCCAGCGGCAGGTATGCTGATGCGCGTTTGGTTTGTCGCCGTACTCTTCGTGTGCATTGGCGCGTTCTCCGCGCAGGCGCAGCAAGTGCTGACGCCCAGAGAATTTGGCGACGCCGCCATTGCGCTTATCCAGCACAATGCCCCGCAAGCGCAGATTGAGCGGCGCGACGATCTCGCAATTTTCGTGCGCGGCGCCACAGATGACGGCGAGTACGTCATGAACCTCGATAACGCCTACCGCGAGTACCAAGCCAATCCGGCTACGCTGACGGATATCCTCGATCGTTGGGCGCGCATAGCTTCGCAGGGGCCCGAATACGCGCAGATGCGTGAGCGCATCGTGACCGTGCTGCGCCCGCGCGCAATGATTGATGAGTTCGAAGCTCAATCCGCAGCGATACGCAGTGCAAACGATAGTCCGCCCTCATCGCTAGTCTGGCGACCTTTCGCCGGAGACCTCGTGGAAGTCGTGGTGTTTGATAGCGCTGAGACAATCCAGTACGCGATGCTTGAGACGCTTGAGCAAATCGACATCACGCCCGAGACCGCATGGACGATAGCGCCCACAAATCTTCCCGCCCGCCTCGGCGAACTCGATGTTCAGGGCATCGGCGGGACGCAGCACCTGATCTACATCACCGGCGGCAACGGCCTCGCGCCCAGCCCGCTTGCCGACAGTGATTTTTGCGCCACTGAACAGGGGCCGACTTTCATTTTCCTCCTCGTCGACCGCAACGGCTACATCGCCGCCGATCGCACCAAGTCGGCCGCAGTGTCCGAGTTTCGTGCACTCTACGAACAAATCATGCGCGAAGGCGGTTCGATGTCTTCAACGCCAATCGCGTGCCAAGGCGGGCGGATGCACGCCGTGACATTTACGGACTAGTCTCATGGATCACGAAACATTCGAACAGCTTCTTGATGGCGTGCGCCGCTTTGTGAATGAGCGGCTGATACCACTCGAAGCCAAAGTCGCCGAAGACGATGCGATCCCCGCCGATGCGCTCGCCGAGATGCGCGCGCTAGGCCTGTTCGGCATCTCGATTCCGGAAGAATACGGCGGTCTCGGCCTCACCATGGAGGAAGAGTGCCGGACCATGTTCGAGTTCTGCCGCTGCTCGCCTGCGTTTCGCTCGGCGTTCGGCACCAATGTTGGGATCGGCAGTCAGGGCCTCGTCATGTTCGGGACCCAGGCGCAGAAAGATAAGTGGCTGCCGGGTGTGGCGTCCGGCGAAGTCGTCACCTCCTTCGCGCTGACTGAACCGGAAGCAGGCTCGGACTCCGCCTCCGTGCGCACACGCGCCGAGCGTGATGGCGAAGCCTATGTGTTGAACGGCTCCAAGCGCTACATCACCAACGCCGCCCGCGCCTCGCTCTTCACCGTGATGGCGCGCACCAATCCTGACGCGAAGGGCGGCTCAGGCGTTTCGGCGTTTCTTGTCCCCAGCGACCTCAAAGGCGTGTCCGTCGGCAAGGCCGAGAAGAAGATGGGCCAGCAGGGCGCCCACATTCACGACGTGAACTTCGACAATGTCCGCGTCCCCGCCGAGAACAGGTTGGGCGAAGAGGGCCAAGGCTTCCGCGTCGCCATGCAGGTGCTCGATCGGGGCCGCCTGCACATTTCATCGGTTTGCGTCGGTGTCACCGAGCGCCTGATTGAAGAGAGCGTGCGCTATGCCGCCGAGCGCAAACAGTTCGGCCAGCCGATCGCCAACTTCCAGATGATCCAGGCCATGCTTGCCGATTGCCGCGCTGAAGCAAACGCCGGCCGCGCGATGGTGCTCGAAGCCGCGCGCAAGCGCGATCGCGGCGAAGACGTCACCATGGACGCCGCAGCTGCGAAGCTCTTCTGCTCGGAAATGGTCGGGCGCGTCGCTGACCGCGCCGTGCAGATCTTCGGCGGCTCAGGCTACGTCGCTGATCACGGCATCGAGCGCTTCTATCGCGACGTCCGCATCTTCCGTCTCTACGAAGGCACCAGCGAAATCCAACGCATCATCATTGCGCGCGAAATGATGAAGCAGGGCAAGTGAGTGACGAGCCAAAAGCGCCTAAGACGCTGGTCGCACACGCGCGCGGCATCGCCGCGCTGCCAGGTGAAAAGTTCGCTGAACTGAAGGCGTTCGGCGCCGAGAAGGTGCAGGAGACGCCTTGCACCGGCCTTGAGGCTCAACGAGTAGCTCCTCGATGAGGGCGCGGCGACCCGACTAGGAGAAAACGCCGTCAGCCGCGGAACAGAAATGCGCCCGCCGCTAGCAGCGCCAGGACAAGAACGACCGTGACACAAATCGCTACGGTGTTCCGGAAGCTGTTAGGTGAAGAATCAGATGTTGTCGGTTGCATGAGTTCGCTCCTGTCGAATCGGTCGCCAATGAATTCCGCGGCGTAGGTTTCGGGGGGGCCAAATGACCTCAGACTTGCCCAAGCCGCTGCAATCCCATCGTCGGTGCGACGCTCCACCAAATGCTGGCTGGTCTCGCGCACAATCGCTTCGCGTTCGCTCATCGGGAGCGAAGTCAGCGCTCTGTCGAGTTGTTGAAGAAATTCGGTGGCGGCCGTTTGAAATTCAGCGGCGTCAGCGTCGAGATCACCTGGCATCAGCATCTCCCAAAAGGCGCTCCATGTGGTCGCGGAAACCATGCCATTCCTCCAGCATTGCCTTGAGGCCCGCCCTGCCCAACGGCGTAAGACGATAGAGCTTGCGCATGTGTCCGGCGCCGTCCTCCTGTTGCCAGCGCGAGCCAATCTTGCCTTCCCGTTCTAGCCTGTTGAGCAGTGGATAGATCGTGCCTTCCGACACATCCAAACCACCCGGCTCGCCGATCGCATTGAGCAATTGCAGCCCATACGCTTCCCCGCGCCTGAGAACCGCGAGAACGGCCAATTCAGCCGCCCCCTTGCGCAGTTGAGCCTTCCAACTGGCCAAATCCATAATTGCAGGGTAATGCGTGTATACTTGCTATGCAAGGACTTTATTCAGGTCTTGTCCTATTGCGATTGTCCACCGGCAGCTTCGGGCCAGAAGGCGACATTCCCGCCTTGGTTCGCCTATGAAGGCCCAGGCGTCCGCTTTTCGCCGAAAGCGGACCTAACCGCTGGCGTTGACGACATGTATGGCGCGCCAAGGAAAACCGCCACTCGCATCCGCGAACAACAAATGCCCGCGCGCGACATGTTCGAGGTGGACCATTTCACCCGTGCAGTAATCTGCTTCAGTGGAGCCGATATCGACGCCGCCAGCGTCATCGCACACGATCGTTGCGTACTTCCCTTCGGCGGTCGCGGAGGCGCAATAGAACCTTAGGGTTTCAAACGGGCATGGACCACCTGCCGGATAGAGCTGGTCTACGCTGACAACGGGGCCATCCTCGGTCCAATCGACGTGTTCCATCAGCATGCACGAGCATTCCAGCTTTTCGCCATCGCCCTTGCGGCCAAGGTAATAGGTGAATTGGTGATTTCGTCTAAGCGGCGGTGGTGTGAAAGCAGATAGCTCGATCCCTAGACTTCCCAGCTTGATGTCGCGGGGAATGTCGAGAGGGGTGTTCGTTCCGAGATAGACGCTGAGGCACATAGGGCCACACTAAACCGGCCAAAGTCGAATGTCTCAAATGGGCCAACAACAACGCCCTGCATCTATCCCGCACTTCGCGCCGCAAAACGTCAGCAAATTCAACGCTAGCGCAAAAATCTATCCTACACCTCCAAAGCTCCCTTACGCTCATCTCCGCCGCATACGGGAGATTTCAGAGACGTCCGAAACTTTGAGATGTGCGGCAACGGTCGGCGGGAGTGATCGAAGCGATGTTTCGCGGAGATCCATCAAAATGTTTGCGGGGAGTGAAACCGCAAAGTCCAGAGCA
>JAWKUX010000024.1:0-29696 GCA_041398325.1 Hyphomonadaceae bacterium | reverse complement strand
CCATCTTCATCGTCCATGCCGGCAATGGCTTCCTCGATGAGCGGTGCAGCTTTTGCCGGATTGCGTTTCGGTTGCGCTTGGCTCGCCGCTGCGACTGGCCCAGCATCGATGTTGGCCGTGAGATTCTCTGTGTAAATGAATCGCGTGCACGCCTGCCTGAAACTCTCCGGCGTCTTGTGCTCCCCAAAGCCGAAGACGTCCGCACCCTGTTCTCGAATGCGCGAGGCGAGCCGAGTGAAATCGCTATCCGACGAGACCAGGCAAAAGCCATCGAACCGGCCCGAGTGGAGAAGGTCCATCGCATCGATCACCAAAGAGATGTCCCCGGCGTTCTTTCCTTTGGTGTTCGCAAAGTTCTGCTGCGGCTGTATCGCATAACGAGCTAGCACCTCGGTCCAGCTGCGCATCTGCGGACTTGAGAAGTCGCCGTAGATTCGTCGGGCGGCGGCTTCACCGATTGTGGCGATCTCTTTAAATAATGCGTCCGCGATCTTCGCCGACGCATTCTCGGCGTCGATCAACACAGCCAAGAGCGGCGTTTTCACTTCTGCGGGCATCGCGACTCCGTAAGAATACGGCGACATTCTAGTTCACGGCGCGCCTCGTCAATCACGGTCGCTCCGGCACACCTAAATCCGCGAACGGCAGCCCAGCCCCAATTGCGTCATTGAGCTCGTTAGGCTGACTACGGCACGCCGTCGCCGATTGCGGACACTAACGACCACAGATTACGCCGGGCTCGCCAGCCATCACCCGTTCAAAGTCGCTCAGAAATGTCCGTGCGCCGGGTGATCGAACGGGGTTGCGAGTCCGCCGCATTCATGGCCTTTCGTTTCGGCAAAACTAGCAGGGAGTCGCGAGTGAAGGCGTTTAATTTGGTTGGGTTTCTGCTCGCGGCGATACTCGCATCAGGCTGCTCCAAAAGGGCCGATGTCGAATCGGCGCCCACGCTCGCCGCCGAGGGCGCGCCTTACGCGTTAGAGGGCACCCAGGTTTGGACAGTGCCCGACCCGGTTTCAGGCCGTGAATATGAGGTCTTCGTCAGTCTGCCCGCCAGCTACGACTCCAATCCTCAGCATCTCTATCCAGTGCTCTATGCGACCGACGCCGACTACGCATTTCCCATCATTCGCCAGATCGCTCGAAGGGTGAACTTAGAGGGTCCGGTGATTGAGGAGTTTATCCTGATTGGTCTGTCTTATTCGCGCGGAGACGATGGCCGGGTTAGTCGCAACCGCGACTACACGCCGACGCCGAACGGCCCGCAGAGCGCGGTCGCCATGATCCACGGTCAGGGCCCCGCCTATCAAGCCTATCTTAAGACGCACGTCATCCCTTTCGTCGAAAACCGGTTCCGGGCCGATCCCGCGCACCGGGTGATTTTGGGCCATTCGTATGGAGGTTTGCTGGGAGCTCAAATTCTATTCACTGACCCGGCGCTGTTTCGCTCTTACATTCTAGGAAGCCCGTCCTTCTGGTTCGACCGGCGCTACATCATGACATTGGAGGCCGCCTACGCACGAGATCATCGCGATCTCCCCGCCGATGTCTTCATGTACGTCGGTAGTTTTGAGACGCTAGGCGTCAGCAGTCGCAACACACGCGTTGATATGGTGGGTGACGTTCGAACCATGGAACGCGTGCTGAACTCTCGCAACTATCCGGGCCTTCAAGTTCGTTCGACAATACTCGAGGATGAGGATCACTTGACCGTCGCTCCTGTGGGCTTCACGCGGGCGCTGATGGCCGTCCTGCCCGCGCAGCCCTAGAGCGATCTACAACTCGGCGGAGATGGTGTTCGCTTGAAAGCAGACCTGTCGAGCAGCCACCCTCTGTCAAAACAACAAATGGGCGGCTGACCTGCTCTCTCCACCAGCCCAAAGGACGGCTTCGGGCCAGCGCCGGGCCATCTGAGATTTTTTCTGAATGGCTCGCGCACTCAATCCCAGCCGCTGGCGCCGTGATCGTCAATTCGGCTCACTCTCGCCGACAAACGACATTCGTGCACGCCATCTCAGCACCGCGATCGTCGAGGCGGCGGCTCGCACCGCAAAAACAAAGAGTGCAGTCTACGAACCTGGAAGCGAAAACCTGTTCTCGATGGAAAACTGCGGTCGCAGCGCGGCGGCTAGGCCTTGAACCATCTCGGTCAGCGACCGCTCTTCCCGCGAGCGCGTCGCCGTGTAAGGCCAACCTGCGCTCTGAAACACGACGTGAAATTGTGGCGAGATCAAATAGACCCCCGTCTGCGCTCGCAGATAGGTTGACTGCTCGCAAGGGCCAGCAGTCCCACAAGCCGGCAAATTGGCAAACGCGCGCGCCGACATTGGAATGCGCGCTTCATAAGTCCAATCTAACACCAAAACGTAGTCAGCGCGTCCGTCCTGCAGCACACTGAGATCATCGGCAGCAAAAGGCAGACCGCCCGCAGCCTGTACCGTAGCTGCTGCGCCGACGACAAAGTCGGCCGGGTCGCTGACTTCCTCTAGATAGCTGAGAGCAGGCGCTAGATCGCGCTCGCTGCTGGCGCTCGCGCGAAGCGTCGACAGGACGCTCTGACGATCCACGCGCCATCCCTCCAATTGCTCGATTGCGCGCGTCGACAAAACGATAGCGATCCGCTTGCCTTCAAGGCCACTCAGATTGGGATCCAGTCGCTCGGTGATGCGCGCGCCGCCCAACAATCCGGCAAATGCCGGGTTTGTCGCGCTTAGCTGTGGCAATTCTGAGCGACCGGCGCGGGCCGCAGCGATCAAACGCGTGTGCTCCGCATCCACAGCCGCAGCCGGCACTTGAGCACTAGAGTTTTGCTGAACCCACGCGTCGCCGACGCGACGCAAGGCCATCATTGAACCAGGAAATACGCACCAAAGCTGGTCTTCCGGCAGCGGGACAAGACGCCCTCGGGAATCGGCTGTCGCCAAGCTTGAAATACATACCAGTCCCGCCAAACGCCCGGCGACAAAATGGCCTTCATAAGAGATTTCTTGAATGACGGCGCCGGTGGCGCTCTCGCGCCGCGTGATAAATTGGCCCTCTCCGTCAGCAAGGCCGCTTGCACAATAGCCCGTCCAACCAAGAGTACGGATTCTGCCCCCGTCTGGTAGCGCGCGGACGTTCTCACCGTCGCAACTGATCGGCGTCTCCTCAGCTTGTTGAGCGTTAGCGGATTGCCCCGGCCACAGAGGAGCGAGCATAAAGACGCTCATTACGGCAGCAAGCGTAACGCACGGGTGCGATCTCATCTGCTTTCCCATCTTAAATAGAACCCCTGGATCCGAGTCTTATGCGTAGGCGCCATTCGGGTTGGCGCTCAATAGCCCAAGCGCGAAAGCGGCCGCGAATACAACAAAAGCGAACGTGTGCCGTGATCCCATCTTTGCGTCTCCCCTACGTACGCAGACCAAACTCATGCGCGCCGCTGCACGTCGCACAAATGTCAGAGCACCTGGAGCCGAGCTGAAATTCGCGCCCGCCCAAAGAAGGCGTCGAATTCTGCGTCATCACCTCTCGAAGTTTGGACACGTGTAACGCGTGCCTTGCGTGTCGCGATCAAAGCCTCCGCTGTTTGCGCCACGACACGCGCCATAACGTACTTCGCCTCGTGGGGCCGGCCATTGGCCGCCCCCAGGGATGGTCCACGTATTTGCACTGCCACGCGCGCAGTCGCCATTGGTAAGGCCGCACCAGAACAGCTCGATTGTGAAGCCGCAGCCGTTTCGAAAATGCTGGCTGCCATTGAGACCGGGTTCGATCCTGACGCACTGGCGCGCGTCGGCCGCGGGATTGTGCACATAACGTTGGCGCGAGGGATCGGTGAGTCCGCCAGGGCTATTCCCGCCACGCGCCGCCGCGTATTGCTCCGCCGTGTCATAGATTCGCTGCCCGGCGGGCTCTGGCGGGCTGGTGGTCTGCCCCTCAAAAGACGTGCCCCCCGAATTATCTGCGTGCTGACTATAGGTCTGCGGCGGTGTGGTCTGACCTTGGCGCGCGGCCAGGGCTGCCTGTTGGCGTTGCTGCTCAAGGCGCGCCTGCTGCTGACGCTGTTGTTCCAAGCGCTCGCGCTCACGAGCCGCGTACGTCTCGGCGACAACGCCGAGCGCGACACGCGTGGCGCTCCAGATGCGGGCCGCACCTTCCCGATCGCGACGGCGACTCTCGGCGATCTCCGCCTCAACGGCGGCGCGTGCAGCCGCGCGCGCGGCGTCTTCCGCCGCCTCACGCGCCGGGCGGTCACGCTCCCACGCAATCGAGCGATCGATCGCGCGTTGGGCGTCCGCGGTCGCCGCGCTCGGCGCCCGGCGCAGCACCGCGCCCTCCGGCGGCGCTAGATCTGTCGCGGCGGCGACGTGTTCGATCCGCCCGTCCGGGTGAGTTCGCGAAAAATCACCGACGATCAGGTTACGCTCAAACATGCCCGCAGTGACGATACGGGCGCTGTCTTGCACCGCGCCTGCACCATCGAGCAGGCCGTCGCTGAATTGTCCGGCGATCACTTCCCGGCTGGGCGTTACAAGTTGGCCCACGTCTCCGCTCAGCACCCCGTTTACAAAACGCCCGCGCGCCATGAACCCGTCGTCGCCGATCGCAACGCCGAACCCCGTCAGCTCAGCGGAAAAATCCCCCTCATAAACCACGCCGTCACGCACAGTCGTGAACGTGCGCTGGCCCAGTCGCTCTTGCACGGCAGCTTCAATGCGCGCTTGCTGGACGTAACGCGCCATGTCCGCGCTCGGCGCCAGCGGCGGGGCATAGGCGTCAAATACATCATGTGCCCGCACCACGCGACGGCCGTTCAAACCGACGCGCAGATGGTCGAGGAATTGGGCGCTCTGCGCGCAGCTCTGCTGAGACGCCACAATCGCGGCGCAGCCTGGGTGCGCCTGACAGCTTGCAGCTACCTCACGCAGCTGCGCGATTTCGCTTTCGCACTGTGCGAGACTGGTCCCAGCGGCCACACCCGGGACCAGTAACGCCAACGCACCACAGAGTACGAACGCCGGCAGCCGGGACTTGTTGCGTCTCCATCTTGCCTTCATTCGATGTCCTCCATTCTCCGTCCTCGACCTCTCATCATCGTCAACTTGTTCTGATGTCATCATCAACGCGGCAGGTAATAGCGGTCCTCTGTCGAAAAAACCTCGTGCAACGCAAAGCTCGCGTCCAAGATCATATCGCTAAGCGTGCGCTCACCTTGGTCACGCACCGCATGGCGGGATCTCTCATAAACGTAGACGGCCTCAAGCTCGGGCGAGATGAGATAAGCGGCGAAGCTAACACTCAAATAGGCATCATCCGCACAGGATCGCCCTGGGACGCTTTCGCATGAGGGAATGCTGCGATAGGCGCTCAAACTCTGAGGCACACGCTGCGTGAATGACCAGTCAACGGCCAAGACGTAGTCTGCACTTCCGTCTTGAAGTACGCTTAAGTCATCTGCCGCAAACGCAGATCCACCTGCCGCCTGTACAGTTGACGCGACACCGAAAACAAAGTTCTCTGGCCGGGTTTGCGCTTCGAAGGTTTGGATAGCTTCTTCGTAGTCCCGCCCATGATCGCGCGACGGTGCGGCGCGAAAAGCCGTCAACAATCTCTCGCGCTCGACGCGCCACCGGGCCAATTCTTCAATCGCACGCGATGACAAGACGATCGCGACCCGTCTGCCCTGCAAAGTCCGCAGCGTAGAATCGATGTTGACACGAATGCGAGCCCCGCCAACGAGATCATTCAAGACCATAGCGGTTGCGGTGAGATTGGCTTGCGCTACCCGCTCTTGGCGCGCCGCAGCGATGAGACGATTGCTCTCGCGTTCGACCTCATCGCTCGAGAACGTGACGGCCGGCTCTACAAACGCACCGTCAAGATCCACTCCCCTCCAGAGCTCTCCATCACGCTTGATGAGGACATCAAGGCCATTCATTGCGCAGAAGGACAAAGCAGCCAACTCGGTAGGGCGTCGCGCCCGTGGGCCTGACGACACTTGCGTTTGGCAAGCTAGGCCGGCTTGGCGGCCTCGCACGAGATATACGTCATGGATGAACTCGGTAGTGGTCCCCGCCACCTCTCGACGCTCATTGTAGCGGCCGGGGCCATCGGGCAAGCCCTCGACACATGCCCCAGTCCAACCGGACGTGATCAGGGTGAGATTTGCGAACTGGCGTGAATGCGAGCCAGAACATCCAACCGCTTGAGCATCCGCGGCTTCTGGCGATTGCGCGTACGCAGGATTCACATGAAGGCCGCACACGACGAGCGCCAACACCAATAAGCCGCACCCGCGCCACCACCTACTTAATTTGAGCATCCCGTCCCCCATGAATCTCAATGCAAGCCTCCTATCCGGCAGCCGCACGCCTCGCAACAATGGTCCCCTCGCCGATCTTCTCGTGGGCTGGGTTCAGCGTCATCATCAATATTGCTGACACTCCTCGCTTGAGTCATGCGCCTCGGTCGCAAGGGAAGTGGCCGAAGCGGAAATGTGCCCTTGGACAAGTGTCCGGATGAAGCTCCCCGGCGGCGCCGAATGCGTTGCATGCGGCGCTACGGGTCCCGCGTCAGTTAACGCTGATGCCGGCGTCCGTTTCACTGCGCCGATACAATTCCAATCGCTGCGTCCAGGTTCTGCTGCAGCGTCGGATCGCTTGCGCTCGCCCGCATCGCCCGAAGCTGATCGAGCGCACGAGCACGATTGTTCATCGGAATGGGTCCCTGCATGCGAGACAGCGCGTTCGCCCCACCGATCTGCACCTGGTAGCGGCTAGCCGCTGGCGCTGATGCCATCGTCTCAATAAGCGCAGCGTTCAAACGCGCATCGTTCTGCTGCTCGAGCGCCCTGGTCAACTCCGCGCGCGCTGCGTGTCGCTGCGCACTGTCGCCGGCGGTGAGACCGTTGAACTCTTCCGCCACCCGGATGAGCGGCGTGCAGCGGAAGCCGCGCTGCCCTGTGGCGCTTGTGGTGGCCGCTTCGGGCGCCAAAGGCGGCAACCAAACCTCGACACGATCACCGGGCAAATCGCTAAAGCCGCTCAACGCACGCGGCGCCGGCAGCGCCGACCATGCATTGATGCCTTGCTGCTGCGCTGCTGCGCGCACGCTCTGCGTGATCGCAGCAGCTTGGCTATCCTGCGCCGGGTAATAATAGCGCACGCTTCCCGCTTGCGGATAGGCGCGCGGTTCGCTGACCAATTCGATACCAGGCATAACATAACCGGCCTCGCAGAGGCTGCGGCCAATCTCTATAGCCCGCGCGCGGTCAGCCTCATTGCGAATGTGAAGAAAGACCTGTCGGATGTCGAAGAGGTTTTCTTCCTCGCCACCTCGCGCGCTTTCCAGCATTGGATGAATAGCGTTCGCGAGATCCGCCCCGAGCGAGGCGCAGTGTCTTGTCAGATCTTCGTTTCCTGAACCCAGAGACGCGTCCTGGGACAAGCGCGACATCGTCTCTGTGTCTCGCAGTCTGGTGCGGGCTTCAGCAAGATGCTCGCTTGTGTTCGTGGCGCAAAGATAGGTGATGAGCCGGACCCGATACTCAAGCAGGCTATCTGTTCCCTCTATCGCCGGCGCATCTTCCGTCGCAGGCGTGGTTGCCGTGAACGCCTGGCGCATTTCCGCAAGCGCGCCTTGGAAATTGCCTTGCCAGTAGAGGATTTCAGCCAGCAGGTAGCGCGCCGATACATCACCCGGCTCGTCCAGCAACACGGCATTGACCACCTCCGTCGCCCGGACAAGTGCTGCGGGGGTCTGCGTTGCGGCGAGCCCTCGGGCTCGCATCAGGGTATTCAGTTTGCGCGCCTCTTGCGCCGTAGTGTCCCTGATCTCCTCGAGCTCCACATTGCCTTGTTCAATTTGAGCGCGCAGCTCTGCGGCGTCACCTTGCAGCTTGTGGATCTGCCAGATGCTGAAGCCGATGACGGCCACGATGATGAAAAAGCCCGCCGCGGTGATGAACGCGGCGCGCGAAGACTTGCGTCGCACAGCGGCAATTGGAATGTCATTGCTCATAGATCCGCCCCCGTGTGCCCGCGGATAAGATCGACCACTTGATCCCACATGCGAAGAATTCGCCCGACCGAATAGGTGACAACACCCGATGACCCAAACAGCGCAACCAACAAAGCGAGGTCAGCGTCGCTCAGATCCCCATTGCGGCCTGGGCCGAAGCTTTGCCACAACAAAACGCCCGTACAGCCCAACAACGCCGCCGCTGCGATCGCAGTGATCACCAGATAGGTCATTCGTTCGGGTCGGAACGCCGCGATCAGTGCGAGGATGCCCTGCGCGCGAGGGTCCAAAGCGTTGTTGTTCATCCCTGTCTCCCGCCTGCAATCGCGGCTTCGCGGCGCCTACGCCGCAAAGCCCGCGAGCCAATCTCGCAATCTGTTCTGCATGCCGGCGTTGTAGCGCCTGGCAATGTTGCCCCGTGCGTCGCCACCAACATGCACCCCGGCAAAGGCTACTTGCTGGCTCGCCGCCATAAATCTGAAGACCGGGCCGCCGCTCTGGCCTTCGGTCGTGTCCATCCGGTAGCGGAAATTGGTCGGACTAATCGTGCCGCTCAGAGGCTGACCGAAATGGTATTTGAGCTTCCTCGGTCCAGGCTCGACCGGATAACCCGCCACATTGAGAACAGAGCGCGCTAATTCGTCGTCGGACAACGGCGTCTGGTTCACGACATCCAAACATTCGTTGCTCCACTCCATTAAGGCGTTGCTCTCAAGCTTGGCGACGCCAAAGTCATAGCGATAACGTTGAATATTGTCGGGCGCGAAGTCGCTATAGCCCGGACATATTTCGACGCGCCGGATCCGCGCGCTCGCCGCGTAACGGCCGCTGTCAGTGCCCACATGTGCGTGCGCTGATTTGACGAAGGCGCCCGTGCGAAGCGAATAGAGATTGTGCGCTGCCGTTAGGATGACGTTTGGCGCGATCAAAATACCTGAACCAACAACGTCCTTGTCACCGCCGACATCGGCGAAAACCAGGCTAAGACAGCAAAGCGGACGCCAGGGCTTAACATTGACGTTGGTGACTTCCACGCGATCATCCGGCGCCCGATCGCCTTGATGATCGGGATGAACGACATGCTGAGCCCGATCGCCGAACAACGCTTCGACTTGCGGGGCGCCGCTCACCCGGTCGCTTGAGAATAATTTTCGCAGATTGCTAATCATCGTCGTTGAGGTCCGCACCGTGCGCAGGACGCGCCGCCTGATCGGCGCCGCCGTTCGGAGCACGGCCATCCAGGGCGATGCTGAACAGACTTTCGGCCGGCAGCGCAGAACCGCGGGTGGTCACGTCTTCCACCGAAAGCGCTAGAAAATCGTCGCTCCATGGCGCTTCGCCGTCGCTGGTTGCCGCGGCAGGCGATGCGCCACCATTCTCATCTCGGGGGCCAGCAGCATCGCCAATCAGCCCCTCTCCTGGCGGGGGTGCGTCTGCGCTCCGCTCATTCGCCAAACGCCGATCACTCTGGATCATGTTGATGCGAGCGGTGTTGTAATTCACTCGAAGTTGGAGGACTTCGCTCACGGCCGAGAAACCGGCTTTCAGAACATCCATCGGCAAGAGTGTGATCGCGACCAGTTCGTTTTCGCGATCGACCACGTAGCGCGCCGGCATTCCTTGAAAGAGTTCAACGCGCGCGTTGGCGTCGGCGAAAACGCCCGCTGGAATATCGAGCCCTATCACCGGCGCTTCATTCGGAAAGCTCACAATCTCGGAAATGTCTGTATGGGCGCCCACGCGCAGCGACAGCGCATAGGGCGCGGGCGCACGGTAGCAAATCGAACGGCGACAATCGCTTGCCAGTCCTTGCCGGCCTTCGCGGGAGGGCGGGGCTACGCGGAAGAGCGGTGTCAATGAGATGGCGAAGAAGTTGGCGTCCTGGAGCTCGGGACACGGCGCCGCCTCGCGACGATTAGCGCGCTCACAGCCTAAATATGCCAAAGCGGCGCGGCGTAAATCAGCCGCGAGCGGGCCGAACGTACATGATGATCCAAAATCGCAGTCTGGATAGTCGAACGGGTCAACCACCCGCTGGTAGACAATACGGCGCGGGCCGGGGCCAAAATTGTTCTCGTCCCTTGTCGCTTCGCCGAGCCCTGCTGCGCTGCGCGCTAGGTTCTGAAGAATTGTCCCTGCTTGGCCCTCAGAACGCGAATTGATGTAAGTCAGGAGACGCGTTTGCGGCTCAACCACGAGCCGGTACTCTTGGTTCGCCAACAACCCTGCAGAGCCATTGACGACATAAGAGGCGTTGGGATCGCCGACGATGATCGGCTCGGAAATTTCCAGCGCGAGGACTGAGTCCTGTTCAAACAATTGAACGCGAAGCAGCCCTTTCGGTGCAGAATACTCAACGCCAGGTGGGCTCACGCCAGTTGAGATGTCTATTGGGTCCGAGCGGATCGCGGCGCATCCCGCGAGCGGCAGTACAAACAGTGGCGCCACCAGCGCGATGGTGGACATTCGTAGGCTCATGCTCTGCCCCCAATTTTTACCGCACCTCCCAATTGGCAGCCCAAGCGAACGGCCGCATCATCAAGATTGATGATGCCAAAGCATATTTGCCGGCGCTCCGATTGGGTGATCACCGGGCCACGGCGCAGCGGTTGAGAAGCGAAAAAATGCATCTCGCCTTCGATAACCCAGGGACAAACAGCGTCGCGTCGTCCGTTTGCGCGGACAGACCCTGAAGGAAGCCACTCCCGCCTGCGCTTTCCGTCACGGCCAGCGCAAGTCCCGCAGTCAGCCGAGCTGGAATCGTTGCGGACATGCGCCGCCTCCCTGGCTCAAGTTCGCCCAAGGCTGCGAGCGAGCCCGGTCGGCGTGCATCATCAATTCTGATGACGCGCCGCGTCCTAGCCGCTAGGCTCTCGATGCGGACGGGGCGTTGGCTGGGGCCTTCACCCGAGGGATTACGACCGATGCGATGGAGCGAGGCGTCTGACGCTGGAAGTGAAAATCGATCGGGCCCGAGCGCTGTTGCTCGAAGCGATGGTCGATACGACCCGCTGGATTCCAGCACTCGAAGCGACTGCCGAAGCATGCGGCGCGCGTGCGGGCCAGCTCATCGCGTTGGACGCGGCGCATAACCCAACCGGCCATTGGATTTCCGGCATGCCGGAAGATTTTCCGGCGCAGCTTCAAGCTTATGGATTTGCCGATCCGCGCGCCAATCCCCGCTTCGGCGCAGGGCTCTGCGCTCCTCTCATGACGCTGGTCGCCGACCAAGACTATGCCGATCTTGATCTGCGCCGGCGGAGCCGCATGTACCAGGAAATCTTTGAGCCCTATGATCTGCCGTTCAACTGCCAAACGGTTCTCATCCGCGATGAGCATGCCTTCGTCCGCGCGTCAGTCACACGCTCAAAAAAGCAGGGACCGCTTGATGAGGACGCCTTTCGCGCGTTTGGCGCGCTGCTGCCCCACTTGGCAGCGGCGGTCCGCGTTCAAGCCAACCTCGCACTGAACGAACGAAACGCGATCCTACGCACTTTGGATACGCTCGATGCGGCAGCCATAGTGCTGAACGATGACGGCCGCGTTGGCGGCATGTCGCGATCTGCAGCAGCGATGATCGAAGCCGGTGATGTCGTACGGTTGCGCGCCGGGCGCATCGCACTCACCGACGACGAAGACGACAATCGAGTGTCAGCGGCGATTGTGCGCGTTCTCTCGCGCTCAAACCTCGCGCCTCGCAGCGCCAATGCGATAACGCTCTCCTCTGGGCGGTTCGCGGTTGAGATACATCCCTTGCCGAGAGAGCACTTGGTCATTGCGGGCTCACCGGCAGCGCTGTTGCTCGTCCGGCCAGCCAACCGAGCCGAACGGCTGCAAATGCTCCAAAGCACCTATGAGATGACCACCGCGGAGGCTTCCGTGGCAGCCGCCATCGCCGATGGTCTCACGGTGACGGAGATTGCCAAGCGGCGGGGCGCTTCCATCGCCACCGTCCGCTCTCAACTGCAGACAGTGTTCGCAAAGGTCGGCGTCCGGCGACAGAGCGATCTTGTCCGGCGCCTGATGACCATGAGCGATTAAACGACGTTGCGTGACGCCCTCCCTAAGGGGCGCGAATGGGCCAGCGCCTGGCCAATCGCAATTTTTCTCGAGTGACCGACCCGCTCCAAACAAGCCGCTGGTGCCCTGCCCGTCAATTCGGCCGGCCGTCGCCGAGAGCGGTCATTCGCAGCTGGTCGCGCGGACTTCAATCGGCGTCGGCTGTAAATCGCTCGGGATCATTCGCTGTCGAAAATACTGGCCGTTTTGATCTTGGAAATAGAGAGCGCACAGACTGTCGTTCCCCAAGCCGGAGGAGCCAAAGCACAGCCTGTTGTTTTCAATTACGTAGGTTCCGGAAACAGGACCGAGCGTGCCGATAAAAGCGAAGCGCCCCGCGCAATAACGTTCAATGTTCGCGTGCTCGCCAGGCGGCGGGAACGTGCCGCCAGTTAGTTCACTTCCATCAACGAGGCGATGAATCTCTTCATTTGTCAGCATCCGAAGCTCTTCGGGCGCCAGCAGGTCAGTCTGTGCAACGACTTCCTGTGCGAACCACGAAGCTAGGGCGGCGCATGCCGCTACAGCGACTACATTCCTCATACGCGACCGTTTAGCACGCCTCGCGCGCAATGTCCGCTCCGGGCCAGCATGGGTCAGCCCTAAGATTTCGGCGACCGGCGTAGTCGATCCAATGCTGCCGTCCGCAACACCGCCTGATCTATGACCTGTCCTCGCCGCAAACGGTCATTGAGAGCTGGGGTCGACTAGCGGACTTCGCACTGAAATGTCAGCGTCCGAACACCGAACCAGCCGGCTGTTTCGAGATCGCCGCCGCGGCGGCTGTGTACCGAAAACGTTTCGTCGATTAGAACAGCCCGGCGCCGCTGACTGGTGCAGTATTCGTTCATGCGACGGAGCGCTCGGTTGCGCGCTGCGTCAATCTCTTGGTGGGAGCGCTCGACGGCTGTTGAAGGTCCATCGTACACCATCGGAGTCATTGCCTCGATAACGTACGTGCCTGGTTCAATCTGTGTGACCTGGCTCGTTGCGCACGAGACCGCCGTTAATATTGCGAAGCAAACCCACAGGTAACGCATGGCGTCCTACATCAACGCCCGCAGATAGCGCGTCATGCGGCCGTTTGCGTCTTCATTTAGATCGCAGGGCCCCGCCACAAGGCCAATGGCAGCGTCGCGCGTAGCCCTTACATGCACGATCCGGCCAAGTGCCAATGGCGAGCCACACGTTGCGTAACCGCGGAGTTCCGCCACCTCTACCCGCCTGCCCACATCTCCCTTCAGCACGTCGTACACTCTGAAGCGGACGAGACTGACGTCACGCGCTTCGTCCTCGCTCATGCCACGCAGGTCCCGTGGTTCAGCTTCCAAGACGGGCACGATGGAGATGACGCGGCCGCGAAAGATCACATCTGCTTGTGCGATCATATCTTCCCCGCTTCGCTCAAGGCAGGCGCAGGCAGCTGCATCTTGCGGCGCGAGCGCCGCGGACGCTGCGGCGAGCGAGAAGACGAAAAGCCGTCGCGTAATGCGCATGCCAGTTTCCTTCATTGCCACTAAGGCGTCTCGGCAGTCGGCGATTCAATAACGATTTCGACGAAGCGGTTGATGGGCTCGGAGACGTTGTCCGCGGTTCGATGCACGAGACGTTGCTCACCGGCCCCCTCAGCAGCAATCAGCGCCGCATCAATGCCGCGCGTGACGAGTGCGTCCCGCACGGCGCCGGCGCGATCCTGCGAAAGCTCCACGTTGCGCGCTGCGGCGCCAACCGTATCGGTGTGCCCAACAACGCTAACGCGGGAAACATTACAGGCGCCCCCGCGAACTTCGCGAACGGCATCTTCGATGATCTCCAAGGAAGTGGCGTCGAGCGCTGACGCGTTCGATGCGAAGTAAACCTGTCTCGTGATCGTCTCGCAGGCGCTCCGCAACAAGCGCGCATCGTGCACGCGCGTGACGGCCAGATATTGATCATAACAACCGCCGACGCACCCGTTGCGGCGCGCTTCGGGGTCCACGGGACGCAACTCGCCTTCAACGTCTGCGATGATGGTCGTGTGCGTACCGCGTGACGCGTAACCCTCCGGGTAAGCTTGGGCCAGCTCCCGCATCGCCGTGGGGCTCATGCCAAACGCCCATGGCTCTGTCTCGCCGTCGGCACGGAACGATTGTCCCTCGAACCAGATAAGCAGGACCCCGGAATAGCGCTGCGGCACAGACTCGGGCACCGGCGGCGACGCGCATGCTGCGAGCGCTGTTGCCGTGATTATTGCTGTGACGACCTTGGATAGTGCCTTCATAGCCAAGCGCCTCCCAGGCGAGCCTAGAGCAGCGATCCCCGTGCGCAAACGTAATCGACCTTTTCCGGCGCTTCTCCTAAGCGCCACCGCAAGAATGCTCGGAGTTGATAGCGCTCCACGATTCGAGTGTTCTCAGGTTTGTGCCCTTGTAGGTATGGCCACGGCCGTCGCCCAACGGACAGTCAATTGGGATATCGGTCAGGCACAGCAGCACACGGTCGCCTCTGACCGAACTGCGAATGCCGGGGATGATGTTGTAGTCGACCTGCCAGAGTCCGTTTGCGTACTCGATCACGCTGCCGCCATCGCCTGCACGAAATCCCACATAGGCGACGCTTGTCAGCGTGCACGCCCCAATTGACTCTCGCGCAGTAGCGTAGGCAGTAGGCATCGGCGCTGAGTTTGCAGCGCAAAAAAGCGCAAGGAAAACGAACAAGCCGGGCCGTCTTGCCATCACAATTGCATGGCGCAAAAACATGGCGACATTGCGCGGACCGCGCCGCGCGCCGCTCCCAGCTTCGACGAGGCTTTCGATGTCAGCGGCTGCGCAGCGGCGACGAGGTAGCGAACCGGTACGCAAGGGCCACCGCCCGCCATCCGATCACTTTTCTCGACTGGCTCGGCCTCTCAATACCCGCCGTTAGCAAGGAAGCGTAGCCTGCCCTCCCCGCCCGTATGGTGCGGGCGGGTGAGCAGAAGGCTCACGTCATGACTTTGGAGATCATCACCGAAACACCGTTCCGGACAGCCAAGCGCCAGCGTCGCATTACGGGCGGAAAGCTAACGGGTCAAAAACCCGCGCTCAAGATGAAGGAAGTTTGGTCGATCCGCGCAAGGCTGGAGCTGAAGAAGCGCGTTCGCGATCTTGCTCTCTTCAACTTGGCCATCGACAGCAAGCTCCGTGCTTGCGATCTCACTCGCTTGAAAGTGGAGGACGTCGCGGCCGGCGGCGAGGTTAAAACGCGCGGCATCATCGTTCAAAAGAAGACGGGACGCCCGGTTCAGTTCGAGATAACCGAGCAAACACGCAACGCGTTGCTGGATCTCATGCGCCGCCACTATTTGCGTTCCGGCGACTACCTCTTCCCAAGCCGGCTGGCGAAATCCCCTCACCTGTCCACGCGCCAATATGCACGCATCGTCCAAGGGTGGGTGGCGTCGATCGGTCTCAATCCAGCGACCTACGGAACACACTCGTTGCGCCGAACCAAGGCGGCCCTGATCTATCGAAAGACCGGCAATCTTCGAGCGGTGCAGCTACTGCTCGGGCACACAAAACTGGAAAGCACGGTCCGGTATCTCGGTGTCGAGGTAGACGACGCCATTGCTATCTCAGAGGGCGTTGATTTGTAGGGTTTGCAGTGGCCGGTTTGGATCGAGCCGGCCACTGTCACTGCACCAATCGAGCGGCCCACGCTCGCCGAAACCCGTCGTACGACTGAGTAACTGTAAGGCCAGTTCTTGACTGTAAACAGGCCTGAATTACCGGGCACCCCCGGAGAGCAAGCGGGGCAGGCTTGCCCAAGATCGCGTTAGCACGGCCATTCTCGCCGCTGAGCGCGACCCAAAAACAAGATTGTCGACAGTTGGATCTGTGCCGCGTTAAGATGCCCCAACAAGGCATGGCTTTTCACTCGTCTCTTTTGTTGATCGCGCGCCGCTGGTGCGGCCTCGTCTTGCCCGCACTCGTCGCGATGTTGGCGCTCGCACACGCGTCCGCTTCTGCGGCGCAGTGCGGCTGGGTCTATCCACGCGATCTGCCGCTGCCGGAAACCAATGTGCGCTACTGGCGTCTCGCCGTAACGGTGCCACCGGAAAGCCGCCTGGAGATCGAAGGAACGTTTCCCTACGCGCGCCAGATGGGCTTCAACATACACCGCGCCGGCGACACTGGCGTGCTCGGCTCGTTAGTCGATGAGAACCTGCGGCCCAACGATGGCGCGGCCAACCCGTTCCGCCCCGGCGCACCGCGTTTGGATCGCAATCGCTCATATCGCGCAGTCATCGCGCGCAGTGATGGAGGTCTCGCAGAGGCGGACACGATCATTGCCGCTGAAGCGAATAATCCGCTGCCGCTGCGTATCCTTTTCCGTATTTATCTGCCCGATCGGGGAAGACCTGGCGGGGGCGTTCCGCTGCCACGTGCATTTTTGGTCAATAGCGCTGGCGCACGCACGCTCGTCGCCGGCGGCGAAAGTTGCCCTCGCCATGGTGATGTCGATCCCACCCAGCCCGTCGGCGCTACTGCCATTCCGCCAGGACCCGGGGCGCTCGCTATGCCGCTCGACTGGCGCAATGTAGTCTCCGTCAGCGGCGATCCTACGGGCGACGTGTTCGTCAACCGAGACAACTCCTACGCCTATGCGCTGACCGACGTACGAGCCGACGCCGTGCTTGTTTTGACGGGGCGATCCCCAACGTACCCGCGCACGCACAACGGCGCGCGCCGCATGGGTGCGGGTGAAGTCCGCTATTGGTCACTGTGCGCCTATCGTCACCCCTCCGACCGAAGCGCCAATTGCTTGGCGGACGAAGACATCACTCGACGAGGCCAGGATCGCTATCTGGTCGTCGTCAGCCTCTCGGGCGCAAGGCCTCGCAACGCACGGACGGCGTGCGGGGCCGCCTGGCTAGAAGTGCCAAACGAAGGAGCTGGCGCGCTCTTTTTGCGTCACGTTGCGCCAGCCCCCGACTTCGCCTTCACGCCGCAACGCGGCGTGCGGTTCGGCTCTTCAGCGGACGTAATGGGCCCTTACTTGCCCACGAGCCGCGTGATGACACGTTCAGACTTCGAAGCTCTCGGGTGTCGCACCATGAGCCGCCGGCTTGCTCACTCAGAGCAGAGTTCATGAACCTTGGGCGAGATTCGCGCTGCGCTGAACTACTCGTCGTCATAGGAAAAAAGCAACAAGCAGCGATACGAGCGGAGTACCGAGACGAAGTCCGCTACAAGATTTGTATGTGTTGCGCCCCAGACACCTGCCATTGCATGGAGCCCGAGTTCATCGAAGGTTGCACACCAAGGTCGCGCCAC
This sequence comes from Hyphomonadaceae bacterium, assembly GCA_041398325.1. Lineage (GTDB taxonomy): Bacteria > Pseudomonadota > Alphaproteobacteria > Caulobacterales > Aquidulcibacteraceae > Vitreimonas. The sequence continues at coordinate 12,342 of JAWKUX010000024.1, read as the reverse complement.
TCATTCAGCAAGACAGGCTTTTCGCTTGCGGCGATTGCCGCAGAAGATACGTTGAGTTCCCTTGCGCTTTTCGAAGGAACGTCACGCCTTGTCGCTCTGCCGTGGAATTCTGTGGTTCGCTTTTGTCGCCCTTGCGATGAGCTTCGGAACTAAACTTTCGGCGCAAGAGCGACCGCAGCCGTTAGCTTCTCAGCTCGCTGAGATCGTTGCGCAGACGCAGTTTGAGACCCTCAGCGAGGACGTCGAGCGGCGCATCCGGCTTACGATCATCGACAACCTCGCCTCCCTGGCGGCCGCCACCCCGCACCATTGCGACGACCCGTTTATCGCGCGGTTGCGCAGCAGAGGCGGGGCGCAGGAGGCTTGGGTGCCGGGCTGCGGCTTTCGTTTGCCGTCCGAGGACGCCGCCGCCGCCATCGCCTATTTGATCCATGCCAACGAAACCGATGACAGCGATTTCCGCGCCGAACTTCGCGCTTCACCGCCGATATTTGGCGCGGCGCTGGCGGCGACACAGGCCAATCGCAGCGACGGGCGCAGATTCGCGACGGCGCTGACGACAGGCTACACCGTGCAAGGCGCGCTGGCGGCGGCCTACGGCCCGCTGCAGCCGCGCTTTATGACGTCCGGCGTCTGGGGCCCTCCCGGCGCGGCCTCGGCGGCAGCGAATGCGTTCGGGCTCAACGCCGAACAAACCAGCGCCGCCATTAGCCTCAGCGCTTCGGCGGCGGGCGGACCGTTTCAGTATTTCTACGATCAGACCGAGGACAAACGCATCATCATTGCCCGTGCCGCGCGATCCGGCGTCGAGGCAGCTTGGCTGGCGCGCGCAGGTGAGCACGGCGCGCCCGCGATGCTGGAAGGGCGGGCGGGGCTGTATGTGTCGCTCGATCCCGAACGGGCGCGGGGGCTCAACACGCAGCAGATTGTCGAGACCGCAACGCGGCGCGATGGGCCGCTCTACATCTATCCCAAGTTCTTCGCCGCTTCCTCATCGATCATCCCCTTCCTGGAGGCGATCGCGCCGATCTGGGCTGAGCGCGACCTTGGCGCAGACGATGTCACGCATTTCACGCTTTCAGCCGAGCCGGCCTGGGCGCGCGTGCTGGCGGACAAGATCATCAATTTCGAGCCGCCCGCCTCGGCGATCGGCGCGCAGATCAATTTCTCGTTCGTTGTCGCACTTTATATGACACGCGGCTCAGCGACGCCGCAGGACTACACCGACGCGACACTGGCCGATCCGGCGATACTCGACCTAGCGCGGCGCGCGCGGTTCGAGGAGCTGCCGGTGGGCGGCGGCACGCGGCTCGCCATCACGCTAAACAGCGGCGAGGTACTTCATATCGAGCCCAATCGCATCGATCCTACGGTGCCGGCGCCGGAAGCGCTGTTCCTGCGCGAGCGTAAGTTCGACCAACTCACCGTGCGCTTGAGCCCCCGTAATCGCGATGCGCTACGTCGCTTGGGCGAGCAAGCGCTGGAGGCGCGCTCGATGCTTGAGTGGAGCCGCCAGGTGGACCGCATCCTACGCTAAGCGTCGTTACTCAGCGCTCAAAGCTTCGCACACCTCACGCCCCCGCGTCGCGTCCGCCTGAGCAAACTGTTCCAGTGACGGCGCCAAACGACGGATAAGCGCGATGCCGCGTGTGCTCGGGCTGTCGACCACTTCGAAGGCGGCGGCGGTTTGCTCGTCGGTCAACGCTTGGCCGGCCTTGCGCAAGATGACGACAGCGCCCGATGGCGGCATGCGCCGATCGTTGAGGGTGTAGTAATTGTCGGTGTTCGCGGCGAAGAGCGACAGCGACATGTAATCGCCCCATGGCTGCACCGAGATGCGCACTGGGCCATCGGTGAGATCGTACACGCAGGACGAATACGCGAGATCGGGCGAAGGTCGCACGATGAGGCGCGCTGTTTCCGTCATCCGCGGCGCATGGGTCCAGGCGTTCTCACGCTGACCATTGTCGGAGAGTCGGTTCATGGCCGCGGTCATCAGCAGCTGCGGATACACGAACATGAACACCACGTGGAGAACCGTGGCAACGAGCAGCGTCGCAACGATCCAGATGATCCAAGGCTTCTTCATTGCCCTGCTCCTTCGCAAGCTTCGCGCGTGATCGTCGGCAAGGGCACGTCTTCAAGATGCTCGCTGATGGTAGACTCTGGGTTGTAGAGGCGGATCGAAAGGCTGAACGCGCCGCCATTGCGAGAGCTGATCCAGTGCGCCGCATCGCCGCGCTCAGGCGCGATCCGCGCCGACCACGAACCATCGGCGTTGGCTTGCACCGACGTTGCATCGATCGACGGCTGATCGTCGCCGTTCACGGCCAAGAAATTGTCCGCCGCATAAAGCGTGATCGACCACCAGCGCGTCGCGAGCGGCCCGCCTTCGACGCGATAGGTGCAGGCGCCATCAAACGCCGCACCGGACTCATCTTCGGTGCGGCTGAAATAGACCGTCTCTTGCCGATTGAGACCGAGCAGTCCGATACGGGCGACGAGCGCGCGTGTGTACGGGTCGGCATCGACGGAGCCGACGGTGCGGCTCGTGAACCAGTGATTGTTCTCCACCCGCCCGATCATAGCGCCGTTGCGGATCATCAGCATCGCTGAGCCAACGCCCAAAGCGGCGCCGATCACAAGGATGCTCAATACGAACGCTATTTTTTTCAGCACAGGGCTCGCCTCATCTTCAATTGTACAAGTTCACCGGCGGTTCGTTCGGCGCGAGAGGCGCGGAAAGCTGGCGTTCGCTATCAAAGGACGGCGGCTGCATCTGCCGGCCCCACGCTTCGTAGCTGCGCTGCAGACGCTGAACGATCTCGGGGTGATCCGCCGCGCGGTTCACACGCTCCTGCGGGTCGGCTTCGAGATTGAACAGATAGGTGATCATGCCGGCGCTATCGGAGCGCTCGGCAACGATCATTATCCAGTCACCTTCCCGTACGGCGTAGTTGGGCGATGTCCGCCACACGATGGCGGACGATGATGGCTGCGACGCCGATATCAAAGGCAGCAGATTCACGCCGTCGAACGGCGCGTCGCCGGTCTCGGCGCCAGCGGCGGCCAGAATAGTCGCGGCCCAATCCAGGGTAACGACAGGATGATCATGCACAGCGCCAGCCGGCAGATGGCCAGGCCATGTGGCGATCATCGGCACGCGCACGCCGCCCTCTAGATAGGTGGCCTTGGAGCCACGGAATGGCGCATTCGAGCAGACGCCGGCGCCAATATAAGCGGCGCAGCCATTGTCGCTGACGAAAATAACCAGCGTGCGTTCGGAAAGCCCCTGCTCGCGCAGCGCCGTCATCACACGGCCGATGCCATCATCCATCGCTGAAACCATCGCCGCATAGATGCGTGAGGCCTGATCCTCGATATGCGCGTAGCGCTGAAGATAATTCGCCGGCGCCTGCAGCGGCGTGTGCGGCGCGTTGTAGGACAGGGTTAGAAAGAACGGCCGCTCACGGTTTCGACCGATAAAGCCGATCGCTTCGTCGGTCAGAATGTCGGTCAAATATCCCTCGGTTTGCTCGTCACGCTCAAAGCCGCGCTCTAAACGCATCGGGAAGAACCCGGGCGGAGCGCCGGGCACGGGATCGGGCAGCCATTCAATGCCGGGCCCTGGCTCGGTGAAGTAGCCGGTCGCGCCGGGCGAGAAGCCGACAAACTCATCGAACCCCTGGCTCATCGGATGCGTTTCGCGCGTGCGGCCAAGGTGCCACTTGCCGACCAAGGCCGTGCGATATCCCCGCTCGCGCAAATAGTCCGGCAAGATCCGGACATCAGCCGGAATGCCGACGCCTTCCAGGTCGCGCCGCACCGGATTAAACTCGTAGCCGAAGCGCTGCGGATATTGTCCGGACAGAAGCGCCGCGCGCGACGGCGCACAAACCGCCGCCGTGACATAGCCGCTGGTGAAGCGAACGCCATCCGCGGCGAGCGCATCGATGTTGGGCGTCTGAATGCGCTGGCCGCCATAGGCCGAGACATCGCCGTAGCCGAGGTCATCGGCGATGATCAGGATAATGTTCGGCGGCGGCTGCGAAACGCCCGCCGTCTGCGTGCTGCTGGCGCTGATGCAGGCGCTTAAAAGCCCCGCAGCGGCGAGAAGGATAGCGCGCTTGAATGGCGACATCGAAACGGCCTCTTGTGCGCGAGCGCCCACCAAAGGCGCAAATGCATGGCGGGCCTGCTTGAGCCCGCCATGCATAGCGATCAGTAGCTAAAGCTCAGCTCGGCGCCATAGGTCCGGGGCTCGTTGAAATAGACGTTGGTGGCGATGGTTTGAACCGGATAAATCTCGTCTCCCAAGTTCTTGCCATAGATCGAGAAGCGCCAGTTGTCGCCTTCCAGGCCGAGACGCGCGTCGAAGAGCGAGAATTCCGCGAAGTCGCGGGAGTTCTCGGCATTTTCGAAGCCGCCCAGCTGGGTTTGGTAGCTCGTTGCCACGAAGCCCTCGAGACCAGCGCCGATGCCGTGCCGATAGAGCAGGTTCACGGTGCCGATGAAGTCGCGCGTGCGGTTCATCCGGTTGCCGGAGATGTCGGTCAGGACGCCTGCCAAGATCACCGACGTGCCGTCCTGGAACTCGCCATCGTTGGACGACAGACCGATGCCGGCGTTGAGCGTGCCGCCGGCGATGTCGAAGCTGCCGCGCGCTTCCAGCTCTACGCCCCACACCTCGGCGCCGACGCCGTTTTGCAGGATGAAGTTGGTGTTCGTCGTGCTTGCCGCGGTGACGATCTGCACGTCTTCGGTTTCGGTGAAGTAAGCGGCGCCTTCCAGGTATATCCGGCCATCCATGATGCCGAGCTTGAAGCCAGCCTCGTAAGAGATGGCCGTCTCCGGGTCGTAGGGGATCAAATTGCCGGCGCCTGGAATGTCGGTTGGTATGCCGACATTGAAGCCGCCGGGCCGATAGCCGGTGGCGACGCGTGCGTAGAGTGACGAGGTGTCGGCAAAGCTGTAGCGGAGCGTCGCCGTCGGCAGCACGCGCGTCCACTCCTCCTCCAGCCGCACGCCGAGAATTTCAACCGCGGTGGACTCCGGCTGGTTACGACGGCGATCGAACGCAAAGGTCTTCTCGTCGGTCTGAACCCGCGCCTCTACGCCGAAAGCCAAACGTTCGGTGATGTCGTATTCGACCGCCCCGAATAGCGCCACGGAGTTGAGTTCTTCCACCGAAGCGTCGGCGCGCAATTGCGCGCGCAACCCCGCCGGGGCGCCGCCAAAGCCGGTCGTGGACAGATCGATCGCGGAGCTGTTTTCTTGGAATTCAGCGCCGATCAACCAGCTGAACCGCTCACCGCCGCCAGGCGAGGTCAGCACGCCAATGACGCCGGAGCGATGGAAGTCCTCGAATTGGTTGGAGACCAGATCAATGGGCTGCGCCGGAGTTGCTGGCGGAAACACCGAGGTGATGCCCTGGAAGCCCAAATAGTGATCCAGGTCGTCATTGGTGCGGCCGGCGTCGCGCAGTTTGAAGCTGCCGCGCAGCTGGAAATTGGCCCAGCCAAGATCGTGCTCAATGTCGAGATAGCCCGAGTTTTCTTGGATTTCAGCGTATCCCAGCCGATTCATGTCACGCACGAACGGATCGGGATCGAGCGGGGTCAAATTGTTGCGGAACTGGCGATAGCCATTGATGCCGAAGCTGGGCGCCCGGTTGTCGAAATATTCGTAGGTGAGGCGGATCGTCGTGTCGTTGGTAGGCGTGACTTCGAACACCGCGCGCGCGCCTGACGTCTCTTCAGTGTCGATCGTCTCCCCGGTGGAGGCGAGCGTCACGAAGCCGTCCTGCTGATCGTGCCAAAAGCCACCGATGCGAAGCGCGGCGTCCGCGGTGATCGGCAGATTGATAATCGCCTCAAGCTCGGTGCGCTCAAGATCGTTGTAACCGATCGAGCCGGTGAGGCCGAACTCATCGTCCGGACGCCGCGACACCGCGTTGACGGCGCCGCCGACGGCGTTGCGCCCATACAACGCGCCTTGCGGACCGCGCATCACTTCGATGCGTTGGAGGTCAAACAGATCGAGTGAATTGAAGCCGCGGCCGCCGAAGCCGCCGCCGGCGATGTAGTGGCCGTCGCGATAGACGCCGACCGCCGATTCCGAAAAGCCGACGCGGCCGCCGCCTTGGCCGCGGAGCGAAATTTCATTGGTGTAGGCCGGGCCGCCGTTCACCAGCGCCGCGCTAGGCAGCTGCCGCAGAATGTCGGCCGTGCTCTCGATGACGAAATTCTGCTGATCTGCAGCGGAAATCGAGGACACGGCGCCTGGAACCTCAAACAGGGTTTCCTCGCGTCGACGCGCCGTCACGACGATTTCCTCGTCGGTTACGGTCTCTCCGTCGGCGGCGGCCGGAGTCTGGGCGTAGCTCGGCGCCGCAAGTGCGAAGAAGAAAGGCAAAGTGGCGAGAAGAACGTTGCGCATTGTCATGACCCCTCCCGTGGTCGCCTGTCTGGGGCTTGCGCCCCGCAGGATTGTCGACAAAATGTAGGCGCGAACGACGCCGTCTGTCCACTCCCCTGTCGAAATCGGCGAAATATTGTACAGGGCCGAGCCGGTTACGGGGCAAAGCGCGCCGGATGAAAACTTACCGTTGACGTAAGAACCGGCGCGGGCTCCACAATGGGAATGAGGGCCAATGGCTAGATCAACCGCCAAGTCAAAGGTTCTGCCGCTGCGTACGCCCGACGCCCGCGTCTCGGCGCTCGGCATCGCTCGCGCGACCGCGCGTGATATCGAGCGCGGGCACTATCTTCCCGGCGCGCGGTTACGCGAACAAGAATTGGCGGATCGGTTCGATTGTTCACGCGCGCCGGTGCGCGAAGCGCTGCGCATTCTCGAAAGCCAGGGCAGCGTCGTCATCGAGCCGATGAAAGGCGCGCGCGTCGCCACGCCGGATGACGCGCAATTCTACGAGGTGTTCTTAATCCGACGCGCGCTCGCAGGCCTGATGGCGCAGCAAGCGGCGCTGGCGGCGGCGGACAAAACAAAGAGCACATTCGTTGCCGTTACCCGCGCCCTCCCCGCGCGCGCAGAAGCCGCCGCGGATGGTCACGTCTTCGCCGCCGAGGCGCGCAAAGCGATCAGAGCGCTCATCGACGTCGCCAACACACCGCGCACGGTTCAATTGGTGCGCAGCCTCACATTCGGACACGAAGCGTTTCAGGACGAGGTCGTGGACGTAAAAAAGAACCGGCTCGCGCAGGCGCGCCTCTGGGCGAAGATGGGCGCCAGTCGAAGTTGGCGACGCCAACACCGCACGCGATGCGATGGAGGCCATCTTCGACTATTCGCGCGACTATATTGAAGGAATCCGCGCAACAAACCTGCGCGCAAGGGAAAACCGAGCACCGCTTCAGAATAGCCGAGGTTCGGCCTCTAGGCGCCGGGAAACATAAGCTCAGGGCGCCAGTCGTTTACCGCGCCATGCAGACGCCGCCCGCCAATGTCCGCCGTGACGAATGCGCCGCGCCAGGCCTCGCCGTAAATCGGAATCGTGTAGCGCAGCGAGGCCGAAGCCTCACCCTCCAGAAAGTCGTCAGGGCCAAAGTCAATACGCAGAGCCCGGCGCTCACCTGGCGGCCCAAAGCGCACGAGGCCGGAGCGAACCTCCTCGCCCGCTTGCAGAATATAACCGGTAGACTGATCCGGGATCGCAAGCAACGTCATCGCTATCTCATCATCCCACAACGATGCGAACGCGAATGGCGTGGTGAACCGCGGCTCCGTCTGGCGTTGTTCGTGGAACTGCCCAGGTCCGGCCAAATGGTAGCGGCGACCGCTGATCGAGAGCTCCCCTTCAACGTGTCCGAACGCCTCCATGCGGCCGGGCAGCAAGCCGGAACGCAGCAATGTTGGGGCAAACTGTATATCCGCGGCCAACATCGCACCGCCGGCGCCGCTAACGCGCGCGCGAAGCGAGGCGCGCTGTGGTGATAGTGTCGAGCCCAGCCGCTCGAACCGCAACTTCGCCTGGTCGTCCTCATAGACGACGCGCACTCCGTCTTCCGGCGTCGCCTCGCCGCCGCTCGGCGCTAGGTGATCGACGAATGCAAAAAAGCCGTCCGGCGTGTGCGCGTGGACCCAGAGCCATGCGGTGCGAAACGCCGGATACCGGCAGAGCCGTGCGCTGAAATGAATGCCCGCATCGGGATCAGCTATCGAGAGCATGACAGACTCGCTTGGCGTTACGAGACCCTGTGGCGGAACGAACTGCATAGGCGCTGCCTGTATTGCGCAACCGGCCATGATCGGCAGAGAAGCGAACACCGAGCGCCTCGTTATCCGGCCGTTCGCCGCCGTTTCATGCATTCTGGTTCCGCCATAAGATTGTCGACAGTTGGCAGCATGTCGCGTTAAGCTGCCCGGATCAAGGCGGAGGATGCCGCCGGATTGGGATGGACTCGAGCGCGAAGTTCAGCGCCGCCGCGACTCTATTCCCGCATAGCCAGGAGCCACACATGAATTGGGCACGCACTCTGATTGCCTCCGTGGCGCTCATTGCATTCGCCACGCCAGCGGCGGCCCAACCGGTCGTGCGGGTGGAGAGCGGCCGGGTGCGCGGCGTCACCGCTGATGGAATCCACGCGTACAAAGGCATCCCGTTCGCGGCGCCGCCCGTTGGCGACTTACGCTGGCGGCCGCCGGCGCCCGCAGCACACTGGGATGGCGTCAGGGATGCCTCGAGCTACGGCCCCGCCTGCCCGCAGCCCGCGCGCGACAGCCGCGGCGGCGGCCGCGCCGACGTGCAGAGCGAAGATTGCCTCTCACTGAACATTTGGGCGCAGGACGGTGCGCGCAATCTTCCGGTCATGGTGTGGATTCATGGCGGCGGCCACCGCGTCGGCGCTGGCGCGTTCCCGCTTTATGACGGCACGGCGTTGGCGCGGCAGGGCGTGGTGCTCGTCACCATCAATTATCGCCTCGGCTTGCTCGGCTATTTCGCCCACCCCGCCTTGACGGCGGAGGTCGGCGCCGATGCGCCGCTCGGCAATTATGGCTTCATGGATCAGATCGCCGCGCTCGAATGGGTTCAGCGCAACATCGCGGCCTTCGGCGGCGATCCTTCGCGCGTCACCGTGTTCGGCGAATCCGCTGGCGGCGCCAGTATCGTCTATCTGCTGACCTCGCCACGAGCGCGCGGCCTGTTCCAAGGCGCCATCATACAATCAGGCGGCGGTTTACAGCGGCCTGGTTCGCTCGCAGAGCACGAACGCAATGGCGTTGAAGCCGCCGCTCGCATCGCGTTGCCGCCGTCAGCGAGCGCGGCCGACCTGCGCGCGACCTCGGCCGAACAATGGACACAGGCGCTGGGTTCGTTGGAGGGCCTGGGATTCGGCGAGTTTATCGACGGACGCCTGATTACGGAGGCGCCGTCGCGCGCGTTCGCTGAAGGACGCGCCGCCGATGTGCCGCTGGTGATCGGCGCCAACGACAACGAAGCCAACGTGATCACATCCCTTGGCATCACCGGCTCGGCGCTGAATGTGCTCGGACCCCGCCTGCCGCAGCTGCGCGCGCTCTACGGCGACGTCTCCGAAGAGGAGTTCACACGGCAAGCCTTGGGCGACGCCTTCTTCGTCGCCCCCGCCGCTTGGGTGGCGGCGCAAACCGCGTCCGGCGCGCCCAGCTATCTCTACCACTTCACTTATGTGATCGAACGACGGCGCGGCGCGGTCGAAGGCGCCAATCATGGCACCGAGATTCCGTTCATCTTCCAGACCTGGAATCGCCTCCCCATCCCGCCCGCGCTCATCACCGCGCAGGATCGAGCCTTCGGCGAGATGATCTCTTCATGCTGGGTTTCGTTCGCGCAGACAGGCACGCCCGCCTGTGAGGGCGAGGCCACATGGCCGGCTTATTCCGCAAGCGCCGATCGTTTGATGCTGTTTGCACCCGAGACCAACGTCGCGCCGCAGCCACGCCGCCCGGCCATGGACTTCATACTGACGCAGCTCACGGAGCGCCCCCGATGATCGACACCTCACGCCGCACCCTGCTCACCGGCGCCGCCTTCGCCGCGCTCGCGCACGCCGCCGGCTGCGCCCACAGCGCAAGTGCATCCGATCCGTATCTCGACGCGTACTATTACGCGTTTCCGATCTACGAAATGGCGCGGACCGCCTGGGCTGCCGCCGGACCAACCCCGCAGCGGCCAGCGCATCGATTCAACACCGTGCAGCAACGCCGCACACTGACCGATCACACCGGCCGCAACATCACGACGCCGAACAATGACACGGTTTATTGCTCGGCGCGGCTGGATCTCAGCAACGGTCCGGTACTGGTGAGTATCCCAACGGTGCGTGACCGCTATTTCTCAGTCGCGTTCATGAACGCCTACACCGACAATTTCGCTTATGTCGGCACGCGGGCGACCGGCGGCGAAGGCGGTCCGACAATGATCGCCAACGCCGCATGGCGCGGCGATGTCCCGGCCGGCACGCGCCTCATTCGCTCCGATACGGATGACGTTTGGATGCTTGCGCGCATCTTGGTCGCTGGCGTCGAGGATTTGCCAGGCGCCAACGCCGTGCAAGATCAGATTCGCATCGTCGAGGCGCCGGCGCCCACGCTGCCGCCGGTCGCGCCAACAAGCGCCGACGACCTTGAAAATTTTATCGCCGTCGTGAACGCCACGCTTGCGCGTGCATCGCTCGCCGATCCCGTTGGCAGCCGTGCTGGCCGTTTCGCCGACGTGGGTTTGCGCCCGGGCGATCTCACCGCATGGCAATCGCTCAGCCCGGCGCAGCAGGAGCGTTGGCGCCAAGCAGCCGCGCAAGCCCAGGCGACGCTGCGGACCGGATTTACATTGCGCGGAGAGACCCTCTCGGCGTGGCACTATCCCCCGCCCGGCGTCGGCTCTCAAACCGCGGCGGACGATGTACGCGCCGCCGTCGCGCTTTCGGGCCTCGCCGCATTGGAAGTGGAAGAAGCGACCTACGCACGCGCCGACACCGATGCGGCCGGCGTCGCTCTGGACGGCCAGCATCGCTACACACTCACCATCCCAGCCAATGTCCCAGCCTCGGCGTTCTGGTCGCTCTCCATGTATCAGCTCGAGCCCGATGGCCGGCTCTTCTTCACCGAGAACCCAATCAACCGCTTCTCCATCGGCAACCGCACGCCCGGCATCGCGCGCAACGCAGATGGCGGCATGACGATCGCTCTGCAAGCCGATGCGCCAACCGATGGCGCCAACTGGCTGCCGACGCCGCGCGGGCCCTTCGTCATCACCTTCCGCGCCTACCTGCCGCAACCGCCCATGCTAACTCGAGCATGGCGCCTACCCCCAGTGCAGCGGCGAACCTAACGCGCCAGTCGGGTGCTGCTGTCACCGAAAGCGGCGCCACCCGCTCAATCGCGCGAGCGACGGATAAGGGCCACCACCGGGCCAATCGTAACATTTGCCGAATGGCCCGCGCGCTCCATTCGAGACACTGGCGCCCTGCTCGTCAATCCGGCTCACGATCGCCGCAAGCTGCCATTAGCGACGAGTGCGAACGCGGCGCCCCGGAGCACCAACATAACTGTCGGTGGATTGTCGGCCCTTCTGGTCTTCAACTGTCACGGCGAAGTGGCCCCCATAGACGGCATGGACGCCAAATTTCACCTTGAGGGTTTTGAACTCGGAAACTTCGACACCATGCCGGTAGCAGAGATTTCTGAGTGCATGGCGATAGAGAGTGATCGCCTGCGCCAAACTCTCTGAAGGACGCCCGCCGTCCGTCGTTCCATTCAGAAAGTCGACGACAATGAACCCCTCGGCGGAACGCGATGCTTCCACGAGGCTGCCCGCGACGTGGCGCGCGCCATCAACGCCAGTCCCGAATTTCAGCAATCACGTCGCGAGAGAAAGAAGGTCGAAATGTTGTTTGCGCACTTGAAGCGCATCATGAAACTCGACCGTCTGCGCTTACGTGGGCCATCGGGCGCGCACGATGAATTTACCCTCGCAGCAGCCGCGCAGAACTTGAGGAAACTCGCAAAGGTGCTCTTCGCGCCGCCCCCGATAGCGGCCTCAGCCTAGAGCGAGCACGCACTACCGGGCGGCGCGAGCCGCCGGGCGATGAACTTCGACGAAAGCCTCCGACACAACAGGGGGGGCCGAAGACCTCTCGGACTTTTTCAACAGCATCCGCCGAAAGCGGTCAGCCGATGATACCCTTGCGCCGAATTCGCACCGGGCCGCCCTGCTCGGAAGTTTGAACGTCAAACTGTCCAAGCGCTCGGATCAGATCCGAGAGTTTCGCATAACCATAGGTTCGCTGATCGAAGTCGGGATAGGCGTTGCGAAGGTGGCTGCCTATTGCGCCCAAGGTCACCCAT
>JAWKUX010000023.1:0-37028 GCA_041398325.1 Hyphomonadaceae bacterium | reverse complement strand
GGCACGCGCCAATAACGCGGCGCCAGCGCAAAACCCGTCATGGGGACAGCTTCGAGTTTACGTAGAAATTCCGCGAACAGCGCCGAGCCGCGTGAGGTCAGCGTATCCCGGCGATCCCAGGCCGCTAGCGCCGAACACGCCGAAGTCAGATCAAAGGCGACACCCTCGACCGTTACCGCTGGATCGCGGCGGCAATCGGAGATTACGTCATCGAGAATGAGTTCGGCAGTCAGGTTGCGGCTGGAGAAAAAGAGCCGCTCCCACTTGTCCGGTGTTGCGCCGGCCGCACCGGTGAGCGCACTGCCATCGATGACGTCGCGCGCGTAGAGCGCGGCGATGCGCGTTCTCTCCCCGCGCATTGTCCGCTCCGGTCCGATGACCCGTTGAAAGCCCTCGAGACGCCCGCCGCCATCGAGTGTCGCGAACCAGTGGCTGTCGTTGGAATTGAAGGTCACATCAGAGCGCACCATCGCCGGACGCGCTTGCGGCGGAATGATGCCCCGTTGCCGCGCCCTACGATCGATTGTCCACGCGCACGAGGGGTCTGATCCGTTGAGCGTCGTGACGTCGGCCAGATCCATGTATTGGCGCGCGGCACTTGTGATCACGCAGCGCTCCAGCTGAGCATCCGTGATATTGGCCGCGACGGACGTGTTCGAATAGAAGACCTCGCCGCTAGAGTCTGCCGCGGTCATGTTGGACCATGGCGATCCCATGTACGCGTCGAGCGCCGTTTGAATGTCGCGCACGTTGTTGGCGCGCGCCACGGCCAGGAATTGATCGGCGACACGAAGATTGTCCCGTTCGGGGTCCGCGAACGCATAGGCGTGCGCCCCGTCCCAGGGCAGATTCTGCCCCTCAAGCACCGGGCCGTAGCGCGTCTCCCAGAACGTGCGCGTTACAGGCCCGTCTTGGGTCTCCACCGTGACGTTGACCGCGCGCATGCGCTCGCTGCGCGAACCGATCATGTAGCGTGTTGGGTCGTTTGGATCGAGCGTAAGTTCGTAAAGTGTCGACCGCTTGTCGGTCGTGTGCGTTATCGACCAACCGACTGCGTCGGTGAATCCCAGCATAGGAAATGGCAACCCGTAGGCGGTAGCGCCGAACACGTTGAGTTCGCCTCTGACGCTTAGGTGGAAGGCATGCAGGCGCTCGGTTCCGTGCCAGGCGTAGTGCGGGTTTGAGAAACTCATGCCGCCCACGCCGCCCTCAACGCCATCGCGCCCGAACGCGACGGCGTTCGATGCGCCGCGCTGCGTCTCCAAACCCGCAAGGCGAACAAGGGTATCCTGCGGCGCTGCATTGGCGTGTTCTGCGTTGGGCGGCGAGGCGGCGACGATCTCACGCAACACGCCTGCGGTCGTCTCCAAGAGCGGCACATGCGCGATGCGCCGCCATAGGTCTTCCTCAGTCAGCGGACGAAACCAGGCTTGCTCGCGGCACGTCTCACCTGGCGCGCCTGCTTCAGCTGCGTATTGATTGAAGCCTTCGACGAACCCGCGGACAAGATCGCGCATGTCGCGCGAAGCAGCCTGTCGCACACGTCGCGTCAGCGCGCGCGGGAACAGGTATCGGTAGACCGCGTCGCTATCGACATTGCTCACGGCCCCGCCAGCAAAAGGATCAAGGTAAGTGTCCTGCGCACGCAGATGTCTGCTACGTTCGCCCGCAAGCGTGATCGTCCGCTCCACGACGACGCAGAGATTGTCGCGCGCCAGCACCCAACCATAGCCTCTTCCCGCCCCCTCGAAGGTGTCGGCTTGGATGTGGGCAATCCCATATTCGGTGTAGCGAATCTCGGCGCCTCCGGCGCGCTCCCCTCCCCAGGCAGCGCCCGTTTGTGACACGAGCAAGGCCGCCAAGAACCACCGCACCCAAGCCATGCGCTTCCCTCTTTTACTAGTGTTCACTATGTTTTTTCCGATCCTTGACTAGCTTTTTCCCGAAGTCAAGAATACCCCTAGTACGGAACGCGTCTTTGGAAGGCAGGATGAGAAAGTCGGCGGCGGAGAGTCTTGAACCAGTGAGTTTCCGCGATTGGGTCGCCCGCAAACAAAAAAGCGGCGGCATCAGGCGGAAAGGCGAGCGGACGCGCGACCGCATCCGGCTATGCACTGTCGAGTTGCTGAACGAGGTAGGCTATCGCGACCTTAAGCTCACCGACATCTGCAAGCGAGCCAAGATTTCGCCTCCCGTTCTCTACCTCTACTTCGAGAGCAAGGAGGCGCTGGTCCACGAGATACTCGTGGAATTCCTTCAGGAGTTCATGAACCGCGCCACTTCGGCGAGCGGACGATCGCCGTTTCAGGCGATGTTCGATGCAAACCTGCAATGGATACGTTCGGCGCGCGCCAATGCGGGCCTGATGCGCTGCCTCTTGCAGTTTTCAGAAGCCCAAGGCGACTTTGCCGCGCTGTTTGCGCAGGAAAGTCATGAGTGGAACCTGCGCATCACGGCCGCAATAATTCGCCGTTTTCCCGCGGCTGAGCGAGCGCAGGCGCAAGTCCATTTTGTCGTCGAAGCGTTAGGCGGGATGATGGACGACATAACGCGCCGGCTGTTCGCCGATAATGACGAGCACCTGACCGCGGTCGTCTCGAGTTTTGCTTCCACGGACGAAGATCTGGCGCGAGCGCTGACGACGCTCTGGCACCGGGCCCTTTATTGCATGGATCCGCCAAAGTCGGAGGCGACGCCGCTCGCGCCGCGTTTGCTGGCGGCGGCGCAGTCAGCGCCCGCGCCTCGCGCGGGTGCGCGCAAGCGAGCGAGCGATTGATCAGGCGGGTTCCGGCGCGCTCACCCTACGCCGAGCTACTGGCGTACTCGCGCGTGGTTGCGATCGGCGACGAGGCGTGGGTTTCAGGGTGCGCGCCATTGGACGCTGATGGAACGCTCATCGGCCCGGACCTGCCAGGGCTTCAGGCCGGCGCCTGCATCAACCACATCCGGGAAGCGCTGGAAGAAGCCGGTTTTAGGCTCAGCGACGTCGTGCGTCTTCGCATCCACGTAAAGAGCTTCGAGCACATCGACGACATCGCCCGCGCTCAACGCGAGGCCTTTAAGGGGATTGACCCCGCTTGCAGCGTCATCGCGGCCAACTTCGTAACGCCCGATGTGCTCGTTTACATGGACGCCGACGCGAAGCGCGCGCGGGCGCAACCTTGACACCGCCACAAAAGCTAGCGCACTCTAACAAAAATACTATCGCTCGCTAGCAACGGAAACATCTAGATGGCCGCTGCGCCTCACACCGACCCGTTCGCCGCCTATTCGATTGGCGGCGTGATCGGCGTGTCGCACTGGGTCGAAATCGATCAAGAGATGATCAACCAGTTCGGCGCGCTGACCAGAGATCCAGATCCCATGCATGTCGACCCGGCGTGGGCGCGCGCAAACAGCCCCTATGGGCAAACGATTGCCTTCGGCTTTCTGACTATGTCGCTTTTGACCCATCTCCTACATGACGCGATGTCGAGGGGATCCGAGCGCGATACCGGGCATTACCTGAACTATGGTTTCGACAAGGTTCGGCTGGTGTCCCCGGTTCCGGTGCAGAGCAAAATACGCGGACGCTTCACGCTTCTGGAACGCGCGGCCGATCAAAAGCAGCGCTACCTGTCGCGCATCCGTGCGGAAGTCGAAATTGCGGGCGCTGAAAAGCCCGCTTTGGTCGCCGACTGGCTGGCTATGTGGGTGCCGAGCCAGGCGCAAAGGGTCTAACACTTGTTGCGCGCTCCTGCCGGTGGCCCTCGCCCTTGCTGCGCGCGGATCAACCGCCGGCGCCGGCGCTCACTCATGTCGATGACCAACTGCGGAGCGAACTGGGAATGACGCCTGCACTTCTCCACGACGTGCGAAACGAAGCCTCACAGAGATCGACTCGCCCTCGACGAACGGCGCATCGATGTCTTCGAACATGAGATGATAGTGGCCAGACGCGAGGTCGACGCGCCCGCCGGCTGCGATCTCAATCTCCGACACCTCACGCATACGCATGATGGCGCCGTCCATGCTCATCTCATGCAAGCTGACGCGCGCCGCACGCGGGCTCGATGCCCCGATCAGGCTGTCGGCTTCCGGCTGATTATTGACGATCGAGAGATAGCCGCCACCCGTGGTGACGCCGCCAGGCGTCGCCGCTGCCCACGGGTCGATAATGTCGATGGGACCGCTCACCGCGATAACCTCGCGCGGCGCCGACGCTTCCTCATGCGGCGATGTAAATGTCGTGAGTGAAGCCGTGGCCGCTAGTATGCAGGCAATGAGGGACAACTCCCCCATGATCGAGCGGCGAAGCGCAGGCTGAGCGGTCGCCCGGGTAATCAATCCCGGCGTCAGCGCGAACTTGTTGAAGAGCGCGACCTGGAACAAGAGCAACGCGAGGCCCACTTTCAGAGCCAAACCGCGATCGTAGTCACGCGCAAAATCAAAAGTGAAGTTCAGCAGCAACGCCGCCGCTGTCGCCCCTGCGATGACAAGGCCGCCGACCACCCAAACGGCTTGGTTCGAAAAGCGACTGACGAGGAGCGCGAACGGGGCCGGGTCTTGAACGCGGCTCGCCCTCAGCAGGATCCAAAGACAGCCAACCCACCAGGCGGCCGCGCCCACGTGCCCTGCCATGATCGCAGCTTCAAGCGCGCTCCGCGCCGCGGCGTGACCTGACACGGCAAACGCGATGATGATCAGCGCGGCGGCTATCCCGGCGCCGATCCGCGTAGGTCCGGTCGCCAGCCAAAGTCCGCTGACAACATAGAACGAGAGCGCAAGTCCTAGAGGCGACAGAAAGATCGTAGAGAGCGTCGGAACATCCCAATAATTGCCGAGGCGCAGCACGAACAGGGCAGCGCTCAGAAGAGCGGCGCCGGCGAGCGTCCAGCCTCCGATGCGCCCAATCCGCCGCGCATACGCTTCGCCTTCGGCCGCGCCCGCGCCAAGCGTCGCGCGCGCCAGCGCGCTTCCCGCGGCGGTGAGCGCCGCCGCGTACAAGATCGCTTTGACGAAAGCGGCGAGTGCCTCAAGCATCTAGTGGGCGGGGCGCACGACGATAATGATTGAGCCATCGACCGGGTGTCCGTCCCGCGAAAGCGCGCGCCAGCGAATTTCGTTGCGGCCAGCAGCGAGTTGGGGCGAAGCAACCGTAAACGTCGTGGCGCTGCCTGCCGGCGTGAAATCGAGACGGCGTTCGCCTGACGCGGTAGCAACCGCGACCGATGTGAGACGCGTCGGTTCGCCGAACGTCAACGTCAGCTGCGCCGGCGATTCCGTCAGCACGCTGCCGCTTGCCGGAGAGGTTTGCTCCAACGTCGTGTGCGCCGCAGCAGGCGGAGCCCACATGAAACAAGCCGCAAACAGCGCCGCAATGATATGTCTCATTGCCGTCTCTCCTCTTCGGTCCAGGGATTGGAATAACGCGGATCGCGCAGAAATTCTTCGTCGGTCAAAGACTGCAGGAAGGCGATCAGATCCGATCGCTCCTGCGCGCTCAAGTCGAAGCCGGGGAGAAACGAGCTCTTCAGCGGATTGTCGCGTCCCACGCCCGCGTAAGGGCCCTCATGAATGGTGCGCCCGCCTGCCGCGTAATGATCCAAGACCTCATCCAAGGTCGCGATCGAGCCGTCGTGCATGTAGGGCGCGGTCACCGCGACATTGCGCAAACTCGGCGCGCGGAAGCGCCCCATGTCTTCCGGCCGCCCGGTGATCTCTGCGATGCCGGTATTGTTGACCGGATATGCCCCGCGGCCGTCGATATTGTAGAGCCCGGTATTGTGGAAGGCGATCTCACCCAAACGATTGCGCTCATGCAGCACCGTATCGGAGAAGTGTAGCCCGTTGTGGCAGTGATGGCATTCCAGCCGCTCGCTGAAGAAAAGCGCTTCACCGCGAATGACCGCATCCGAGACCGCGCCGACGTCGCCTTCATAGCGATAGCGATCATAGGGTGATCGCACTGAGATGATCGTGCGCTGAAAGGCGCCGAGTGCGCGGGTGATGGTCGCCAGCGAAATCTCGCCCCGCACTTCCGGAAACGCCTCGCGAAACAAGCGCCGGTAGGTGCGTTCGGACTGAAGCCGCGCGCGCACCTCTTCATCCATGCCGGCCAAACCCAGCTCGACCGGCTCTTGGCCTGTCAACGGCACAAGCGCCTGCTGCTCCAGCGAGTGCATCAGCGGATTGGCCCAGGTGAGCACGGGCTGATAGCCGGCGTTTGCAAGCGACATCGAGTTGCGCGCCGTCAATTGACCGGTGACGCCAGGCGAGGTCGCACGCCCATCGGTGAAGGCAAGTTCCTGGCGATGGCAACTGGCGCACGACATCGAGCCATCGCGCGAAAGCCGCGTGTCGTAGAAGAGGCGCCGGCCAAGGTCGAACGTGGCCGGCGTGGTCGGATTGCCTTCAGGCTCCAACGGCGCCGGCGCCCATGCGGGAAGGCCGAAATCGTACCGACTCTGCACGAAGGCGCCGAGATTGCGCAACTCGCCAACCGCCGCCAATCCCAAAAGAAATGGGATGGCGGCGAGCGCGGCGAGCGTGTTGCCCCAGTTCATTTCAGTTCGCTTGCGCGGCGCGCACGAAGCGTTGGCCGTGCGAAGGCTGACCGCGGAAGCTCAAGCCGAAGCGATCCATGATGGCGACGCAATCGTCGTCGCCCGCGCCTGACATACATCCTGAGACGCTACCCGGCGCATTGCCGGTGACATCACTGGCTTCAACCAGCGCTGCAAGATCAAGCACGACGAGCTGCGTTTGCGAATCGAAGACATCGAGACGATACGTGGGACGGTTCGGCGTCGCGCACGGGCTCTCGGGCGGCGTGCGCGGCGAACCATCGCCGCAATCGACGCTGCCGAGATGGATCGAAAAGCCGCTTGCGGCATGGCCCGGCATGGCGGCGGCGGCGTCCTGCGGCCGGCCGGTTTCCAAGTCGATGGTGGTGAATTTGTAACCGTACCGCCAGGCCCAGGTCAGCGCCGAGAAATTGAGCGGCGGTGCGGCCAGCGTCGTGTCTTGGTGATTGAGTTCAACCGGCACGCCAATGTCGAACACCAGCCCAACATAATCGCCTGCGGGCGCCCGGCCGCGCACGACCGTATTGGTCGCACTGTTGCCATTACAATTGCCCGAAGCATTCTCGAAATCGAGCAGCGCGACACGGTCATTCTGAAAAAGGTCGTCCGATGTAAGCTGGAGCGGTGTCTCGCCGCCGTCCCGCCCGACCAGGCGGAAATTTGAAACATAGATGCGGAAGTCCTGCAGCGTGATCGAGGCGTTGGTGCTGCCGATGCCTGAATAGGATTGCCCGCAACGTAAGCTCTGCTCGCCCGCGCGGGCGTCAAAGCGAATGGCGATGTCCTGCATCGATGCGGACGGCGCACTGGCGCAGGCGCCCATCAGACTGAGTGCGGCCAACGCCGCCAGATGACTTTTCATTGTGAGGTCTCCCCTGTTTTTCGGCGCAGACGTTGTGGAAGCCGGATCGCCAGCAAGACGATGCCGAAGACGGTCATGATGAGCGCAAGAGCCGTCACCACGACCAGAAGCGGATGATTGAAATTCTCGCGCTCGCGATAATCCATGATGTGGAAGGCCCACATGAGATCGTAGACCCGCCAGAGGTCCGAGCGCCGCGCGGTTACACGTCCATTGCTGGCGTCGACATAGACTGAAAGGCGGTCCGCATCGGCAAAGTCGAGACGCCACACCGGAAGCGCGCCGCGATATTCGATTGGCGCATTGTCCTGAATCAGGGTGGCGCTCGCCGCCAGCGCGTCGCCGGCGATGGCGGCCTCGGCGATCTGGCGCGCGAAGCTCTCATCGATGGGTGAGAGACGCGCGCCAGTCCGCGCATCGAACAGCGCTTTGCGATCATCGGCCGTCTCGACGACATAGACCGCGCGCCCGCCCACCAATTCGAGCGCCAGGCGTTGCGCCGGCGCACCCACCGCTGCGATCACTTGATCAGGCGGAACGTAACCTCCGCCCGTTGAAAGCACGGCGGGGGCGTGCTCGGCCATCCGATGCTCACTGCGCACGCGCTCGATCGGCTGGCTCACCATAAAGAGGCCGCTCACCATCCAGGCCAGCACTTGCAGCCCCACGACGAGGCTCAGCCAAAGATGAATGTCGGCGATCAAACGCTTCCACGAGCCGCTCATGACGAACCGCCTTCCTGCGGCACGTCACCGACCCTCGACGTCGTTTCGGGTCGCGAGAGAAGGCCGCGGAGCTGTGCATCCAAACGCTCGGGGGGCGTCTGATAGCCAACGATGTCGACCACCGCTCCATTTCGGTCGAGCAGATAGACGATCGCTGTGTGATCGATCGTGTAGTCACCGCCCTCAAGCGGTGTTCGCTGATAGGTCGCCTGAAACGCGCGAACCAAGCGGTCAATTTGATCGCGCGCGCCAGAATAGCCCTTAAAGCGCTCGCCGAAGCCGGTGAAATAATCGTGCAGCACCTGCGGCGTATCGCGCTCAGGATCGACGGAGATGAAATCGACGCGAAGATCGCGCGCGGCGGGACCAATTCGCTCCACCGCCGCTGAGATGTCCGCCATTGTGGTCGGGCAGACTTCGGGACAGTGGGTGAAGCCGAAAAAGACCGCACGCGGATGTCCGTCCAGAGCGCCCCAACGGACCGCCTCACCGGCCGAGTTCGTCAACACCACGTCATCGATGTTTCGGCCTAGTACGGAGAACGCCGCCGCCCGGGCCTGCGGACTATCCGGCGCGCGCCACGGCGCCGCAATCACCAGGATCGCGAGCGCGAGCGCCAAGAGAGCGAAGAAGACAATCGGCCAATCACGCGGCCTGAGACTGAGCCGCCCGGCCGGCGCACCGCTACGTTGCGGGTCAGTGGTGTTCATGCTGCATCTCTGCTTCAGATGCTGTGCGCTCGCGCACCGGCAGCGACACCTCCACCACGCCCGCGCGCTCGAACGTCAGCGTGAGCGGAACGGTCTCGCCAGCAACCAGCGGCCCAGTCAGGCCGGTCAACATCAGGTGAAGCCCGTTGGGCGTGAGTGACACGACGCCGTCGGCGGGCACGGTGAAGCTGGTCACCGGACGCATGCGCATGACATTGCCGTCCATGCTCATTTCGTGAAGCTCGACGCTTTGAGCACGCGGGCTTGTAGCACTGACCAGGGTATCGGCCGGACCGACATTGGAGATGGTCATATAGCCTGCCCCGACAGTCGCGCCATTTGGCGTGACCGCCGCCCAAGCCTCCGAAACGGAGATCCCTGGCGTCTCCGCCGCGTGTTCGCTCGCCTGCTCTGCGCTGGGCGGCGCGGAAGGACTGCACGCGCTAAGCGCCAAACCGGTCGCGCCAATCAAAATGATGGTTCTCAGCATGGTTTGCTCTCCTTCACGCCGGTTGGGCAATCTCGCGCGCAACGTCGCGCACTTGGCCTGGGAATTGGACCACCATCGACCCGATCATCGCCTTCACATGGAGCGGTGCGGTATGCATCGAACCTGCGTTGAACGGTGGATGGGGATCATATTCGCACATGAGCTGCACGCCCTCGGCGTAGGTGCGGTCACGCATTTCAGCGAGCATCTGCAAACCAAAGTCGAGGCCGGCAGTAACGCCCGCGCCGGTGATCCGATTGCGATCCTTGACCACGCGAGCGTCGACTGGCGTGGCGCCAAACTCCGACAAAGAATCTCGCGCGGCCCAATGCGATGTCGCCTGATAGCCGCGCAACAAGCCGGCGGCGCCCAGAATGAGCGACCCCGTGCAGACCGAAGTCACGTAAGTCGCCCGCGATCCGCGGTCCGCCATGAATTCCCGCGTGGCGTCGTCGCGCATCGCGGCCAGGGTCCCATCGGTGCCGCCGGGTGCAAACAGCACAGCGAGATCACGCGGGACTTCGTCGAATGTCGCCGTCGGCACGATCGTGACGCCGGTGTCGCTAGTGAGCGGATCGCGCGTCTTCGCCACCAGATGCACGGTCGCGCCCATCAGGCTTGCAAACATGTATTGAGGCCCGATGAGATCGAGGATGGTCATGCGCGGATAGACAAGCATGGCGATTTGATTGTCTTGCGTCCAAGAGGCGGGCATGTCGCTCATGTCGTGAACGACTGGCCCCTCTGGTGTTTCTCCAACGCCAGAAGAAGTCTGGGTCTCTCCACGCGAGCACGCCGACGCCGCAAGCGGCGCCAGCATGGCTGCGATCAGTGCAGAGCGGCGATCGAGATCGGTCATTGTCTCCTCCTCAGAATTCGGTGCGCAGAGTGAGGTACGCAGAGCGCGGCTGGGTCGGCATCACAACCGCGCGCGCCAGATATTGGTAAGGCGCGTACTCAAGCTCGTCGGTGAGATTGACCACCGAGAGGGAAAGCGACGCCGGACCGAAATCGTAGGAGGCCTGAGCATCAAAAAGAGCAAAGCCGTCGACCGTTGTCGAATTCGGCAAGGTCAGTTCGCGCTCGCCCGTGTAGGTGACGCCGCCGCCAATCTCGAGGCCAGACAAGGCCTCGCTCTGGAAGCGATAACGTACAGCAAGCCTTCCCGAGTACTCGGGCACGCGCGCCAGCCGGTCGCCCTGATAGGCGGCCCGATTGTCTTCCGTCACCTCGGCGTTGGTATAGGCGTAGCTCGCCAGTACGGAGAGCGCCGGCGTCGGTTCATAGACAAGATCGACTTCAACACCACGGGCGCGCTGCTCGCCGGTCTGCACCGAGAAACCCGGATTGAGCGGATCGGCGGTGGCGACGTTCTGGCGTCTTATTTCATAGAGCGCGATCGTCCCCGTCAGGCCTTCAATCGGAGACGCAAACTTCAAGCCCGCTTCGTAGGATTGCGAAGTTTCCGGCTCCGGCGGATTGACGCCGGTGAAGACCAACACGCCCTGGAAGCCCTCCGAATACCCCGCGAAAGCCGATACGCCGTCGAACATTTCGTAGGTGGCGCCGATCCGCGGCGTGACCTTGTCGTAGCTTTCATCGTTCTGCGCGAACGGAAAGCCGAAGCTCGTATAGGTGTCGGCGACATCAAGCTGCGTCCAGCGCAGACCGAGCGTCACATCGAGCCGCTCGCCAATGGCGATCTGGTCTTGAACGTAAGCAGCGGTCGTGCGCAGTGAATCCACCTGAAGGTCGCTCGCGAACGGCGCGACCCAGGGCTGATTGGTCGATGGATCTGCGTAATCGATGGGACCAAGCAATCCGGTCGTGAAGAAGAGGTCGGTCAGGAAGCCGAGTTCAGCGCGATAATCGGTTTCGTCATAGTCGACGCCCGCGAGTATCTGATGCGAGATCGAGCCGGTATTGGTGCGCCAGATCAGGCTTGCTGACGCAAACGTCTCTTCGACGTCAGTCGGCAGAATCGCGGAGGCGAAATCATAGGTCGTTCCCAATATCGGCGTAGTTGGAAACGGGAATGTGCCGTACTCGCGGAACGAGCTTTCATAGCGGCGGAGCGCGAACACGCCCTGCAGCGTGTCGGAAAAGTCATGCCGCAACCCTGCCGTGAGCATTGTGTTTTCAATGGTCGTTGGCGGCGCATCTTCCGCACCCGCAAACGTGAAAGGATCGACGCTCGGATTGCCGATCAACTCCGCCGGAAGCCCCGCATACTCGTGCTGTTCGATGCGCGTCCATTGGCCACGCAAGGTCAGATGCGTGTTCGCCCCAAGATCAAACGCAAGCGTTGGAAAGAAGGCGGCGCGTTCGCTGTCGACGACATCGATATAGCTGTCGGCAGATTCATACATGCCGGCGAGACGCAAGCCACCACTCTCAAATGGCAGATCGACGCCGCCGCCAGCGCCAAGCGTGTTGTAGCTACCGCCGCGCAAATAGGCTTCAGCGCCGAACGTATCGCCCGGCGCGCGCGAGACAAAATTGATCAATCCGCCTATTGGTGCGCCGGTCCCGCCGCCATAGAGCGTGCTGGTTGGTCCCTTGGCGACATCGATGCGTTCGACGTTGATGAGCGTACCCGGATCGACGACGCTGTCGGGCAGACCATAGGCCGGCAGGCCATCGATGAAATACTGCGCTTCAAATCCACGCACGATTGGCGACTGCAGGACAATCTCGGCGGTCGGCACAGGCACGACGCCAGAGACATTAACGAGCGCATCGCCTGGCGTCTGCAGATCCTGTTCCTCAATCAAGGTGCGCGTGAGCGTCTGAATCGATTGCGGGATTTCCTCGATCGGCGTGTCGGTCCGCGTGGCGGTCGCAGCGTTTGGCGCCGTCACGCTTGGCCGCTGCCCCGTCACCACGATGGTTTCGTTGGCCCAGGATTCGCGTTGATCCACCTCTTGCGCCGACGCGATCGCTGGCGCCATGCAAAGCGCAGCGGCGGTGATGATGAGTTGCTTCTTCATAAGTGTCCCCCTTCAGGCCGCGCGGAGCGCAAAGCCGGTCTTTCGTTGATGGAGTGCGTGTTCGAGCGCGTCGGCGAGTTCGACGCGCTCCTTTGGACTGAGTGCTTGGGCGATGCGCACGCGCCGGCGGCGCACGCGCACGAAGACGGCCTCGCAGCCGAAATCGCGGCTGACGCGCCGTTCGATCGACGCCCAGGTCGGATCGATCTGCTCGATCGCGACGGGCTTGCCTTGGTCCCAGGCTTCTACAACCAGTGCGTGGTCGGTCAGCAGCACGCGCTCCCATTGTTCGGAGAGCCGCTTGGCGCACCAATAGAGCGCTGCAACCGCGAGTGCGGCCTCCGCGCCTAGAAAGAGCGTCGCCGGCCAAGCTGCATAAATGATCATGATGACGCCGAAGATCAGCGCCGGCGCCATCAGCCCCGCGCCAACCAAAGCAAGCCCTCGCCGGCTCATCGCCGCGTTTGGCCTGATGCGCGCGTCAAACCAGATCCGCTCGCTCATCGCCGCCCCCAGACGAGACGACGAAGCGCGGGCGCGCGGTGTTCAAGCTCGCGAAGCGCCGCAACCGCGCGCGGCGCCGCCCAGGCGAGCCCAGCGCCTACAAATCCAAGAATCCGCGGCAACACATAAGGCGCGGCGATCAACGCAACGCCCGCCGACAACCCAATAAGTGCGCCAGTCCAATGGCCCGCGATCAAACCGATCAAGGCGCACATAATCGGATTGGCGATCCGCCAGCCGATCTCGGCGTCGGCGCGCACGTAGCTGTGTTCAGGCGCAGCGGCGCGCCCGGTCGATGATGTCATGTGAAATCTCACGTGTGTAGATGCGGGCAGCGCGGAACGCGCACGCCGAACGCGCGCAGCTCAGACAAGAGCCGCGCGTCTAGATCATCTTCAGGCTGTGAGTGGCGGTCCTGTCGCCCAAGGCGGCGGCGCGGCAAGGCCGCGGCCAGGCGCGCTGACGGGCCGGATGACCGGCGCTTCGTCAGCATAATCTTGTGCTAGAGCGAGTTCAGCGCCCGCTTCCGGCGTTGCAAAGTGCGCCGAGACCGCAAACATGCAAGGCGCGCTGGTTTGTTTGGATTGACCGTCGTCGTTGGCCGGAGCGCCGCCTTCAACAAGCTGGCCGGTCGTCAGGTAAAGGAAAGCTTCGTGGCCCGAGCAGAGCACGATCGGCAGAATGCGGCCGTCGTCGGAGGGCCCCACCATGTAGCCGGCGGGAATAAGCGCGCGCACAGCGATGGCGATAAACGCCAACGCCGCAAGCACCTGGGAGAACCCGGTGCGACCGTGCCGCAGCCCCCTCAACATGTGACCAGGATGCGCCCGCCCAAAACCGCTGGCTAGTGCATGTGGTGTCGCGGGCGAGTGCAATTGAGATCTCGTGGATCTCAACGCCCTGAGACCTGACGCCATATCCTGCTGCTTCGACCGACCTGCTCACTGGGTCAGTCGAAGCGCGAAGGCGCATGAGCACTCGCTCCGCCGGAAGACGACGCCCTCACCGATGATCATCTCAAACCGCTCAAACTTGGCGACATCCTGGATGACGGCGCGCGGAGCGCGCTAATCAATCAGCAGATCAAGCTTCGCGGCAGATCAGGCGTCGCCGCGCAACCCAACGCGCGCGCTTCTCATTGAACCTCCCAAATTGAGGTGATTTCAACAGGAATGTTGAAGGGAAGCGAATTCACGCCGATGGCAAAGCGCGCGGCGAGGCCTGCCTCGCCAAAAACTTCCGCGAAGAGATCGGAGGCGCCGTTGGCGACACGCGGTTGCTCGTGGAAGCCGTCATCGCTTGCCACGAAGACGCCAAGGTGCACGCATTGCACGACGCGGTTAAGCGTGCCTCCGCAGGCAAATCGGAGCAGCGCAAGGACGTTCAGTCCGCAGGCGCGCGCGGCAGTGTATCCTTGATCGACGGTCAACTCAGCGCCCACCCTCCCCGCGAGCGCCTCGCCAGGCGCCGCAACCGGCCCCAAGCCCGACAGGTGAACCAGACGTCCCACGCGCCGGAACGAAACATAGTTTGCCACGGGCCGCGGCGGCTCCGGCAGGCGCAGGTCGAGATCAAGAATGCGCTGGTCGGGACGCACGTGCACTCTCTGGCCGGCGGCGTCAGTTGCAATCGACGCGGCGAGTAATGCACCTGCAAGGGTCCGGCGCGACGGCGTCGTGATCATTGTTCCTGCCTGCCATTCCAAACCGCTTCAAACACACGCAAGAAGTTGCCGCCGACGAAGCCTATAGTGTTGCTTTCTCCATATCCCCGACGGAGCAATTCCGAGACCAGGTAGGGCAACTGGCGATAGTTCGTGAACACCGGCCTGAAGTTTGCGTCGATGTCGGTGCCAAGACTTACGTGCTCGGGCCCCAAAATGCTGGCGAGGTCCATGATGCGATCAACGAACTCAGCCATGGAAGAAATGCCTATTCCAGCTGGCCAGGCGCCGACGACGCCGCCGCGCCGACAAACCTCCGTGGCAAGTTCGGTGCTGATGAAGCGCGCATTTGTGGCGCTTCGGCCTTGAAGGTGGGTGTGCGAGAGCATGGTTGGCCGCGCGGACACATCGAGTGCGGCTGCGACGGTTGCCTCCGAGGCATGCGCGAGATCAACCAGCATCCCCAGGCGATCCATTTCCCGGATGACCTCGGCGCCGAACGGGGTCAGTCCCCCGCTCAGCGCCGGTGAGGTTTGATTGTCGCCGAGTTCGTTCGGCCGGTAGTGAATGAGCGTGATTGACCTTATGCCGTCGGCAAACGCGAGCGACACGTTTCCAATGTCGCCTGCAAGAAAATCTGCGCCCTCAACGGTCAGGAAGGCGGCGATCTTTCCACGTGATTTAGCGAGGCGGAAATCGGAAGGGCTGCGCGCGATCACTGCCCCTTCCTGCACCATCACCCTTGTCAGGTTGGCAAGCTGCCGTTCGTAGCTCTGACGCGCTTCGCCAGCATGAAAATCCCGGCTGGGCGCAGGCCAGCCGTTGACGAAGTCAATAACTTGAAAGTCAGCAACCAACGAAAAACTGCCGCCGCATAGCCGTCCAGCGCGCATGTCCTCAAACACGCGATGTTCGAATGCGCCACTGGCGGCGAGAGCCGCAACGGTTGGCGGCAGGTCAACCGCATCGCGAATGAATGTCCGCCCGGGATGGGCGTGAACATCGATTGCCGGATTCGCGCGCAACAGAGTCTCGGCCCGGCGCAGGAAAACTGGATCGGCTTCAAATCCGAGAAGCGCCGCGTCGTCGGCGGAGAGCCCGGGCCGGGAAGCGCAACCGCCTACCGCCGCCGCCCCAAGCGCCGCTATCCCCCCGGCAACCATTTCCCTGCGTTTCACGCGCGCACTCCCGTCTGTATTTTGATCGTTTTTGACCGTTTATGGACAATACGATCAAACCGGACTAGCGTGCAATCAATCAAAGCGCGTCACGGGGAGGACAGAACATGCGCGGATCGACGAAGAACTTCGGCAAAGGGCTGCTCGGCGCGACGGCGTTGGCGAGCTTGGTGTACGCCCTTGCGCCGCCCGCGCAGGCGCAGGAAGGCGCCGACACCTCGGACGAAATCGTTGTGACAGCGCGCCGGCGCGAAGAAACGCTGCAGTCGGTTCCGCTCTCGGTGAGCGCCTTCACCGCCGAAACCATCGAGAATGCGGGCGTGCAAAACGTCGAGGACATCGCCTCGATGACGCCAGGCTTCACCTTTGCTCCACTTTTTGGCGGTGGGGCGGCGCTGCCTGTCATCCGCGGTCAATCGACGACGATCGGGGAGCCCAATGTCGGCTTCTTCATCGATGGAGTGTATCAAAGCTCACGCGCCACGATGGACGCCATGTTGGGCGATGACGTCGAGCGTATCGAGGTGGTGAAGGGCCCGCAAAGCGCACTTTACGGCCGCAACACGTTCGGCGGCGCCGTCAACATCATTTCGCGCGCGCCATCCGACGAAATGGAAGGCCGCCTTGAGGCGAGCTACGGTGAATACAACACGATGGGCGTGCGTGGGTCGCTGAGCGGTCCAATCGCTCAGGACAGCCTCTACTTCCGCGTCGGCGGCACATACAATTCGAGCGACGGCTATTTCGAGAACAGCCTGACGGGCGGCAACCTGGATTCGCGCGAGACCACTGTTCTCGCAGCGATGCTGGAAGCTCGTCCCACCAATGCCTGGACCTTCCGCTTGCGCGCTGCCTACCAGAACACTGAAGACGGCGACGATCCACTCCGCTTTGCTGCCAACAATTCTTTCCCCACCCCGTTGCAGGGCCCGCCCACACCCGCCGGCAACCAGATGTTCACTGGGGAATTGCAGGGCTCAGACACTTTCGCTGTGACACCCGGTCATAACAATATTGAGCTCGGCGCCTATTCGCTCACGAGCGAGTGGCAGGGCGACAGCGTCACCGTGACGTCGATCACCGGCTTCAACGACCTCGGGCTCGATTTCGCGGTCGATGGCGACTACACGGCCGCCGAAGCGAACTATCAGACGACGCTGACCGATCAATACGACATCAGCCAAGAGCTGAGGATCGCATCCGCTGGCGACGACCGGCTCTCTTGGTTGCTGGGCGCCTATTACTACGAGCTGAGCAGCGACACGCACGTGAACAACAATTACGGCGCGGATGCATTGTCGATCATCAGCACGACTGGCGCCGCGGGCTTTCCAGCCTGGCGACGCCTGATCGGCGGGGGCACAAGCGACGTGCACGAAGAAACTGAGAGCTTCGCGCTGTTTGGTCAGGTCGGATACGATTTCACCGATGATTTTCGCATCTCTCTTGAAGGGCGTTGGACCACCGAGACCAAGAGCGTGAACTCGGTGGCGGTAGCAGGTTTGTTGAACCCGGCCCCAGGTCCGGTCACCGCGACCTATGTGAACGAGCGTGACTTCGACAATTTCGTCCCGCGACTCACACTTGAGTACGACGCCGCCGACAATGTGCTTCTCTACGCGACGGCCGCGCAGGCGGAAAAGGTCGGCGGCTTTAACACCAACATTGTCGGCGGCTCGCCGACGTCGAGCGAACGCACCTATGAACCGGAAACCGCCTGGAACTACGAGATCGGCGCCAAGACCTCCTGGTACAATGGCCGCTTGGTGGTGAATGGCGCTCTCTACCAGATCGACTGGTCAGATCAGATCGTCCGCGCCATCGGCAGCACCGGCGCGCTTATCAACGTCAATGCCGGCGCTACATCGGTGCGCGGCGCCGAACTGGAGGTGCGGGCGCGCCCCATCGACGGATTGGAGATCAATGCAGGGGTCGCCTACACCGACTCCCAGTATGACGATTACATTTTCGGCATTCTGTCTGTCATCGGCATGAATCCGGATCTGTCCGGCACCCGCTTACAATATGTTTCGGAGTGGCAGGCCAACGCTTCGATGCAGTACATCGCACCGATCGCGACGAACCTGGATTGGTTCACGCGCCTCGATGTCAGCTACCAATCCGACCAAAGCGCAGTCCAGCCCGCGAGCGCCTATGTCGGCGACGCCACAATCGTCAATCTGCGCACGGGCCTTGACTACAACAACGTCTCGTTCCGGATCTTTGCCACCAATCTGACAGAGGAAGATTCGGCTGTCGCTGGCGTCTTTCTGCCCGATCCGGGCCAGCAGTACGACTACGTGCGCGGCCAACTCGGCATTGGCGGCGCGCCGCTGGTCGGGCGCCAATTGTTTGGCGGGCTCGTAACAACACGGGCCCCGCGCGCAATTGGCGCTTCAGTCAGCGTCAGGTTCTAACCCTTCCTCCCGTAACTGGGGCGCGGAGTTTATCAGCTTCGCGCTCCGGCTTTTTGGGGGGCGCCTGGAGGCGCCATGTCAGTGACGCCCTTTGGATCGGCGCTGCGCCCTGTCACGGTAGCGGAACAGACTGCCTATGCAGAAGACGGCGCCGTCGTTCTGCGCGGCGTCATTCCGCCAGACTGTATCGAGCGCATGCGCGCCGCTGTCGATCGGGTCATGGAAGAACCGGGAAAGGGCGCCGTCGAGTATGGAGAAGGCGAAGGACGGTTCTTCGGCGATTTTCTGGTTTGGATGCGCGACCCAGACTTCGAGGCTTTCGCGCTGAGATCGCCACTACCGGAAATCGCGCATGCTTTGCTCGGAAGCCTGCAAGTCAGGCTCTTCTACGACCAACTCTTGGTGAAAGAGCCCGGCGCGAAGGAAGAAACGCCCTGGCACCAGGATCTCCCCTATTGGCCCCTGCGCGGCGATGACATCATTTCGCTTTGGGCGCCTTTCGATGATGTCACCGCAGAGAGTGGCGCGATGCGTTACGTCAAGGGCTCGCACAAGGCCGGCATTCTCTATGCACCGACCCCGTTCGGGAGGACGTCCGGCTTTGAACGCGTGCTCGCGGCGGCTCAACTTCCACCTTTTCCCAGAGCAGAGACATTTCTACAGGACGCAGATATTCTCGTCTGCGAGATGGCGCCTGGCGATGTCATTGCGCACCATCCGTTGGTTTTTCACTGGTCGCCCGGCAACCTGCACCCGACCCTGCGGCGGCGCGCGCTCGCTATGCGTTATGTTGGCGATCATGCTGCATTTGATGAAGCCGCCGCGAATTTCCTCGCGCACCCGAGCCTAGCGGCGCTACTGCGCGAGCCATTGTCCTTCAAGACCGGCGATCGGTTGGGCTGCTCAAATTTCCCATTGGTTTGGCCACGCGCGATCACCACCGCGCTCGCGGCGGGCCAATGAGGGCAATGCGCCAGAGCAAAGGTGGATTCGGTGGCCAAAGAACTGACGCGGAAAACATTCTTGCTCGGAACCACCGGCCTTGCCGCAGCAGCGACGAGTTGCGCAACCGGGGTCGTTCCGCGCGCGCCGCGGCGGCCGAATGTCTTGTTGGTGATTGCCGACGAATGGCGCGCGCAAGCATTCGGCTACATGGGCGATGTCAATGCGCACACCCCAGCGCTTGATCGCTTTCACCTGGAGGCGGTGAATTTCAATCAGGCCATTGCTGGAACACCGGTGTGCTGTCCGGCGCGCGCCTCACTGATGACTGGGACTTATCCGCTGACCAACGGCGTCTACATCAACGACGTTGCGCTCCACCCACGAAATCTTACCCTTGGTGAGGCGTTCGCGCGCGCAGGCTACCGGACCGGTTACATCGGCAAATGGCACCTCTATGGCAGTCCCGAGGGCCGATATGAGCGCCGCCTCGCCTACATCCCTCCTGAGCAGCGCTACGGTTTCCAATACTGGAAGGCGGCGGAATGCACTCACGACTACAACCACTCTATCTACTATTCCGGCAACGACTCTCGGCCGCGTTATTGGGAGGGTTATGACGCGATCGCGCAGACCGATGACGCGCTCGCGTTCATCAACGCGCATCACGACAAGGATGATCCCTATTTTCTGGTGTTGTCGTGGGGTCCGCCCCACTTCCCCTATTCAGCGCCCGAAGAGTACGCCCAATACTATCGCGCGAGAGACTTGGCGCTCCGCTCAAACGTGCCCGCCGAAGACCGCGACAATGCCATCAACGAATTGCGCGGCTATTATGCAGCTATTGCGGTGCTCGACGATTGTTTCGCGCGCTTATTGGAAGAGCTCGATCGGATGGGCGCGGACGACACGATCGTAGTGTTCATGTCCGACCACGGCGACATGCTTTGGTCGCAGGGGCTTCGATACAAACTCTACCCGTGGGAGGAATCGATCCGCATCCCGTTCATGGTGAGATACCCCCATGCGTTCGGCCGGCGATCCTTACACACCGACGCTTTGCTCAATATGCCCGATGTCATGCCGACATTGCTTGGTTTGGCTGGCGTGCCTGCGCCGCACGGCCTGCAAGGACACAATCACGCGCAAGGGCTGCTGGGGCGCCCCGGCCGGGCGTCGCCGCAAAGCGCTCTCCTCAGCTTGCCTGTCCCGATCACCTCCGCCAGGACTTATGGGGTCGACGCCTATCGCGGCGTGCGCACGGCGCGTTACACCTATGTTCGATCTATGAGCGGGCCATGGCTGCTCTACGATAACGTCGCAGATCCCTATCAGATGAACAACCGCATCGACGACCCTGATTTTGCAGCGGCGCGCGCGACCTTGGAGTGCGAACTAGACAGCTGGCTTAGGCGACTCGGCGACGATTTTCTGGCGCCTGAACTCTATCTTCAGCGAGATCAACTGACTCACTTCTTTGAGGCCCGTGCGCCCGTGGGAGAATACGAGAGCCCGTGGGGAGATTGGCGCTCGACTCTGGCGATTCCTGTGGGACAGGGACGAACTATCGATACCGCATTGAGCGAGTTGCTCGCCAATCCGACCACCGCGGCGATCGTCAACAGGATTACGCCGCAGCTGGGTTCTCAAGCCGCCCCCTTCGACGTCATGTCCCCACGCGCCTTGTCTGTCATCAGGCCGGCGGCGATCTCGTCAGAACAGTTGCGGGCGCTCGAACTGGAATTGGAGCGCCTGTCCGAAGATGAATAAGCGCGCGCCAACACGGTCGAGAGTAAGATGACCTTCGTTTCCATCGCCGACCTTCGCCAAGCGGCGCGCGGACGGCTGCCGCGCATGGTGTTCGATTACATTGACGGCGGAGCTGACGATGAGGTGACCCTCCGACGCAACGCAGAGCGTTTTCGTGAACGCGAGCTGACTTGGAGCGTGCTCGCCGACGTCGCCTCCATCGATACCGCAACGACAGTGCTCGGCCAAAGGATCGAAGCGCCCATCATCCTTGCGCCCACGGCTTCGTCTCGCTTGTTCAATCCTCGCGCCGGAGAGTGCGCGGTGGCGCGCGCCGCCCATGCCCACGGCTTAATCTATTCGGTCTCCACTCTCGCTTCGACCTCGATCGAGCAGATCGCCGCGGAGACCCCCGGACCAAAGCTCTTCCAAATCTATGTGTGGAAAGACCGGGGCCTCGTGCGCGAAATTCTTCAGCGCGCGAAGGCCGCTGGATATGCGGGCGTCGTCCTCACCGTTGACACCCCTGTTGCAGGCAATCGCGAGCGCGACCCGCGCAATCAGTTTTCCATTCCCCCGAAGGTGAATTTGCATACGGCAAGCCAAACGCTGGCGCGTCCGGGGTATCTCTGGGACGTAGCGACCACCGCCCCGATCCGTGCCGCGAATTTTTCGCAATGGGCAGCGTCGGCAGCATTGTCGACTTCATCAACAACCAGTTCGATCGCAGTGTGACTTGGCGAGATGCAGCATGGATGCGCGAACAATGGGGCGGCAAGTTCGCAATCAAGGGTGTCGCTTCGCCGGCGGACGCGCGGCGTTGCGTCGAGCTCGGCGCCGACGCGGTTTGGGTCTCTAATCATGGCGGTCGTCAGCTCGACACCGCCGTGGCCACGATCGATCTGCTTTCGCCTGTCGTGGACGCCGTTGCTGGCCGGTCGGAAATCATACTCGATGGCGGCGTGCGGCGCGGTAGCGATATCGCCAAGGCGCTGGCGCTCGGAGCAAATGCCGTGGCGATCGGCCGTCCCTATCTTTGGGGTCTCGCCGCAGCTGGAGAACGCGGAGTTGCCGCAGCGTTGGAGATACTCAAGAGCGAACTTACGCGCACAATGGCGTTGCTCGGCCGGCCCACATTTGGCGCGCTCACACGCGACATTATCGCGCGCTGATTGCTGCCCTCCAGCGCGCCTTATAGTCTGCGAGTTCGATGTCGAGCGGTTCGATACGCTGAAGAGCGCTCGCCGGCGCCAAGTCGGAGCGCAACAGGCGCAATGCGCCCAAA
This sequence comes from Hyphomonadaceae bacterium, assembly GCA_041398325.1. Taxonomy (GTDB): domain Bacteria; phylum Pseudomonadota; class Alphaproteobacteria; order Caulobacterales; family Aquidulcibacteraceae; genus Vitreimonas. Next base: position 14,947 of record JAWKUX010000023.1, on the reverse strand, counting down.
GACACATCGCTCTCGCCGCTGCTTGCATAGATCGCCATGTTTGGGCGCAACGCCGCGAGCGCTTGCATCATCGCATCGACTTTTGCGAACCGTCCCTCAACCAAGGCGGCGCCTTCAGCGCCAATGAGTTCGAGCGCGACATCTGTCATCAGCGCCAAATAGAGGCAGATTGCGCCGCTGCGCGTAGCTTCGTCCGATGGCTCGTTGATCCAAGTTCCCACCGCGTCCGGGAACGGCCCAGTACCGGGCGCCATTGTCGGTAGGATCATGGCCCCGGTTTCGACGCACGCCGCTACGCGTCGCAGCAACAGCGATTGCGCATCAGGCTGATCAAGCGCGGCGTGGCTCAACATCTCCGCTTCTCGCCCGCCCATGAACAACGCGGTAGGCGCAGGACAGCCCCGTACATCAACATTGAAGAGACAGCCCCGATTTGCCGGAAGCGTTGGGGCGGCTGAGTTGTTGGCAAGCGAACGCATGCTGACAAACCAAGTCCCCGTCGACACCAGAGTCGCATCGCTTGCGGCAAACTCTGGGTAGGCGCGCGCAGCACAAAGCGCAGCGTTTGAATCGTGCAGCCCCACATGCACCAGCGTGTCTCTAGCCAAGCCCGTCCGCGCCGCCCATTCTGGGGTGAGTGGACCCAGCGCCTCATGCGCGGCTCTGAGCGGCGCCAGGTGCTGGGCCCAACCACGGCGAACCGCCATTGCCGAGGGCGCGTTGCGCCCAGGCGCCCAGAGATCGGTGTGTGAGCCAAGACTGGTCACTTCACTGGCGGCCACGCCCGACAAGAGCCACGCCCAGTATTGCGGCCAGGGCACAATCTGCGCATCACCCGCGAGGGCGTCCCGATAGCATTGCGCGATCCAGTGCAGCTGAAGTCCAAGATTGAGCGCCATCCCCATTGGCGGCGAGCCAGTTTCGGCGAAGTCGTCACATTGCTCAAGATAAGCTTTTCGCACCGCCGCCGGCGGGCTGGATTCGTAGTCCATGACAGGCGCTGCAAGTTGGCCGCCGCGGACAATTGCGGCGGCGGCGCCGTGGGCGACAGGAATGATCGCCCCGATATGGCCCAAGCGCGCGTAGAGGGTAAACACATCGGCAAGCCAGGCCTCGATCCCCAAGATATCCAGGCAAGCATAATGTTCGCACGTCTGGCGCGCGTTCGGCCGCACCTCGCGGCGCACCAGCTTCCCGTCCGCGGCCCAGAGCGTCACCTTCGCGGCGGTCTTGCCCACGTCCAAGACGACAATCATCGACCCAGACATTGTCGCCTCGCCATGGACACGCCCGCCTTCCCTGCTAAGATCGATCACGTTCGTGCATATATAGTCAAGTTTTGTCACGACGTTGCTATTGGGAGCGCATCCTTGTCAAACCGCCCGCTGGCCCAAGACGCCATTCAAGCGCACAACGCCGCCCGCCGGCCCGCGCTCGATGAGGACTATGAGGCGCTTGGGCGCAGCTTGCGCCGCCGCGGCGTGGATATCGAGGCGATCAAAGCAAGTGTCGGCGCGTTTTCGATCGCCACGCCAAGCTGGGCGACGGGTCGAGGCGGCACGCGCTTCGCCAAATTCGCCATTCCGGGCGAGCCCACCAATATCCACGAGAAACTCGAAGATTGCGCGGTCGTGCACCAGCTCAGCCGCGCAACGCCTCGTGTGTCGCTACACTTTCCATGGGACAGCGCCAGCGACTACGCCGCGCTGCGCGAAGAAGCGCAGTCGATGGATCTCAGCTTCGATGCGGTGAACTCCAACACGTTCCAGGATCAGCCGGGTCAAGCGCATTCGTATCGCAATGGCAGCCTAAGCGCGACTGACGCGGCCGTGCGCGAGCAGGCGATCGCGCACAATATCGATTGTATCGAAATCGGCCGCAAGCTTGGATCCAAGGCCATAACCGTCTGGGTGGGCGATGGCTCCAACTTTCCCGGGCAGCAGGATTTCAATGGCGCGATGGACCGTTACATCGCCGCGGCCTCTGCGGTCTACGCGGCCTTGCCTGGCGATTGGCGTATGCTTCTCGAGCACAAATTATTCGAGCCCGCCTTCTACTCCACAATTATCTCGGACTGGGGCAGTTCGCTCATGGCGGCGCAGGAATTGGGGCCCAAGGCGCATTGCCTCGTTGATCTCGGTCACCACGCGCCGAACGTCAACATCGAGCAGATCGTGGCGCGCCTCGACCGCGCGGGCAAACTCGGCGGCTTTCATTTCAACGACAGCAAGTACGGCGACGACGATCTCGATTCGGGGTCTATCAACCCGCACCAGCTCTTCTTGGTCTTCAACGAACTCGCGGAAGCTGCCGCGCGCGCCAAGGACGGCTTTGCACCCGCCTATATGATCGACCAGTCCCATAACGTAACCGACCCGATAGAGAGCCTTCTGTCGTCGACGGAAGCCATCGTAGGGTCATACGCCAAGGCAGCGCTTGTCGACCGCGACGCGCTGCATGACGCCCAAGAACGCAACGACGCGATGATGGCGTTCCAGGCGTTACGCGCCGCCTACAAGGTGGATGTCTCCCCTATTCTCGCCATGGCGCGCGCCGAAGCCGGCGGGGCGATCGACGTGCTCGACTTCTACCGGCGGAGCAATTGGCGCGAACGCAAGGCGCAGGAGCGCAAACCGGTGGGCCTCGGCGCCGGCATCGTCTGACATCACGCAAGGCGTGCTTTACGCGCGGACGCCGTCGAGATCGCGGCGGTATTTCTCCGCGTCCCAATTCGCGAGTTCGTGCGCCGCCGCTTGGCTCAGACCCACAACCGGCGCGCCCTCAGGAATTCGCCGCGCGATCGCTGCGAGCGCGCGCGACATGGCCGCCTCACCGGGAGTGAGCTGGCGCCGGCGAAACGCGCCGTGCTGGCGCGAATAGAGGAGCACCGGGGTTAGACCCGTGAGATCGCGCGCGCGCGCGGCCGCCTCATCGCAACGTTCTCCGGGCATGATCGAACCTGGCGCTCCGCCCAAGAACACCACTTGGTCAGGCGTGAGCGGCGCGCGCGTAAGAGCCGCATGCAAGAACGCGTCGCACGCGGCAAAACCGTGCTCGGGCGCTGCCTCATAAGCCTCACTCTCGTGCGTTCCGGTCGGCCGGTCCTCATTGGCGCTGGTTGGCCGCGCCGCAAACCCAAGCGCCGCCTCCACGCGCATCAACAGCTCCACCGCCGCCGCGGCGCTGGCGGCGCCGATAACGATCCCGTGATTCTGAAGTAGGATCGCATCGGCACGCCCGTGCTCGCTCATAAGGCGCACCACTTCGCCAGCAAGGGCAACGCCCGGCTTCACATAAGAGGCAAATTGCCCAGCGATCCCCGCCTCATCCATCGCTTGTTCGAAACGGGCTCGCCCATCCGACAGCACCGCACAGACCGTGGCGTTCACCGCGTGCGCGTGGACAACAACTGGATGCGGCATGATCGCATGCAAGCATGCCTCGATTGAAGGGCGTGCGCCGTTTGGAGACACACATGAACGTGCGAGCCGATCCAACTCGCTCTGGTCTCCGTACAGTGCCGCCTCGCGCATCTGGGCAAGCGGCGTTGGGACGAACATGTCGCTCACCAGCGCATCACGCATCCAAGCGCCGGATGCCTTCACCCACAGCGTGCCGGCGATCTTAAGGGACGTGTTTCCGCCAGCGCCCTGTATGAGATCCTCGTCCGCGCCGATCGCGGCAGTGGCGGCGGCAAGTTCGCTCAATGCTTGATTGCTCAATGCTTGATTACGGCGCGCCATGCCCCTCGCCCTTCCTCAGTCTTTGCCAAGAGGCAAAGCGGTTGAGTATTTTACACGCCGAAGTGCAAAGCTCGTACTGGTTGTCCGCACGCTTGCATGACGTAACAACGCGCCGTTCAGCCACGCGTCGTAGGCATCCATGTCACGTGCGGCGACGATCAGTAGATAGTCCCAATTGCCCGAGGTCGAATAAGCTTCCAACACATTCGCCGCTCGCTCAAGAAACGACTCGAACGCCAATCGCACTTTGTCGCTATGTTCGCGCATCGCCACCGAGGTCAGCGCAAACAGCGTCAGGCCGAGCGCCCTTGCTTCCAGCAACGCAACCCGCCGGAGGATGACGCCCGCCTGCTCAAGCTCGCTCATCCTGCGCCAGCAGGTTGAACGCGACATGCCGGCGTCTTCGGCGAGCTCAGCGTGACTGCGGGACGCATCATTTTGGATGAGGCTGAGAAGCGCGTGATCGGCGCGGGACAACACCATGGGCATATCACTCACATTTCTATTTCCTGTGAACCCTTTGTAGCATTGTTGTCGTCCTTTTGCGTCACTTTGAACACCTTTTCCCCCTCAGGCGAGCAATACTCCCAATGAGGCAAGGAGACCATCGTGGACGCGCAAAATCCCATCGGAACGATCGGTTTCGAATTTATCGAATTCAGTCCGGCCGCCGGCGGGTCTCAGAAATTGCGCGAAACGCTCACATGCCTGGGGTTCGAGCGCATCGCGCGCCACCGCTCCAAGGCGATTGACCTTTATCGTCAGGGCAAGGCCAACTTTCTCGTCAACGAAGAGCCGAATTCGGCGGCCGCTCATTTTGCGCGTGAGCACGGCACATCCGCCTCTGCCATGGGGTTTCGCGTGCGCGATGCGGGCAGCGCCTACGCGGAAGTGTTGAAGCGTGGCGCCGAGCCGGTCGATGTCATTTGTGGACCCGGCGAAATCAATGCGCCCGCCATTCGCGGCATCGGCGGCGCGCTCATCTATTTCATTGATGAGCGCGCGGGGCCCGATGCGTTCTGGAGTTTGAACTTTGATGTCGCGCCGGGCGCCAAGCGCCATCCGGAAGGATGTCTGCTGGGGGAGATCGATCACCTGACCCACAACGTTTTCAAGGGGCGCATGGATTATTGGGCGAGCTATTACGAGCGGCTCTTCAATTTCCGAGAGATTCGATATTTCGACATCAAGGGCGAGTACACCGGCTTGCACTCGCGAGCCATGTCGGGCCCGGAAAACAAGATTCGCATCCCCCTCAATGAGGAATCGTCATCTGGCCTCGGTCAAATCCAAGAATTTCTGACCGCCTATAACGGCGAAGGCATTCAGCACGTCGCACTGACGACCGAAGACATCTACGAAACCGTCGACCGGCTGCGCCGCGGCGGCGTTGCAATGATGACGCCCCCTCCCGCCACATATTACGAAGACCTTGCGACCCGCTTGCCAGGCCACGGCGAGCCGGTGGAAGAGATGCAAGCGCGCGGCATTCTCATCGATGGCTCCGCGGAGGGCAACGACAAGCGCATTCTGTTACAGATGTTTACCGAAACGCTGATCGGACCCATTTTCATCGAGATCATTCAGCGCAAACGCAATGAAGGGTTCGGAGAAGGCAATTTCACCGCCCTGTTCAAATCGATGGAGCGCGACCAGATCCGGCGCGGCGTCATCAACGCGGCGTGATCGATAAACACCGTCACCTTCGGGGCATCCAAATGCGCATTCGCAAAATTCACCACGTCGCCTATCGTTGCAAGGATACGCGGGAAACCGTCGAGTTCTACCAGGCCGTGCTGGGCATGCGCTTCCTCTTGGCGATATCGGAAGACCGCGTACCATCGACAAAGGCCCCCGATCCTTACATGCATGTCTTCCTCGACGCAGGCGCGGGCAACATTTTGGCCTTCTTCGAACTGCCGAATTCACCGCCCATGGGAAGAGACCCCAATACGCCCGATTGGGTCCAGCACATCGCCTTCGAACTTGAAGACGAGCAGGCCTTGATGGACGCCAAGCAAGAACTTGAAGCACGAGGCCTTCAAGTGGTGGGCCCCACCGATCACAGCATCATCAAGTCGATCTACTTCTTCGACCCCAATGGCCATCGCCTCGAACTCACCGTGCGCACCGCTGACGCCCAGACGCTCGCCAAGTTGAATGCCGTCGCGCCTGAAATGTTGACCGAATGGACCGCGTCCAAGAAGCCGGTGCGTCAGGCCGCATGGCTGCACGAACGAGAATTCTCGCAGCATTGACGACAACGGGGCCGCACGGCAAAGCCATCGACATGGTGCTCAGACTAGGCCTTCTCGGCGCGGCGCGAATTGCGCCTGTTGCGATCATCGAGCCGGCGCGGCTCTTGCCTGGCGCCGAGGTCGTTGCTGTGGCTGCGCGTGACCCTATGCGCGCCGCAGCGTTCGCCGGCGCACACGCCATTGCACATGTCTCTCCGACATACGAAGCGCTGATTGAGCGCGCTGACGTCGATCTCATTTACAACGCGCTTCCAATCCCGTTGCATGAACGTTGGACCGTGGCTGCGCTAAGGGCGGGCAAACACGTGCTCCTGGAGAAACCTTCGGCGTCCAGCGCCGAGAGCGCGCGGCGCATGGTCGAATGTGCGCGTGAGAGCGGCCGCAGGCTGATCGAGGCCTTTCACTACCGCTACCACCCCTTGTTCAGGCGCATATTGGAGATTGCCCCCGAGCTCGGCGACATCCACGACGTCAAGGCGGTGATCGATGTCCCGGTTCCGCAACGCCCCGGGGAAATTCGCTGGGACCCCGCGATGGCGGGGGGTGCGTTGATGGATTTGGGCTGCTACCCCGTGCACTGGTTGCGCACGCTGTGCGGGCCGTTTGATGTCGTGTCCTGCGAGCTTGAAATGGCGCCGGCCGGCGTCGATGCGGCCGCGACCTGCGCCCTTCGCTTTCATAGCGGACCACACGCGGCGATTTTTTGCTCCATGAAACCCCACGATCGCGGCCGGCTTACCACGCTTGCCGTCACGGGCGCGCGCGGCGAACTCTTCGTGCGCAATCCCATCGCGCCGCAAATGGGCCACGAGCTGCGTTGGCGGCGCGACGGAGACAAAGCCTGGCGTGAGGAGCAAGCGCCAATGACGACGAGTTACTTTCATCAGCTTGAGGCCGTCGCGCATGCGATTTCGAACAAGCTGCCGCTTCCGACCGAAGGCGGCGACATCATCGACAACCTCGCCGCGCTTGAAGCGCTCTACGCCGCCGGCGGACATCCGCGAACGGACAACTCCCCGGGCTAGTTGACCCGCCGACGTCCGGTGACCTCAAGATCGGTCTCTGCCCGAAGTAACGCAAGATCACCAAGGGTTCGCAGATGTATTCTTGATCGTCACCCCTGCTTGCACGGCAGCGTGCGAGATGAACACCTCATCTTCGGTCATTTCGTGAAAGCCGATCAAACTTGGCGAGGAGACGCGCAGGCCATTGATGGCGCCCTTGCCTTGCACCACGATAGCGCCCGAGGCGCCGGGATCCTTGATCACAGTCTCTGCCCCCGGCGACACGGTGAGTTCACGAGCGGTGAAGAGAAGTTCGCCCCGCACGCGGCCATAGACCACCCACTTGTCGATCCAATCCTGCGCTTCTCCGCCACTTGCAACGACGGACTTCAGATTGTGATTGGCCTTGAAGTTGGGATCGACATTGGCCTCCCAGTCGAGCTGATCAATCAGATAGTCGAGATCGGAACGCCGGTCTTCGGGGACATCCTTGGTCAAGAGATCGCGCGTTACCTCGCGCCCTTCGCACAAGTTCTGATACATGGCGAAGACATCCGAACCCCATTGCGGTTCATACGTGCACAAAGAGCCGGGGGCGTGCAAAATGCCCGGGCCGACCAACCATCCCTCGCCGGGCCTCAAGGCGTAGGCGACCGAAAGGTCGAGAATTCGATTGTCGCCGCGCTCCCACGCGCCAAGCGCATCCCGCACCTGCGCCTTGGTCGTGTTGGGTGACAAGCCAAAGAAGGTGTAAGGAAAGCTGTTGCCGACTTGGTTCAACTGCGGGGGAAAATAATAACCCTCGGGCTTACCCTCCCGGCCGACCCTTTCTGCGAAAACACTGTCTTGATGCATGTGAAGGGGAATTGGTCCCATATTGTCGAAGAACTTCGAATAGACGGGCCATCGCCCGTACTTCGACCAGATGCCGGGACCAACCAGCGTTTCTCCGCGTGCGTTCACGGCGTCGCGCAATGTGAAACGCACGTCGCGATGGACGACATAACTTAAGCCCTCGTCGGCGAGGCGGCCCTCGTTTGCCGCTTCAGTCGTCGAGCCAAACCAACGTTCGTCGATGCCGCCGCGATTGAGCCCAAACGCGTAGAGGTCGCGCGGGTCGAGCTTTAAGCGGCGTCCCGGATGCAAGAAAGATCGCGGGACCCAGCACGGCGCCAAGCGCAACACGCCTTGGCCCTCTTCAAGCGCCGCGTCGAGCGCGGCTTCGACGTTCTTCTGCAATGAACGGGCTGCGCGCGTATCGATGATCTCGCTGGCGGTCATGGGCTCTCCCTCCCGTAATGCACGATCAACATCGCAAACATCTCCAGACGAAGCGCTTCGACGTGAACGCCCTCGGCGGCCTGCTCATAGCCGAGCGGCGTTTCGGCCGGGGCCAGGGTGACCTTCTCGACCCGGCGCCCCGGCGGGGCGCGCACGGTCACGCGCACGCCATCGATCGGCAGGATGGGCGCTTCAATCTGGTAGTTGAGCAGCGTCACGATCGTTCGATCATCTTGCTCGAACGCGTTCATCCACACGCATGGCGGCGCCTCACAGCTGATGCGTGCGCCCTGCGCGCCGAGCAGGTCGCGCACGAGCGCCACAAAGAGCGCGCTTGACGCGCCCGGACGCGCTTCGATGTCAGCTGCGCTGAATATGACTTCGCCCGCGCCAAACCGATGGCGCACGAGCGTCGGCGCCGAACACCATTCTTGGGGCGGCGAGGAATGTATGCTCGACCAATTGTGATCTTCGACACGCCCGCGCTCTGGGTGGCCGGTTGGCAGCGCCAGGGTCGAGAGTGCGTGGCCCGCGCCCAACTTCAATCGCACCGCTCCGCCATTGCGATCTAAACCGTGCGCAAGCCTTCGCTGGGGTGCGATGGCTTTGCCCACGACGTCCGCGGCCGGCTCGACATAGATGCTCTGCCCTCTCTCCTCGGCCGCAAAGTGTGCGCCAAATACATCGTTCAGAGCAAAATCGCCGCCACGTGTTCCTCTTTCATCGACCAATGAGGTCAGCCGGCTCGCATAGAGGCGCCCGCCCGCGGCCACGTAGGCGCGCAACGCAGCGCATTCCAGCTCATCAATGCGCACGACATTCGGCAGCACGATGAGCTCATATCGCGCCAGCTCATCGATTTGGCGGCGCGTGATCACGCCGAACGGGAGATGAGCGCCCTGCAAGGCCCGGCAGGCGCCCTTGACGGCGTGAAAATGAGGGTAGTCAGACGAGCCTGATGTTGCGAGTTCATCAAGCGCCGTGCCGTTCTCATCGAAACGCACTTTCGAAGCGCTGCTGAAATAGACGCCGATTTCCTCAAGAGGCGCACCGCCAAGATATGGCTCGTAAGGCGCCATCCGTTCGAACGCGCGCCGCAACATGTCGAGGCTCGCGACATTGATAGCGCCATCGGGGTCAAACGCGGCGATGCCCAGGAACGCCGCGCCGTGCGACACCGCCGCCATCGCCAGAAGGTCGAGTTCTTCCTGACTTTTTAGTGTCTCGTGTTCGGTGAGGCCGCTTGTCACGGTCGTCATAAACTCAATCGGACGCCGCTCGGATAAGTTGAGCATCAACTTGCAGACGACGAGCTGCTCGTCGCGGCCGCCGTAAAAGTCGCCGCCGAGAAAATCATGGGCGCTCGCGGACTCAAAACCCTGTGCGCGCGACCAGTTGGCGACGCCCATCGCGAAATTATGGTAGACATCAAGGCGCGTGTCGTGGCTTCGCACCAAGGCGCGCAATTCATGCGCCCAGCCCGCGGTCCATCGTTCGCGCGCCGCGTGGAAGGCGCACCAATTCTCGTCTTCCCAATCAAGACGATCCGGCCACTCGCGGCCAGTCTCAGCTGAAAAGCGCATGCGGCAGTGTCGGCAGGCGCAGACGCCGGGTTGCCACATCATATCGAAGAAGATCGCATCGATGGCGAATGCGGTTGCGATCTCTTCCGTCTGAGCGCGGACGTAAGCGCGGTATCCCGGATTGTTGGAGCAACACAGGCCGTAACGCGCGCGCGGCAACGGCCCCATGCCGTTACGCGTCGCTTGTTCAAAACGCCACTCGGGATGAGCGAGGTAGGCCCAGTTGTCGAAATGAACGCTGAAATAGGCGCACACTGGGATGTCGCGCGCGTGAAGCGCTGCGATAAGCTTGGCGAGATAGGTTTTGTCGGCGATGCCGCGATGCATCTGCCCTGCCGCGCTCGGCCAATTGCAGAGCCCGACATGGGACTGGAAGTAGACCATCGCTGCCTGCGCCCCGGAGCGAAAGACGGCCTCCGCAACTGCCGGCGCGTTGAGCTTGGCGAGAAAGTTCGGGTCCCAATCGGGGATGTGGGTGTCGATGAGGACGCGGCTAAACGAGCGCTCAGCCCAGCGCTTTTGAGGAGGCGGCGCGTTGCTCACGCCGCGAGTGCGGTCTTGAGCGCACGCGCCGTGTCTTCGAGCGCTTGCCTGCCTTGGGCGCTTGCCAGCGCAAATTGCGTGAAACCGTGAATTACACCTTCATATTCACGCACCTCCACAGGTGCGCCCGCGGCGCGAAGCGCCGCAGCCAATTCTCGGCTGTCATCTCGCAGCGGATCCATGCCTGCGATGACGATGAAGGCGCCCGGCAAACCGCGCAAATCGGCCAGGAGCGGCGAGGCATAAGGATGACTTCGCGCCGCGGCGTCATTCAGGTACTGCGCCATGAAAAAGTCGAGTGCTGCGGCGCCCAACCCATATTGGCCTTGACCGTAAAGGCGATAGGATTCGGTTTCCGTGCGCATGGCGAAAACGCCGTAAAGAAGCGCCAGAAACGCTACAGGCGGGTCTCCGTCGTCGCGCAATTTCAGCGCCGCGGCGAGCGCGAGATTTGCCCCGGCGGAAGCGCCGCCGACAGCAATCTTGTCGGCGGAGACGCCCAAAGCATCAGCGTTCGCTCGCGCCCAACGTATCGCCCGCGCGCAATCCTCCACCGGCCCGGGAAACAGCGTCTCCGGCGCCAACCTATAATCCACCGACAAGACTTTGACGCCAGACTCCCTGGCGACGGAACGGCATGCGCGGTCCTCAAAATCGATGTCGCCGATGATCCAGCCGCCGCCGTGGAAATGCACAAGCAGTCCAGTGCTCGCGCCCTCGGGAACATAGAGCCGCGCCCGCAGAGGCGCTGGCGCGCCTTCGATCATGAGATCGCGCACCTCAGGCAGCGGCGGCGGGTCGATATTCCAGACGGCAAAATCCTGAGACGCGCGTTCGCGCATTTCCGGCGGCGTAATGGCAGTCATCGGGACGCGAACCGCCATTCGTTCGCGCATCCGCGCCACGATCGGGCGCATCTCGGGATCAAGCATGTGGTCCAAATCCGTCGGGTCCAATCTTGCCTCCTCAAGCTCTACGCTCGGGCGACAGCCTATTTTCAAATCTGTCAAATTCAAGCATATTCCGTCATAAGCGATCTTCGATCGCGTGAGCGTCTTGAGGAGCCAGATGTCAGACCCCAAGGGCGCCGCCCCCCTCAACGCGACGATCAAGCTGGGCTGGGCCATCGGCGAACTGCCGGTTGCAGCGTTCGTGGTGCTGCAGATGGCCTTCATGCTGTTTTACTGCACTGAAGCACTCCAAATTCCACCGGCGATCGCGGGGGTAGCGCTGCTTGTGCCCCGACTGCTCGACGCCTTCGCTGATCCCTTGATGGGCGCGCTCTCGGATCGCACGCGCAGTCCGATGGGACGCAGACGCCTCTATTTACTCCTGGGCGCGCCGGCGCTCGCGATCGCCTTTGGCCTTGTGTTTTTCGTGCCCGCCGAAGCGCCGCTTGCTTTGAAAACCGGGCTCCTCATTGCGAGCTTCATGGCGTCGAATGCGGCGGTGACAATCTACGAGGTGCCCTATTCGGCAATGGCAGCCGAGATGACAGCCTCTTACACGGAACGAACATCGCTAACCGGCTACAAGATGTTTGCGGCGCGATTTGGCGGCGTCGTCATCGCGTTTGGCGCGCCGGCCATTTTTGGCTCACAGCCGACACTCGTCGAAGGATTTCGTCTGTTGGGGGCGAGTGTCGGGGTATTCATTCTAGCGACAGGACTCTGGGCGTTCTACGCCACCGCCAAGGCGCCGCGGATTGAAACCACGCCGGCGCGTTTCAGCGTTCGCGACGAAGTCCAAGCGGTGCTCGAAAACCGCTCGTTCTGCATACTCTGGATTGCCTTCCTGTTGCAGAACCTGGCCATCGGCGCGGCGGCGACCACACTCATCTATTTCGTCACCCAGGTCATGTTGGTCTCGCCGCAGCAGGCCGGCCTTTTCATGGCCTCGGGCGGCGTCGTTGCAGCGCTAGCCACGCCTGCATGGGTTTGGCTCGGGCGCCGCATCGGCAAGCGCCTCGGTTACTTCATCGGCCTTACCATTGCCGCCCTAAGCGCCATTCCCGCGTTGGTGCTGGCGCCCGGTCAGGCGCAAATTTTACTCGCGGTTCTCATCATTGCGGGCCTCGGCGACGCCGCCACTCAACTCTTTCCCAACGCCATGGCGCCCGACACGGTTGAGATTGACGAATTGCGAAGCGGTTTGCGCCGCGAGGGTGCGATCTTCGGCGCCTGGGGCTTTTGCCGCAAACTCGGCATGACCGGCGGGGCCTTCATCGTGAGCCTTGCGCTTGCAGCCTTCCATTTCACGCCCGGCGCACCCGCCGCCGCGCAAGCAAGCGAGGCGATTCTAGGCATTCGTCTGATCTATGCGGCGGCGCCGCTCAGCCTCTGGCTGGCGGCCATGTTCGCCTTTTCTCGTTACGATCTCACCGAAGCGCGCTTCGAGGCGATCAAAAGCTGAAATCCGGTCTAAGAAAGAAGGCCCCGCATCAGACTTGGACTCGCTAACGCGTGCATCGCTCGCGCTCTGCGCTTGCGCCAGCAGCCAGTCTTCAATGGCCCCTGCTACGCACCTGCCAACCGAAACTGTCCTTTCGCGCGACGCCTCGCCCCGCCTTGTCGCAAACATCGATCATATCGTTTCCTGCAACGGCGGGTGAATGCTGCTGGTCGACTGCGGGCATACTGAACGCGCCCTATTCGGACACCCCGGGTCCGTGCGCCCCGCCGTCGCCACGTTCATGGTTCTGGAGGCATTGACAGCCGTGGCGCCCCTTCGTGCCGAGACGCTCAACCGCGCCGGCTTCGTGACGCTTGAAATCGATCTCTACGCCATAGCGGCGTGTGCGCTCGGCTGCCGACTGGCCGAGGGGCCGTGAGTGAGACGCTCCCCAGATGCATTCGCAGCGCTCGCGTTCCTCAGCGCGCAATCGGCCGATGTCGATCCCCGGCGCATCGGCATCAACGCTTCTTTCGGCGGTGGCCTCCATGCTGACCGCGACCGCGCCTAATAGGACTCGTTTTGCCACGGGAGATCAAAGGTTCGCCGCGCATGCGCCGATCTATCCGGTTTGCTGGGTCTATAATCACGCTCCTGGCTACGAGTTCGCCGACTTGACCGGCGCGCCGGTCTTCATTCAGGCGGGAGATGCCGATACTTATGACGCCCCAGAGAGCTGCACTGCGTTGCGCGCCTCATTGTCTCCCGCTGCGCAGGCGCTCGTCAGCGTGCGGATGCACGCCAACGCCACGCACGCTTGGGAGCGGCGTGAACCTGACGCCGTCATCACCGATCCCTATTCGCATCAAGGCCAGGGCGGCGAAGTTCCACTGCGCTACAATGAACAAGCGGCGCGGGAGTCCACGCGCGCCGTCGTGGAGTTCTTCCAGCGAACGCTGTACGATACTAGCCCCGCACCATGAGCCGCTCAGGGCCCAGATGGCCCGGAACCGCGCGCAGTCGAACATCGGCATCGAGAAGATCAAGATCGGGAAAGCGGGTAAAGAGCGCCTGAAGCGCGATCTGGGCTTCCAGCCGTGCGAGCGGCGCGCCCAGGCAGATATGAGCGCCTGCGCCAAACGCCAAATGCTGGCGCGCCGGTCGTTGGGCATCGAAGCAATGCGGCGCCGGATAAGTGTCTGGATCGTGGTTGGCGGCCAAGAGCGAAACGGTCATCACGTCGCCTCGCGCAATTGGACAGCCCTCGACATCGAGTGTGGCGGGCGCGATGCGGTCGGTTGTTGTCACCGGGGGATCAAGGCGAAGCGTCTCCTCGATTATCGCCACCAATCCTTCGGCGCCGATCGCTAGCGCCGAACGCGCGCTGCGATCGCGCAGGACGCGCACTGCGGCGTTTGCGATAAGGTCGGTGGTGGAGAGATTGCCGGCGGTCAGCATCATGATGCTGTGATCGACGATTTCTTTGTCGCTCAACGCCGCGCCGCGCTGCTGCAGCGCCGCCCAATCTGAAATCAAGTTTGCGCCGGGCGCCCGCTTTGCAAGCTCCAAGCGCCCGACGAAATAATCCAACATCGCCCGCACGGCGCGCCATCGCTTAGCGTCCTCTTCTTCGGTGCGGAACGGATTGAAGCCAAGCGCGAGATCTTCCGACCAGCCCCTGACCTGAGCGTGGTCGCAATCGGGCAGGCCCAACAAACTCGCGATCACGCGAACGGGTACCGGGATCGCGTAGTCTTGAACGAGATCAAAACTCTGCCCCGCCGGCGCCAAAGCGCCAGCGACCTCTCCGACAATTCTCTCAACTTCGGGGCGCGCTTGCTTCACGCGCGCCAGAAAGGTCTCACCGATCAGTTTGCGTAGCCGCTTATGTTCTTCGCCGTCCTTGAAGATGAGCACCGCCGCGCCATGCTTGCGTTCTGGCACGAAATCGGGGACAGCGTCAAAAGTCCTCGCAACCGCGCTTTGAGCGTTCGCGGCGGCGCGTTCGCGCAACAACGCTGGATCCTGAAGCACGCGCCTCGCCGCGCCATAGCGCACGATCATATGCTGCTTCTGCGCTTCATCCCAAGCGATTGCCGTTTGGCTCCGGAGCGCGTCGAGCCGCGCATGGGGCTCGGCGAGAA
>JAWKUX010000022.1:0-38606 GCA_041398325.1 Hyphomonadaceae bacterium | reverse complement strand
GACCTTCCGAGGCATCGAACAGGTCGGCGAACGCCGCGCTCGGCGTCGCCCGGCCCTGCGTCATTTCCATCAGCGCCGCGTTCGAATCCAGCAGCGCCGCCGAACCCGGGTCGATACCATCGAGCACCGCGACACCGAACGGCGCCTGCGCGAACACGCCATCCGCGCTCGACACGTCAGCCGCACGCGGCGCGACCGTCGCGTCCGGCGACTCCGCCTCGGAGAAGAACACCAACCCGCGCACCGCTCCATCGATGTCGTCCATCGGCACGAAGCTCAGCACGCTGACTTGCGTTTCCTGCCCATCAATGCCCTTCAACGTCACCTTTGCGCGCAAGGGCCCGAAGCCACGGCGATCGCGGCGGATCAGGCGGCTCGCATCCTCCTTGATCATGTCCTTGACGCGCAACAGCTGCGGATCGTCGCCAAGGCCCAGCACCGCGCGCAGCGAGCGGTTCATGTAGATGATCTGCCCGTCCGACTTCGCAGCGAAGAAGCCGACCGGCGAGTCATCGAGGAAGAGTTGGCGACCATCGTCAGGGCTCGTGCCCTGCTCAGCCGCGCCAAGCTCGCGCAAGCGCCACAGCACATGCCCGCCAGGGATCGGGCCGACGCAGGCTTCGTAGCGTGTGTGCTTGCCATTGATCGCCGACGTCGCCGGCAATTCTTCCCGGCGCGTGTGGCCAAGTTGCGCCGCCTTCGACAAACGGAACATCGGCGCAGACAGCATAGGGTCGGCGCCGAACAAGCGGCTCATCATTGGCGGGCGATCGCTTTCGCCGAGAATGCCAGCCGCTTCGGCGATGTGCAGGTAGCCGTGGTTCGCCGTCAGCGGCGAGAGATGCGCGTCGGTGATCAGCGCCGCTTCATCGAGCGCTTCGACGAACGCGAAGTCGTTGCGTCCGCCCAAGAGCGAGTTCGCCGCGATCGCGCCGCGCTCCGGGAACGCGCCGACGCGGCGGCCGGCGCCGCGCGACATCCAGAAGAACAGCACCAAGCCCGCCGCCGCGAGCAAGATCAGCAACACCGCGCCCGCTTGGCCAACGGCCTCCCCGGCTGTCATCGCAACACCCGCCGCTCCGAGGCCCACGGCCACGGAGAACCAGAACAGGATTTGAAGCGGATCGAGCCGCCCGCCGCTGCGCGGCGCCGGGGTGTCTGCGTGATCGGTCATGACAGCGCCACTTGAGCCCGATTCGGGCTTGGGAGCACCGCTACCGCTCATGGGAAATCCATCCGCCATCGGGCGTCTCCAATCACAAAGCCGAGCGCCGGCGGCCGCGCCGCCGCGCCAGGCGCATGACGAAGCCGATGACTTTCGCCACCGCCTCGTAATGTTCCTTCGGAATCGGCTGATCGAGCTCAGCCGTAGCAAACAACGCCCGCGCCAGCGGCGGGTTCTCCACAATCGGGATATCGTGCTCTTCGGCGACTTCCCGAATTCGTAACGCCACCGCATCGACACCCATGGCGAGGCAGACCGGCGCCGGCGTGGTGACCGGATCGTATTTCAACGCCACGGCGTAGTGAGTCGGGTTCGTAATGATCACGCTCGCTTGCGGCACGTTCTGCATCATCCGCTGGCGCGAGCGCTGCATCCGGATTTGGCGCAACTTCGCTTTGACCATTGGGTCGCCGTCTTGCTGGCGGTGCTCTTCCTTGATCTCACGCCGGCTCATGCGCTGGCGTTTCATGTAGGATTGACGCGTGAACACGTAGTCGATGACGGCGATGAAGGCAGACGCGCTGGTCAGCGCAATCAGCATCGCAACGACGCGATCCTGCACATAGATAAGCAGCGCGCTCGGATCGAGCAGCGACATGTTCTCAAGCGTCGCGTCCTTCGGCCACAAAGCCCACAGCATCACGCCACCGACAACGCCGAGCTTGGCCAGCGACTTCAGGAATGAGGCGAACGCCTGTTTCCCGAACACGCGCTTGAAGCCTTCCATCGGATTGAGCTTGTCGAGCTTGGGCTGAAGCTTCTCGCCCGTGAACGTGCCTTTGTCCTGAATGTAACGCGCGGTGACGCCGGCTGCGGCCAGCGCCAAGCAGGCCAGCCCGAAGATCGCTAAGAGTTTCAGCCCGATCTGTCCGAGGATGTGCTCAAGCGCGCCTGGCTGCGTTGAGTACTGATCCGGCGTCGACAGGAAGCCGACGAAGGCGTTCGCCATTTGATAGGCGATCGGCCCCGACATGAACGCGACAATGCCGGTGAGAGCAATCAACGAAAGGGCTGTGCCCACTTCCGGCGTGTAGATGATGTCGCCCTTCTCGCGCGCCTGCTCAAGTTTTCGCGATGTTGGCTCTTCTGTCTTGTCGTCGTCATCAGCCGCCATGCGCTACCCCAGCCATTCTGCGTAGCGCTCGAGACTGTCGAGCCAGATCAGCATGCCGGTGGAAAGCCCGAGCGCGAATACGACGAGCCCGCCCATCATCTGCAGCGGCAATGCGACGAAGAACACCTGAATTTGCGGGATCAAACGCGCGAGCACGCCAAGCCCAACGCGAAAGATCATGCCGGCCACGACAAGCGGCGCCGCGATCTGAAAGCCGACACGGAACGAAGCCGAAGTCGCTTCCAACGCAAGCTGCGCCGCATCGCCAACCGGCGGCGGCGCGCCCAGCGAGATCAACTCATAGGATCCGGCAATGCCTTGCAAGAACATATGATGCAGGCCAGTCGCGAAGATGAGCGCCACGCCCAACACACCCAAGAACACCGAGACGAGCTGGCCGCTTCCCGTCGCCGTTGGGTCCGCCGTCTGCGCAAACGAGATGCCGAGCTCAAGCCCGACGATCTGGCCCGCCGTCGCCAGCGACGAGACCAGCATACGCGCCGCCGCGCCGAGCAGAATGCCGATCAGTACTTCCGCGCCGATCTGAAACGCCATCCCCCATGCCGTGCTCGCAGCTTCCGGCACATTGCTCGCAAGCGCCGGCCCAATGCCGATCGCCATCGCCAACGCGAAGCCCAAGCGCACGCGTGCGGGCACCGCTGGCTCGCCGAAGCCCGGCAGCAACATGATCATGCCGCCGATGCGCGCGAAGAGCAGCGCGGTGGCCCATATCTCGACGCCGTAGAGCGTGAGGTTCATCGCTAGAACGCCGCGATCCGCTCAAAGATGTTCGTCGTGAAGCCCCCGAGCAGCCCGCCCATGATCGGCAGGAACAACAGGATGGCGAAAAAGATCGCCAGGATCTTCGGCACGAACACCAACGTCTGCTCTTGGATCTGGGTCAGCGTCTGCAGCAACGAAACCACGAGACCAACGACCAGCCCCACGATCATGGGGCCTGCGGCGACGAGCACAGTGATCCAGATTGCGTCGCGACCGAGGTCGAGGACTTCCGCGCCAGACATGATGCCTCCGGGGGTCGGCAAATTCTGCCGCCTAGCATCAGGGGTCGGACTGACGTGGTTAATGCGAGGTTTCAGAGTGGGTTACGTCTGTGCAAACCGCTGCTGTGTGAATTTTCGCACATGCAAGTGTGCCTACGCGGCCACACAGAAACTGAGTTTGTCCGACGGGCATCCAATTTGCCGATTCCGGCTCATCTTGGATTCAGACGTGCATGGAACGATGGGCTCGTTCCGTACGTAGAACACGTCAAGGAAACGCTGTTGCAGGGGGCTGCACATGTTGAACGCGATTGCCAACTTCTTCAGGGGCCTGTTCGGCCGTAAGGCCGACAACTTCAAGGATCTCCTGATCGCCGATCTGGGCATCGAGCGCTAAGCGCTCGAGTTCGGTTAGCCACCAAAACTATCCGCCCGGCGGTGCGCCGGCGCTGAAGCTTTCAATCAGGCTGCCCGCGACCAAGCGCCAGCCATCGACCAGCACGAAGAATATGAGCTTGAACGGCAAGCTCACCGTCACTGGCGGCATCATCATCATGCCCATGGCCATCAAGAGTGACGCGACCACAAGGTCGATGATCACGAACGGGATGAACAACATAAAGCCGATCTCGAACGCACGCCTGAGTTCCGAGATCATGAACGCCGGCGCCAGGATGCGCAGCGGCGTTTCTTCAGCACTGACCGGTGGCGTTTCGAGGCGCGCCATATTGATGAAGAGCGCGAGGTCATCCTCACGCGTCTGCCCCGCCATGAACGTCTTCAGCGGCGCGACGATGCGCGGGAACGCTTCGTCCAGCGGCATCTCTTCTTCCATCACAGGCCCAATTCCGGCCTGATACGCTTCATTCCAGACCGGCTGCATAACGAACGCCGTGAGGAACAGTGAGAGCGAGATAATCACCACGTTCGGCGGCGCTTGCTGCAGACCGATGGCGGTGCGCAGCAGCGAGAGGACGACGACGATGCGCACGAAACTCGTCGTCATGATGATGATCGACGGGGCCAGCGAGAGCACCGTGATCAGGGCGGCCAGTTGCAGCACGCGCGCCGTCAGGCCGTCGCCAGTGCCAAGATTGACCGAGAGCGTCGGGTTAGTGGCCGCCGCGTAGGCAACACCCGCCCCGACCGACATCGACAGCGCCAGCGAGGCGGCGAAGATCACCGCGGCTTTGCCCCAGCCGCTTTCCCAGTTGAATTTCTTGGGCGCCTTGCTGACTTCGCTCACGTACTTGTCTCCCCCGACGCAGGCGGCGGCTCTTTTGCAGCCATATCGCCCACCACCACGTCACCAGCCGGCCCCAGCAGCAGCACGTGCTCGCGTTCGTCGACGCGCACGATCACCATGCGGCGGCGGGTATCGAGGAGCAGCGTCTCGGTGATGCGCATGCGCTTGGGCCCCGCGCTGCCGGGTTGCAGCATGCCGAGTCGGCGCGCCGCATAGGCTGCGCCGACGATCAGGGCCAATGTCGCGATCAGCGCGAAGACCGTCCGCGCCACGTCCAGGAAGTCCACCACCGTCTCCGTTCTGGAGTTTATGCAACAGTGGCTGGGCCGGTTTGGTAAATGAGACCTTAATTTCCGAGCCCGAAATTAAGTCGCGCTTAACCATACTGGGATCGACTAGGCAAAGTTTGCAGCCCTGAGTCGGATGCCTTGGACCTCGCTAACTCGTCTTTCTTCGGTTTGCTCCGCGCCCGGCTTGATCATCTGAGCGAGCGTCAGCGGCTGATCTCGGAGAACATCGCCAACGCCTCGACCCCCGGCTACCGGCCGCGCGACGTCGATACGTCGGGCTTTGAACGGATGCTTGGCGCGATGGCCAGCAGCCAGAGTAATGGCAGCGTCACCATCGCGCGCACCAATCCCGGCCACATGGCGGCGGGCGGCGGTTCGGGGCGCGTCACGATTGTCACCAGCGACGACAGCGAGACGACGATCGACGGCAATGCCGTCGTACTCGAAGAGCAGATGTCGCGCGCGGCGCAGACGCGGATGGAATTCGAGACGGGCATCGCGCTTTACCAGAAGGGCCTTGAGCTCATTCGCCTCGCGGCGCGGGCGCCGGGGAGATAATCGATGACTGACATCAACGCCGCGATTTCGGCGGCCGCTTCCGGCATGCGCGCGCAGCAGACGCGGATGCGGATCGCCGCAGAGAACATCGCCAACGCCAATTCCTCCGGCGTCAATCCGAACGAGGATCCTTTCCGGCGGCGCATTCCGCTTCTGGAGACCACCACCCTCGCCTCTGGCGCACGCGGCGTGCGGGTCGAGGGCGCGGTGAGCGATATGTCGGACTTTCGCGAGGAGTATAACCCATCGCATCCAGCTGCGGATGAGCGCGGTTATGTTCAGCTGCCGAATGTCGACACCCTGGTCGAGATGATGGACATGCGCGAGGCGACGCGCGCGTACGAAGCGAACCTCAACATGATTGAAGCGGCCCGCACGATGACCTCGCGCGCGCTCGATCTTCTGCGGAGATAATTAGATGGCGATCGATCCAGTCTCGGCAGCACGGGCTTATCAGCAGGCCGCGCAGGCGATGCAGAGCGGCGGTGCGGGCGGCGGCGCCGAGGGCGTCGACTTCGGCAGTCTGGTGCAGGACGCCATCCGCCAGGCCGGCGCGAGCGCCAATGTGGCCGAGCAGCAATCGCTCGCGGTCGCGGGCGGACAAGCCGACATCGTCGATGTCGTGACCGCCATTGCAGCGGCCGAGACACAGCTGCAGACCGTGATCGCCGTGCGCGATCAGGTGATCAGCGCCTATCAGGAAATCCTGCGGATGCCGATTTAGGGCGTGCGTCTTCGGGTTGAGTGCGGCTAGGCGATCGAGTTGCGCGCGTGTTGGGGGCGTGCGCGACATCGGTTGGCGGAAGGCTTCGGCGGGGCCGAGGATGTCGATCTCTACGATCGACGCGTGGCCCTAAGGTTTGGTGGCGGCGCGCTACTTCTTCGCGCCCTTCTTGTCGTCTTTGTTTTGCTTGGGCTTTCGCTTCTCTTTGTTGGAGCGCATTTGTCCTTTGGCCATGGGAGAGTCTCCGTCGCGAGCAAACACCAGCTTCTCACGAATCTTGCAGCACGCAAGGGCAGCGTCCCTTCTCCCACGCGAGGGAGAGGTTTTCGAGCGCCAGGACTAGGCGCGCGCTTCGTTGACGCCGCGGCCCAGCGCCAGCAGTGCGGCGTTGGCGATGGCGTCGGCGTCGAGGCCGGCGGCGGCGTACATGGCTTCCGGCTTGTCTTGATCCTGGAAGATGTCCGGCAGCGTCAGCGTGCGGACTTTGACGCCGCGATCGAGGATGCCGTCCTTCGACATGAAGTGCAGCACGAAGGCGCCGAAGCCGCCCTCCGCACCCTCTTCGATGGTCAGCAACACTTCGTGCTCGCGCGCGAGGCGGCGGATCAGATCTTCGTCGAGCGGCTTGGCGAAACGCGCGTCGGCAAGCGTAGTGCTGAGGCCCATGGCGGCGAGTTTGTCGGCGGCCTTGGCGGCTTCGCTCATGCGGGCGCCGAAGTTCAGCAGCGCAACGCTGGTGCCTTCGCGGACAATGCGGCCCTTGCCGATTTCGAGCGGAACGTCTGCGTCTGGCCCAAGCGCGCCGTCAGCGTCGCCGCGCGGATAGCGGAAGGCGCTGGGGCGATCGTCGATCGCGGCGGCGGTGGCGACCATGCGGCTGAGCTCGTTGCCGTCGGCGGCGGCCATCAGGATCATGCCGGGCAGCGCGCCCATATAGCCGACATCGAACGAGCCCGCGTGCGTGGGGCCGTCGGCGCCGACGAGGCCAGCACGGTCCATGGCGAAGCGCACGGGCAAACGCTGGATGGCGACGTCGTGGACGACTTGGTCGTAGCCGCGCTGCAGGAACGTCGAGTAGATCGTGCAGAATGGCTTCATGCCATCGGCGGCGAGACCGGCGGCAAAGGTGACCGCGTGCTGTTCGGCGATGCCGACATCGAAGGTGCGGTCGGGGAAGTGTTTGCCGAACACGTCGAGGCCGGTGCCCGAGGGCATGGCGGCGGTGATGGCGACGATCTTCTCGTCTTTCCCGGCTTGGCGCACCAGCGCATCGGCAAAGACGCGCGTGTAGCTCGGGATCGAGCCGCCCTTGCTCTGCTCGCCGGTGACGACGTTGAACTTGGTGACGCCGTGATATTTGTCAGCGGCGTTTTCGGCGGGCGCGTAGCCCTTGCCCTTCTTGGTGACGACGTGGATCAGCACCGGCCGATCGTCGATCTCCTTGGCGTTGGCGAGCACACGGCGCAGCACGTCGATGTCATGGCCGTCGAACGGGCCGAGATAATGGAAGCCAAGCTCTTCGAAGAAGGTGCCGCCGGTGACCAGCGTGCGCGCGTATTCTTCGACCTTCTTGCCGACGTCATGCACGGTTTCGCCGAGCGCTGAGGCGACGCCTTTGCCCATCTTGCGAATGCGGCGATAGGTCTTGGTGGCGGCAAGACGGGCGAGATAGGTCGACATGCCGCCGACGGGCGGGGCGATCGACATATCGTTGTCGTTGAGGATGACGATCAGGCGCTTGGTCGTCTCGGCGGCATTGTTCATGGCTTCGTACGCCATGCCCGCCGACATCGAGCCGTCGCCGATCACGGCGATGACGTTTGAATTCTCACCGCGCTTATCGCGCGCAACAGCAAAGCCGAGGCCGGCGCTGATCGAGGTCGACGCGTGGGCTGCGCCGAACGGATCATACTCGCTCTCGGCGCGCTTGGTGAAACCGGAAAGGCCCCCGCCCTGGCGCAGCGTGCGGATGCGGTCGCGGCGGCCGGTCAGGATTTTGTGCGGGTAGGCTTGGTGGCCGACGTCCCAGATGACTTTGTCGGCCGGCGTGTTGAAGACGTAGTGGAGCGCAACCGTGAGTTCGACGACGCCGAGCCCAGCGCCCAAGTGGCCGCCAGTGACGGAGACGGCGCTGATCATTTCGGCACGGAGTTCGTCGCAGACTTGGCCGAGCTGGCTGCCGTCCAATTCCCGGAG
This sequence comes from Hyphomonadaceae bacterium, assembly GCA_041398325.1. GTDB lineage: Bacteria > Pseudomonadota > Alphaproteobacteria > Caulobacterales > Aquidulcibacteraceae > Vitreimonas. The sequence continues at coordinate 30,249 of JAWKUX010000022.1, read as the reverse complement.
GTCGGCCGGAATCTTGATCGTGTCCAGCAAGGGAGTGTTGGGCGCCATGTTTCCTCGGCCGTTTTTCTAGAGAGTCAGGCTAGCCCCATTCCCCACGGAAAGCGACGGTAAGAGCGTGGCTGGAACATGGTTTTCCCGCCTCTTTTCGTGCGTCAGGTGGGCGCATTGGGCCGGCAGTGCTCAGAACGCCCCGACGAGGCCCTGGCGTGGCGGGACGTCACCGCTCACGAGGCGCGACCAGGCAGCCTTGATCGCGTCGGCGCCGGTGATGCGCTCTGCGGTCACGAACGCGCGCGAGGCCGGATAAAACGCACGCAGATCGCGCATCATCGCGGGACCGAGCTGAGGATCGGTCTTCAGCCGCTCAGCAGCGTAGGTGGGCACAAAGAAGAATTCCGGCGTCGGCCCCGCGAGCGGCTCGCGCGTGGCGCGCGTGCCGGCCCAATCGGTGACGCCGATGATGATGCTGCGCGTGAGCGCGTCGCCGAGCGTGCGATGCACTGTGGCGGTGAGTTCGGCGCGGCCGAGGAAATCGACATAGGTCGCTGGCGCTTCGACTTTGAGCGAAGCGGCATCGTTATAGAGCACGACACGATGATAGAGGCCGCTCTCACGCACATAGGCCTCGTTGCCGGGTGATGTGAAACCAATGAGTTCGGCGCCGCCGAGCTTCCTCAATTGATGGGCGGTGGCGAGAGCGGTCTTCGATGAGGCGCTGGAGAGCACCACTGTCTTCGCCGCGCCTTGCTTGACGAAGTCCGCTGCCCACCAGCCGGTGCCGTAGAGCGGACGGAAGAGAGTCTGTTCTGCTTCGAACGCGGCGTCGTAAGCAGGATCGGCGCTCACATCCGTGTAGACGTTGTAAAGCGCGGCCTTCGGCGCGCGGTGCGGCGCTGCGTCGACAAAGCCGGTCGCGGTCTTGCGCGGGATGACGTCAAGCGTTTCAGCGAGCGGGTAGTAGCCGTAATAGCGCGCGCCGACGGCGACATCCGGCGAATTCGATTCAGTCACGGCGCCGAAGCCCCAGACCGGGACCTTGCCCAGCCCTTCGGGCGCCGGAAAGAAATCCCAATAGCCCAACATCCCATCGCCCATGGCGGCGTAGGTGACGTTGTTGGAGGTAAGCGCGAACAGTTCGAGCTTGAGGCGCGCGGCGCCCGGCGCGAGCGGCGCGGCCGCCACATCAACCAGCTCCGTGATGCGGATGTCTTTCTTGTTGATGTGCAGTTCGCGCATGTTTGCCTCCCCGCTCCTGCGTTAGCGCCTCATGCGGTCACAGTCACGCGTACCGTCGCGGGAACTAGACTTCATACGTCGCAGATGGGTTGGCGACGTCCGATCAGGGTCGCTATGGTCAGCGCAACGATGGGGATTTCGCAGATGATGAGACTAAGCGCATGCCTCGCGGCACTGGCACTCGCGGCAAGCTGCGCCGCTTCTCCTGAGCCAATGCCGACACCGCCAGAGGAGCCCGCTGCAGCGGCCGACCCGTATCAGTGGCTTGAGGAGGTTGAAGGCGAACGCGCGTTGGCTTGGGTGCATCAGCAGAATGATCGCTCACTGCCAGTGCTGGAAAATGATCAGCGTTATGCCGGCTTGTTGAACGCGGCGCTTGAAGTGGCGCAGAGCCGCGACCGCCTGGCGCTCGGCCAGATCCGCGGCGGCTTCGTCTACAATTTCTGGCAAGACCCCGATCACGTGCGCGGCATTCTACGGCGCGCGCCAATTGCCAGCTACACGGCGAACACGCCGCGCTGGGAAACCGTGCTCGACATTGACGCTCTGGCGCGCACGGAGAACGCGAACTGGGTCTATCAGGGCGCCGACTGCGATCCGAGCGGCGTGCGTTGCCTGATGTCGCTTTCCAATGGCGGTCTGGATGCCTCAACCGAGCGCGAGTTCGACCTCCGCACGCGCCGCTTCGTCGAGGGCGGATTCGTTGTGCCCGAAGCGAAGTCACGCACCGGCTGGCTCGATCGCGATACGTTGCTGATCGCCACCGATTGGGGCGACGGCACGCTGACCGAGTCCGGCTATCCCTTCGTGTTGAAGGCTTGGCAGCGTGGCACGCCGCTCTCGAGCGCCACCGAGCTGATGCGCGGCGAGCGCACCGACGTGTCGATCGGAGTCGCCACGTTCGAAGATGAGAGCGGCGATCACATCGCCATCGCCGTGGAAGGCGAGACCTTCTTCGAGAACGTCTATTCGCTGATCACGGCGTCAGGCCCTGTCAGGCTCACGTTGCCGCGCAAGTCGACGATCCACCAATTCTTCAACGACCGCCTGATCGTGACGCTGGAAGAAGATTGGACTATCGGCGGACAGACCTACCCGTCAGGCGCCTTGCTGGCATTGCCGCTCTCCTCCGCCACCTCGGAGACACCTCACATTGAGATCGTATTCATACCAAGCGCGCGTCAATCAATCGGTGACGTCCGCGCGACCAGCACTGGCCTGCTCGCGCCCGGTTTTGACAATGTGCGGGGCCGGCTGTGGCGCTTCACACTGCAAAATGGCGCTTGGCGCGAGGCGCAAGTTTCACTGCCGCCAACAGGGGTTGTCTCCGTCGCCGGCGCCTCAACCAGCGAAGCTTCGGCCTTCTTCACGTTTGAGGATTTCCTGACGCCGCCAACCCTCTATGCGGTGAACGGCACACGAGCCCGCGCCGTGCGCTCGCTTACGGCGCAGTTCGATGCGTCGCCCTACGTGACCGAGCAGTTTGAGGCGACAAGCGCGGATGGCACGCGCGTGCCCTATTTCGTGGTGCGCCGCCGCGATCTGCAGATGAACGGGCAAAACCCGACGCTGCTTTATGCGTATGGCGGTTTCCAGCTGTCGCAGGTGCCCAGCTACAACGCCTATATCGGCCGCCTTTGGCTCGATCAGGGCGGCACATACGTGCTCGCAAACATTCGTGGCGGCGGCGAGTTCGGCCCCGCGTGGCACGATGCAGGCCTGCTGACCAACCGTCAGCGGATCTACGACGACTTCTACGCCGTGGAACGCGATCTGGTGACGCGCAACATCACCTCGCCACGGCGTCTCGGCATTTCAGGGCGTTCGAATGGCGGCCTGCTGATGGGTGTGATGCTCAATCAGCATCCGGAGATGGTCAACGCCGCGATTATCGGTTCGCCGCTGTTGGACATGCTGCGCTACGATCAGCTGCTCGCGGGCGCGTCGTGGGTTGGCGAGTACGGCTCGCCGAATGTGCCGGAGCAGCGCGCATTCCTAGAAACGATCACGCCGTATCAGAACCTGCGCGCGCGGCCGGACTTCCCGACCGTGTTCATCTACACGTCAACGAAGGACGACCGCGTACATCCGGGTCACGCCCGCAAGTACGGCGCGCGTCTGGATGAACTCGGCATTCCGTATCTCTACTACGAGAACACCGACGGCGGTCACTCAGCGAACGCGAACCTGCGCGAAGCCGCGCGACGACGGACGCTCGAGTACATGTATCTGACGCAGCGGCTGATCGATTGATCTGCCGCTAGTACCGCCGCTCGACGATGAAATCGACGGCGTCCAGCAAGATGCGGGCGCGGCTGCCGAAGATGCCCAAATGGGCTTTGGCTTGTTTAGCCAAGAGCGCAATGCGCTCGCGCGTGGCTTCGGCGCCCAGCACGGTGACGAAGTTCACCTTGCCGCGATCCTTGTCCTTGCCGACGGCTTTGCCGGTGTCGCGGACGGCGCCTTCGGCGTCGAGCAAGTCGTCGCGCATTTGGAAGGCGAGGCCGACGTCGTGGGCATAGCGCGAGAGCGCAGTCTTCTCCGCTTCCGACGAGGCGCCGATCAGCGCGCCGGCATCAACGGCAAAGTTGATGAGCGCGCCCGTCTTCAAACGGTTCATGCGCGTGACGGCGATGAGGTCGGAGCCGATCTCTCCGCCAGCCATGTCGGCCGCTTGGCCCGCGACCATGCCGTGCGCACCAGATGCTTTCGCAAGACCCGCGATCAGCTTGCAGCGCATTTGCGGATCGGGGTGCGTGGCCGGATCGGCCATAAGTTCGAAGGCGAATGTCAGCAGCGCGTCGCCCGCAAGGATCGCGGTGGCTTCGTCGTACTCGCGATGCACTGTCGGGCGGCCGCGGCGGAGATCGTCATCGTCCATCGCCGGCAGATCGTCGTGAACCAAGCTATAGGTGTGCACGCACTCGATGGCGCAGGCGGCGCGCAACAGCGAACCTTCATCGGCATCGAAGATGCGGCCAGCTTCGAGCGTAAAGAACGGACGCAACCGCTTGCCGCCACCTAGCGCTGCGTAACGTATGGCGCCGAGCAGCCGCGCTTCTGAGCCCTGCTCCTTGGGGAGCAGGCTATCGAGAGCGGTTTCGATCCGCTCGGCTGTATCCTTAAGACGCGCTTCAAGTTGGGACATGCGGCGCCTCCCCTAACAGAGCACCCGCCAGGCGCAAGCACCCCTACAGGTTGTAGAAGCCCTGCGTCTGCGCACTGACCCTTTATTGCGACACACTTAAGGGGCTAGATATGCCCCGTGGGGGTGCAGAATGTTCCCGGTGCGGTCTTTGCAGACCTGCCGGAGTTCATGGTCCCTCGGTGAGAGAGTGGGGAAATTTGCATGCCGTCTGTGGTGATTATCCACGCCGCGGAAGACACGCTGCCGGCCCGCGCGTTGGCTGAGAAGCTTCGCCAAGCCCAGGTGCAGGTGATCCTTGAAAAGCAACCTGGCGACGATCTCCGCGATGCCGTCAAGAGTTCGACGGTCACCATCGCGCTTTGGTCGCCCCGCTCGACACAGAATGCAGAAATTGCCGAAGAGGTGAAGTTCGCACGCGGCAAGAGCAATGTTTTCCACGCGCTGATGCAAAGCGCTGGCGTCCCTGAGCAATTCCGAGGCGACAAATCGGTGAACCTGACCGGCTGGCGCGGCGAAGACGAGTTCGCACCGTGGCGCGAGTTGGCGAAGTTGGTGACGGACAAGGTCGGCGTCGCGCCGCTGCCGCCGCCGGCGCCTAAACCGCCATCCGGCTTCTTCCAACCGGGCCGCCCGTCAGACGGCGCTCCCCCACAACAGGCCGCCGGCCGTCAGCAGCAGCAGCGCGCGTCGCAACAGCGCGCGCCACAGCCGCAGCAGCAACGCGCCGCGCCCACGCCGTCGCGCAGCATCCCCCAGCAAAGCACCGAGCCGAAAAAGGGCGGCGGCATGGTGGTGATCGCAGCCATCGTGTTCGTGGTTGTCGCCGTACTTGGCGGCGGCGGTTACTGGTTCATGACGCAGAACAATGCGTCGACGACATCGGCCGCTTGGGAAGCGGTCGAACGCAACGACGCGAATGCGCTGCGCGCGTTCATCGCCGGCGACCCGGGCGAATTTCGCCAGGAAGCCCAGCAAGCCTTGGCCGACCTCGAAGAGCGTTCATTCGAATCCGCCAGCGACACCGACACGATCGAAGCGTTCGAAGCGTTCTTGAACGACTTCCCCGACAGCTCGCACGCCACGCGCGCACGCGGCCGCATCGCCGAACTCCGCACGCTGCAGCCGACGACAGAAGTGCCGGTGACGACGGAAGAAACGCCGCTTGCGCCGGAAACCGATCCAGACCTGCTGCCGCCCAGCGTAACCACGACGCCAGCACCGGACACGAGCGGCGGCCCGCAACAGATCACGCCGCCATCGGAAGAGAACACGCCGCCAGCCGAGCAACCGACCAACTAGGCGCGGACACAACTAGAAACACGAAGGGCGCGGAGTGATCTCCGCGCCCTTCGGCATTTCGAGCTTGTTCGTCTGATCAATACATCCGGCCGCCTTGGGTGGCGGGGCGGTCGACGTTGAGCAGAACCACATTGCCATTTCGATCGGGGAAGCCGAGGCAGAGCACTTCCGACATGAACTTGCCGATCTGCTTCGGTTCGAAGTTCACGACCGCAGCAACACGACGGCCGAGCAACTCGCCGATGTCGTAATTCTGGGTGACCTGCGCGCTCGACTTCTTGACGCCGAGCGGGTCGCCGAAATCGATCCAGAGTTGGTAGGCGGCCTTCTTCGCCTCCTCGAACACCTTCACGTCGACAATGGTGCCGAGACGAATGTCGACCTTAAGGAAATCATCGAAGCTGATGATGGGCAGGCGCGCATTGTTTTGCGGATCGTCGGCCATGGACGTTTCTCTCTCCCTATGACCCGATCTTCGCGGGTTCTGTGCGCGGGCCGTCCGGGCCCATCACGATTTGATCGACTTCTAGCTGAGCGTCTTTCAGCTGGCTCTCGCAACGCGCTTTGAGGGCGGCGCCACGCTTGTAGATACGAATCGAATCCGCCAACGGAACATCGCCGCGCTCCAAATGGGCGACGATTTTTTCCAGCTCATTCAATGAGTCCTCAAAGGATAGGCTGGCGGGGTCTTTCTGGTCTGGGGTCATTGGCTCTCAAAGTATGGGGTGATGGCGGCCTAGGGAATAGGCGGGGTCCCTTATCCTGCCACGTTCACTTCACTTTCTCGTACCGGCGGTAGCTCCAGTGGCTGTCTCCGCCGTCCTCGACTTCGCGCCAACCTTGGGCACGCAGGATCGGGCGCATCATGCGGTTGAACCAGCCGTGCGCGCAGAGCAGCACATTTTGGCCGCGTAGCGCTTGAGCGGTAAGCGTTGCGACAGCCGCTTCGGCGCGAACCTCAGCCTCCTGGCGCGTCTCACCGTTTTCGTGCCGGCCGAACCACCAAGCGATGCGTGCCCACACACCCCAAGCGCGCGGACTGCGCTTGCCCCAAACCGGCGGCGGCGGCAGCGGGGCTTCGATGAACACAGGATCGGTGACGATGGTGCGCCCACCTGCGACCATCTCAGCCGTGTGAATTGCTCGCGGCAGCGTCGATGCGTAAATCACATCACTCGCTTCGGCGTGTTTCAGAAGTTTCTCAGGCGGCATCTCGCCGGGATAGAGACGCGCACGATCATAACCCGCCCACCACTCACGATAGCCGTGATGATCGATCCGCACAGAGCGATCGGCATGCGGTTTGCCGTGCCGTGCGATGACAATTGTGCCAACCCGCGCAGCAGAACGGCGATCTAGCGTCTCACTGGGCGCCATGGTCGTCGTCATTCTGACCCTTCGCGCGAGCGACGCCCCCTCCCCTCGAGCGGGTCTAGTCGCGCTGGAGCGCCGCCAGATAAGCCGCAGCGGACCCGGCGAGCGCGGCCAAGTCGTAGCCGCCCTCCAGAGTCGAGACAAGCTTACCCTTGCAGTTACGTAATGCGTGCTCCCTGAGGCGCTGCCCCGCCCAGGCGAAATCGTCGGTCTCCAGTTCCATCTGCGCGAGTGGATCGGCTTTGTGCGCGTCGAAACCGGCGGAGACCAAGATCAGCTCGGGTGCGAAAGCCTCGATTGCCGGGAGCACGCGCGCTTCCATCGCCTCGCGCCAAACGGCGCTGCCGGCGCCGGCTGGTAAAGGCGCGTTGACGACGTTGCCGCCGATGCCAGTTTCAGTGCGGGCGCCGGTGCCCGGATAGAGGGGCGCCTGGTGCGTGGACGCGAACAACATGCGCGGCTCGCGCTCGGCGACGGTTTGCGTGCCATTGCCGTGGTGTACGTCGAAGTCCACGACAGCAACTCTGTTCAGGCCATGTGCTTCAAGCGCATGCATCGCGCCGATGGCGACATTGTTGAAGATGCAAAAGCCCATCGGCGCGACAGGCTCCGCGTGATGCCCAGGCGGACGCACGGCGCAGAACGCCATCTCCTCTTCGCCCGCCATCACCGCATCCACAGCGGCGACGCAGGCGCCAGCCGCGCGATAGATCGCTTCGCGCGAGCCGCTTGAGATGTAGGTGTCGGGGTCGAGACGCACACGCCCTTCGGCGGTCTCGGCAAACGCCGGTTCCAGCGCATTGACATAGGCGTACGGATGCACGCGGGCGATGGCGTCCTTCTCGGCACGCGGCGCTTCGCGGCGTTCGAACGGTATGTCTTGCAGCGCATCGAGCACTGCCTGCAGGCGACCGGGATGCTCGGCGTGACCGCCAGGCGGCTCGTGGCGAAGCATTGAGGGGTGGGTGAAAAGAAGCATCGCTCCAATGTAGCGCATGCCGCCGCACAAGACGAAGGCCGCCGAGGGGGAGCATCCTCGGCGGCCTTCCTTCAGGGCCACTTGTCGTTCGCGGGGAGCTACGCGACTATTTGAGCGGCTTGGTTGAGAGCCACAATCGCGACGGGCGCAAACACCATGCAGGCGGCGATGAGGGCGTAAAGTTTGGTCATGCGGGCGTCTTTCGGTTCGTACTTTCGCATTGGGCCTTCGCGTTCTGATTAAGCGACCATCGGCGCAGCTTGGTTCAACGTCGCCCACGCCATCGGGGCCAACAGCGCCGCCGCCAGCATCAGGGAATAAGACTTGGTCATTGCCTTGCTCCTCTTGGGGTCGAGGCGCTCGCCTCGTTTCGATGAAGAGAAGGTAGCCGCGTCCCAGCTTGCACGCTGTGACTTTCGTCACGATGGTGTACTTTGAACCACATGACCCAGATGTGGTATGCCCAGCCCCGACGCTCCGCATCACGCCACCGGGCATCGAAACGCGGCGCATCGCATCTCGACACAACGCAGAAAGGCCGCCCCGTGAGGGGCGGCCTTGTGCGCGGCGAGCTTCGAGCGGTTGCCGCTGGTTCATTGGCCGCGCACTACGCCTTCGACGTGGGCGCCTCCGGCTCGGCTGGCAAGGCGGGCTTCTCTTGAGCGCCCGCCGCATCGACGCCGACCCCATCGACTTCGCAGAGCGCCTCAAACGCTTTGATGATGCCCGCCGTCGTCTCCACGAGCTTATGAAGGACTGGGACGATTTCTTCGGTCGCAAAAACGCTGTCCTCGGGAAAGACGAGAGCGGCGCTGGGGCGGCTTCCGTCGACGGGCACGAGCGAGACCTTGCCGGTGGTCTCATCAACGTGGACTTGAACGGTAGCCGTAGTGATCGTGATGGCGTGGACGATTAGAGCGTGATGCTTGTCCTGAAGGTCTAGGTTGTGCAGTTCGCGCAGCGCAACGTTGCCACCTGAATACGGCGCGATCTCCTCCAAGAGCTTCACCGCCTCATTACCCGCACGATGAAAGTTCTTGTCCTTGATGCGAGCAGGCAGGTTTTCGGCGCTATCCGCAAACGGAAAGTAGACGTTCTTGGTGTTGCCGCCTTTGGCGCGAACGAGCGCCACGGCCATGAGGTCCAATGCCGCGCGCAAGTTGTGAACTACATCGCCCACAACGGCGCCGACCTCCTCTGGAACCGGCATTGAACGTGTTGAGAGAAATGATTCATTGGGGCCGATTTGCTGGCCTCCCGGCGTGCTGTCGCTCCACGCCGTCTGAATGCGCTCTAGGTCAGCTAGATGCGCCTTCGCGCGAGACAGCTTAATGTAAGAATCACGAAACGGATGCGTCATGTCAAAATCCAAAGATCAATACAGTGAAGCCGAAGCCAAGAAGCGCTTCGAGCAAGCGTTGAAAGGGGCCGCAAACTTACCCCCCAAGAAAATTGCGAAGCCCAAGAAGACCGCGAAAAAGAAGCCCGAACGCTAGGTGCGTTTGGTACATAACTCCGTGAAACCCACGTTCTGCGCCACGTGCGTATGCTTGTGCTCCAATAGAGGAGAAACGCATGGGTTTCATCGAACGAGAACTTGAACGAATCCAGTCAGCGCTAGGCAATCCTGGCGATCCGAATTTTGATCGCATGTTTGCGGCACAACAAGCGCTTGCATGGGCACTAGAGCCAACTGGATTCAAGTCGCCGTTCGGCTCGATCACGGGCAGTCCGGAAGCTTTAGCAGATTATTCGGCGGGAAGCTGTCCGCCTCAGTCGTGAGATACTTGAGGCGGCGCCCGGTGTCGTGCTGGCGCACGACAACTGACACGCGCTTCTTGGCGACCTCGACCCAGAACGTGTGGCCTTCCTTTTCGATCCAGCAGATCACGTCATCGATGGACGCTTGTTTCCACCCTGGACCGGCCAATGCATCGATACGGCGGTCGGCGTCGGCGCCGTCCTTCTTGGTGCACGTCACTTGATAGTCGGCCATGCCAGCCTCCCCGTTTGATAGCGCAACGCACTCGTGCGCTGCGTTGCGCTATCTTATGCAGCCTATGCGTTAACGAGGGGTTACCTACAAAATGTAGTGCGTGGCGCACTGGAATCGCGCTCACATGGTTAAGCGCGTTAACTGAGTCGTTACGATTCGTGACGCAGCATAACGAATCGTTTCGAGCGCGATTCATGGAGGAAAGCGCAGATGGCTGACATTCGGTCCCCGATAACTGTTCGGCTCAAGGAAGAGGACAAGGCGCTGTTCGCAAAATACGCCGAAGAGTGCGGCCTAGAACCCGGCACGGCGGCTCGTCAGCTCATTGAGCTGGTGATCCAGCGGATGCGGGTTCAGGGCGACTATGTGGACGCCCTGCACGTCGTAAAAACCGCTTTGAAAGCAGCATAATCGAGGCCATCCAGATTGGATGCTTGACCGGTCAAGCATAGCCTCCCATATTGAGGCTATGTTCTTGGCCGAACCCCATTTCCACGACGACGACGCAGCCCGCGTTTATTTCGAGAAAATCCGCTGGCCGGATGGCCGCGTGTGCCCGCACTGCGGCGTGATCGGCGGCGAGTACGCAACGAAGCGCGCGGGCCGCTATCGCTGCGGCGCGAAGGGCTGTCGCAAAGACTTCTCGACCATCTCAGGCACGGTGATGGAGCAAAGCCACGTTGGCCTCTCCAAGTGGCTCTGGGTCTTCTACATGATGTGCTCATCCAAGAAGGGCATCAGCGCGCATCAGATCCGCCGCTCGCTTGGCGTGCAGATGAAAACCGCTTGGTTCATGGCGCACCGCACGCGCGAAGCAATGAAGGCTGGCGGGCTGCAAGCTCAGATGGGCGGCCCTGGCAAGGTCGTAATGGTGGACGAGACCTACCACGGCCAAATCAGCGAACTGCCCAAGCGCGTGAGCAAGAAGCGTCGCGGTTCATCAAACAAAGGCCAAGGCCGTTATGTGCTTGGCGATAAGCGCGCCATCGTCACGCTCGTTGAGCGTGGCGGCAGCGCCCGCACGTTCCACGTGGCGAACGCAGACGCTGCCACCGTGGCCAAGATTGTGCGCGAGAACGTGGCCAAGGAAAGCCGCCTGCACACCGACGCATCGAACATCTACACGAAGCTCGGTCGCGAATATGCCGAGCACGGCAGCGTTGACCACTCACTGGGCGAGTACGTCCGCTATGAGAACGGCGACCACATTTCAAACAATGCCGCAGAGAGCTATTTCAGCGTTTTTAAGCGCGGAATGAAGGGCGTCTATCAGCACTGCCAAGAGAAGCACTTGCAGCGCTATCTCGTTGAGTTCGACTTCCGCCACAACACGCGCTCAAAGCTCGGCGTCGAAGATAAGCAACGCGCTGACATTGCGCTGGCGCAAGCCGAAGGGAAGCGCCTCACCTATCGGCGGACTAACGGCAAAGAACAACACGCACGCTGATTTGCGTGCGTGGAAAAAGCTTGGCAGCAAAGTTTCTAGGGAGCGCCGACATGGCAAGAAAAAGCCAAAGCCCAAAACCGGAGACTGAAAAGAATCCCGCCGCCGTCGCGCTAGGAAGGCTTGGCGGCTTGAAGGGCGGCGTGGCGCGAGCGAAGAAGCTCAGCGCGAAGAAACGCTCAGCAATCGCCAAGAAGGCAGCGCAAAAGCGTTGGGCTAAGAAGGATTGAAGCGAAGTGGTCGATCAATCTCAGGCGAACGAAATGTTCGAGGCGATGGGCGAAGAAGCCGTAATCGCGTCGATGGCCGGTTCCGCTTGGGGACCAATGCGCAAGGCGTGGGCCAGCGCATGGCTCGCCAAGAAGGCGCACGCGAGAGCGCTTATCGAGGACGCGGCAGATCGGGAGGCGCAGCGCAACGCCGCCGCCTCTGCGGCCAGCCAAGCGGCTTCTGCGGCACGCCAAGCTGAGGCGGCAGATCGCCAAGCAGCGGCGGCTGAACGTGCTCTAGAGTTAGCAGAGGAAGCTAACGAAGCGGCACGCGAGGCCAACGCGGAGGCTCGACAAGCAAAGTGGATTGCGATCATTGCGGCTATTGCCGCAGTGATCAGCGCTATCGCCGCTGTTGTGATGTCCATCAACCAATGATGATCCGGCGCCGATTTTTGCGGGGTTCTGCAATGGGCATGCTGTTGACGCGACTTGGGTTCGTTCTGCTGTTCGCTGGCTTCGCGGCGATCATAGGCATTTTCGGTACTGTGATGGTGCTCGGCCACTGGCCAGATTTTCTTGCGCCGGTGCGTGGTTGGTTCGAGTTCACGCACCGCTACTTGGGCGGCTTCTCCTACATCCTGGCTCTCGGGGTTTTCGTTCTGCCCGGCTGGGTGTTGCTCAATCTAGGCGACGCTATCGACCCCGACCGGCGGCACTAGATTTAGACCCTGTGGTGCAAAGTGCATCATTGTGACTTTCGTCACACCTTCGGCCGTTCGACCTGCCGGGCGGCCGGTTTGCAGCAAAGCCGTTCCACGCCGGGCCCGTGAGGCGCTAGGAGACGGGCAAATCCGAGGTCCTTGCTTATGAAATTCCGTCCTTTCTTGCTTGCGCTTGCTCTGCTCGCCGCCGCCCCCGCCGCTCAGGCGCAGCGGCAATGGTTTGAGAGCGCGACAACGCCGCTCCGTTACGAAATTTCGGTGACGCCGAACGTCGACGACGCGACCTTCACCGGCGAGACGGTGATCACGATCGAGACCAGCGCGCCGCTTGAGAGCGTGACCATGAACGCGCTCGATCTCACGGTACAGCGCGCGAGCATCGACAATGCGACGGCGCGAGCCGTCGTCGATAACGAAGCACAGAGATTGACGTTGACCCCCAGGCGCGCGTTGCAGCCAGGGCGGCACACGATCCGCATCGCGTATGCGGGCAAGATTTATGACGACGCCTACGGCCTCTTCCGCGTCGAGTACCAAGACCAGGGTCAAACCAAGCGCGCACTCGCGACGCAATTCGAGCCAGGCGATGCGCGCCGCTTCGCGCCGATGTGGGACCAACCGAACTTGCGCGCGGTGTTTTCGCTCACTGTAACCGCGCCGAGCGATCAGTTCGTCGTCGGCAACATGCCAGCAGCGCAGACGACGAGCGTCTCCGGCAACCGCACGCGCACGCGCTTTGCCGATACCCCGTCAATGCCGAGCTATCTGCTCTTCCTCGCCGTCGGTGATTTCGAGCGGGTGACACGGCAAGTCGGCGACGTCGAGCTTGGTGTCGTTGTGCGGCGCGGCCAGGGCCATCGCACCGAAGCGGCGCTGGAAGCGGGCGAGCAGTCGCTCAACTACTTCACCGAGTATTTCGACATCCCCTACCCGCTGCCGAAGCTCGACATGATCGGCGTGCCGGGCGCCGGCGGCTTTGGCGCAATGGAGAACTGGGGCGCCATCCTCTATTTCGACCAGTATCTGCTGGTGGATGAGAACTCGAGCGTGGCCGAGCGGCAGAACGTGTTCGGCATCGTCGCCCACGAGATCGCGCACCAATGGTTTGGCAATCTCGTCACCATGCATTGGTGGGACGATCTCTGGCTGAACGAAGGCTTTGCCTCCTGGATGGCCGCGAAGGCGACCGAGCGCGTGCACCCAGATTGGAATCCGTGGATGGCGCAGCTGACCGATGGCACCGCAACCGCCATGGCGCTCGATGCGCGCGAAGGCACGCACTCGGTGGTGCAGGAAGTGAACACGATCGATGACGCGAACCTCGCGTTCGACACGATCACCTATGAAAAGGGCCTCGCCGTCATCCGCATGATGGAAGCGTATGTGGGTGAGGAAGATTTCCGCACCGGCGTGCGCAACTACATCAACAGCCGCCGCTATGGCAGCGCGCGGACGCAGGATCTGTGGACCGCGATCCAGGCGGCTTCTGGCCAGCCAGTGTTGGAGATTGCGCGCAGCTTCACCGGTCAACCTGGATTTCCGCTGCTGACAGTCAACGCTCCGGCGTGCTCGCGCCGCCAGGCCGAACGCCAAGTCACCATCTCGCAGCGCCGCTTCGCCATGGATGACTCGGCCCGAACCGATCAGCGCTGGGAAGTGCCGATTGTGGTCAGCACCATCGCCGGCGAGCCGGTGCGCACAGTCATGTCGGCCGACGCCGATCGTCTCGTCGAGATTGGCTGCGCGCCCTACATCGTCAACGCTGGTCAATCTGGCTTCTTCCGCGTGAGGTACGACAACGCCAATTTTGGCGCGCTGACACAACGGTTCACCGAATTGTCCGAGGTGGACCAACTTGGCCTGCTGCTGGACTACTACGCCTTCGGCCGCAGTGGCGATGCACCGTTCACGAATTACCTCGACCTCGTGAACGTACTTCCGGCGGACGCCGATCCGCTGATCGTGATGGATACCGCGGCCTCAATGGGAGCGTTCGCAGCTTACACTGCCGATCGCCCAAGTTCAGACGCCGTGCGCGCCTATGGCCGGCGTGTGCTCGAACCGTACTTCGCCCGTGTCGGCTGGGACCCGCGCCCGGGCGATGACGCCAACCTCACCAACATGCGCGCGGCGTTGATTGCAACGATGGGCGGCTTGGGCGATGAAGCCATTGTCGCCGAAGCGCGCCGGCGCATGCGAGCCGGTAATCTGCCCGGCGCGATCCGAACGGCGGTGCGTGGTGTCTACGCAGCGAACGCCACGGAGGAGGACTTCAACGCTCTGCTCACGCAAGCACGGGCTGAGAGCGAGTTCGTTGAACAGCGCCGCCTATGGTTGCTGCTTGGCAGCGTGAAAGACGACGCGCTCGCGCAGCGTCTGCTGCAGATGACGCTTGGCGAGGAAATCCCGCGTCAAATCCGTCCGCAGGTGATCGCGTCGGTCAATGCGGGACACCCGCGTTTGGCGTGGGACTTCCTCGTCGCCAATCGCGCGGCGATTGAAGCCATGCTCGATCCGCTGCAGCGGCTTGAGTTCCCGACCAACATCGCCGCCGTCAGCGGCGATCCAGCCATGGTGGACGAGCTTAGCCGCTATGCGGCCAACTTCCCCGAAGGCGCCGCGCGCGACGCGGTCGCTGCGGCGCAGGCGCAAATCCGACTGCGCGCCGAGACGATCCGCGATCGTATGCCGGCGGTGGAAACCTGGATCGCACAGCATGGGCGCCAGCGCGGCGCCACATCTGGCGGTCCGGCGCGGCGTTAGCGCTTCGTCAGGAACGCGGCGAAGGCGGCCGCGGCTTCGGGCGAGCGCAAGCGCTCGGCGAAGATCTCGCCCTCTTGCTGCATGCGGGCGATCAGAGCTTCACGATCACGCATCAGCTTCTTGGTGAGGCGCATCGATTGCGGCGGCTTTGACGCGAGCTTTTGCGCGGCGGCGCGCGCGCGCGCCTGGACTTCGCCGCTGGGCAGCGCGGCGTTGGCGAGCCCCCAAACGGCGGCGTCACGGCCGAGGAGCGGTTCGCCGAGCCCAAACAGCGCGAACGCGCGCGTGTGGCCGAGGCGATCGACCATGGTCATGCTCGACGCATTTTCCGGCACGACGCCCAGATCGATGAACGGCACCGTGAGGCGCGCGTCTTCGGCGACGTAAACCAGATCGCACTGAAAGAGCATCGTCGTGCCGACGCCGACGGCATGGCCCTGCACCGCGGCGACGATCGGCTTCTCGGCATTGATCACGACTTCAAGGAAGCGGCCCACATGGCGCGGGCCGTCGAAGGCGCCTGCGGACTGGGCGGCGAAATCCTTGATGTCGTTGCCGGCGGAGAAGAAATCTCCAACTGCCGTGAACAGCACGACGCGAATGTCGTCGTTGGTCTGCGCTGCGGTGACGGCGTCGGCCATGGCGCCGTACATGGCGTTGGTGATGGCGTTCTTCTTGTCGGGGCGGTTGAACTGGACTTCCAGAACGGCGCCGTCGCGGCGGACGATGATGTGCTCTTCGCTCACGGGCGATCCTCCTTGAGATCAATCATATGCTCCAACCAGCGCGCGATCACGGCTTGTTCGTCGGCGCTGAAGCCGCGGGTGGCGGCGCTGTTCATACGGTGCGCGCGTTCGATGGCTTTGACGCGGAGCGCGCGGCCGCGCGCGGTCAGCGTCAGCAACGAGGCGCGGCGGTCGTTGGGGTCGGTCTGACGCTCGACGAGAGACGCTTGCTCAAGACGCTGGACCAGAACCGAGGCGGCGCTTTGCGCCAGACCCAGCGCTTCGCTGATGGCGTTGACGCTGGCGGCGCCGTCAGCCGGGATGGTGAAAAGCGCGCCGGCTTGGGCGGAAGTCAGCTTGATGTCGGCCAGGCCATCGTCGGCCACGCCCTGCGCCGCGCGGGCGGCGCGGGAGAGAAGATGAAGGAAACGCGGCTTGGCCATCGGCCCCGGCTTATCCGGGCGCCATTACATCGTCAACGATATATCTCGTGCGATGCTTTTCCGTTGCGTCAGTTCTTCAGGCGGTAGCCGGTCTTGAATATCCACCAGACGGCGGTAAGGCAGATCAGCAGAAAGCCGCTGATCGCCGCGAGGCTGACGCCGATGTTCACGTCCGCCGCTTCGGCCCCAAAGAATGCCCAGCGGAAGCCGCTGATCAGATAAACGATCGGGTTGAACAGTGCGATCGTGCTCCAAGGCTGCTCCAACATCTCGATCGAGTAAAACGTGCCGCCCAGGAAGGTGAGCGGCGTCAGGATCAGCATCGGCACGATCTGTAGCTTTTCAAAGCCGTCTGCGAGCACCCCGAGCACGAAGCCGAACAGGCAGAACGAAACGCTGGTCAGCACTAGGAAGAGCAGCACCGCAGGCCAGTTTTGCGCCGTGTATGGCACGAAGAAATACGCGGTCGCGAGGATAACGAGGCCGATGATCACGGACTTGGTAGCTGCGGCGCCGACATAACCGCAGACGGCTTCAAGCGCGGAAACCGGCGCCGAGAGCAGTTCGTAGATCGTCCCTGCCCAGCGCGGCATGTAGATGCCAAAGCTGGCGTTGGAGACGCTCTCGGTCAGGATCGAGAGCATAACCAGGCCAGGAATGATGAACTGGCCGTAGCTGACGCCGCCGATCTCAACCATGCGCGAGCCAAACACCGAGCCGAACACGATGAAATAAAGCGAGGTCGAGAGCACGGGCGAGAACAAGCTCTGCCCGATGGTGCGAAACCAGCGCGCCATCTCGAACCGATAGATGGCTTGAATGCCGTGGACGTTCATTTGGAGTGCACCAGGGAAACGAAAATGTCTTCGAGCGAGGATTGCTCGGTGTGGAGGTCTTTGTAGTCGACGCCGATTTCGCTGAGTTTGCGTAAGAAGGCGGGGATGCCGGTATCGTTGGCCTGGGTGTCGAAGCTGTAGATAATCCGGCGGCCTTCGTCGGCCAGTTCGACTTGGTAGCCATTGAGGCCGCCCGGCACTTCCGAGATCGGCGCGGCAAGCTCAAGCACCAACTGCTTTTTGCCAAGCTTGCGCATCAAGGCGTTCTTTTCCTCCACCAGGATGAGTTCACCCTTGCTGATCACGCCTACCCGATCAGCCATTTCTTCGGCTTCTTCGATGTAGTGCGTGGTCAGAATGATGGTGACGCCATTCTGACGGAGGGTGCGCACCATCTCCCACATGTCGCGCCGCAGCTCGACATCGACGCCGGCGCTAGGTTCGTCGAGGAAGAGTATCTTCGGTTCGTGGCTGAGCGCCTTTGCGATCATGACGCGGCGTTTCATGCCGCCAGAGAGCTCCATGATCTTGGCGTTGCGCTTTTCCCAGAGCGAGAGATCGCGCAGCACTTTTTCGATATAGGCCGGGTTCGCTTCAAAGCCGAACAGCCCGCGGCTGAAGTTCACCGTATCGATCACACGCTCGAACGCATCAGTGTGCAGCTCTTGCGGGACGAGACCGATTTTCCGGCGCGCTTCCTTGTACTCGGTGATGATATTGTTGCCGTCGGCGATGATCACGCCTGTTGAGAGATTCACGATCCCACAGGTCATGTTGATGAGCGTCGTCTTGCCAGCGCCGTTCGGGCCCAGAAGCGCGAAGATCTCACCCTTCATGATCTCAAGCGAGAGAGGCTTCAGCGCCTGGACGCCGGACTTATACGTCTTGCTGACGTCTTTGATTGAGATGATGGGCTGCACGGACGACTCAGGGGCTCGTTGTCTCGGAGGCGCCGACATAGGGAAGCGAACCGGATTGGGCTAGGGGCGCTACGATATTCAGCAGAGCGATTGCGGAAATGCGCACAAAAACCCTACCTTCTGAGAGACGATGTAGCCCTCCCCCATCCTACACCTCCAGCTTGAGGGGTGTGGCGCGCGCTTTTCGCCTGCGTGCCAGCGTGGTTGCGTCAATCCGATGGCGCCTTTGGCGCGTATCGTGGCTTGATCCCTATGGAGTTGTATGCCGTGCGCCGCCTGCTGACCGCCCTCGCCGCTCTGACATTGCTTGGCGCCACGCCCGCATCGGCTAGCCCAGGCGAAGTTAGCCGCGCGCTCCCTGGCGCCGAGAAGGTCGGCGAAGCGGCCTATAGCGTGCTCACCGTGCGGTTGTTCAATGCAGAACTCTACGCGGATAGCGGCGAGTTCTCTTGGGACCGTCCCTTTGCGCTGTCGCTGACCTATGAGCGCTCGGCCCGCGCCAGCACGCTGATCAACCGCTCGATCCGGGAAATGAGTTCGCGGGGCGCTGGCGATGCACAGCACCTTGCGCCGCTTCGCGTGCAGCTCGAGCGCTGCTTCACCAGCGTCTCACAAGGCGATCGCTTCACCGGCGTCAGCACCGGACAGGAAACGGCGACATTCTATCTCAACGGCGCACAACGCTGCGAAGTGCGCTGGCCGAACTTCCGCCGCCACTTTTTCGGCATCTGGCTCGCAGGCCGCGACGGCGCGGCGGCACGGATCAGCGCGCAGCTGCGGGGCGAGAGCTAGATGTGGACACGCGCCAGGAGCGCGCGGTGGTCTGAGCCAAGAAATGGACCCACCTCGTAGGCGCTTACGCGCACCGATGCTGTAACAAAGAGATGATCAATCGGCAGGCCGATAAGCGGCCAGCGCGTCAGCCACGTGGACTCCGCGAACGGGTTACCGATTCGCGGCGGCGCGCTGTAGAGCGAGGGACACCAGGGCGCGGCGTTAAAATCGCCACCAACCAGGGCCGGATCTACCAGCCGTTCGAAGATCATGGCCATCGCCGCGTCCCGATCGCGAAGCATTTGAGGCGTACCCGGCGCGGCGGGATGCGCGGCGCTGATCTGCAGAGCTTTCCCGCCACAACGAATGCTCACGGTTTGGAACGCACGCTGTTGCAGCGGTGGCGACGTCATCGTCTCGCTGTGCTCAAACGCATGCCTCGAGAGAACGGCGACCCGAGACGTGAAACGCGCCTGCGACACTTCCGAGATCAGCACGTGCGGATAGTCGGCGGCGTTGACGCTGACCCAAGCGGCATCCGCGTCCGGAAACTCGGCAAACAAGAGCACATCAGCGTTCTTTTGGCGGGCGTAGATAAGCGTTCGGCGGAGCGCCGCATCACTCTTCCAAAGATTGGCCCAGAGCACACACAGCCCAGCGTCCGATTGCGGCTCCGCGACGCGATACTTGAGCTTGGGAAAGGTCGCAAGATTGGCGATCGTCGCGGCGACCGCAAGCGCGGCCGCAGCCATATCCCACGCGAGCATCACTGCACTTAACACGGCGCCAGCCACAATCAGGTGCGGTCGGAAGTGTGCAAACAATTCAAAGGGCCAAGCGCGCGCACGCGAGATCGCAACCGCAGAAACGGCGGCAAATGCGAGCGCGAACCAGACTGGCCCCACCTAAGCCTTCGGCCCCATGCTAACGCCCGGCGGCAGCGGCGTGTTCTCTGGCACGAAGAAGTCCGGCATCAGGGATTTGGTCGGATCGATCCGGTACTTGTCGAAATCGCGTTCGCCTTCGGCGTAGAGCAGCACGTCGTCGATGAAGAAGTTGCCGGTGCACTGCTTCGACGGCTTGTTGAAGATGGCGTAGGCGGCGTCGGCCATGATGTCGACGCTGCGGCAGTGGCTCATGCCTTCCTGGCCCGCTAGCGCGAATTCGATGGCGGCGGTCGCGATGCCGGTGCGCGGCCAGAGCGCGTTGAAAGCGATGCCGTCGTCCTTGAATTCCTCGGCCATACCAAGCACGCACATGCTCATGCCGTACTTCGCCATCGTGTATGCGACGTGGCCCGCGAACCAGCGCGGGCTCATGTCGAGCGGCGGCGACAACATCAGCACGTGCGGGTTCGAACTCTGCTTCAGATATGGGATGCAGGTCCGTGAGGTGATGAAGGCGCCGCGCGCATTGACTTGGTTCATCAGGTCGTAGCGGCGGATGTCGGTTTGCAGCGTGCCGGTGAGCTGGATGGCGCTCGCATTGTTGACGCAGATATCGACGCCGCCAAACTTCTCGACGGCCGCCTCAACCGCCGCCTTCAAGCTATCGGGCTCGCGCACATCGACGACGACAGGCAGCGCCCGCCCGCCTGCCTTCTCGATCTCCTCGGCGGCTGAATAGATCGTGCCAGGAAGCTTCTTGTGCGGTTCGGCCGTTTTCGCTGCGATCACAACATTGGCCCCGTCGCGTGCCGCGCGGAGACCGATGGCGAGGCCGATGCCCCGGCTCGCGCCGGTAATGAATAGGGTTTTTCCGCGCAAGCTCATGGGTTCCTCACCTCGTTTTCGCCACAATAGGCGGTTCCCGCGCGCAATCTAGCGTGAGCGGGCACAGTGCCATCTTGAACTGCACGCCACGGTAGGCGAAATTCCGGACCTGAGGGCGAGGTTTGGAGGAACAACGGATGCGCAAACTTGCGCTTGCCGCCGCTTTGAGCGTCGGACTGGTCGCGGGCGGAGTCGCTTGGGCCGAACAATTCAACGATCCCAACGGTCGGCTGACCTTCAATGCGCCATCTGGCTGGCGCGTGCAGCCGCGGGCGTCCAGCGGGCAGACAGTTGTTCTGGCGTTCAACGCCGCCAACGATTGCTATTTCTTCGGCGCAGATAACCCAAGCACGGCCAACAGCTCGGCCGAAGCCGCGATGAATACGCGCGATCCAATCACCGCGCAGACTTGGGTGGCTTACGCCTCGCCGATCCGCGACTTCTTTGAAGGCGCGCCTGCCACTTTGGTTTCGCAAAGCGTCGACACAAGCGGCGCTTGGCCGGTGCAGCGCGCGGAACTGCGCGGCCCGACCAAGACCGTTTATGGCGCTGTGCTGATTCGTCCGGGCGTAGAAATCCGCGCCTTCTGCGCAGGGTCCACCTCGGCGGCGGCTTATGACTCAATCTTCGCATCGCTTGGCCATCCAAACGATGCAGCTTGGCAACAAGCCGCCGGTCAGCAGCGCGCTGATCGCGAGGCGCACAATGCCGCAGTCACCGCACAGCAGCAGCAACAACCAGAGAGCGAAAGCGCGCAGCAAGAGGAGCAGCCGGCGGAGCGCCGCCGTCGCAATCGCGACCCGAGCCGCGATCATTAAGCGCTGATCCATTAGCGTAAACGCTTGGTTATTCTCGCGTTTACGCGCAATTCACGACGATGGCTCAAACCTTGAGCCATGAACGGACGAGTTTACCGAGCCCTTGCAGCGCCCCACCTGGGTGCTGCAAGTCGTTTCAGCGCTGACCGCGGCTTCGTCGCGGCACTCGCGGCATTCGCGCTCGGCACCGTTTCACTTCTTTCTCCACCGCTTGCTGTCCTGGGCCTCGCCGCCCTTGCAGCGCGCGTGCTGTTGAGCGGCGAAGCAGTTCGGATTGATTGGCTCGCACTGCTCGGACCGATTTTCGCGGCAATCGTTGTCGGAGCTCTTGTCGGCCTGGCCGGCGCGATCGGCACTTTGTTCGTGTGGCGACTGTTTGCGGACACGCGCTGGAGCGCGAACGAAGCGACCCGCCTCGCCGCCGCTGCCGGCCGCCCGGCTGAAACAACCTTCAAGGCGCTGGCTCATGCTTGGCTGACGCCGGCTTACGGGCTGATGCTCGTCGCCTACACAGCGCCGCACATGATTGCCGGCCTGCCGCTCGATCTGCCGCACGTTCCCGTTTGGCTCGTCATTGGCGCGGGTATTTTGGCGGCTGGCGCCTTCTTTGACTGGGCCCTGCAGCGCGCAGCTGACTGGCGCTTGGGCGAACTCGCCAGTGCGCCTGCTCAGCACTTGCTCATCCATCACGTCATCTTCGTCACCGCGTTCGGCCTGATGATAGATGTGTCGGCCGGCGTGGTGATGCTGATGGCATGGCGCTTGGCGCACGCTGCCCCACTGCGTCAGAGTTTTACGGCGGTCCCGTAGGCCAGCACTTCCGTCGCTTGGCCCGCGCCAGCGTCGGTGGTTTCGAAGCGGACCCCAACAACAGCGTCGGCCCCCATGGCTTGAGCGTGCTGGATCATGCGATCGAGCGCCTGCTCGCGGCTCTCGGCCAAGAGCTTGGTGTATTCGTGAACCTCGCCGCCAACAATCATGCGTAGTCCCGCGACGATATCGCGGCCGATAAAGCGCGAACGCACAACGTTTCCACGCACTAGCCCTAAGTGCTGCGTGATGGGACGGCCAGTGATTTCAAAGGTGGTAGAGATGATCATGCGAGAACTTTCTCAGTGTGCGTGACTAGGGAACGGATAATCAGGGTATCTCTGCCGGAGCTAACCACCAAACGCTTCGACGACCGCATTGTCGGCGCCATGCTTTTGCATCACCTCTAGCGCACGGGCTGAGACAACGAGCCGCCCATCATCCGCCAAAGCGAGATCGTCAACGCCTGCAGTGCCTTGGACCTTCAACCACACAAATTTAGGCAACGTCTGGCGCGGGTGCAGAGCACGAAACTGGCCGCTTGTGGTGACCTCCGCTTCATCGAAGCTCATTCCAGAAGCGCCAAGTTGCTCTAATGCTTCTTTCAACGCTTCCGTCACGATGAACGATGGGAAACTCTCCAAAATTGAGTCACCCAACCAACCGTCCATTTCATAGTGGAGTTTGCTGACGACCGGCGGGTGAACACTTGTGTCAATCACCGTACGCTTACCCAAACCGCCAGCCACTTCGGGCTCAATGTAGCAGTGCTCCGTCATTCAGCGCCTAACGCTCGACGTCGCGATAGCGTTTCTCTTCAGCGCCGCCGCTTTGATCGGCAATCACTTGGCCGATCATCCAGATGCCGCCGACAAGCATCAGCACAAAACCGACCACGAGCGCCAGTCCAAGGCCGATCGCCGCAACCAAACCGCCAACAACGATCGCAGGATCACCACCGGTGAAAGCCGCACCCATAACCGCGCCGACACCCAGGAAGTAGGCCAGAGCGCAGAGCCCAAGCCCCGTGCAGAATACGATCATCGGGTTCGAGGAGCGATGCTCGGGATTGCGTGGATTAGGTTGCGACATAACGGGCGATCCCTTCATTATCGACAACGCGCTTCGCGAGCCCGCGGCCAATCAGGCAATTGGCGTGCGCGATGGCCTCACCTGTCGCCATGCCAATGAGATCAGGGCCGATCTTACGTGCGAACAAGGCGCCAAAGAGGTCGACGGCGCGGCGCGGCTCCTTCTGAATGCGGTCAAGCACACGCGACAGCGCCTTTTCGTGCCCATCGACCAAATTTTGCAGGCGCTCGTGCAGACCGTGGAATGGTTCATTATGCGCAGGCAGCACCAGCACATCGTTCGGCATGACCTCAAGCAACTTCTTGCAGCTATCGATCCAATCGGTAAGCGGATCGCCCTCGGGCTCGGTTGGAAACACTGAGACGTTAGAGCTGATGCGCGGCAGCACCTGGTCGCCAGAGATGAAGAGCTTCAGCTCCTCCTGCCAAAGGCAGACGTGTTCAGGGCAGTGGCCGTTGCCGGTGATGACGCGCCAAGGACGGCCGCCGATCTCAACGACGTCGCCGTCCCCCATGCGCTTAAACGCATCCGGCACTTTCGAGACAGCTTTGCCGAAGCCGCCGAAGCGCACTTTGTAGCTATCGAGCGCGTTCTCATCCCAACCGGCGGCGCGATAGAATTCGACGCCCTCTTCTGGCGCCTCGCGACCAGTATCGGCCACCAGCATCCGGCAGGTGATGTATTCGAGGCGGCTCATCCAAAGCGTCGCGTTGAACTTGCGGCAGATCCAACCCGCGAGCCCCACGTGATCGGGATGCATGTGCGTGCAGATCACACGCTTGACCGGCTTGCCGTTGAGCTTGGCGTCGAAGATCGCGCGCCAGTGGCCTCGCGTTTCTTCCATGGCGATGCCGGTGTCGACGATGGTCCAGCCGTCGCCGTCTTCGAGCAGCCACAGATTGATCCATTGCAGCGCGAACGGCAGCGGCATCCGCACCCAATGCACGCCAGGCGCAATCTCACGCGCGACGCCAGGCTCGGGCGGATCGCCGAGCGGATACACGAGCTGCGGCTTCACACGCGCCGGCGCGACATCATCTTCAAGGCCGTCCATCGACATGGGCGCGAGGTTAGCGCGGCGGGGCGACGGGAGCTAGCGTACCTGACGGAAGGGGAACAACTGCCTGTCGCCGACCTCCTCTGTGGAGGAGATCGGCGCGGCTTGCTTATGAGCATCCGGTCAGGCGGCTTTACCCGAGGCGAGCGCATGGACATCCTTCGCAGCGAGGCGCTTGCCGCCGATGGCCCAGTCGCCGCCTTCGAATTGATTGATGCGCACCCAGGTCACCTGGCGCATCGCTTCGCCCTCTACGGCGATCATCGCGTCCGTGACCTTCTGGATCATTTCGGCCTTTTGATCGGGCGTGAAGACGTCTTCGATCAGATCGATGGTAACGAGCGGCATTGGATATTCTCCATCAAAGATTTGCTGTGGCGACCCAGCGCCGCCGACCCCTCGTTGTTACCCCACCCCTCGCCGCCTAGCTTGGAGGCGACGTGGAGGATTCGTGGATTCGAATGGGAGGTGGAAACTTGGGGGATGGGGCCCCTATAGTCCGGCTGACCAATGATTTACGCTTTCGATGACTTCGAATTGGACGCGCAGAAGATCGAATTGCGCGGAAACGGCGCTGCAATCGCGCTTGAGCCGCAGGTCTTCGCGCTTCTTCTGCTGTTGGTGGAAAACCAAGATCGTTTGGTCTCCAGAGACGAGATCATTGAGAAAGTCTGGGACGGCCGGATCGTCTCGGATTCAGCGCTATCGAGCCGGATCAAGGCGCTGCGCGCCGCGCTCGGAGATGATGGCAAAGCTCAGCGCTACATTCGCACGCTTCACGGCCGCGGCTTTCGCTTCGTCGGTGAGGCGCGCTTTGCGCAGGCTCTCAGCGCTTCAGCAGTAAGCGTGACTGCGGAACCGGACGCGCCACTGCCGCAATCGGCGCGGCCACGGCCATCCATCGCGGTGCTGCCGTTCCGGCTCGTCGGTGTCGCCGGTGATGTAGCAAGTGTCGCCGATGCTCTACCGGACGAAATCATCGCCGTGCTGGCTCGATTGCGTTGGCTCTTTGTCATCGCTCGCGGTTCGACTTTCCGCTTCCGCCCGCCGCATCAAGACACGCGTGAGATAGGCGCGGCGCTCAACGTTCGCTATTGCCTGACCGGCGCAATCGAGATCATCGGCAAGCGCACCACCATCGCGGTCGAACTCGCCGACACCAATGACGCCAGCGTAGTCTGGGGAGATCGCTTCACCACGCTTCTGGAGGACGTCCACGAAACCCGAGAGCGTATCATCGCGGCGATCGTAGCAGCCCTAGAGCTTCACATCCCCCGCCACGAGGCCGCCGCCGCCCGGCTGATTTCGCCGGACAGGCTGGACGCGTGGTCCGCCTACCATTTGGGACTACAGCACCTTTATCGCTTCAGCGGCGCTGACAACGCCCGCGCCCTCGGCTTGTTCGAGAAGGCAGTGGCCCTGGATCCCAGCTTCGCACGCGCGCACGCGGCTTTGTCGAGCGCGCACTTTCAGAACGCGTTCCAGCGTTATGGCAGCCATCGCGACCTGGATGTGCTGAACGCTCGCAAGCACGCCGAGCGCAGCGTCGAACTCGATCCGGTGGATCCTTTCGCAAATTTCGCGATGGGGCGCGTGTATTGGGTCGAGAACGATATTCTTGGCGGCACGGCTTGGCTCGATCGATCAGTGTCGCTCAGCCCGAACTATGCGCAAGGCGTTTACGCCCGCGCGTGGGCGAACTCGATCGCAGGCGGCAGCGATGACGTAGCCGAAGACGCTATGCTTGCGCTGTCGCTGAGCCCCCTCGACCCGTTTCGCTATGGTATGATAGGCGTGCGCGCCTTCGCTGCTCTCACCAAGGGCGACACCGCAGCCGCCGCACGCCTTGGCGACGAGGCCGCGCGCGCGCCAGGCGCCCATGCACTCATCGCCGCCATCGCCGCAGCCCTCCACGGCATTGACGGCAACGAGGAGCGCGCGCGCTTCTGGGCCGACAATGTCCGGACCCGCCGCTCCGACATGACCGCCGCGACGTTCTTCGAAGCGTTTCCATTCAGCGACCCCGCCGTCCGGACGAAGCTAGCGGAGGCGCTCAAGCACTGCGGGTTCTGAACCTCAGCCATCGCCGGAATTCTTTTCTGGCGATAACGTCAGCATCGCCGCCCTAGCTTGATCTCCGCCAGTTCATCTCGGCGGGTTAGAGCCAATTTGGCTGACCGCCCCTGTGGTGTCGTTGTAAACGAACCGCCACGTGTACCAGCACCCGCCGACGCAGATCGGGCTGTTGACAGAAAAATTGTCGTGTCCGACGAGGGCGCCGTTGCGCATCAGGTCGAACTGAAGGGACCCTTGAGTGAGTTCATTATTGTAGAGCACAACCTCAAGGTCGTTGTTACCGGGCTGGGTCCAGTCGTTGAGATCGATGGCGCGAGCGCTATTGCTGTCCCCGCCGCGTTGCGTTCCATTGAGGCGGATGTAGGCAGAGTCATCAATGCCCGACAAGTTCACGGCGCAACCCCCAACAGAGGTCCGCATATGCGCAACGACCACAAGCGTCTCGCCTGCGCGGCGCTTCGAACCGCCCAATCGGAAAGATGCCGCTAGCCTGAGATCAATCAGCGAAATCTGAGGACATTAGCACCGCGACGCCGAGCTTGATCTCCGCCAAACGTGTTGGCGCGCGGGCCAGAATTGTGCGCGCGTAGAAACGAAGCACGGCGGCCTGCTCGGGGTTGGAGTCGCGCGCGCCGCCCTGGATGAGCAGCATCCCGCCGACCACGTCACCGGCGAGTTGCAGATAGGCGTAGGCGCCGGCGAGCGCGTCTTCGCGTGCGGCGCTCAGCATGTAGGCAGTTGCTTCTTCGAGCGCGTCGATAGCGGCTGCGAATTTTGGATGATGTGAGCCGGCGGTCTGGCGTGCTTCGGCGATCAGATTGCCCATCGCTTCGCCGCGATCGCCGACTAGTTTGCGGCCGTAGAGATCGATGGCTTGGATGCCGTTGGTGCCTTCGTAGATGGGGGCGATGCGGGCGTCGCGATAGAATTGCGCTGCACCGCCTTCCTCGACGAAGCCTATGCCGCCATGCACCTGCACGCCGAGGCTGGTGACTTCGACGCCGACATCCGTGCCGCAGGCTTTCGCCAGCGGGGTCAGCAAATCTTCGCGGGCTTTGTCGCCGCGATCGGCGGCGACGGCGGTGGCGTAGCAGATTGCGCGCGCGGCTTGGATCTTTGGCCTTCATCGTCAGCAGCATACGCTGCACGTCGGGGTGTCTGATAATCAGCGCGCCGCCCTGCTTGCGCTCCTTCGCGTAGGCGAGCGTTTCGATACGCGGCCTCGGCTACGGCCACGCCTTCCATGCCAACATTGAGCCGCGCGGCGTTCATCATCGTGAACATGGCGTGGAGACCGCGGTTCTGTTCGCCGATCAGCGCCAGTCGCGCCTTCGTAGGCGAGCGTGCATGTCGGCGAGGCGTGACGCCCATCTTCTCTTCGACGCCATCGCACTGTACCGCGTTGCGCGAGCTGTCGGCGTCGCGAAACTTCGGCACGATAAAAGCGAGATGCCCTTCGATCCCGTTGGCGCGCCTTCGATACGCGCGAGCAGGTGAACGATGTTCGGCGCAAGATCGTGCTCGCCCTAAGTGATGAAAATCTTTCTGGCCGGTGATGGCGTAAGAGCCATCGGCTTGCGGCACAGCTTTGGTGGTGAGCGCACCGAGATCGGAGCCTGCCTGCGGCTCGGTGAGGTCTATCGTGCCGGACCATTCGCCGGAGATGAGCTTCTGGAAGGTAGAGCTGCTTCTGATCCAGTGCGCCGTGCTGCTCGACGGATCGCCTGATCGCGTCTAAAGTCAGCATCGGCAGCAGGCCGAAGCTCATATTGGCTGCGTGGACCGTTTCCATCACGGCGAGCGCGAGCGAACGTGGCAGGCCTTGGCCACCATAGGCTGGATCGGCCACAAGCCCTGCCAGCCGCCTTCCTTGAACGCTGGTAAGCTTCCTGAAAGCCCGCCGCCGCCCTTACCTTACCATCTTTGAGTGAGACCCTGCGCTGGTCGCCGCTCCGGCTGAGCGGCTTGCGTATCGGCCGCGAGCGCGCTCTGCTCTTCCAAGATCGCTGCCAATGTGTCCCTGCGTATCCAAATCCGGATAGTGTTGCCGCAGAGACCAGAAGTCGGCACACGCTTCGAGGGCGAAGCGCATATCGGCGATGGGAGCGGCATAGGGCATTCAGGTGGACCCACCATTCCGCAATAACCGCAGCGCGACCCGCAGCGCGAGTGCTTCCCAGCTGACACAATGAAACCTACGCTTGAGACTGGAGAATTGCCATGCGCCTGTCTGCTCTGCTGACGTTCGTCTCTCGCCCTCGCCGCCTGCGCCAGCACGCCTGCAGCCGTCTCGACGCAAGCGGTCGCGCAGCAACCAGGCATCGCGCAAGCGGCGCCCACCCATCCGATCGCAGTCGACTTACCGGCGGGCGAGTATCGTCTCGATCCCCGCCACGCGAGCGTGATCTTCCGTATCCAGCACCAGGGCCTCGCCTGGTTCACGGCGCGCTTCGACACGAAGGCCGCGACGCTCACTCTCGACCCTGCGGACCCTTCACGCTCACAGCTGAGCGCCAGCGTCGACGCAACAAGCGTCAATACCGGCGTGCTCAATGCGCAAGGCGAACGCGCGTTCGATCAGGCCATCGGCCGCGCGCTCGGATCACAGACGGCGCCGAGCATCACTTTCGTATCAACCTCAATCGAGCGCACGGGCGAGCACACTGGCCGCATCACTGGCAATCTCACCATGAATGGCCAAACCCACCCAGCCACGCTTGACGCAATCTTTGTTGGCGACACTAACGACCTGCTCCGCGCCGGCGCGCGCGTACTGGGCTTTTCGGCCCAAGGCTCGATCGACCGCACCCAATGGGGCGTCAATGACTGGCGGGCCTTCACCGGCGCACAAGTGCAAATCGTCATCGAAGCCGAGTTCGTGCGGGTCTGAGGCTATTCACACGTTGTTGCAGCGCCACTCTGGGCTAGGTTACCCGCGTGTGCCCGGTGGCCGCCAACGCCTGCCGCCCTACATTGGCGGTTTCCACTGAGGGAGAACCCGGAAATGAGACTTGTGCTTGCCGCCGCAGCCGCCTTGAGCCTGGCCGCGTGCAACCAGCCCGCTGAGACGCCAGCCACGACCGAGCCGCCGCCCGTCGAAGTGAATGCGCCTACGGGTGAATACGCGATCGATCCGCATCACACGACCGTCACAATCCGCGCCCAACACTTCGGCCTCGCGCACTACACGCTGCGCTTCAACAAGGTCTCCGGCTCGCTGAACTTCAACGCCGAGAACCCGGCGCAATCGACGCTCACCGCCGCGATCGACACCACCTCCCTCGACACGCCTTACACCGGCCCCCGCGACTTTGACGCCGAACTGCAGAACTCTTCGTGGCTCGATAGCGCCAGCTTCGCGACCGCGACCTTCACCTCTACCGGCGTCGAGAAAACCGGACCAAACACAGCGCGCGTGACCGGCGATCTGACAATCAAGGGACAAACTCATCCGGCGACGTTCGACGTCACCTATGACGGCAGCCATAGCCCGCACCCGATGGGCATGCAGGTCTCCTCAATCGGTTTCTCGGCCCGCACCACGATCCAGCGCTCACAGTTTGGCATCAACGAACTCATGCCGCGCGCCGGCAACGATGGCATCAGCGACGCCATCGAGATCATCATTGAGGCCGAGTTCCAGCGTCCGATCGAAAACGCGCCAGTGCCCGGCAACACCACCCGCGAACCGGTGAACTAATGGCGGCCACGGCTCAGCGGTACACGACAGTCGCGATCGTCCTGCACTGGGCG
>JAWKUX010000021.1:0-41418 GCA_041398325.1 Hyphomonadaceae bacterium | reverse complement strand
ATCTGCAGGAGATGGTACGCGACGGTCGCCTCAGCTCGGGTCACGCACGCGCCATTCTGACCGCGCCGGATCCGCGCGGCCTGGCGCAGCGCGCGATCAGCGAAGGACTGAACGTTCGCGACATCGAACGCCTGGCGCAGCAAGCCAAGGACGAGAAGCACGGCCCCCGCGTCACGCCGGGCGGTTCGTCGGCTGACGCCAAGAGCGCCGACACGCGTGCACTGGAGCAATCGCTCTCCAACGCACTCGGCCTCGACGTCACGATCAACGACAAGGCCGGCGCGGGGGAGGTGAAGATCTCCTACAAGACGCTTGAGCAATTGGACGACGTGATCCGCCGTCTGCGCGGCGGCTTTTAGAAACGAAAACGGCTCTTCCGTGAGGAAGAGCCGTTCGCGCTTGTGCTAGCCAAGCGAAGTGCCCCCCGGCACCGCCGCTACCTTTACGGGCCTTAATCTGGACGGTGAAGCGGAATTGTCCGACGCCGGACGATTCGCTGCTCACAGTGTGCCATCTGCCACGCACTATTAGTGGTAGAACTAGCGCAATACCCGCGCCGCATCGACGACCTCCACGTCGCTCATCATCGATAAATACGCGTCAAACCAAGGCTTATGCGACGAGCCGACGATGACGAGGATGCGCCCGCCCGGGTGACGCGCCGACACCTCGCGAATGTTGGCGATCTGCCGGAGGTTGCGGGCTTCCCAGGCTGCAACGCGGGCGCGACCGACGTCGTTCGGACTGGCGCGATTGATCATATTCAGCCATTGGCCGTTCGCGTCAGTGCGCCCTGTGCGCGGCGTATTGAGGAACCGGTAGGTCGCCAGCGCCTCTTCTGGCGAGCTCATGTGCTCACCAGATTCGGTTAGCGGTTTGAACGCCGGACTTTCAAGGAGCTGGGCCAGCCACGGCTCTCCCATGAAGGCTGTCATATCCTGCTCGAAGTTCGGCACGGTATCATCGCTCTGATCGTCGGTCGGATAAACGCGCTCGTGACCAAGACGAACGGCGAGGCGAGATGCAATCAGATGATTTTCGTTGCGTCGAGCGACGGTGTCGTAGGTTGCGAGCTGTTCGACCAACAAGCGTGGTACGTTGTCATCGGCAATCCGCTCACTTGGATCGAGCCGCCACCATTGCACCAATGCAGACGAAGGATCGCCCGCGGCCACGAACAGCGCTGTGAGCCGGCGCCGTTGCTCTGGCGTTGGCGAGGCTGGCCAAGCAGCAAGCGTGCGGCGGACTTCCGCGTCGGCTTGCGCCATGTCCATGCCGAGGAGCCCGCGGGTGATGCCTGCGAGCGCCATTGGCCGTCCGCCATATTGCTGGGCTGCCTGCGGATAGCTTTCGCGCCACTGCCAGAGTGAATCGATCGTCCGGGCCGGCAATGCTTCGATCGCGATCGCGTCCGGACGGAATGCCTCGAGCCGTTCGAGCAATGGCTCAAGCACGGCGGGATCGAACGAGTCTGGCGTGCCGCTCAAGTGTGCTGTGCCGATGACCAGAATCTGGGTCGGTTGCCCGACGTGCCGACCCTGATATTCGCGCGGGTCAAATGGGCGGCTCTGCGCCGCAGCAGGTGCGATAGCGGCCAGCGTCACCGCGGCCGCGAGAATTAGGTGTTTCATCCATTGCCTCCGCATGGGAGGACGCAGGCCCGAGGCGCTTTGGATGCACGCGCCGCCCGTGGCCGGAACCTTTGCGATGAACAGCACCTACGCTTCGCTCGGCACCACGGTGTTCGAACTCATGTCGCGCCTCGCGGCGGAGAAGGGCGCGGTGAACCTGGGGCAGGGGTTTCCGGAGGACGATGGTCCGCGCGACATCCTCGAAGCCGCCGCGCGCGCGACGCTCGAAGGGCCCAACCAGTATCCCTCGATGCGCGGCCTGCCCGCGCTGCGCGAGGCGGTCGCGGCGCACTACAATGCGCACCACGGCCTCGATCTCGATTGGTCGCGCGAGGTGACGATCACCAGCGGCGCCACCGAAGCCATCGCCGCGGCCTTGCTCGCCTTCATCGAACCAGGCGATGAAGTGGTGCTCTTTGAGCCGCTCTACGACGCCTACTTGCCGATGGTGAGGAGGGCAGGCGGCGTGCCGCGCATCGTCCGGCTTGAGCCACTGCACTGGCGCTACGAGCGCACGAAGGTGGAGGCGGCGTTCTCGGACAGGACCCGCGTCGTCGTCATCAACACGCCACTCAATCCGAGCGCCAGTGTGATGAACCGCTCCGAGATCGAACTGATCGCTGACCTCTGCCGCAAGCACAACGCAATCTGCGTGAGCGATGAGGTTTGGGAGCATCTCTTGTTTGACGGTGCCGAGCACGTTTCAATGCTGTCGGCGCTGCGCGACCGGACGCTGAAAATAGGCTCCGCTGGCAAGATGTTCTCGCTCACCGGCTGGAAGGTTGGCTTTGCCTGCGGCGCGCCGGAGCTCTCGGAGTTGTTCGCCAAGGCGCATCAATTCCTCACCTTCACGACACCTCCGAACCTGCAGCGCGGCGTGTTGCACGGCCTAGGCAAGCCGCCCGCCTATTTCGATGAGATGTGTGATGGCTTTCAGCGGTCGCGCGATCGCTTGAAAAGCGCACTTGAAGGGGAGGGGTTCGTCACCCTGCCCGCACGCGGCGCCTACTTCCTAAGCATCGATCTCGCCGCCTCCGGCATCGCCATGGGCGACGAAGCCTTCGCTCGTGACGCCATCGAACACGGCGTCGCCACTATCCCGTTCTCGGCCTTCTACGCAAACCCAGGCGCGCCAGCGCTCGTGCGCCTGTGCTTCGCGAAACGTGATGAAACGCTCGACCGCGGAGCCGAAGCGCTCATCAAAGCAAGGCGCGCGCTTAGCTAACCGCGAGCTCAGGCGGCGGCGGTGGTGCATCCACCGGATCTTTCTCACCGCGAGAAACAACGGTCGCGATCACCAGATCACCGGTGACGTTCAGCGTCGTTCTGCACATGTCGAGGAAGCGATCGACGCCGAGAATTAGGC
Organism: Hyphomonadaceae bacterium; assembly: GCA_041398325.1. GTDB lineage: Bacteria > Pseudomonadota > Alphaproteobacteria > Caulobacterales > Aquidulcibacteraceae > Vitreimonas. The sequence continues at coordinate 38,421 of JAWKUX010000021.1, read as the reverse complement.
CAATGCCCTCCGCCGGCACACCGACCATGGCCAGGATCATCGCGACCACCGGCAGCGATCCTGCCGGCACGCCCGCCGTGCCAATGCCGCCCAAGATGCAGACCAGCATGACCACGATCTGCTGTTGCAGGCTGAGATCGACACCAAAGAACTGCGCGAGGAAGAGAACCGTCACGCCCTCGAAGAGGGCGGTGCCGTTCTGGTTGGCGGTGGCGCCGACGGTCAGCACAAAGCGTGAAATCTTGCGCGGTAGCTTGAGGTCGGTTTCCGCCGCACGGAGCGAAATCGGCAAAGTGGCGTTTGACGATGCGGTCGAGAACGCAACGACCATCGGGTCGCGAACCTGGGCGAAGAACGCCAGCGGGTTCTTGCCAGCGAACAGCATCACCACGATCGGGTAGACGACGAACATGTGCAGCGCCATCGCGCCGACGGCGACGCCGACAAACGCAGCCAAGCGCGCCAGCAAGTCCCAGCCGAAGAGCGCGGCGAGATTGAACATCAAGCAAGCAATGGCGATCGGCGCGAGGCTGATCACGACTTTCAAGAGGCGCATCATCACTTCGAAAATGCCGGTGATTGCCAGCTGCAGCTGATCCGTTGCGCGGCTCCGCACCATGACGAGCCCGACGCCGAAGAACACCGAGAACACCATGAATGGCAGAACCTGGTTGTTCGCGGCGGCGCCAAACACGTTACGCGGCACCAGATCCAGGAAGAACTGACCGATGTTTACTTCCGCAGGGGCATTCTGGACGATGCCCTGCGCGCCCTCTGCGTATTGAGCCAGCAATTGCTGTGCGAGCGCCGCATCGACGCCGTCCCCCGGGCGCAGCGCGTTCACGAGTCCCAAGCCGATCAACACCGCGATCGTTGAGATGACGATGGTCATTAGCAATGTCTTCCAGCCGACACGCCCGAGAGAGCCCAGATCGCCCATCTCCGCCACGCCAACGACAATGGCGCTGAACAGCAGCGGCAGAACCAACATGAAGAGAAGGCCAAGAAATATCTGACCGATTGGGCCGGTGACGTTTGCCGTCAGCGCCTGCACCCAAGGCGTCTCGGCGCCGACGACGAGATTGACCCAAAGGCCAAGCCCCAAGCCGATCGCAAATCCCGCCAGCATCAGCAGCCAAAACGGAATGCCGCCCTTGGTCGTTTCCATGGTCCCTCGGTTCTAATCTGTTGCGAGCTTCGCTAGCTGCCGCCGCGCGAGGGATCAACCGAAAGCTAGCTGAAGCGTCTCACGTACGGCGCACCTGAGAACAAGAGCCGGGTAGGGCGGCCATCGATGAAGGTGTCGAAGCGAAGGCGTTCGGGGTTCCAGTCATCCGTCCAAGGGCGCCATGAGCCGTCATCGAGCAAGGTCAGCGGCTCTGCATTGTTGAGCCACAGCTTGCCGGAGCGCGCGATGATCCAGAGTGGGGTCCCCCAGCGGTCGTCCTGAATCGTAGATGCCGGCGAGGCGTGCGACATCTGCAGGCGGTGGTTGCTGGTAGCCGTGCACGGGGCCGCGCACGAACTCGACCTCGTTGGCCCAGGCGCGCGCGACGTCTTCGCCTTCTTTCTCAAAGAAAACGCCAGTCGTCGCAAACTGCGGATCGTCAGTGACGAAGAACGGCCCGCCCAGGTTCTGCATGCGGCGATCATTGCCATTGCGGCGCATCGTGATCTGGTTCGCGCCATTGGCGCGGATCTCGAACGCTTCGCCGGAAGCCGCAGAGTAGATGCCGACAAACATCGCCGGATCGCGGACGTTCGATTGTGTCGGAGGCGGAGTCGGCGTCTCGGTGCGCTCGCGCACGCTCCTGAAGAGCTGGCAAGCGAACAAGCTTACGTCGCGCGGCCGATAACCCAGGCTGAAGCCGATATTGCTCGACGCGAAACACGCAACGCCCGCCTCCGGATCGACATGCATCGACGATGAGAACGAAACCATGCCGCCGGTGTGGTGCACATATTGGCGGTTGGCGATGGTTAGCCGCGCCAAGCCGTTGCCGTAGTGCGCCGTCTCAGCCCAACCCGGCGCCGCTGCCGGATCGGCCATGAAACGTGCGGCCGTCGCATCCGAGAGCACTGGCCCGCCTCTGCCTTGCGACAGTTCAATCAGGAAGCGCAGGAATAGCGCCATGTCTCCGGACGTTGCGGCGATGCTGCCGGCGCCACTCTCCATGTTCGCCCACGGCGACGGTGCACGCGGTCCTGGCCGGAAGGCGGGGCGGTCGGAATAGAGGGGCTCGTAGCCCTGGGCGTAACGATCACGGTCACCGCTTTGAATCGCGGCTGTGGAATCGCTCATGCCGAGTGGCCGCAGTACGCGTGCTTCCACCGCCTCGTGAAACAGTTTCTGGTCCGCCTGCGCCACTGCGCGAGAGATGAGCTCGTAGCCGGTATTGCTGTAGTGCCAGTGCTCGCCCGGCGTGAAGCCGCTCCACAATCCGCCTTCGGTCGCAATCGGCGCGTTGGCGGGAATACCTGATGTATGATTGAGCAGATGCTGCATCGTCACATCGCTCGCATTGACGATGGCGATGTCCGGCAGCACTTGGCGCAGCCGAGCGTTAGGCGAAAGCTTGCCTTCCTGGTCCAGTGAGTAGAGCGTCAGCGCCGTGAACACTTTGCTGATCGAGCCGATCTGAAAGAGGTGCTGCGGGCCCACCGGCGTGCGGCGCTCGATGTTCGCAAGACCCGTTGTGATGAAGCCCACATAGCCGTCGTGATCGACGACGCAGATTGTCATCCCAGGCAGGCCCCAGTCGCGGACATGCTGTTCGGCGTAGCGCGAAAGCGCCGAGAGGGCTGCGCCGTGAGCGCGGCTGCCGCCAACGCTACGCGTCGCCGCTTCCGCCGCGCTGCCCACTGCGAACGCGGCCGCGCCGGCGCCCAGGACGAATCTGCGATTGAGGTTCATGCCCCGCCCTCCACATCCGAGCCTAACGCCGCTGGGCGGGTGCGCAACCGGGCTCAGTTGCCGACGAGCTTAGCAACGCTGCGGTAAGCATCTGCCGCGATCAGTTCTTGCGGCGCGCCGGCGGTCTTGCTGCGCATCTCGGCCGTCCAGAGCACGTCATAGGCAGCATTGAGCTTCTTTGCGGTCCAGAGTCGCGCTTGAGAGGCGACCGCGTCCTTCTCTTTCCAGAACACCGGCGGGCGCAGCTTCGCCACCGCCTCATCCGAACTCATGCCGGAATCGATCATGATCCGCGCATCGCGTAGCTGATGCAGACGCCGCAACAGCGCTCGCAGCGCGGAGATGCCGGAGAGCGCATCGATCCGCGCTAGCGACTCCACTGCTTGCGCCGCTTTGCCCTGCGCCGCTGCTAGGCTTGCCGCATCGAGCGCGCTCTCGGCTTCCGCCGCCATCAAAGCTTCGAGATCATCTACGCTGATGTGGCGGCCAAGATCATGCGCATAGAGCGCCAGTTTCTCGATTTCCTGCCGCGCCAGCCCGCGATCTGCGGGCAGGGCAGAGAGGAAATAGTCTTCTGCGTCGCGCTCGAACGTGATGCCAAGCTGTTTGGCGAGTGCTTTGGCATAGACCGCGCGCTCGGCATCCGTCTCTTCATAGAAGGCGATGACAGCCGCACTGGTTGCGGCGCCGAACTTCTTCACCAAGTCGGCCGAGCCGCCAATGTCGCCGGCCTCAACGATGAGAAAGCCGCTCGCGCCGCCACCTTCGATCGCCTTGAGCGCGGCAAGGATCGAGTCATCGGCGCCTTTGCCGCCGATCCGCGCCCAGACGATCGTCGGCCCGCCCAGCAACGATTGCGCCGCCAGCGCGTCGCCGAGCCTCGCGCTATCGCGCTTGATCTCGTCTTCGCCGAGCTTGGTGATGGCGTAAGGATCGTCGGACTTGCCGAGCGCCCATGTGGCGAGCTTTTGCGCGGCCTCATGCGTGAAGCTCTCGTTTGGCCCGTAGAGCAAGACGGCACGGACGTTCTTGTCCGGTTTTTCCAGGAAGCGCTTGATCGAGGCGCCTTTGATTTGTGCCACGTCTTAGCCTTGGCGGGCTTGTGCGACACGCAAAGCAAGCTCCGCGCGGAAGCGTTGAGCCATGGTCTCGGCCGCACGCTCGCGTGCATCGTCCTGCGCCGCGATCTCGCCGAATGCGGCGGGGGGCACGTCATAGTTCACCACCGTGAACACCGAGCCGCGCATGACGCGGCCATTCGGCTGCGCAGGCGTGAGGATGTAGTTGGCGGTCAGTCGCAACTCAGCCCGCGTCGCCGATTCGTCGCGGCGGATGCCGAGCGGCGTCACTCGCTCGGTCAGCGTGATCTCGAGGTTCGCCGGCGGCGAGCCATCGTTCTCAACAGCCAGAATGCGCGACAGCTCCGTGCGCAGCACGTGCCCGGCCTTGCCTTCGATCTCAGAGATCTGCACCGGGCCGATGGCGTTGGCGCCGTCGCCGGGCGCGTACATGGGCTGGAAGCCGCAGGCCGCCAGGAGAAGCGTAAGGCTCGCAATCAACACGCGCATCAGGGGTTTCTCCCGCCGCATCAGTTGGCGACGATATTGACGATCCTATCGGTGACCACAATCACCTTGCGGACGGTAACACCCTCCAGGAAGGGTTTCACCGTCGCATGTTGCAGCGCCAGCTCGCGAATATCGGCTTCGGCCGCGCCTTTTGGCGCCTCGATTTCCGCTCGTTTCTTACCGTTCACCTGAATCGGCAGCGTAACTGTGTTGCGGGCGGCCAGAGCCGGGTCCGCAATCGGCCACGGCGCGGTAGCGACAAAGCCTTCGCCGCCCAGCCGCTCCCAGCACTCTTCCGCCAAGTGCGGCATGAATGGGGAGATCAGCTGCGCCAGGATGCGCAGTGCCTCGCCGCGCGCGAACACCGAGCCTTCGTCATCGCCCTTCAGCTTGGCGATGGCGTTGACCAGCTCATAGCCGCGCGCGACCGCGACGTTGAAGCGGAAGCTTTCGATGTCGTCGGTGACGCTCTGGATAGCGCGGTGCGCGAGCTGGCGCAGCGCCAGCGCCTCGCCCTCGTTCGCCGATGCAGGCGCAGCGTCGCCCAGCTTCGGCGCCGGCTTTCCGTGCGCTTCCGTCAGCGTCCACACACGCTGCACGTAACCCCACGCACCTTTGACGCCCGACGCCGTCCATTCAACATCGCGCTCAGGCGGCGAGTCCGACAATACGAACCAGCGCGCAACATCGGCGCCAAAATCGGTCACGAACGCGTCGAGGTCGACAACGTTCTTCTTTGACTTCGACATCTTCTCGATGGCGCCGACTTCAACGGCCGCGCCGCCTTTCAGCTCAACACGCTTGCCGTCCTTAATGTCAGTCTCTTCCGGCAGCAGCCACGCACCGGACTCAGACTTATACGTCTCGTGGACGACCATGCCTTGCGTGAACAAACTCGCGAACGGTTCGCCGTTCGCTGGCCCATCCAGGAAACCGCAATCACGCATGCCGCGCGTGAAGAAGCGCGCGTACAGCAAGTGCAGCACGGCGTGTTCAACGCCGCCGACATACTGATCCACCGGCAGCCAATAGCTCGCCAGCTTCTTATCGAACGGCGCGTTCTCGTTATTCGGGTCGGTAAAGCGCGCGAAGTACCAGCTCGAATCCACGAAAGTATCTAGCGTATCGGTTTCGCGCTGTGCGTCGCCGCTGCAGCTCGGGCACTTCACGTGCTTCCAGGTCGGGTGGCGATCCAACGGATTGCCCGGCTTGTCCTTATCGAAGGTCACATCCTCCGGTAGCGCAATCGGCAAGCTCTCAGCCGGCGCCGGCACAACGCCGCACTTGGCGCAATGGATCGCCGGAATGGGGCAGCCCCAATAGCGCTGACGTGAAACACCCCAGTCGCGCAGACGCCATTGCGTCGTCGCTTCGCCGGATTTCAGCTTCACCAGCTCCGCGATCGCGGCGGTGATCGCTTCGCGCGTGCTCAAGCCGTCGAGGAATTTCGAATTGTAGATCGTGCCGTCGTCGGTGAACGCTTCTTTGTCGACAGCGTACGTCGCTGCGTCCGCGCCAGGCGGCAGCACCACCGGCTTGAACGGCAGCTTGTACTTGTTCGCGAAATCGAGATCGCGCTGATCGCCCGCGGGCGATCCGAAGATCGCGCCGGTGCCGTAGGTCGAGAGCACGAAGTTCGCGCCCCACACCGGCAAAATCCAATTCGGATCGAACGGGTGACGCACGCGAACACCAAGATCCACGCCGAATTTCGGGGCTTTTTCGATGTCCGCTTCCGACGTGCCGAGGTGCGCGCATTGCTCGATGAACTTGGCGACGTCCGGATTGTGCTCCGCGATCGCCTTGGTCAGCGGATGATCGGGCGCCAGCGCCAGGAAGCTCGCGCCGAACAGCGTGTCCGGCCGCGTTGTGTAAACTTCGATCGGATCGCGCGCGTGATTTGGCTCGCCCGCAGGCGAGGGCGGCAAGAAGCTCCGGGCCTCCGCGATGTCCCACCAAATCCTCGCGCCTTGGCTTTTGCCGATCCAGTTCGACTGCATCAGCCGCACTTTGTCCGGCCAGCGCTCCAAGCCGCCGATCGCGCTCAGCAGATCTTCCGCGTACGCCGTGACCTTGAACATCCACTGCTCAAGCTCGCGCGTCTCAACCGGCGCGCCTGAACGCCAACCCTTGCCGTCCACCACCTGCTCGTTGGCAAGCACGGTATTGTCGACCGGGTCCCAGTTCACTTTCTGCTTCTTGCGATAGACGAGACCCTTCTTCCAGAAGGCCAGGAACATCGCTTGCTGGTGCTTGTAGTAGCTCGCATCGCAGGTCGCGAGTTCGCGCGACCAATCGATGGCGAGGCCCAGCAGCTTCAGCTGCTCGCGCATCGCGGCGATGTTGTCGTAGGTCCAGCCTTTCGGGTGGATGCCGCGCTCCATCGCGGCGTTTTCCGCCGGCAAACCGAACGCATCCCAACCCATCGGGTGCAGCACATTGTAACCGTTTGAGCGGCGGAAGCGGGCGATCACATCGCCCATCGTGTAGTTGCGCGAGTGCCCAACATGGATCCGCCCCGACGGGTAGGGAAACATCTCAAGCACGTAGGCCTTCTTCTTGCCCTTGGCTTCTTCAGGCGTAAGCGCGCGGTCTATGCCCGCCGCGGCCCAGCGTTCGCGCCACTTCGGTTCGACTTCGCGGTGATTGTACCTGGACGACATGCTTACTCACGCCCCATGCGTTGGAGCGTTTTCGTGACTGCAAACGCTCGTTGTGTCTAGCGGACGTTGCTAAGGCGCAGTTCGCGCGCGCGCTGCAAGATCGCGTTTTCGATCTGGATCTCGGTGTCCGGATCGACTGATGCATCAGCCCACTGGCCGCCATTGTTGGTCTGGCGGAAGATCGAGACGTTCAGCGCGTCGGCGCGCAGGCGCGTGTCGAGGATGTACACCGTCGCCTTGAAACGTTCGTTCGGCGTCGTTGGCGCCGAGTACCAATCGGTGATGATCACGCCGCCGAACGGATCAGCCGACTGCAGCGGCATGAAGTTCAGCGTGTCGAGTGACGCGCGCCACAGGTAAGAGTTCACGCCGATGCCGGCTTCGGCGCCACGACGGCTGCCGCCGTCGCCGCCACCAAAAATGGAGACGCCGCCACCGCGGCCGACATTGTCATCGGCGCGGGAAGTTGGCGCTTCATCGTCTGGTCGGAACATCGAGCAGCCGGCGAGCGCTACGGCCGCGACCATAAAAATCGCGCCCTTCATAAGTGTGCGCCCAGCCTGCATCATTCGTCGTTCCTCCGCATCGTCCGCGCTATCCCCGGCGCGTTGCGCCCGCCCGTATATCATGGGCTTCGGACGGAGCCAGGGGTCCACTGCGAACCCGGCTATGTTGTGGCGCAGCCTCCCCTTATTGGTTTATCCACACCTCTTGCCTACTTTTGGCCCCAATATTCACGGGGGCTGTGTCCTAAAGTTCACGGCAAATCAGTTTGACCTGCGTTATATTCGCAGGCTCAAAGGGGTGTTGAGGGGTCGGAATTCGTGTCTAAAGCGTCTGCAGCTCTGATCGCGGGGGTCGCCGTCTTGGCGACGGCCGGCGTCGCGCAGGCGCAGGAACGCGTAGCCGCACCCGTCGCCAGTGCCCAGGCTTCTGAATCTGGGGTACCCTGGTACCAGCGATTCACGACCTCGAACGGCGTGACCGAATCTATCTCCGGCAGCGAAGAGACTGGCGTCCTGGCGCCAGCTTGGACGTTGAACCAGCGTTGGGGCGTAACGGTGGACGTTCGCGAAGCGCAGCGCATTGAGCGCGCGCCGGATGGCGGCCACGGCGATCAGACCTCGGTCGGCGCCTACTACCAGTTCACGCCGAACATCAGCGTTGGCGGCCAGTTCAACTTGGAAACCACGCCAGCTCCGGGTGCAGCTACTGTGCGCCGTGAGAACGAAGAGCCGCGCGCCGACGTGCGGATCGAGTCGGCGTTCCGCTTCTAGGCACTAAGCAAAGCATCGATCGCAGCGACGCCAGCAAAACCGCGTCCGCTGAGCCGTGTCACGTTACTGGTGTTTACGCCACCTAACGCAATCACCGGAATGGCGCTCGCGCGCGCGATCTGGCTCGCACTCCAAAGTCCAAGCTCGCTTTGGACTGAGGCGCTGCGGCTCGGAAAGATAGGACTCAACACGCAGGCGTCGAGCCCAACTTCGCTGGCTTTCGTCACGGCGTTTGCCGAATGCGCCGCCGCCGTGACTAACCGAAACGCGTCGCCGCGCGCGCGCGGCATCAAGCGCTCTGGCCAATGCACGCCATCGGCGCCGCAGGCTTTGGCCAACTCAGAATCTGCACCAATTAGCAGCGCGAGCCCGCGCGAGCGGCAAAGCGCCGCCAGCTTTCGCGCCATGCGTTCGCGGTCTTCCGCACCAAAGTGTCGGTAAACCACGGCCGTTCCGCGCGGCAGCCGCCGCGCCACGGCAAGCGGATCGGGCGTCCTCACTGGATCGGTGAGGAAATAGAGCGAAGGAATGGCTGGTGCGCCAGCGTCGCGGTTGAGCCGCGCCGCCGTCGCCGCTAGCACATGGACGTTTCCCATGAGCGTTCCTTCCGACATCGCCGCGGCGCGCGCCGCTGTACTTGACCGCATCGCCAAAGCCGCGGCCGCGAGCGGGCGTGCGCCTGAGAGCATCACGCTCACAGCCGTCTCCAAACAACAGCCGGACGATCGTGTCGAGGCCATGCTCGTAACCGGTCAGCGCATCTTCGGCGAAAATCGCGTGCAAGAGGCGCAGGCGCGCTGGACCGAACGGCGCGCCCGCTTCGCCGATCTCCAGCTCCGCCTGATCGGCCCGCTGCAATCCAACAAGGCCGCTGATGCAGTCGCGCTCTTCGATGTCATCGAAAGCCTCGATCGCCCCAAGCTCGCCGCGGCCCTCGCCGACGAAGCGCAGAAGCAGGGCCGAAGCCCTGAAATCCTGATCCAAGTGAACACCGGAGAAGAGGCGCAGAAGGCCGGGATCGCCCCGCTCGAAGCCGACGCCTTTATCAAGGCCGCCCGCGAAACCTTCGGCCTGCCGATCTGCGGCCTCATGTGCATCCCGCCGGTCAACGAGGAGCCGGCAATGCACTTCGCGTTACTAGCCAAGATCGCCGCCCGCAACGGCCTGCCCATCCTCAGCATGGGCATGAGCGACGACTTCGAAACCGCCGTCCATTTCGGCGCCACCCATGTCCGTGTTGGCTCGGCGCTGTTTGGAGCCCGTACCTGACTAACCCGTGATCAGCCGGGAGGGGGGTCTGAGGTTGCAAATGCGTGACCTGCCGTGGTCATTTCCGAACAAGTAGGGTTTAAGCCCAACACTCGGGGCCCAATGTCACGCGAAACGACTATCCTGGTGATCGACGACGACGCCGACCTTCGTCAGGCGCTGGTTGAGCAGTTTGAGCTGGAGGAAGGCTTCGGCGCGGTCGGCGCCGCCACCGCGGCCGAGGGCTTCGCCGCCGCCGCAGAGCACAAGCCGGCAGCCGTTGTGCTGGATGTCAGCCTGCCTGACATGGACGGTTTCGCTGCCTGCAAGCAGCTCCGTGACCAGGGCGTCAAAGCCCCGATCATCATGCTGACGGGCGCTGCCCAGGAAGAGGAGCAGCAAGTCCAAGGCCTCGACGCTGGCGCCAACGATTACGTGCTGAAGCCGTTCAAGTTCTCGGTTCTTCTCGCGCGGATTCGCGCGCACCTGCGCAGCCACGAAGCCAGCGAAGACGCCGTCTATAAGATCGGTCCCTACGAATTCCGTCCGGCCATGCGTCTGCTGATCGATCCGACGCAGAAGAAGGTCCGCCTCACCGACAAGGAAGCCTCGATCCTGCGCTACCTCTATCGCTCAGGCGAAAAGCCTGTCGGCCGTGACGAGCTGCTGCGCGAAGTGTGGGGCTACAACGCCAACGTCACCACCCACACGCTCGAAACCCACATCTATCGTCTGCGCCAAAAGATCGAGCCGGACGCACAAAGCCCCAAGCTTCTGATCACCGAAACTGGTGGCTATCGCCTGCAAGTGTGAGTGATCCCACGGAGTCTTCGCCACATCACCAAGACAAGAAGGCCCAGCTCAACGCCGGGCCTTCTGACTTCCGAGTGTGGTCGCGTTCGAGCCAGCCTTTGCGCGGTTGAAAAACCAGCTGACCCGTTTGACCGGGAAATCTCCGAAGCAAGGCGGACTGTCTCCGAATCTGTTGGTGGGCCGCCCTGCCTCCGATGAAAGGCAAGTGGGAAGCGGCGTGGTAGATCATTGTGCCCGCAGTCACACCGCACGCGCGTTGTCGTCTTGCCGTTGTAGCCCAGAACTTGCGCTAGCATCACTTTGGCGGCGGCGCGCTATACTCTGGCCGGCATGAGCGGCGGCGATCCGATTTTTGAACCGAGGGCAGGGTCGATGCAGACCCACGCCGTCAATGGCGCGCTCGCCATTGGCATTGCGCAGCTGCTGAAGTTGCCCTTCCAGATCGGCTCGCTGCTGGTGTTGCCGCGCCTGCTGCAGCCGATGGATTATGGCGTCTACGCGATGGTCGATCCGTTGGTCGCGGTGTCGGGGCTCATCCTCAATTTCGGCATCAGCCAGGCGGTGATTCAGGCCCCGGCCTTGCAGCGCCCGCAGGTCGCGGGGTTGTTCTGGATCACGGTCGTTGCCGGACTTGTCGCTGCCGCGATCATGCTGGCCAGCTCGCCTTTCATTGCCTCGTTCTACGACGACAACCCACACGTCGGATTGGTGGCGGCGGTTTCATCTATTTTCCTGGTCCTCACCGGGTTCACCAACATCCACGAGGCGCTGCTGAACCGGCAGATGAAGTTTGGTTGGGTTGCGATGATAAGCGCTGTCAGCATGGCGCTTGGTTTTGGGGCAAGCTTGACCGCCGCACTTATGGGCGCCGGGTACTGGTCGCTGGTGCTGGGTTTCGCCGTCCAGCAGGTAGTCGCCCTCGTTGGCTGCTGGCTGGGCGTCGGTTGGATACCAATCGAGAAGCCCATCTTCAAAGGCTTGTCGCGCTTCTACAAGTTCGGCGCTCCGATCATGCTCGCGGATGCGGCTATCGTCATGGCGCGTGACGCAGATAGCGTTCTCATCGGCCGCGCCGTCGGGGACGTCGGCCTCGGCCATTACGATCGGGGCAACAAGCTCGCGATCATCCCGCTCGATCGCATCAGGACGGTGTTGCAGCAGTTGCTGTTGCCGATTCTCTCGCGTCTCAATGAAGAGGGCGAACGCTATCGCTACGCGTATCTTCGCGTCGTTCGCCAGCTCATGCTGTTCATGACACCTGGCGTCGTCACCGTTGGCGTCACCGCGCCAATCCTGGTGCCGTTCGTGATTGGCGAGCAATGGGCGCCCGCCGCGCCGATCTTCGCTTGGCTCACGCTTGCGGCGCTCCATCGCCCCGTCAGCATGACCATGGACATGCTCTTCATCAGCCAGGCGCGGACGCGCGACTATCTGATCTGGAGCGCGTTCAGCACGGTGACGAGCCTTGCTTCCTTTGTCATTGGGCTCAAGTGGGGCGCCGTTGGCGTCGCCGCCGCTTTCGGCATTAGCGATCTCCTCATCCGCGCGCCAACGCTCTGGTGGTGGGTGACGCGCCGCGGCCCGATTCGCACGGCGGATCTTTATCTCAGTGCGGCGCCGTTCGCCGCCGGCGCGGGGGGCGCGTTCGTTGTTGTAAGCGCTTTGCAGAACCTGCCGTTTCCCAACGACCTCGTCCAAATCGCCGCCAGCGGCCTTGCCGCTTACGCCACGGCGTGGGGAATAGCCGCGGCGTTCCAGCGCGGCCGCACCACTATGGGCGACAGCATCCGTCTGATCCGGACGGAGCTTCCCCGTTTGATGTGGCGCGCCAAGCCGGCGAGTTGATCCGTCCAAAAGAGAGCGGCCGCCGAGTGATCGGCGGCCGCTCAGAAATTGCCGTCTGGCTTAGCGCCTACGACGCGACAGGGCGATCAGCCACTTGGCGAGGACCGCTGGCGGCGCGCGCCGCGGCGGCCTTCATCGGCTTGCCGGAGCGCGCTTCGCCCAAGCGCTCGATCAGCGCGGCGTACTCATCCCACAGGCGCTGTGGGAGGCGCTCGCCGAACTTCTCGTAGTGCGCCGGGATGAGGTTTGCTTCTTCACCCCAAACGTCGAGATCAACATTAGTGAGCGTGTTCATCACGTCATCGCTGATGGTGAGGCCGCTCGTGTCGATCGCGCCCTTCGCCGGCACCAGACCGATCGCGGTTTCGCGCGCTTCTGCCGTGCCGTCGAGGCGATCGCTCACCCACTTGAGCACACGCGCGTTGTCGCCGAAGCCGGGCCACATGAACTTGCCGTCTTGGTCCTTGCGGAACCAGTTGACGAAAAAGATCTTCGGCAGCTTCGCGCCCTGGCGCTCGCCGATCTTCAGCCAATGCGCGAAGTAGTCGCCCATGTTGTAGCCGCAGAAGGGCAGCATCGCGAACGGATCGTAGCGCAGTTCGCCGACCTTGTTCTCGGCCGCCGCTGTGCCTTCTGAGGCGACGTTCGACGCCAGGAACACGCCGTGCGCCCAATCGAACGCTTCCGTCACCAGCGGCACAGCCGTCGCACGGCGGCCGCCAAACAGAATGGCATCGATCGGTACGCCAGCAGGATCTTCCCACTCAGGCGCGATCACCGGGCACTGGCCCGCCGGCACAGCGAAACGTGAGTTTGGGTGCGCGGCCGGGAACTTCGAGTCCGGTAGCCACGTATTGCCTTGCCAGTCGGTGAGGCCAGCCGGCGGTTCTTTCGTCAGACCTTCCCACCAGACGTCGCCGTCCTTAGTGAGCGCGACGTTGGTGAACACCGTGTTGGCGTAGAGCGTATCGAGCGCTGACTTGTTGGTCTTCGCGCCAGTGCCGGGCGCGACGCCAAAGAAGCCCGCTTCCGGATTGATCGCGTAGAGGCGGCCGTCATCGCCAAAACGCATCCAGCAGATGTCGTCGCCGATTGTCTCGGCCTTCCAGCCGGGGATCGTGGGCTGTAGCATGGCGAGGTTGGTCTTGCCGCATGCGGACGGGAACGCCGCCGCGACATACTTCACGCCACCCTTTGGGTTGGTCAGCTTCAAGATGAGCATGTGCTCCGCGAGCCAACCCTCATCTCGCGCCATCACCGACGCGATGCGCAGCGCAAAGCACTTCTTGCCGAGCAGGGCATTGCCGCCATAGCCCGAGCCGTAGCTCCAGATTTCGCGCGTTTCGGGGAAGTGAACGATCCACTTCTCTTCGTTGCACGGCCAGGCGACATCCTTCTGACCTGGCTGCAGTGGCGCGCCGAGAGTGTGAACCGCAGGAACGAAGAAGCCATCTTCGCCCATCTCATCGAGTGCGCCTTTGCCCATACGGGTCATGATGCGCATCGAAGCGGCGACGTAACCTGAGTCCGTGATTTCAACGCCGAGCTGCGAAATCTTCGAACCAAGAGGTCCCATGCAGAACGGCACCACGTACATCGTGCGCCCGCGCATGCAGCCATCAAACAGCGTGCCGAGCTTGGCGCGCATTTCAGCGGGGGCCATCCAATTGTTAGTCGGGCCAGCGTCGATCTTGTTTTCGGGGCAGATGTAGGTCTGCTTCTCGACGCGCGCGACGTCCTTCGGATCGGACGCGGCGTAGAACGAATTCGGCCGTGCTTCCGGATTGATTTGCTTCAACGTGCCAGCCGCGACCAGTTCCTTGGTCAGGCGGTGCCACTCGAGCTCTGAGCCATCGCACCAATAGACGCGATCTGGCTTGGTCAGCGCCGCGATGGACTCCACCCATTCAACCAGTTTCTTGTGCTTGGTCGGAGCCGGGTGCAGACCGGCGATTTCTCTAGTCACGGAATCCCTCCAGGCGCCGCATTCCGCGCGACGCTCCAGTAGCGTTTCATCCCAAAAGTCGTGGACCGGCGTCTTAAGTCAAACGTGTTCGCGGGGCTACTGTGATGTACCCGCTCACGAGGGAATGACACCGGTGTCAAGGTCATTTGCGGTACAGCCTTGCGCCGCTGACGGCGCCGAAACAGTCGGCGTGCCGATTAACCTTGCGCGGCGGCCCAATCTGCGAGCACGCGCTCGAGAACCGAGAGCGGCACCGCACCGTTCGCGAGCATGGTGTCGTGGAACGCCTTCAGATCGAAGCGGGGGCCGAGGGTGGCGGTGCTTTGTTGCCGGATGCGATTAATGGCCTGGCGGCCGATCATATAGGCGCAGGCTTGGCCGGGGTTCACGCAGTAGCGCTCGATCTCGGTCGTCACCGACGATTCCAGATCGCCGGTTGCTTCCATCATCGATTGGATCGCCTGCTCTCGCGTCCAGCGCTTCGCATGCAAGCCCGTGTCGCACACCAGGCGCGACGCACGGAACGTCGCCGATTGCAGATAGCCCAAACGGCCGAGGCGGTTGTTCTCATAGGCGCCCAGTTCGTCTGCGAGTTGCTCCGCATAGAGGCCCCAGCCTTCGCTGAACGCCGAAAAGCCCAGCATCGCGCTGCGGATGAAGGGGATAGAGCCCGACTCTTGCTGGATCGAGATCTGCCAGTGATGGCCCGGCACGCCTTCGTGATAGTTCAGCGTCGGCAGTGTGAATTTCGGCCATTCGCTCGTGTCACGCAGATTGATGAAGTACGCGCCCGGCCGCGAGCCATCGAGCGCCGCACGCTGGTAATAACCGCCCGGCGCGCCCGCCTCGGTAAACACCGGCACGCGATTGATGACGAGCTGCGCCCGCGCAAGCGTGTTGAACGTGCGCGGCATCATCGCTTCGATTTCGCGCGTCTGCTGGTTTAGATCCGCCAGGATCTGCTCGCGCCCTGCGTCTGTGTTTGGATAAAGCTGATCCGGCCGGCGCGAGATTTCCTGCACCCGCTCCGCCACGGTGCCGCGCGTCAGGCCTTCCGCGCGCAGGATCGTATCCATCTCGCTGTTGAGCTGACGGATCAGCTCGGTGCCGACGTCATGGATCTCGTCGGGCGACATCGTCGTCGTCGTCCGCGAGCGGAGCGCAACGGCGTACATTTCGCCGCCGTTCGGCAACCGCCAAATGCCAGCGTCATGGACAGCTTGTGGCCGCACCCGCTGCAACGCCGCGATTTGCCGGCGCACCGCGGGAATGACGCCATCGCGCACTGCCGTTTCGGCGCGGCTGATGTAGCCGGCGCGCGCCGCTGCCGGGATGCCTTCCGCATCCGGCAAACGCCGTACCAGAGATTGCACCAGAATGTTCTGGTTCGCGCCGCCATCGGCCAGGCGCCCCAGTTGCAGGATGGCTTTGTCGATGGCGAAGTCCGGCGGGATCACGCCGCCTGCTGCGTCCTCGGCGATGATCGCGGTTTCCGCGTCGAGCTGGCCGACAAAGCCATTGATGCGCGCGATATACCCTTCCGCCTCGTCAGCGGTGCGCAGTGGATGCTGTTCATTCAAGAAGTTCGGCATCGAGCGATACGAGCCGGTCAGCTGCGTCACCGCATAAGGAGAGCCCGCCCCGCCGCCGACCTCATAGGCGCTGCTATCGAGGCTGTTGACCCAGGCCGTTTCCACAACGTCGTAGGTCACCCGGTCGCGTCGCTCGAGCGCCTCGCGATCGACTGCACGCAGCGCCGCGAGCGATTGCTGAAGTTGCGCCCGCGCCTCGCGACCAGCTGCCTTCGATTGATCGCTGACTTTGTCGATGAAGCGATAACCGGCGCGCTCTTCGGTGAGGCCGAGGCTCGTGCAGCGCTCCGGTGAACGCAGCAGGGTGTTGGCGACCGCAGCGTCGAGCACTGCGTTGAGCTGCGCCGCCGGCGTCGCCGCGCCCGCCGCGCCCTCCGCCTCGCCGCCTGTCGCGCATCCAGAAAGAACGGCCGCACCGCCAGCGCCTGCGCCAAGAACGGCGCGCCGTGAAACTTGCATGATCGATCCCCGTATTGCTTGCCACGCACTGTAGCGGCGCAATCCGGCGTCTCAATCCGCCCGCGACGAAACCGTCAAAGTTTCAGCCCCGCCACTACGGGAACATGGTCGCTCGGCCGCTCCCAGGAGCGCACCGGCACATGGATATGAAACGCGTCCGCTTGTGAGGTCATAGCGACATCGCTTGTCGCCCAGATATGATCGAGGCGGCGGCCGCGATTGTTCTTCGTCCAATCGGGGCTGCGGTAGCTCCACCAGGTGAAGAGTTTTTCCGGATCGGGTTTGTGCGTGCGCGCCAGATCAACGAAGCCGCCGAGATCGCGCACGGCATTCAAGCGATCGGTCTCGCCCGGCGTGTGCGACACGACATTCAAGAGCTGTTTGTGGCTCCAAACATCGAACTCGCCCGGCGCCACGTTCAAATCGCCAACAAGCACAGTCGGCGCCTTGCCTTTGCGCTTCCTGTAGAGCGCCTTCATCTTATCGAGCACGTTGAGCTTATGGACGAACTTCGGGTTCGTCAGCTCCGGCACATCCGCGCCCGCCGGCACATAGAGATTGTGCACCTCCACGCCATCGATCAGCGCCGCCGCAATACGCGCTTCTTTCTTAGGGCAAATCGCCGGCGCTTCCACCGGCTCCAGCTTCACACGTGAAACAATGGCGACGCCGTGCCAGCCCTTTTGACCAACAACGTGGATGTGCCGGTAGCCGGCTTCTTTGAACGCCTTCGACGGAAACTCCCCATCGCGGCATTTGATTTCCTGCAAGCACAGCACGTCCGGCTTCGCCTCCGCCAGGAAGCGGCAGACCATGCCAATGCGCAAGCGCACGGAGTTGATGTTCCAGGTCGCGATTTTCAGCATCAGCGGCTGTTTGCCGTCTTGGGCCCAGAAATTCAAAGAGGCCCGATCGCATTCAGCGATCGGGCCTCGATGTTGCGCCCTTGAGGGAGGCGCGTATTCGCCGGCAGGGGAGTCCGGCAGGCCGCCGCGCTGGACCGTCAGCGGGGGGGACGACGCCATCCAGGGGGATAAACGGCGGCTCCGAGTTGCATATACGCCACAGCGACGAAAAAATCAAGATTCAGCTAACGAAATACCTTGCCTCGATTTGCCTTATTCCACTCAGCGCCGGCGGTTCGAGAGCATGTCTTCCAAGCGGAAGAGGCTGCGGTCGAGGCTTTCCGGCTGGGTGATGTCCGATAGCGTGATGCGCGTGCGCGCGCCGGTCGCGTCGATCACATCCCAGGAACGCAGCTCGGCGTTCGGCCCGAAGAATTGCAGCGTGATCTGCCCATCGGTTTGTCCGCTGCGGTCGCGCGCCGTGATCATCAGCCACGGACCGGAGCGCGATACGCGCAGCACGCGCGCGTCACGCTCAAGATTGATGGTCTGGCCAAGAATGATGTTGAGCGGCGTTGAACGGATCGGTGTGCGTTCTGTCGTGCGCAATTCCGTATCGCGCATAGCGACGACGCTGCCGTCTGCGACGATCAGCAAAGTCGCCGGCGGGTCGTACTCGAACCGCAGCCGTCCAGGCCGCTGCAGATAGAACATGCCGCTCGCACGGCCGCCGCCGGGAGATGTTTGAATGAAGCGCCCTTGCAGCCGCTGAACGGCGTTCAGCGCGCGGTTGGCTTGCGCCAATCCTTCCGCGCGCGCCGCGCCGGCGAGCACGGTCGGTGTCGCTTGCTGCGCGTAGGCAGCAGGAGCGAGCGCGAGGGCAGAGAGGCCGAAAAGGGCGAGGCGTCTGTTCATACAGGTCATGTGCCGGAAACGCATGGCGGAAAAAAGGGTTCTGTTGGCCCAGAAATGGTCTTTTCGGCTCAGGTTCTATTCATCTAAACCGCGAGCGGGCTTGGCTTGGCGGCCAAGCAAGCGCTTGATCGCGCAAACGATTCGCGGGGGCGGCTAATATGTTCGGCGATATGACGCGGGAGCTGCCGTCGATCGGCTGGGCCGGTTTCCTCGACACGGATGCGCTCACACAATCGTTCTTGTCGCTGGTGCTGGCGATCACCCTAGGCGCGGTCATCGCTTTTCACCCGACGACGGCCCGCACCGTCGACACCCGCGAAGAAGCCGAGCTTCCGAAAGTGCTCATCATGTACGCGCTCGTCGGCGCGGTGGTGGGCGAGATCGTGCTTCAGTACGGGATGGTCGTCGGCTTCGTGATCTTCGGCCTCGGCGGACTCATGCGTTTCCGCACCGACGCCGCCTCAACCCGCGACACTGGCCGCCTTATCATGGTGACGTTGATTGGCCTGATCGCAGGTCTGAACCTCCCGCACTTCGCGGTGATGGCGGCCGCGTTTGCGTGGGTCTTGATTTATGTGTTCGATGGCCATCCTGTCTGCGAACTCGAAGTGCACGAAATTCCGAAAGGCAAAGTGCGAGAGGCCGCTGAGGCCTATCGTGCGCAGCTCGTGCAACTCGATTGCAAGATCATCAGTGAGGACAGATCGTTCGCGAAGGGCCGCATTATCTACGTGCTGCGCGCACCGCGGAGCCGAACCCATGCGCAGCTCAACGCCGCCTTGTGCGAGAATGTGCCCGCCGACGTGCGCGGCGAGATCAATTGGGAAATCGAGTAGCGCCTACACGCTGAACGTACTGGCTGGTGCTTCGCGCGGCAAGGCTTCCAACGCGCGCTGCTTCTCGACAAACCAAACGCCCAATGCGGCGAGCGCCGCTACCGCCGCGACAAAGCGCACCAAGCCTGTCGAACGCCGCTTCGGCTGCACCGGCTCCTGCAAGGCGATGAAGCCAGTCCGGGCGACGCGTTGTTTGCGACGGGAAGTCGCGCGCTCTTGCTCCACCGGCGCCGGGGTAACAAGCTCCAACACCGGCAGCTCACTCGACGCTGGCTTGTCCGCCGTGCTCGCAGCGCGAACCTTGCGCGCCGCCGGCTGTGCATGAGGTTCGTGCCCCGTAAGCATTGCGGCCAAGGTGTCGAGTTGAAGCGCGGCCCGCGAATCTGGCATCGCTTCATAGATTGTCTTGGCGGCGGTCTCGGCCGCTGCAAACAATTCCGGCTCGAACGCAAACATCATTGCTGGCTCTGCGTGGAGCGCCTGCGCGAACTCCTTCAGCGGAATCTCCGGCCGCTTCGGGAGACCTGTCATCGACAGCACGATCTTCGGCGCGCTCACTTGGTCGCGCTCCGAACGCAAGAGCTTCAGCATGTTGTCTGCATTGCGCAGGCTTGCCAGATCCGGCCCGGCGACAACGACGACCTCATCGGCCTCGCGCAAGGCCGCGCGCATCCATGGCTCCCACGCGTGTGGTAGATCGAGCACCACGTGCGAACTCGTTCGCCGGACGTTGGCGAGCAAAGTGTCGAACTCAAGCAGGTCAAGCTCGAGGCTCTCGGTCTTCGTCGGCGCCGCGAGCAGGTTGAGGCGCTGTGCCGGCTTCGTCAGCGCTTCGGTTAGGACCGCATCGGGGTCATCGGCGCTCACGACGTCCAGCACCGAGAGCGTGGCCTCAACCCCGAGGCTCGTGGCTGCCAAGCCAAAACAGAGATCAAGATCAACCAAGGTCGCCTTGCGCTGCTGCCGCTCGGCGATCGACCAGGCGATATTGCGCGCAATCGTCGAAGCGCCAACGCCGCCGCGTGCGCCGATCACGGCGATCACTTGAGCCGGCGCCTCATCGGCGAACAACGCGCAGAGCGAACGGGCAACTTGATCGGGATCAGCCGGCGGCACGATATAGTCGCTAACGCCGCGGGCGGCGAGTTCGCGCAGTAGAGCGATATCGTTCACGGCGCCGAGCATGACGATACATGCGCTGGGGGCCTTGGCGCGGAGGCGGTCCAAAGCGGCGAGCATGGCCGCGCCTTCGAGATTGCTATCGACCACGAAGAGATCAGTTTCGGCAGCAGCGAGAGCGCCATCGAGGCCGCCGCGGGAGATTTGGATCTCTGCGCGTGCGAGGCGCGGATCGGCGGCGAGCTGGCGGAAAACGGCTTCGGCCTCGGCGCGGTCCCAGCCCATGTAAACGTTGATCGCCGGCAGCGGCCGATCGCGCCGGGTTTCGGCGGCTTTCGGCGTTGGCGCTTCGGCTTTCGGAGCGGGCGCGGCGACGGGCTCAAGCTGAACGCTTGCTGGCGGAGAGAAGACGGGTTCATCGTCAAGCTCTGGCGGATCGAAGGGGGCGTCTTCTTCGAACGCTTCCGCATCGAACGCTTCCGCGAACTCAGGTGCGCTGTCATTGCTGACGAAGATGGTTTCTTCGTCTTCATCGATTTCGGCGAGCCCAAAAATATCATCCGCTGGCGGCGGTTCGAACGGCGCGTCTTCCGCTTCTTCGTGAATGACATCGCCAGCGGTGAGCTCGAGCGGGGGCGCCGAGCGCGCGAGATTATCGTTCGCGGGAGCCGCAAACTGGGTGCGCTGACGCGCGCGCGCTTTTGCTTTTTGAGCTGCTGTCTGCAAGACGCACTTCTGCCGTCGCTAGTATTGTCCTGGTGACAACATTAACGCGGATATCTTGCAAACTCGTCAGTAAGGAGAGTGAACGGCGCGTTTAGGCTGAGCTGAAATGCGGCCGCCAGCGCGAGCGCGCTTCTTCGCCGAGCGCGCCGAAATCATCGACGCGACGCCACGCTTCGGGCGGCGCGCGGAGCGCTTCGTGCAGACGATGCGGCGTGGCGTGGAGGCGGCGCGCGAGACGCTGCGCGTAGGCGGCCGGCGCGTTGCAGACACGCAGCAGCGCTTCATAGCGTTCAGCCAGCGGCCAGGCGGAGCGGAAGGCGAGCGGCGTTTGCGCTTCGACCCATGGGCGATCCTGGCGTAGCATCGGCGGATGACGCACGTATTTGCCGCGCGTGTGCGGGCGTGATGGGCGCGGCGCGGGCCGCTCTTCGTGGAAGACGAAGGCTCGGATTTTGGCGGCTGCTTCTTCCGTTGCTTTGGCTGGCGTTGGGCGCGCGCGGCGCGCTGACTGGAAGCAGCGGAAACTGACGCGCCATTCGCCCGTCGCCTCCGGCGTGAAGTGCATCAGCTTGCACACGCGTTTGCGTGGCGCGCGCAACAGTGGCCGCGTGTTGGGGCGGGGATAGGCCGCCGCTTCGATCAGCAGCAGACGCCGCAGCATCGCCTCGCCGCAGCGGAGCCAGGCGGCGAGCTGGGCGTGCGCTTTGCCCGTTAGCGTGTGCCGCGCGGCGACGTGTTCGGGACCGCCGAACAGCGCGTGCAGCACCTGGAGAAACGCCGCCGCGACATGCCAGAGGGCGAGCGGTGCTGTGCGGATCGGGGATGGGGCGGGTGCGTGCATGGCGCGATGTCGGGCCATGATACGGCTGGTTGGGGAGGGGGCGGATAGATTTTTTATGCGGGCGATTGCGTAGTCGGCGGCGCGAATCGGATGTGGTGGAACCAAGGTCCAATCCTTGCATTGAACCGATGCCATGGACCGCGACCAGGAAGTTTTTGCCGACTGCGCCGACGTGAGCGCGGAGACCCTTCAACAAGCGCTAGATTTGCGGATGCGCGCTTTGCTCGATTGGTTGCAGGAGCACGCTCCCGAAATCGACGATGCGCAGAAGCATCTCGATGCCGGGAGCGCCGAACAGGCATACTGGCACTATGGCTATGCGATGGCGTTGCGAGACGTACAAAATTGTCTAGCCGGCAAGAACAACCCGATCTGCTAGGTGAATATTTTGCAGTGTGGGCAGCGCCATCCGCTGTTGGCGGGGCGGTCTGGGTGGATCTTGTTATCAAGTAGGCGCGTCTCACCGAACGCGTGAAACACGAAACACTCTTTCTCGAAGGCTGCCTTTGGTGAGGTGGCGTAATCGCATTTGAATGCGCTGTACGACCCGACCCAGGACTTCAGTCTTGAGTTGAGATCGCTGTCCGACCGTCCTGCATACTGGACGATGAACGTCGGGCCTTTCATGTGGCCAAGCGCGTAGGCACCAGGACCTTTGGCACCGAGGACGCGATCAATGGCGGTATTTGTGAGGGCAATAGGCCCTTTGGAAAATCCAGTCGAAGGCATTCAAATCTCCATAGCCGTGGAACCCCTCCCCAAGGTTCACGGTTGGCATAATCGAAATAAACGAAACAGTCAACGCAATAAACGAAACGACGTGAAACAAAATGTGAACGAATTTACTAGTTTCGTTTATTGCGTTTAAAGGCCTTTTGCGTATTTTTGCGGAGCAAGGGACGTAAACGAATGTTTAACAAAAGGAGAACCGCACATGGCTACGCGGGTTCGTACTTCTGAGCAGCCTACGCCTGAAGAAGTGGCGTTGGCGCGCGAAGCGAGCCGCCATCTCGTTCAGCACCTACCGCCGAAGGGGGCGATCAAGCTTAAGGTACTGGATGAGAACGACGACACTTCCGTAGTGGAGGTGCCGACGCTTGCTATGCGGATGCTCGTAGACATCCTTGGTCATATGTCGCGCGGGGAGTGTGTAACGCTATTTCCAGTTCACGCTGAACTGACAACCCAAGAAGCGGCGGACATTCTGAATGTGTCGCGTCCGTACTTGGTTCGGTTGTTGGAGGAAGGGAAAATAGTTCACCACAAGACTGGCTCGCACAGGCGTGTGCGAATTGAGGATGTGCTCGCGTATCGCAATCTGGTCGCTAAGCAACGCAAAGAAGCATTGGATGCTCTTGCTGCTGATGGCCAGGAGCTTGATCCGGAATACTAAGCGATGCGGCATGGGGCGGCATTCACGGCATTCTTCGACGCCAACGTGCTGTACCCATTTCAGCTGCGCGACCTAGTGATGCGCTTGGCACTCACGGATTTGTTTCGCGCACGGTGGAGCAAACAAGTTCATGACGAATGGATCGGGGCGCTTCACAGGGAGCGCCCCGATATAGATTTAGCGCGACTTGAAAAGACGCGACAATTAATGGACGCTCATGTGCGAGATGCGGTTGTCGAAGGATTCGAGTTCCTAATCCCGGTGCTTGATCTTCCTGATGAGAAAGACCGGCACGTCCTCGCTGCCGCAATTCACGGTCGCGCCGATGTCATCGTCACAACAAACCTTAAGGACTTTCCGAAAGAAACGCTGCTGAAGCACGCGATTGACGTTCAGCATCCAGACGAGTTCATCGCCCACCTAATCGACCTTGAGGGGCCAACGGTGGCGTACGCTGCGAAGGACGCCATCGCGGCGCTTAAAAACCCGCCTCGCTCTGTGGACGACTATTTCGCCGCGCTGGAACGAGCCGGCCTGCAGCAAACGGTCTCGCTCCTCAAGGCCTACAAGAAGCTACTTGAGTAGCGCCGTCGCCTAATCCTCGTCCACGACATCCACCAGGATATCGCGTTTTCCGGCGGCGTTGGCTTCCGAGATGATCCCCGCCTTTTCCATCTTCTCGATCAGCGTGGCGGCGCGGTTGTAGCCGATGCTTAGGCGGCGCTGGAGATAGCTGGTGCTGGCTTTGCGGTCGCGTTGGACGATTTCGACGGCGCGGTCGAAGAGTTCGTCGCCGCCGCCTTCGCCATCGGCGAACAATTCCGGATTGTCTTCGTCGTTGCCGTTTTCGTTCGGCTCGGCGGTGACGTCCTGGCGATATTGCGGCGCGCCTTGCGCCTTCAGCATGTCGACGACCCGTTCGACTTCGGCGTCGGTCACGAACGGGCCGTGCAGACGGCGGATGCGGCCGCCGCCGGCCATGAACAGCAAGTCGCCTTGGCCGAGGAGTTGTTCGGCGCCTTGTTCGTTGAGGATGGTGCGGCTGTCGATCTTCGACGTGACCTGGTAGGAGATACGGGTCGGGAAGTTGGCCTTGATCGTGCCGGTGATGACGTCGACCGACGGGCGTTGCGTCGCCATGATGACGTGGATGCCGGCGGCGCGCGCCATTTGCGCGAGACGCTGAACGGCGGCTTCGATTTCCTTGCCGGCGACGATCATCAGATCGGCCATTTCGTCGATGACGACGACGATGAACGGCATCGGCTCGAGCGGCAGTTCGCGGGTTTCGTAGATCGGCTCGCCGCTGGTGGGGTCGAAGCCGGCGTGCACGGTGCGCTCGAGACGCTCGCCGCGCTCAAGCGCGTCAGCAACGCGCTCGTTGTAGCCGGAGATGTTGCGGACGCCGAGCTTCGCCATGTTGCGATAGCGGTTCTCCATCTCGCGCACGACCCACTTCAGCGCGGTGACGGCCTTCTTCGGCTCGGTCACGACCGGGTGGAGGAGGTGCGGGATGCCTTCGTAGACGCTGAGCTCCAGCATCTTCGGGTCGATCATGATGAAGCGGCACTCGTCGGGCGTGTGCTTGTAGAGCAGCGACAGGATCATCGCGTTGATGCCGACGGACTTGCCCGAGCCGGTGGTGCCGGCGATGAGCAGGTGAGGCATCTTGGTGAGGTCGGCGGCGAAGGGGTCGCCTTCGATGGTCTCGCCGAGCGCGAGCGGCAGATCGCCTTGCGTGCCGGCAAAGCTCGTGGAGTTGAGCAGCGAGCGCAGATACACGGTTTCGCGCTTGGCGTTCGGCAGTTCGATGCCGATGGCGTTGCGGCCGGGGATAACGGCGACGCGCGCGGCGCTGGCGTTCATGGTGCGGGCGATGTCTTCGGCCAAGCCGATGACGCGCGCGGATTTCACGCCGGCGGCGGGTTCGAATTCAAACAAAGTAACGACAGGGCCGGGGCGGGCGGAGAGCACTTCGCCTTGCACGCCGAAGTCGGCGAGCACGCCTTCGAGCTGACGCGACATGGCGTGCAGGGTTTGCGCGTCGGTGTGGCTGGTGCGCTGCTTTGGCGTGGTGAGCAGATCGGTGTCGGGCAGATCGAAGTCGCGGCCGAAGGCCATCGAAGCGTGCTGGCGTTCTTTCTTGGCGGGTCTCGGCGCTGCCGGCGCGCGGGTGCGGGCTTCCGCCGGCTCGCGCGTTTGCGGCATTGGGCGCGGCGCGCGCGGCGCACGCGGGCGTGGCGCGTCTTCCTCATGCGTGGCGCGCGGCAACGGCCGGCGGTGGAGCGTTTCCTCTTCCTGTGGGTCGCGGCGCGTCTTCTCCGAGACGTAGCCGATGGCGCGTTGTGTCGCTTGCGCGCCGCCTTGCACGGTGCGGCGCATGACGTGGCCTGCGTTGCGCACGTCTTCGGCGCGCACTTGGAAAGACCAACCGACAGCGAGCAAGCCGCCGATGGCGCAGACGAGCCCGGTCAGCACATGCGGGAACGGCAAGCCAGGCATCGAAGCGAGGCTAGAGATGAGGCCAGCGATCATGTCGCCGAACATGCCGCCGAAACCGGTCGCGAGCGGCCAGCCTTCGGGTGTTGGGATTGTGGTTGCGGCAGCGGCGAGCAACAGAACGCCACCGGTGGCGGCGCCAACACGGCGCTTATCGATGCGCGCGACGAGCTGTTGGCGCATGACGCGCAATGCACCAGCAGCGAGCAATGCGGCGAACATCAGAGGCGCGGCGGCGCCGAGCGCTTGAATAGCGAGATCGGCGATCATTGCGCCGGGGCCGCCGAACAGATTGTGCGGCACGCCTTCAGCGGCGGTGTTGAGGCTCGGATCTTCCGGCGAATAGGTGAGGACGGCGCCTAAACCATAAGCGCCGACGACGAGCGCCCCGATCGCAAGCGTGGCGCGCTTCAGCGCCAGGCGCGCAGCGGCGGAACTGGTCGGGGCGGGGATTCTTCCCCGCTCGTTGTAGGCTTCGTCTGTCATTAACTTAATTCGCTCTGCTCACGCGCCGAATTCGAGCCTGGAATGTTGGCTCTGCCGGTAAATGAGCGATGAATTTTCGGCTGCGAACAGAGTTACCAGCGCATACATTTTGAGCGCCGGAAGCTCCGATTAATGTTGGTAAAAACAAAAGAGCGCGGACCGTAACGATCCGCGCTCTGGAGGTGGGAGGAGTTAGGTTGCCGTTAGCTGTGGTAGGCGACCTCGCCGTGCTCGGCGTAGTCGACGCCCTCTGCTTCAACTTCCTTGCTGACACGCCCGCCGGTGAGGCCGCGTGCGATCACCCAGACGATGAGCGAGCCGACGCCTGACCAGACGATCGTGACCAGCACGCCTTTCGCTTGCGCAATCACTTGCGGAACGATGCCGGGATAAACGGCTGCGCCGCCCGCTGCGTAGTCGACGATGCCTGCGCCGCCGAAGGCCGGGTTGACGACAATGCCGGTGCCGATGGCGCCGACGATGCCGCCAATGCCGTGGATGCCGAAGACGTCGAGGCTGTCATCATAATTGAGCCAGCTCTTCAGCGCCGAGCAGGCGAACAAGCATATCGGGCCGACAACGAGGCCGAGGATCACGGCGCCAACCGGGCCGGAGAAACCGGCAGCCGGGGTGACGGCGACAAGACCCGCAACCGCGCCAGAAGCGAGGCCGAGCAGGCTCGGCTTGCCCTTGGTGAGCCACTCGGTGAGCGTCCACGAGAGCGCCGCCGCGGCAGGCGCCACGAAGGTGTTGATGAGCGCGAGCGCGGCGTACGAATTCGACTCCAGGTTCGAGCCGGCGTTGAAGCCAACCCAACCCACCCAGAGGAGGCCCGTGCCGATCACCGTGAAGGTGAGGTTGTGCGGCGGCATCGGCTCTTTGCGATAGCCGGTGCGTGAACCGAGCAGCAGCGCGCCAACAAGAGCGGCGATGCCTGAGTTGATGTGAACGACGGTGCCGCCAGCGAAGTCGA
This sequence comes from Hyphomonadaceae bacterium, assembly GCA_041398325.1. Taxonomy (GTDB): domain Bacteria; phylum Pseudomonadota; class Alphaproteobacteria; order Caulobacterales; family Aquidulcibacteraceae; genus Vitreimonas. The sequence goes on along the minus strand of JAWKUX010000021.1, from coordinate 11,443 downwards.
GCGCGCCGAAGGACCAGATGAGGCCTGCACCCGCGGCGACCGCTTCAGCATTGGCTGGATCGGAGGCCATGATCGGGCCGCCCCACCACCAAACCATGTGCGCCATCGGGTAGTAGACGAGAACCGGCCACAGGATCGCGAAGATCACGATGGTGCTGAACTTCACCCGTTCAGCAACGCCGCCCAAGACGAGCGCCGCCGTGATGCACGCGAACGTCATTTGGAAAGCTACGAAAATCAGCTCTGGAATGGCGATTCCGACAGAGAAGGTCTCGACCAGCGTGCTGGTGTCGACGCCAGTCAGGAAGGCCTTGCTCAAACCGCCGACGAAGCGGTTCAGGCCGCCGCCATCGGTGAACGCGAGCGAGTAACCGACCAGCACCCACATCACCATGCCGATCGCCGTGACGACGAAGACCTGACTCAGAATCGAGACCATGTTCTTCGCGCGCACCAACCCGCCATAGAAGAGCGCGAGGCCTGGAATGATCATCAGCAGCACGAGCACGGTTGAGAGGAGCATCCAGCCGGTATCGCCTTTGTCGACGGTGAGCTCCGGCGCCGCCGCCACTTCTTCGGCCACTGCCTCGACAGTCGCCGCCTCAGGCGCCGCCGTTTCCACGGCTGCCGTTGTTTCCTGCGCGAACGCGACGTCCGGCGCCGCAATGCCGAGCGCTACCGCGCCTACGAGCGCCAACGCCGCCAAACGCAGCGAGCGCCAAAGCCCCTTGGTTCTTGTCATTTGCCCCGCTCCTCAAACGATCGAAGTCTGGATTGGCCGAGGCGCTGCGCGTTCCCGCAAGTTAATGGGCAAGCGTCTTTGTGCACTGCAGCAGGATCGCTCAAAAAAGTGGCGCCCTGCCTTTTGCTTGCGCGCCAGCGAGCCGCATCGACGTTCGCCGTGACGCAGGGGTATCGTTCGACATGAGCAATGGATCCCCAAAGACTCTGGGTTTCGACGCTGACGTGATCCTCTCAGGCGGCGGCCTGGTGGGGCAGACGTTGGCGTTGGCGCTGGATCAGGCGGGGCTTTCCGTCGCGGTGATCGACGCCTCGAAGCCAGCGGATACGCTGGCGCCGGCGTTTGATGGGCGCGCGTTCGCGATTGCTTTCGCGTCGTACCGAATGTGGCGCGCACTCGGGCTCGGCGACGAACTCGACCAAGTGGCGCAGCCGATCGAGCAGATCATGGTCACGGACGGCAAGCTTGGGCGCGGGCCGTCGCTACTGCATTTGCATTTTGATCGCGCCGAGATGCGCGACACCGATGAGCCGCTCGGGCTGATGCTTGAAGCGCGTTACGTGCGCATGGCGCTCGATAGCGGCGTGAAGGCGCGGCCGAGCATCAAGATGATTCAGCCGATGTCGGTGAGCGCGATTGAGCGCGATCCAGCCAGTGCGACGGTGACGCTGGCGGATGGGAAGAAGCTGCGCGCGCCGTTGTTGGTCGGCACCGATGGGCGGCGTTCGTTTGTGCGTGGCGCAGTCGGTATTCGCACGATCGGTTGGGACTATCCGGTGACGGCGATTGTCGCGACGATCCAGCATGAGAAGCCGCACGACGCGGTGGCGCACGAGTTCTTCCTGCCGAACGGGCCGTTCGCGATTTTGCCGTTGAAGGGCAATCGCTCGAACATCGTCTGGGCCGAGCCGCGTGCGGCGGCGGAGGCTTTGCTCAAGATGAATGAGCAGGATTTTCTGGCGGAGCTGACGAAGCGCTTCGGCACGTTCTTGGGTGAGCTTTCGCTTGAGGGGCCGCGCTTTGGATATCCGCTGTCGCTGCAATTGGCTGAGCGGATGATCGATCAGCGCGTCGCGCTCGCAGGCGATAGCGCCCACGGCATTCACCCGCTGGCGGGGCAGGGTTTGAACCTTGGCTTGAAGGATTGCGCGGCGTTGGCGGAGTGCATCGCTGATGGCGTGGCGCTGGGTTTGGATCCCGGCGATGTCTCGATCCTCGAGCGCTATCAGCGCTGGCGGCGCTTCGACAATGTGACGATGGCGTTAGGGATGGAGTTCTTCGACAAGCTCTTCTCCAACGACATCAAGCCGATCAGGGCAGCGCGCACGCTTGGATTAGCCGCTGTTAATGCTGTTGGGCCGGCGCGGCGCTTCTTCATGAAATACGCTGGCGGCGGGGCTGGCGATCTGCCGAAATTGCTGCGCGGCGAGAGCCTCGCGGCTTAACCACGCGCACACGGCGCGGCGTTTGCTTGGCGTGCGCCAAGCGGCCTTACTGACGCCGCGAGGTGGGTTAAGCTGGGCCTCATGCGGGCGATCTTTATCTTTGTCGTCATCTTGGTGCTGATCGGCATGGCTGTGCCGGTCGTGTTCGCTGTGCGGTTCTGGACGGATGGCGCCGCCGTTGTCGCCCGCGCCGAACAGAATGGTGCGCTGCGCGTGCCCGCGCGGGGCGCGCTGACGCCGGTCGAGCGCACCATCGCGATGAGCGAATTCCGCAGCACCTGGAAGACGCATGGCCAGCCGTGCCGAACGCTCTTCTTCATTTGGACCGACCTCACGACCGAGGATGCGCCGCGCGGCGTGCCGGTGTCGCAGCGTGTGTCGACGCATTTGCTCGGCGAGCAACAGGGAACCTCGATCCGCTGGCAGATACGGCGGCTGATGAGTGCGTGTCAGCTCGAACGGCGGTTCGACGATCCGCAGCTGCTGAGGTTGTGGCTCGCGACGGCTTACTTCGGAAACAACGAGACAGGAATCGAGACGGCCTCGCAGTCGCTGTTCGGCAAGCCGAGCAGTCAGCTCAACGGCGAAGAGGCTTCGCGGCTTGCTGTGCTGCTGCGAGCACCGGGTTTGCGTTCAAATCCCGAACGATGGGCAGAACGAGCGCGCGAACTGCGCGAGCGCCTGCCGGCGCGTTGAGTCGCTACGGGCGCATGCCCGCATTGCTGTAGTATTCGACAGTGCGCGGACTTAGCTCCCGTGCACGCGCGAGATCGGCTGCCGCCGCATCTTGTTGTCCATTGCGGGCCGCGACGGTGGCGCGTCCGTAGAGCGCCCCGGGGTTGTGGGGCTCGCGATCTAGCGCCCTCTGGAAATCCTCCAGGGCGCCTGCCATGTCGCCTTCGCGAAACCTCAGAAAGCCGCGCGATACCAGAACGGAGGGATGGTGCTGGGAGTCGCGAACGGCGCGGTCGCAGATCGTACGCGCCCGATCCAGCTCAACGCCTGCGGCGGCGCGCGCCTCGCACCTATTGTGCGCGACCATTCCAGCGGAAACGCTTCGGCGCGCGAGACGATCGGCAAGATCGAACTCGGCGATCGCCGTTGCGTAGTCGCCGCGTAGAAACGCGATGCGGCCAATGCTGGCGCGCACGCGAGGCTGGCGACCTAACATTCGGTCCGCGATCATGAACCCGGCGAGCGCCCGATCGTACTCGCGCATAGATATTAGCAATGTCGCGCGATCAAAGTGCGCGTCGATGGAGCTGCGGTGTTCGCGGATCAATTGGTCGAACTCGGCGAGGGCGGCTTGGTAGTCTGACGTGGCGCGATCGGTTTGGCCTGTGCGTTCGTGGACGAACGCACGCCACCAAAGCGCATGCGCGCGCGTATCCGCGTCCGTTGCGGTCTCGAAGACGGTAGAGCACGCAGCGACAATCTCTTCTGTCGAGTAGCGGTTCTCGTCGTTTGTGCAGGCGCGCCAATCGCGGCTCGGGGCTGAGGAGTCGAGAAACTGGAGCTGATCGAACGGCCGCCCCCATTGAGCGGAGGCGGGCAAGGCGGCGGCGAGGGCGGCGACAAAGGCGAATGCTGCGAGCAACTTCATTGCTGCGTCCCCGGCTTATCGGCAAATACGTCCGCCGGAGTGTTATCACAGTTCTAGAATAGGCGAAGGGCGCGGAGGGGGAGCAACCTCCGCGCCCTTCTGTGTCCAGGCCGCGCTACGTTTTGGGGCCAGTTGATCGTGCTGCTTGGGAGCTTAAGCGACGATCTGCGCGGCTTGGGTCATCACGCTGAAGGCGACCGGAGCAAACACGGCGCAGGCAGCGATGAGGGCGAAAAACTTGGTCATTGGTGTTCTCTGATCTTCGGGTTTTGGGGGCCGCTTAGGCGACCATTTGAGCGGCTTGGTTCAGCGTGGCGAAAGCAACCGGCGCCATCAGCATCACCGCCAGCATCAGGGAATAAAACTTGGTCATTGCGCTTGCTCCTCTTGGTTCGAGGCGCTGGCCTCATTTCCATGAGAAGAAGGTAGCGGCGCGTTGCCCTTGCCGCTGTGACGGGTGTCACGGGGCGTGCGGCTCTTGAAATTTGGGCCAGGTTGGCCGGCCGCCGCTGATCCAGGCGGCCGGTGGTTGCCCGGAAATGACGATCCCTTCGCGCTACGTGAGACTACCCAATTTGGGTACGCCAGACCCCAAAAGAGACCGGGCGAACGAGCCAAGTGAATCTCGCGCGGCGCAGTAACCCGGGGGAGTTGTGGCCTCGCAAGATCGCGATTGGATAAGTAAAGTGATGCCAAATCGCCGTTTGTGTTAGCTGCGCGAGTGACAGTGCGTCCACGCATCGCTTTCTTGATTAATTCGCTCACCGGCGGCGGCGCCGAGCGAGTGATGTGCACATTGTTGCGCCACTCCGAGGCTGAGCGAGCGGAGTTCGATATTTCTCTGGGTCTTCTCGATGATGTGGCGCGCGCCTACGAGCCGCCCGCCTGGGTTGACGTGCGCCAGTTTGATTGCCGCGGTGCTTTCCCTCAGAGCTTGGTTGCGTGCGGCAAGTTTCTTCGAGAGCTGAAACCCGATGTGACGGTTAGCTTCTTGCCGCGAGCGAGTTTCGTCAGCGTTCTCACTCAGCCAAGCCGGAGCATCATCAGTGTCCGCGGCACGATGTCGGTTCGATTGGGCAATGGCGTGCGCGGTCGCGCAGCCCGCGCCGCTATGCGACTGGCTTATCCGCAAGCGGCGCGCGTCATCGCTGTTTCGAATGGCGTTGCTGAAGATATGACTTCCAATTTCGGGATCTCTCCCGAGCGCATCGCGGTCATCAATAATCCCATCGATCTTGACGCCATTGCCGCAAGCGCGGACGAGGCCAGCGGAGTGAACATCCCAAAGCCCTTCATCTTGAGCGTCGGTCGTCTGATGAAGGTGAAGAACTTCGAGATGCTCATCCGCGCCTACGCCGCTTCAGGCACGTCTCGGACGCTCGTGATTGCAGGCGAGGGGCCGCTCCGGAGTGCATTGGAAGACATCGCGAGAGCCTGCGGCGTCGCCGATCGCGTTATTTTCACAGGGTTCGTCAAGAACCCGTACGCGTTGATGCGGCAAGCCGAACTCTTCGTTCAGTCCTCTGATACCGAAGGCTTCCCCAATGCGCTGGTGGAAGCGATGGTCGTCGGTCTGCCGGTCATATCCACGAACGCGCCGTCCGGTCCCTCCGAGATTCTAGCCGAAGCGCCGCTGAGGACCATTGGCGGTCTCACCTTTGCCCTTCATGGCGTGCTGACTCCTCCAGGAGACATTGCGTCGATGGCGGAGGCGCTGCGCGCTATGGAAGATCGCGAACGTTGCCGTACCTACGCGACAAAGGCGGCGGCGCGTGCACGCGCGTTCGGCGCAGAAGTTGGCAAGAACCTCTACTGGGATGTCATTCGCAGCGTCGTCAATGAGCTTGAGCAGTCAAGCCATGACCGAGCGCGCGAGTTTAGCGAAAGCACGTCGTCGGCTTGAGCGAGCCGCCTCGGCGGTTTCGAGGCATAGGTCAGTCGCAGGGGTCCATCGCTACGTCTCCGCCAAGACTTTTTCGCTTCGAGGCTCTCGTGGTCTTTTTCCCGAGGTCGGACGTCGACGCGTTATGGTAAGAGTGAGCAGCACCTGGCAGCGGTCACGTTGGCGGGCCGGAGGAATGTCCATGCGCAACAACGAACAGATCGTTCGAGATTTCGTGGCCGCATGGTCGCGTCTCGATGCCGACGAATTATGCGCTTTCTTTGCCGAGGATGGCGTCTATCACAACATGCCAATTGGGCCGGTAGCGGGCCGCGCCCAGCTCCGTGCCTTCATCGCGGCTTTTCTCAAGAACTGGACCGCAACGGAATGGGAGGTCCTTAACCTCACTTCCGATGGGAACATAGTTATGGTCGAACGCCTCGATCGCACCCGCATCGGCGACACGGCCGTCAACCTGCCGTGCTGTGGCGTGTTTGAGATGCAAGACGGCAAGATCAAGGTGTGGCGGGACTATTTCGACATGGCCACGTACACGCAGGCGCTCGCTGGGTGAGGGATCGGGCTTCGCGTGGAGGCGAGTGTCATGTCGAGTGCGTATCCGATCGGTGTGGCCGGGCAGCCGTGGGGAGATGCGGAGCGCGCGCAGTGGCGCGCGACGCAAACGAAGCGGCGCAGCTATCAGGCGGACATTGTTTCGCGAATCGAGGCGCTGAACGGCCGGTTCGAGCGGATCGCGTATGGCGAAGTCACCTATGCCGATGAGAGCTACGCGTTATACGCGTTGTGTAGTCGCATGGTCCGCTCGGCGCTGCCGAACGTCTTGGTGACTGGCGGCGTCCACGGTTACGAGACGAGCGGCGTCCGTGGCGCGCTTGCGTTTCTCGATGAGGCGGCGGGCACGCTCGGCGGGCGCGTCAATCTGCTGGTCGCCCCATGCGTCAGCCCTTGGGCGTACGAGCGCATCAATCGCTGGAACTATGACGCGATCGATCCGAACCGTAATTTCCGAACCGATGGCCCGCGCGAAGCGACGGCTCTGATCGAACTGGTGCGCTCATTCGCTGACGACTATCTGCTGCACATCGACCTGCATGAGACGACGGACTCCGATGAAACAGAGTTTCGCCCGGCGCTGAGCGCCCGCGATGGCAAGGTCTTTGAGCCGGGCGAGATTCCTGATGGATTCTATGTCGTCGCCGACACCGCCGATCGGCAGCTCGAATTCCAAAAGGCGGTCATCGCCGCCGTCGCTCAAGTGACGCACATCGCGCCGGCCGATGCCAAAGGCGAGATAATTGGCTCGCCCGTCATTGCCCACGGCGTTATCGAATATCCGTTGGCGGACCTTGGCCTCTGTCCCTCCATCACCAATGCACGGTTCAAGACGACGACCGAAGTCTACCCCGATAGTCCACGGGCGACGCCAGAGATCTGCGTCCGCGCGCAAGTCACCGCTGTGCGCGCCGCGCTTGATTTTGCGCTGAGAGCTTCGGGTTCCTAGCGGTTAGGCTTCATCCCGCAACGCCCGCAGCCGCAGAGTCTCGCGGTAGACCCGCAGCTTCTCATCTTTGTCGCGCCCCAAATCATACAGCAGGTCCCAGCTGTAGAGACCGGTATCGTGGCCGTCGTCAAAGCTGATGCGGACAGCATAGCGGCCGACGGCGTCGGCGCGGACAACGTTGACGTTGGCTTTGCCGGTGACGGGCGGCGGGACGTTGCCGCCGTGGCCCTTGTTTTCCGCACTCGGGCTCTCGACGCGCAGCAGTTCGAACGGAATTTCGTAGGTCTCGCCGTCATCGAAGGCGATCATCAGTGCTTTGGCTTCGCGGTCGAAGACGAGGTCGGTCGGCCACGGGCGGGAGATGGCTTCTGCGCTCATTCATCTGCTCCGAGTTCTCGGGCTTCGTCGATCAGCATGATCGGCACGCCGTCACGCACGGGGTAGGCGAGGCGCGCGCTATCGCTGATCAATTCTTGGCGCTCGCGATCGTAGCGCAACGGTTTGCGCGAAGACGGGCAGATGAGCACCTCCAGGAGCTTGGGATCGACGTCGCTCATTGCATCGGCCGCTGTCGATCGTCGCCGGCGGCGCGGTCCCACTCAAGGAGTGCGAGCAGTGCTTGAGTGCGGTCTTCGAGGGTGAGCGCTTCCAGCATGGCTTGCTTGGCGGCGGGATCGAACGGGCAAATCTGTGCGGAGACGTTGACGATGGTCTCGGTCGGCGCTTGCTCGACGCTTTCCCAGTCGACGACGAAGCCGTGCAGTTGCGCGTAACTCTTCAGCGCTTTGACCAGACTATCGCGATCAATGCGTTCGCCGCGGGCTTGCACAAAATCGTCCTCGAAGGCGTCATAGCTCACAAGCGCTTGGCGATAAGGCGTGCCGGGCTCGAGTTCCTGGTTGAGATCGAAGCGGCAGACGCCTGTCAGCGTGATGAGATAGCGCCCGTCGTCAGTTTCCGAGAAGGCCGTGATGCGTCCGACAGTGCCGACGTCTGAGAGATCGGGCGCCGCATTATCTTCGTCACCGATCGCAGGCTGGATCATGCCGATGAGACGATCGCCGGCCAGCGCATCGTCGACCATGTTGAGATAACGCGGCTCGAAGACATTAAGCGCCAAGACGCCACGCGGCATCAAGATCGCGCCCGCCAGCGGGAAGAGCGGGATCGTCTGCGGCAGATCCGCGGGTTTGCGATAGCCGAAGGCGCTCACGAGAATAGAATCGCCGAAAGCTTGCGGCGCCCGTTCTTGGTGACATCAGACATTGGCCCGGCGGCTTCGAAAATTTTCAGTAGCTGCGCGCGCGCCGCGCCGTCGTTCCAATCGCGGTTTTTCTCGATGATGGTGAGCAGCTGGTCGCTGGCGCCTTCAAGATCGCCGCGCGCGGAAAGCGCTTCGGCGTATTCATAGCGCGCCTGATGATCGTTCGGATTGGCGGCGACTTTTGCGCCGAGCTCATCGTTGTCACCCGCGTCGCCAGCTTTGGAAGCGAGCTCAATCGCGGCGCGAACACCGGCGATCTCGGGGTCGTTCAGCTTCTCCGGCGGCGTCAGCGAGAGAATTTCTTCCGCATCGGCGATGTCGCCCGTGCTGACGGCAAGCCGCGCCATGCCGGCGATGGCTTTGACGTTGGTTTGGTCGAGCTGCAGCACCGCCGTGTAGGCCTGTGCCGCGCCGCCGATGTCGCCGAGGTTCAGTGACTCTGCCGCCTGCTCAAGCAGCGGCTCGATTTCAGCGGTCATGTCGGCGCCGGCGAGCCGATCGATGAAGAGTTTGATCTGGCTTTCCGGGATGGCGCCCATGAAGCCGTCGACCGGCCGGCCTTGATCGAAAGCGTACACCGCGGGGATCGAGCGCACGCCGAGTTGACCGGCGACGCCCGGATTCTCATCGATGTTGATCTTGACCATGCGGACTTTGCCGCCGGCGCCATGCACTGCCTTTTCGAGCATCGGGCCAAGCGTCCGGCACGGGCCGCACCAAGGCGCCCAGAAATCGACGATCACCGGTGTTTCACGTGATTGCTCGACCACGTCGGCCATGAAGCCTTGGTCGGTGCCTTCTTTTACGATTTCGGAAGTGGGCGGCGCTGCGCCGTCAATAAAGGTCATGCATTCCCTCGTTCGCACCTAAACATGGGCGGGCTCGGCGTCAGGTTCAATTCTGGCCGGTATTCCGTGCGCGTCAAACTTCAGCCGGACCGGTTCGCGGCCGAGCGAGCGGACGAATTTCAAAAGATCGGCCGGGCTCATTGCTGTCGTGGCGTCATTCTTCAACGGATGGAAGTTCACGAGGTCGTGCGCGAACAATGCTTCATCGAGCACCAGGGTGACGTCGCGATCCGGATCGTTGATCACCGCGAATACGGTCACAGAACCGGGCTCAACGCCTAAGTGCTGCATCAGCCGCTCAGGCGATCCGAACGAGAAACGGCCAGCGCCCAGGACTTTGGACGTTGCGTTGAGATCGATGACAGTGTCGGCGATGGCCGAGACCAGGAAGATCTCGCCCTTCTTATCCTTGAGGAACAAGTTCTTCGTGTGCCCACCTGGCATGGACGCCTTCAGGTCGCGGCCCTCGTCGACCGTGAACACCGGACGGTGCCGATGCGTCACGTGCGCGATGCCCAGGGCATCGAAGTGGGCCAAAAGATCAGCTTCTGTCGCGGGCATCACGCGCATCCCCTTGGCGCAAGCGCGCGCAAGCGTCTAGGAGGAAGGGGATGAAACTCACTTGTTATCAAGTTGATCCGCAGCCTGCGGAGATGGTCCCCGGTTCGCCGGACCGCGAATGGATGGATCGCTTCTCGGATCGCCATCCCTATCGCTGCCTGCCGCTGGTGGTGGCGAACACCACGGGTTGGGCGCTGCTCTCGCCGGTGAGCTTCACCGCCACGTGGACAGGCGGCCCGCGGATCGAGGACATTCGCATTGATCCCGATGACGGCACGCCTCGCGCCGTGCTTGATCGCTGGGCGGTTTCGCACTTCTCCGGCGGGGTGTTGACCTTCCACACGGGCTGGCTCTTCCGGACCGAGCCCGGCTGGGATCTGTGGTGCGGCGGTCCGCCCAATCACATTAAGGATGGCATTCAGCCGCTGGCCGGCGTGATCGAAACCTACTGGCTGCCGTTCCCGTTCACGATGAACTGGCGCTTTACACGCCCCGGCATGATTCAATTCAAGAAGGGCGAGCCGTTCTGTTTCATCTATCCGCTGCCGCACGAGAAAATGGATGAGGTCCAGCCGATCGTGAAGTCGCTCGACAGCGATCCCGAACTGAAGCGTCAGTACGAAGCCTGGGGCCAAAGCCGCACCAACTTCCTCGACAAGCTCGCCGATAAGGACGCCGAAGCGGTGAAGAACGGTTGGCAGCGCGATTACTTCCGGGGCCGCACGCCGGAGGGTCACCTGGCGCCGGATAGTCACGTCAACCGCCGCCGCTTGAAACCGCCGCGCAAGGCAGAACCGGGGGAATAGGGTGCGCTGGTTGCCGGTCATCCTGATGATTTCGCTGATGGCGAACGTCGGACTGGCTATCGCGTGGCTTGCGCAGGCGATGAGCGACGGCCAGCGTGAGGCCGACACCCAATCGTCATTTCGCTACATGGCCTCGGAGCGGGTGCAACTGCAGACAATGCGCAGGCACTTTTGCCCAGATACCCCCGCGCCAACGCGCGTGATGTTGCTGCAGTGGGAAGCAGAAATACGCGATCCGGAGAGGCTTTCCGAACCCTTTGAGAAGGATGGTCTGTTGTGGTTCGGGATTGGGGGCGTCGGCCTAAAGTTCGATGCCGAGGATCGCCTGCTTGGCGTTTGTCTTGCGCACATCTGGGGTTCGCTTCAACAGCCGCCGCTTAGTGATCTGGATCGAGCGGGCGAGCGATGTCCGCTCGAACCGCTGTGCTGAACCGCTCGGCGCGGAGTACCCGGGAAAGTCGACGGCTGCCTCCTGCGGCCAGTGCTGAACAGCCCCTTGCTTCCGGCCTCGGGCTCTGCGATATGACCGCCCCTCAGCCCGGGCCGACCCGGGTTACCCACGGATGCGGGCGTAGCTCAGGGGTAGAGCACAACCTTGCCAAGGTTGGGGTCGTGAGTTCGAATCTCATCGCCCGCTCCAAATTTTTCAGTAAAAACAGCCATCTGCCGAGTTGGGCTCCGCGTTTCCGACGGGTATCGGCGCGATTTGGTAGCGGCTTGGTAGCGAAACGGAGTGGTCCGTCTGATATGGGCTGAGACGCCTGCTGGGA
>JAWKUX010000020.1:0-42545 GCA_041398325.1 Hyphomonadaceae bacterium | reverse complement strand
TCGAGTTCTGCGCATTGACCAGCGCGGAGAAATCCACGCCTGAACGCTTGTAGCCAACCGTGTTCACGTTGGCGATGTTGTCGGAAATAACGGCGAGCGCGCTCGAGTTGGCGGTGAGGCCAGAAACGCCCGCGCGCAAGGCGGTATAGATAGACATGTGTGTCCCAGCTCCATCGCCGCGTGCGTCCCATCGAACGCGGCAAGATTGTTGTTACTGATGGAGCGCTTCTGCGCGTATCGAGGCTCCCGCATTCGGCGGTAGCCTTGTTTCTCAGCTCCGATCGAGCACTGAGCGAATTGAAGCCAATTCGCGGGTGCCGGCCGGCGTGATGACGACAGGGGTGGTCCCGGTAAAATCCACGCCCATGATGGTTTCGCGCACCGAAATCGTCGGCGTGACTGTTTCGCCGTCAGCGTTCGTTGCGTTGATGCTGATCTGGTAGACGCCGTCCTCGGCGGTTTCGCCGTTGGTCTTGGTTCCATCCCAGGTGAAGAGGTGCTCGCCGGCGCCGCGCGCCGCCGTGTTGGTTTCGTAGATGACGCGGCCTTGCATGTCCTTGACCTGAATGGTCATGGATGTCGCCGCTTCCGGCATCCGGTAGGCCCAGTTCGCTTGCGCAGGGTCGCCTGCAAGGTAGGTCTCGTCGCCTTCGATGATCGCGTCGCGCCCAAGGTAGGAGAGGGCGGCGCCGGCCGCGGCGGCGTTGTACTGACCGACCAGGCCTTCAAGCTGTTCGTTGGTGCGGATCTGTTGCTCAACCTGGCTGAACTGCACGAGTTGTTGCGTGAACTGCGTCGAGTCCATCGGCGCCAACGGGTCTTGGTTCTGCAGCTGCGCCGTCAGCAACACCAGGAACGTGTCGTAATTGTCCGACAAGCGCGTGCGCGAGTTCGCCGCTTCCGACTGACTCGTGCTCGTGGTCGTGCCTACGCCAGGGATATCCATCGCCTACGTCCTCAAACCATCATGTCCACACGCACGCCGCGCCAGCGTTCGTAGCCAATCGGCCGCGCCGCTTGCGCCGGTTGCTGTTCGGTCAGCGTCTCTTCGCCACTGGAACCGCGTGCGTTATTGCTTGCTTCTTCCGAACCGCCGCCTTGCGTGCCTTGGCGCAGATCGAACGACAGTCCGTTCTCACCCAGTTGCAGGCCAGCCGATTGCAATTGCTGCTCGAGCTCGCGCGCGTTGCGCGCCAGTTCGGTTAGCGCTTGCGGATTATCAGCCGTGATCACCGCCGTGACGCGATGATCGCGCGTCACTTCCATGCGCACTTCAACGCGACCCAGTTCAGCCGGATCGAGCCGCAGCTCGAAGTTCGTGTTGCCGCCATCGAAGCGGCGGATGATCTCGCGTCCGACTTGCGCGGCCGCCGGCGCTGCGCGCTGAGCGCCGGTATCAACCGCCGCGTGTTGAACATGGGTGCTGGCTTGCGATGCTGTCGTAGTGATCGCATTGCTCTGGGCGAGTTGCGACGCGTCCGGCGCGCTGCTGCTCGCTTGCCCGACCGGCGTGGCGACCGCTTCTATGGCTACATTGCCATTCGCCGCAGCCTTTGGCGCCTGCGCCTGCGCGTTCACATGCGACGCCGGCGCTTCAGCCTTGGCAGCGCGCGGATCAACCTCGGTATTTGCCTCGACCGGCTGCGCCGCTGTCTTTGCTGTCGTGCGCGACATCGCTTGCGCGGCCGCCGGCTGCGGAGGGGCGACCGTCTGCGCCATCACTTGCTGGACCGTCGCCGGCAACTCCAGAGTATCAACTGACGCTGCAGTAACTTGGGTTTGCTGCGGCGCGGCTTGCGTTTGTTGTGTGACCTGCGCGGGCTGTTGGGCCTGTGCAGTCTGTTGCGGCGCATCCGGTGCTGCTGGCTTCGCCTCGGTCTCGCCGCGTTTGGACGCGGCCGGCGGCGCGTGTTCGGCAGGCTCGGCCGCGGTCGCTTCCATCTGTGGTGCGGCCGGCGCCGGCGCTTCCGGCGCAGTCACTGGCGCAACATTGGCGTCCTGCGATTGTGCTTGTAGCTCGGGCTGCGAGGTCGCGATCTGTACAATGACCGGCGCTGCCATCGGCGGTGGCGCGGGCGGCGTTGGTCCGCCGAGCAACGCGGCATCCGGATCGGTCGGCTCATCGCTGGCTTCGTCTTGGGCGTTCGGCGCTGGCTTCGCTTCGACTGGCCTGGCGTCATCCTTCGCGTCGTTTTGCGTCGGAGCAGGGCGCTCGGCTGGCGCCTCGTTCAGGGCGTCGAGGTGATCGTCGAAGGTTCGGCCGTCGTCGTCCGGCGCGGCTGCGCGCGGCGCCTGCCGGGTTGGCGGCGGCGTGAAAGCATCGAGCATGGGCTCCGGCGCGAAATCCATAAGTCCCCCGGTGGGCGCGCTTTGTCCCGCGCCCAGCCAGCGACCCACAGCAAGCCCCGGGCCACGCCGGTAACCATGATAAAAGATATAAAAATCAGATAGATGGAAGAAGGGGTGCGTCCGCTTTAGACCGGTCGAGCGGCAATTTCCGCCGCCTCGCCCGGCAGCTTCTGCCCAGCGATTAACCATGGCCTCAAGTTTGCGTGGTGAGCGCCTGATGCTCCGTCAGCCCGCTCGCCAGCGGCTGCTGCGAGCAGGGGAGAAAGCGTGTTGTTTCAAGCGCTTAGAAGCGCCTCTCGCGCGTATCACGCGCTCTTGCGCGCCCGGTCGATTTTGCCGGGCGGCAGGCGCCTTTTGCCGGGGGTGCGCTGATGGTTGGCCTAACCTCGGTTCTCCTCGCTGGCCTCTCGGGCCTGCGCGCCGCGCAAACCGGCGTCGCCACCGTTTCGCAGAACATCGCCAACGCCAACACGCCTGGCTACGTCCGCACCGAGATGACGCTCGCGCCGCGCACACAAATTGGCGCGGGCGCCGGCGTTGAGATCACCGGCATCCGCCGGGCCGCCGATCGCTTCCTCGCCACCGCCAGCTATATCGCCGCCTCGGCGGCAGGCTCCGCATCGGCGCGCGCTGACCTGCTGTCGCGCGCGCAACAACATTTTGGCGACCCTTCGAGCGCGTCCTCTGTGTTCGGCATGGTCGACGAATATTGGTCGGCGCTTACTGAACTCGGCGTCGACCCCGCATCGAGCTTGCGCCGGGCCGACGCAGTCAGTGCGTTGCAAGCCACGTATTCAGAAATCCATCGCATTGGCGGCGCGTTGCAGGAACTCATCGGCGAGGCGGATCAGCGCATCGCCGACGGCGTCTCGGAAGCGCAGAACCTTATGAACCGCATTGCGGAGCTCAACAACGAGATCCGACTCAACAAGCGCACGGGCGCCGACTCCAGTTCCGCGGAAAACGCGCAGTCGGCGCTGATCGATCAGCTCTCCGAACTGATGGACGTGCGCGCCACGCTGCAAGAAGACGGCAGCATGCATGTCCGCACCGGTGGTGGCGCGCTGCTCGTCGGCGTCACCGCAGCGAAGCTGAGCTACACCTCAAACCCGTCGCCCTATGCGACGCACGGCGTCATCACGCTCAACGAAGAGATCGGCTCGAACACCAACATCGAGTCTTTCCTCACCGGCGGCTCGATCAAAGGCCTGTTGCAAGCGCGCGACGTCGATCTGCCTGGCCTTGCCGAAGCGCTTGGCGGTTACGCCGGCGCATTGGCTGATGTGATGAACGCCGTTCACAACGAAAACGCGTCATCGCCTGCCGTGTCGTCCATGACAGGCCGCCAAACCGGCTTGTTGAGCACAGATGCGCTCAACTTCACTGGCCAAGCCACGATCGCGCTCGTCGATTCAACCGGCGTCCTGCACGATCGTCTCAGCATCGATTTCGACGCACAAACGATCACATCGGAATCGCCCTCAAACACTGTCTCATTCGCTGGCGGCGGCACCATCGGCGACTTTGTCGATGCACTCAACACCGCGCTCGCGGCGGAAACGCCGTCAGCTGGCAGCGCGACCTTCGTCGACGGCGTGCTCTCGCTCAACATGAGCAACAACGCCGGCATCGTCATCCAGCAGGACGCCGCCGATCCGGCCTTGAGAGCAGGGCGTGGCCTCTCGCACTTCTTCGGCCTGAACGATCTCGTCTCGCGCCCGACGCCGCTCTTCTTCGAAAACGGCATCAGCGGTGGCGATCTGCACGGCCTCGCCGACGATGGCACGATTTCCTACGAAATCCGCGACACCCAAGGCCGCTTCATCGCCAATCGCGCGATCACCATCACCGGCTCGCTCGCGGCGCCCGGCGCGACCTGGAACGATCTGCTCGGCGCGCTCAACGCGAACGGCACCGGCCTCGGCGAGTATGGCGTATTTTCGCTCGATAGCTCTACCGGCCGCATCAGTTTCGCTCCAAACGCGGCATTCAATGTCGAACTCACCAACGACACCACGCAGCGCGGTGGCACGGGTATCGCGTTCTCGGCGCTGCACGGCCTAGGCTCCGCCGCCACCGCTGGTCGCGCCACTGAGATCGACGTCAATTCGCTGATCGCCAACAACACCAATCGACTCGCGGTTGGGCGTCCCGATATCTCCGCGCTTATCGGCGCGAAGATCATTGAAGCGGGCGATAACCGCGGCGCCAGCGCGCTCGCCGCGGCGCGCAACTCGATGCAGAGTTTCGCCGCTGCCGGTGTTCTCACGGCGCAAACCGGCACGCTCGCCACCTACGCGGCGCGTCTTGGCGGCGAAGCAGGCCGCATCGCCAGCGACGCCGAACGTCAGGCCGCCGGCGCTGAGGCCGTCTCACTCGCCGCCGCCGATCGGCGTGGCGAAATGGAAAGTGTGAGCATCGACGACGAACTGATGAAAATGACGACGTATCAAAACGCCTACGCCGCCGCCGCGCGGGTGATCCAAGCCGCAACCGAAATGCTCGATGTCCTCATGACCATCGGCTACCGCTAAGAGAAACTTAGATGTCCGCCAGCACGCCACTCAACGCCCGCTTCTTCGCCCGCGCACAAGGCGACGTGCGTCGCATCACCAGCGAACTCGGTTCGCTGCAGGCGCAGATCGCGTCGGGTGCGAAAGCCAACACGCTGCTAGGTTTTGGCGGTGCGTCGAGTCGTATCCTCAGCGCTTCCAGCATGCGCGCTGCGTCCGATTCACGCGCCTCTGTCATCAACCAGCTCGAAGCGCGCTTCGGCGTGCAAGCCTCAGCGCTTGGGCAAATCTCGGATGCGACGCAAGCGCTCGCACTCACAATTCGCGAGGCCGTCAGCGCCAATGATGGTCGAGGCGTTTCGACTGAACTCGAACTCGCCTTCAACTCCATTGTCGGGGCCCTCAACGAAACCTGGAACGGTCAACCCATGTTTGCGGGCGAACGTCAGAGCGGCTCTCCGGTAAAGATCAGCTCGCTCACTCAACTCACCAGCACGACCCAGCCCGAGGACTTGTTCGACGAGGCTTCGCGTCATCAGATCATCGATTTCGGCGAAGGCGCTCCGATCAAGCTCGCCGCGAAGGCCTCCGAACTCTCGACTGATCTCTTTGATACTCTGCGTCAGCTGAAGCTCATGCTTGACGACGCTGGCGGCACGCTTGGTTCGCCCATATCCGGTCCCACCACAGAATTCTTGCTGAGCATCGCCTCCGATCTCGATTTCCATTCAAAGGAATTTGTGACCGAAGAGGGACGCACCGGGCAACTTCAACAGCGCTTCGAACAGGAACGCGCCCGTCTTACTGCGCAATCGGATCTCCTCACCAAAGAGATCGGCGATCAAACCGACGCCGATCTCGCCGAAGTCTCGATCCGCCTCAACACGCTGCTGACCCAGTACGAGGCCGCGGCGAAGACGTTCGCCGAACTCTCGCAGCTCAGCCTATTGCGGTACCTGTAACGCCCTTGCGCGCGGGCGCGTGGCGGGTCATATCCCCATCTCACAATTTCGTTCCGGACCTTGAATCCGGGAGGGGATAGAAGATGACCATGCTCGACGCCGCGCCGCCAAAGGCGCGCACTCAATCCACTGGGCCAGCCAAGCCACCCAACGAAATCCGCGTCGTCGCCGCTATGTCCGGCGGCGTGGATCCTCCGTTGTCGCCGCGATGCTGAAGCGCGAAGGCTACGACGTCGTTGGCGTCACTTGCAGCTCATGATCATGGCGCGCAGTGAACAAGCCGGGAAGTGCGTGCTGCGCCGGCCAAGACACATCCACGACGCTGCCGCCGACGCCTGCGGTTTCCCGCACCATGTGCTCGATTACGAGAGCCGCTTCCGCCACGTGATGGAAGACTTTCGCCGACACCTATCTCGCGGGCGCCACGCCCATCCCATGCGTGCGCTGCAATCAAACCGTGAAGTTCAAGGATCTTAGCGCGTCGCTGGTACATCTCGGCGCTGATTGCGCTCGCCACCGGCCACTACGTGCAACGCGTCGAAGGCGCGAATGGCGCCGAACTCCATCGCGCCGCCGACGTTGGCAAGGATCAAACCTATTTCGTTCGCGACCACGCGCGATCAGCGTCGACTATTTGCGTTTCCCACTCGGCGGCTTGCCGAAGAGCGAAACCCGCGCGCTCGCAAACGAACTTGGCCTCCGCGTCGCCGAAAAGCCTGGATAGCCAAGACATCTGCTTCGTCCCGAACGGCAAGTACCAAGCTATTGTCGAAAAACTTCGTCCAGGTGCGATTGAGCCCGGTGAGATTGTCCACGTCGATGGCCGCGTCATGGGCGAGCACAACGGCGTCATCAACTTCACTGTCGGCCAACGCCGCGGCCTCGGCATCGCCACCGGCGAGCGTTCGTCGTGAAGCCTGATGCCGCCTCGAAGCGCGTCATCGTCGGTCCGCGCGAAGACCGGGCGTGACGCGCATCGCCTTGAAGGAAGTGAACTGGATCGGCGAACCCGTCGCCAGCGAAGACGAGCTCGATGGCCGTGAAGTCCTCGTGCGCGTCCGCTCCACACGTCCGCCCGTTCCCGCCAAGCTCGGCATCGGCGCCGGCTGGCATGTCTTGCTTGACGCGCCGGAAGAGGGCGTAGCTCCAGGCCAAGCCGCCGTCTTCTACGACCCGCACTCCACGCGCGTCCTCGGCGGCGGCTGGATCATGAGCACGGCATGAGCATCGACGACCAAGCGCGCGCATTGCTGAGAGAGGTGATGACACCGAGGCGCCGTGCGCGCCAACGCATCGCCGAGCCGCTGCGCAGCGCAGAGCAAGTTGAGATCGAAACGCCCGCCGGCAAAGTAGCTGCGTGGCGTTATGGCGAAGGACCGGCCGTGCTGCTCGTGCATGGTTGGCAGGACGACAACTCGCTCTGGAGTCCGCTTATCTCGGCGCTCGCGGAGATTGGCGTCGCCAGCGTTGCCTTCGATCTTCCAGGCCACGGCTTCTCGGAAGGCGACGCCTGCCCGCCAACCGTCGCAGCGCAAGCGATGCAGCAGGTTGTCGACCTACTCGGGCCCATCGACGCCGTCGTCACGCACTCATTTGGCGGCCCGGTCACCGGCTTTGCGCTGCTCAATGGCTTCGCCCCACGCCGCATTGCACTGATCGCACCGCCACGCGGGCGCAACAAACGCTGGTTCGATTTTGCTGAGGAGCAGGGCATCTCACCCGAGGTCGTCCACCGAGCCCGCGAAATCTACGCCGCTGAAGCAGGCCTGCATGCTGCGTTCGATCTTGCCGAAGTCGCCAGCCCAATCGAGACGCTTGTGGTCCACTCGATGGATGACGACGCCGTTGAATGGGAGAACGGCGAGGCCATCGCCAAGCAATGGCCCAACGCAGAACTGGTCCTGTGCGATGGCCTTGGCCACCGCATGATCGCGCAAGACCGCGGCGTGATCGAACGCATCGTCAGTTTCGTCGCCTAATCTGGAGCGCCGCATGGCAGAATCGTCCCAAGCGCAGGCTGCGGCCAAGGAATTGACCAGCCTTTCCGGTCTCGAAGCTTTACGCGGGATGATTTCCGGCAGGTTCGCGCCGCCATCCATCTGCGAGACGTTGCACTTCGGCCTCGTCGAAGTCAGCGAGGGTTTTGCTGCTTTCGAAGGCACGCCCACTGATAAAGTGCTTAATCCGCTAGGCGCTGTGCATGGTGGTTGGGCGCTCACGCTCATCGACAGTGCATGTGGCGCGGCAGGCCACACCATGCTGCCACCCGGCGCCGGCTATGGCACGCTCGAAACCAAAGCCAACATGGTGCGTGCCATCATCCCGCAGACTGGCAAGCTCCGCTGCGAAGGTCGCGTCTTGAACGCTGGCCGTAACATCATCACCTGCGAAGCAAAGCTCACCGGCGCTGATGGCAAACTCTATGCGCACGGCACATCCACTTGTATGATTGTGCGTCCCGAAGGAAGTAGAACATGAGCCAAGAAGATATCGTCATCGTCGGCATGGCCCGCACACCCATGGGCGGATTGCTGGGTGAACTTGCCAACCTCAGTGCGCCCGAACTCGGCGCCGTCGCCGTCAAAGCCGCGATGAAGGAAGCAGACGCCAAGAGCGCCGACACGATCTTCATGGGCAATGTCTTGTCCGCCGGCCTTGGCCAGGCCCCCGCGCGCCAAGCGGCGCTGAAAGCCGGCCTCGACAATGGCACGCAAGCGGTGACGCTAAACAAGATGTGCGGCTCGGGCCTGCAAGCCGTCGCCATGGCGCGGCAAGCTTTGCTCTCCGGCGAGAGCGATGTCGTTGTCGCCGGCGGCATGGAAAGCATGACCCGCGCGCCGTTCCTCATGCAGAAACATCGCACTGGCCAGAAGTACGGTCACGACAAGCTCTTCGATCACATGGCCCTCGATGGCCTCGAAGACGCCTACGAAGGTAAGGCCATGGGCGTATACGCTGACGCCGCCGCGAAGGATTACCAATTCACCCGCGAAGCCCAAGACGCCTACGCGCTTGAAACCCTCCGCCGCGCCCAAAGCGCCACCGCTGAAGGCCGCTTCAAGCGTGAGATCGCGCCGCTCGAACTGAAGACCGGCGTCCTCGACACCGACGAACTGCCGCGCAAAGCCAAGCCGGACAAAATTCCATCGCTGAAGCCCGCCTTCACGCCGGACGGCACTGTCACCGCCGCCAACGCCTCGGCGATTTCCGACGGCGCCGCCGCGCTCGTGCTGATGCGTCGCGGCGAAGCCGAGAAGCAGGGCAAGAAGATCCTCGCGACTGTTGTCGCCCAAGCATCGCATGCCCAAGAGCCGCAGAAGTTCACTTCGGCGCCGGTGCCCGCGATCCAGAAAGCGCTCGCCCGTGCCGGCTGGAAAACCAGCGACGTCGATCTTTGGGAGATCAACGAAGCGTTCGCCATAGTGCCGATGATCGCGATGAAGGAACTCGGCATCAGTCACGACATCATCAACGTCAACGGCGGCGCCTGCGCGTTGGGTCACCCGATCGGCGCCTCCGGCGCGCGCGTGCTCGTGACATTGCTGGCCGCGCTCGAAGCCCAAGGCGCCAAACGCGGCGTCGCTTCGCTCTGCATTGGCGGCGGCGAAGGCATTGCGCTCGCGGTGGAGCGCGCGTGAACGAAAAGATCCTCGCGCACTTCGCCGAGCAGGCGATGTATTGCGACATGTTCGGTTCGCCGTTCACGGCGCAACTGATCAAAGCGATGAGCGCGGACTATGAGCAGGGTGGCCCGATTTCCGCTTTGCTCAAGGATTGGAGCTCAAATCCGCGCGCCGACGCGCTCGCGCTCCGGCTCGCGGGTTATTTCCATCACGCCGTGCTCGCGAACCGCGACGCCGAACTCGCCGCGCACTATCCCTCCAGCGTCGCGAATTGGTCGATCGACGACATCTGGCCGCTCGCTCGCGCGCTGCTCGAACGCGAGCCGAACGTCGCCGCGCAATTCATTCGCTCCGCGCCGCAAACAAATGAAACGCGCCGCTCCATCGGCTTGCTCGCCGCGTTCCTCACGTTCGCCGAGCAATGGAAGGGCGAGATCGACATGTTCGAGATTGGCGCGAGCGCCGGCCTCAACCTGAACTGGGATCTCTACACCTACAAAACCAAGAGCTGGACGTGGGGCGCGGAAGGTCCAGTGCAGATCACCACCGATTGGCATGGGGCAGCGCCGCCAATCGAGCATGACATCAATGTCCGCTCCCGCGCTGCGTGCGATCTGAACCCGCTCGACATTTGCGATGACGCGCAACGCCTCCAGCTCAAATCCTACATCTGGCCCGATCAACCCGATCGCCTCGCGCGCTTCGATGGGGCCGTCGCGCTGGCGCGCGAAACCGGCGTGCAGGTTGAACGCGCCGACGCCGCGCACTGGCTCGCGCAGAAGCTGAGCGCGCGCGCTGGGGACGCCGCGACCATCGTCTATCATTCCGTCTTCCTGCAATATCCACCGCGCGAAGCGCGCGAGGCGATCGTCGACGCGATCCAGTCGGCCGCCGCGCGCGCCACTGAACGCGCGCCGTTCGCCTGGGTGCGGCTTGAGCCGGAAGCGGTCACGGACAATGTCCGCGACAGCCCGCGTATGGTGATTGACATCACCACCTGGCCGGGCGCCAGGCGCCGCATCATCGGCTACACCGACGGTCACGTCCGCGCCGTCTACGCTGCGGAGTGAGTAATCCCGTCACATTGCAGGCGCCGCCGCCAGCAATAGAAATGCCCGCGTGAATCGCCGAGTGATCTATTGCCACGGCTTGCCCGGTTCGCCGGAAGAACTCTCCGCGTTTGAGGCGCCGCTGGCCCATGTTCAGGGTCTCGATCGATTGGCGCTCTGCGTACACGACTATGAAACGGACCTGCTGTCAGCCGTCGATGCATTGAGCATCGAGGCGCCTGTGACGCTTGCGGGCTTCTCACTCGGTGCGATGTCGGCGGCGTACATCGCGGCGAAGCGAAGTCATTTGGTCGACAAGCTCATTCTTATTGCGCCGGCTGCGCCGTTGGAGCTCGGCGACTTTCTTTCCGATATGGCTGGCCGGCCGGTGTTTGAGGCGGCGCAAAAGGGAAGTGCGACGCTGCGCGCTTTCACCGCCGTTCAGGCGTGTCTTGTCGCCATGACGCCTCAGCTTGCGCTTCGAACGATGTTTCGTCGGAGCCCGGAAGAGGACACGCGTTTGTTGGCTTCGCGGCGTTTTGCAAGCGTGGTGACGGCAGGCATGCGCACTTGTCTGGGTCGGCGCCAAGCCGCGTATCGCCGTGAGCTTCTCGCCTATGTTCGACCATGGGCCGAGGTGCTGAGCGAAATCCGCTGTGCCACTGAGATCTGGAGCGCCGCCGACGACGACTGGGCGCCGCCGGCGATGGCGCAAGCCTTCAAGGATCGACTCGGTGATCTTGCGACTCTCAACGTGTGCGCCGGTCTCGGCCATTACACGACATTGCAGGCAGCGTTACCCCGCCTGCAGTGAGAAAAGGTGGTATTTTGCGGATTGAGCGCGCCTCTATCCCACAGTTTCTGCGCGCTTTGCCTTGAGAATTGGGCGCTTTGCAGAAATCTATCCGACCGCGATCAGGGCATGAGAGACTGCCTCCGTTCCTTGCAGGGAGGCTACTGGATCCAACCGCCAACACGCGCAGGGGACGCGGTTTGAACGCGAAGAAGCAGGAAACGGCGACGTGAAATGCTTCAGCTCGGTGAGAAGAAAGCAAGCCGAGGGTCCAGAGCGAGGTTGGCTCGTTCTGCGCGTCATCCGGGAACGTGAAGTCAGGCGCTAAGCGACGAACAGAACCCCAGCGTCGCGGGTCGATCAGTCCGTTGAGAGCGGAGCGTTGAGATCCTCAACGCGTGCGGGAGAAGGCCGTACTGATCACACGAACTTCGTGGTTTCGATGCGAGCGAAAGCTGCGCGGAGAATTGCGGAGGCCCGTCTTTCCAACGTATGGCCCCCTGTGTCGACATCGAACGCCTCAGGCTTCCGCCGGTTGCAAGACAAACCGCGCAGGGCGCGCTTCGGCAAACCCCAAAACCAAATACTCTTGAGAAGCTTCATCCGAAACGCGCTCTGCCCTCCCGTTTCACCGCAGCGTGCATTCGCGTGCGGCTAACGGCGCGTCGAAAAATTGAAGAGCCCGTCCCAGGCTGTATCGAGCTTCACAAGCGCTTCTGCCGGCGCGGTTGCAGCGAACGCTTCGCCCTCGCGCGTCACCAGCCCAAGCCGTTCAAGCTTGCCCAGCGCATCGTGGATCTCGAAGTCGATTTCCAGCCCAAAGCGCTCGCGCAGAAACGCCTCGCAGAAATTGTCGAGTTCCGCCTTCGCCAGCGGCCGTCCTTCGCGGCGCAGAATTGAATAGGCGAGGAAGGCCTCTTTCGCATCCTGTTCTTCGCCGGCGCCGATCAAGAGATCGAGCACGCCGGAATTGTTGGCGATGTTGCGGAAATAGACCGTGTCGGCGAGCTGCTTCTGATAGCGCAATGTCTGCGCTTCATACTTCAACCGCTGACGCATGATGAAAGCGACGACCGCAACCAAGCCCGAGACCGCCGCCAAAGCGCGCTTCAGCTCGCTCTCCTCGATCACGCCCTGCGCGCCGAAATATGCCGCAAGCACTGCGAAGACCACCGTCAGCGCCGGCCATAGATTGAGCAGCACCGGCACACCCGCAATCACGGCCGGCCCGGCCAACATCGCCTGATCGCGTGGCCGCATCGAAGGCTTTGCGCCTGGATGCAACGTCACAAGCTCAGCTGCCGCCACGCTGCGAAAATGCTTCACCAGCGCCGCGCCTTCTCGAACGCCGCGCCGCATCCGCTTCAGCGCTTGCCGATCGGCGCGCGCCGCGGCTTCATCCTCCGCCTTGAACCCAACCAGCACGACGACATCACTCATCGCCTGCACATCGATCCTTTCGCGCCTCAGTCCAAACCAACGTCTCAGCTCGATCGTTTCCGTGCGTGCGCCGCGCGCGAAGAAGCGCACGCGGCGAATGCCGGCGGCGGATGGCTTGATGCTCAACCCCGTCAACCGCTTCGTCGCCTCGCGCGTTTGCACCGTGTCAGGATCGATCTCGACGAAGTTGGCGCGCGTCAGCGCATCGCTGAGATCGTGTTCAAAGGCTTCGAAAGCGCGCACGCTCACATCGCGCCGCGAGGGCGGGGCGTCAGGATCGAGCGGATCGTAACGCGCCTTCAGTCCCTCGAGCTCGGCGTGCGCCTCATGGTGCAGCAACGCACCCAGAAGCTTCATCACCTCGCCCATGGGCTCGCCCGGCGGCGCGCTCGCCGCCAGAGCCTCGGCCAATTCGGCCTTACGAACAGCGATGTAACCGTCCCGTTGCGACGGTGTCGTCCCCTCAGACATGAGGGGAGTGCTAGCGCAGCACGGGCCCGGACGCTATGCGGAACGGCGGTTGCGGCGACGGCCAATGCCGGTGAAAGTGGCGTCTTCGAAGGGGGACAAGATGCGGGCAAGCGGGCTGATCGCGGCAATCTTCGGTGCGGCGCTGATGACGGCGGCCGTTCCCGCCACGGCGCAGCAGCAGCGTGACCCATTCAATGGCCAGTTCGGCGCTATCGAAATCGCGCCGCAGCCGAGCGAAGCCGCCAACCTGGCCAAGCTGATGGGCGACTCGCTCGCCGCGCTGCAGCCGCAGCGCCCCGGCGTGCAGGACGTCTATCTGATGAGCGTCTCGTTCTGGGGTGATCCGGTGTTTGAGCGGGAAGCCGCGCAAGCGGAAGAAATTCTGAGGCCCCACCTCGGCGCCGAGGGTCGCTCGATCATTCTTTCCGCTGGCGGCCAAGGTCCGCGCACTTACCCGGCGGCGACGCCTGACAATTTTAGCGCCGCCATCGGCCAGATCGGCGCAACCATGGATCCGAACGAAGATCTGTTCGTACTCTTCATCACCACGCACGGCCAGCCTGACGGCGTCGCCGCCATCCGCGAGCACAACCGGCTGCTCTCCGGCCTTCGCCCTGCGCACCTCAGCATGATGCTGACGCAAGCCAACATCCCGAACCGCGTCGTCATTGTCTCCGCATGTTTCTCGGGCGCCTTCATCAGCCCGCTGATGAGCGACGGCACCATCGTCATGACCGCGGCCGCGCCGGATCGCTCATCTTTCGGCTGTCAGCCGCAGAATAATTGGACGTTTTTCGGCGATGCCTACTTCAACCGAAGCGTCCGCGAGCACGGCGACATGATCGGTTCGTTCGATCGCGCCAAGCGTCTGATCACGCAATGGGAGCGCGAGCAGAATCTCTCGCCGCCTTCGAATCCGCAGATCTATATTGGCAATCGCGCCGCGCAAATGTTGCGCGCCGCGGAGCGCAACGCGCGCTAGCTTTCGAGATCACTCGCGATCAGCACCAATGGCGCCGCCGTCGTCCGCTTCGCCGCGCGCATGACGATGCGCGACTGCACATCGCTGACGAGCCCGAGCCCCAGCATCTTGTCGCGCAGAAAATCATCGTAGGCGTGCATGTCCTTGGTGATGACACGCAGCATGTAGTCGACCGCGCCTGTCACCGTCGCACAATCGACAACCTCAGGCCACGTCGTCACCGCCGCTTCGAATTTTTCCAAGTTCTCGCGCGACGGCAGTTGCAGCTTCACCGATGCAAAGACTTCAAACGTCAGCCCAAGCTTCTCGTGGTCGAGCAATGTCACTTGCTTCTTGATCACGCCGGCCTTCTTCAGCCGCTCGATCCGGCGCCAGGCGGGCGAGGAGGAGAGGCCGACCTTCTCGGCGATGTCGGCGATCGAAAGGCTGGCGTCTTCCTGAAGCAGTTCCAGGATACGGGCGTCGATGGCATCCAGCGGTTCGGACAAAATTGCCTCCCAAGGCCCCCGCGGCGGCAGGTTATCCCATGATTGCGCCGAGCTTGCCCGGCTCGCAAGGCCATGATGGCCGCCAGGGGAAAGGAATTTGCCAGAGTGGATTGCCGGAGCCGGGAAATGCCGCGCAACCGCTTGCCCGCCGCGCCCACCGCGCGTATGTGTCCGCCCCTTCGGTGGCGTAGCTCATCTGGTTAGAGCGTGGGATTCATAACCCCAAGGTAGGTGGTTCAAGTCCACCCGCCACCACCAATCACTTCAACCACTTACGCGCTGCGGAGCGCTTCGCTCCGCTGAGTTATCCCCCGCCAGGCACCAAATAGGCACCTAGCGGAGAACGCATGTGCTCTACTCCCGACAACCCGTCTTGTCAGGAATTTTTGCAAGGCGCGCGAGAGTGATCGTCTTGCACGCAAGCCGCTTGTGCCAGCGCAAACCGGCCGCCACTCAATCGGGTGGTTGAACAAAGCGCATGAGGAAGTCGCACGCTTGTTGGGCTTTGCCGGCCGCGGTGAGGAATGCGGACGGTTGGCTTGCAAGCACTTCTAGCCATGATCCGATGTAACCGGCGTGATCTTCGATGTGATCGCCCGGGATTTCGAGCGTAGCGCCCAGCATGGCGGCAGTGAGTTCAGCGACGAGCTCTTCGAGCGCATAGCCGGCATCTCCAAACCGCTTTTGGCCGAAATCTCGATCCAACCGGGAAGGAGTTCGGGTCCAATGCGCGCTCTCGTGTAATCGCGTGATCAGATACGAGCCAAAGCTCGAAAACGCCGCGCGCACTGGCAAATGGATCTGATCTGAAGCGGGGGCGTAGTAAGCGCAGTCGCCGCCGTGTTGCACGATCGCAGGGATACGTCCGATGCTTGCAAGCAATGCGGTCTCACGATCGGAAAGTGAAACAGGTGTGACGGTCGGGGCGTGGAATTGCTCTGGCAGTCCATCAATCTGGTCAGCGCAGAAGACGGTGTAGCCACGCAGGATGCGGTGGCGGCGAGGCGTATCGGGCGCGGCGTCGTCGGCATCGTCGTCGCGAGCTGGGCGGTCGCCGTAATAGACGACGTAGGCGCCATGTTCGCCCTTGCGCACCGAGGCTTGCAGCGCGTGCGCTTGCTTGAACGTTAGCCAGTATGGCGAGGCGAAATTGCGCTCGAGCGCAGTGGCCCAGAGCGCGACGGTGTTGACGCCTTTGTATGGGATGCCGTTGGCGCGGCGAGGAAGACTAATTGCGCCGTTAGCGGACCAAGGCCGGGTCCACGGACGCACGCCGCGTTCGAGGGCGTCGGCGATAGCGCTAGTTACGCGAATGGCAGGGCTGAGCGGGGCTTCTGTGGGTGAGGGATTGGCGCACAACATTGGGAGTTCTCCGATTCGCCAGGGACGATCCCCGGCGTCGGATTCGCTTTGCGTGGCGCATGTTGCGCGCGGCGCACCCATAGGGCCGCAACGGAGTGGAGGACGGCGCAGCCGTTGCGCCGCTCGCACGCGCCGCGCGGCTTGAGACGACGACGGGGGGCACTGTCGGATTGCGCGAACTCAATGCGCCGGCGTCAGCGTGCAATGGCAGGAATACCTTCAAAAGCAGCCATCGGTAAGTTTGTGTCTGTCGGGCTATGATTGGCCCATTCGTGCCGCTTGGCTACCTCGCCTCCGCAGCTTGGCCGCTCACATCGAAAGCCTCACCTGACCACGGATGAAGCGGCGCACTGTTGCGATAGACGAGCAAGTAGTCGGTCATTTGCGCTGCGGTTCCTGAAACCTCCCATGGCTGCATCATGACGAGATAGCCTGATGAGGCGGCGAGACGGTCGCTTTGCATGTAAGGGCTACCTTCGCCCCCAACGCGATAGAGCGCGGCGCGATCTGTCCCAAGCGCGTGTATGAAATCGCTTATGCCTTTGGGGCGCTGAAAGTACGGGCTTTCGATCCCCATCGGGACCCACGTAAAGCGCTCTCCGTTTGGCCCTGCCATTGGCTCTGGCAAAGCTGCGGCCGGCATCATGTTGAAACAATCGCCAACGCACATCGAATTGATCGTAACGACATCGCCTGCGTAGGTGGCGCTGGCATCTTGGAGCCAAAGTGCAAGAGGCTCGGAATTGTTGATCGGCGCTTCGCTGGCGTGGAAGAGGCCCCACAGTCCTGCGAACCGCGCATCGGCAAAGCCGGGCATCTCGGCCAGCGTAGTAAGCCGCGCCCGCATGGCTGCGTAACGGCTGCCGGTCTCCGTTGGCACGCGGAGCAAAGCCTCGTTGATGGCTCGTGCGGCAGCGGGATCGCTGAGATTCGGAGCGCCGACATCTTCCGTCTCAGGCAGATCTAGAGGATCGCCGTCGCGATCAAGATCAATGCCGATAAAGCGAAGCTGACGAGTGTCGGGAAGCGTTTCGTTCAAGGCGCGCAGAGATGTCAGCTTGCGAAAGAATTCTTGGTTTCCCCACTGAACACCCATCTCCGCAAACCGATCGAAAACTGCCCGAACATAAGCGTCGTCGCCACCCGCTAGGTATTCGTTGACGGCGATGGCTTCGCGCGGCGTCATTTCTGCGAGGTACCAGCGCGGTGGGCCTTCGGTCTGGAGGTAAGTGATCAGCGCCGCGTCAAATTGTTGAGGCATCGCGTAACCGTGCATTTCGCCCAGAATGATGTAGCGGGCATTCAGGTCGTCGCTTGCCAATGCAAACCCCGCATCCGGCGCATTGAGGTCGAGCACAGTTTCATTTGCCGCTAAGTGGCTTCGATAGGGGGCCGCTCCGAATTGTTCACCAAGGACGGCCAGCCAAGGCAACCCGATAATTGAGCCTACGGCTAAGACTACAAGTGCGACAGCGGCCACGATCAGCCGAATGATCCATTTGAGCACGCTTGTCCCCCTCCCGCTCGATGTCTCGTATTGCGGCTATGTGTTCGGCTCGAGTGCTAAGCTGTCAACCGATAGCCACCTCTCGTACTGGCAGGGCAATCAAATCCGCTCACGTCGAAGATTGGTGAGCGTGCTTTTTGACACCGCGCATACGCGCTCCGCTACGAAGCACAGGAAAGGGCACCTCGCATCTGCGTCCAGTATTGCTCCCAACTCGGCAAGCCCATCTCGGCGCGACGATCGTCAATGAGAGCTTCATTCTCGACGCCGTTCAGCGCTTGAAGCGCTCCATCGCGACAATGGATCTGGGTTCCGTAACGCTGCGGCCGCCCCTCTGCCACCGCAACGCGATCCCATAGGAAAGCGACATTGCGCAAGTTTGTCGCGCCGGCGGACAGCGCCTCAAGCCTCTGCAAAACGAGATGCTGCAGTTCCGGGCTGCGATCGGCGTGCTGGGCAATCAGCCATGCTGCGTTATCGACCCGCCGCCCGAAGGTGGGGATGTCGAACCAAGTGATGCTGGAAAGTTGTTGTTCTAGCCAAGCGGTGTTGTCGCAATCTATTGCCGTCAGTTTGGCGCCGACGAGGGTTTGCCATTGCTCTCTGGCGAGCGTCGGCAATCGCGGCGGCGGGGAGATGTAGGCTGCGCGGAAGGTCTGGTCGCGTATGACCCTCTGAAGTGCTTCGCGTGCTACTCCGCTCGGAGCATCGCCCAGCGCGTCCATGTAGCGTCCCGCGCTCGACTGACGCGCCGCAGAGTCTCGTCGGCCGTTGGCGCGCGCTTCCGCCAGTGTATTCAGCGCGTCAAATTCGATGCGAAGCGCGCGCGCGGCGTCACGCCAGCTTGCGTCGTCAAGCGCGCTCTCGGCTAAGCCGACCCAAGCTAGTGCGCCAATGCCGGCAACATCTTGGATGGCGCAGCCTTGACTCAGTCCGTCGCCCTCGACGAGCTCTGCCACCGTTGCGTCGCGCCATTGAGCGCGCGTCGTGGCTTCGCTTGGCCAGAAGCCGTTTGCAGCGAAGTCAAATTGCTCAGCTGCAAGCTCGCCGCTTCGCACTCTAGCTGCGAATTCCGAAGGCGAGGGTGTCTCTGCGGCGGCATTCATGATGCTGAGCCAAACCGCAGCACAAATCAGGGGTAAGCGCATCCGCGAGAAGCTAAGGGAGCCCAGATGAGGTGTAAACGGCCAGACTAGCCGACGTTGCCGCCGAGCCTCGCACAACCTCGGCGGTCGAGGGACGTGAGCCGTTAGTGGTTGCGCACAGACGGCGGCATGCGAGCGGGTGAGCGGCTGGACTATAATCAAGGCCAACGCTTAGAGTTCCGCGCTATCAATGGCGGTTTCGAATTTCTTGCAGGACCACGCGACGACGGAATCGTATCGACGGATCGCGTTGTTGCCCATGAACTGCTCCATTGACCAATTCTCGTAGAATTGGAGCGAGGGCGCCAGCACGATCAGAATGTAATCGGCGCTGCCAGCGACATGATAGCATTGGCGCACCTGTGTCAGCGCCTGAACCTGAGCCTCGAATGCCGCGTAGATCTCCGGCGTTTCAACGGCGAACGTCACGGTGACGACTAGCGTTACGCCGAACCTATCGGCGTCGACGAGCGCCACATCGCGCGCGATGACCTTGTCTTCGCGCATGGCCCCGAGGCGGCGGCGAACGGCGGAGGCCGACAAACCCACGCGCTCACCGATGGCGGCGTGGCTCATGAGATTGTCGCGCTGCACGATCTGCAGAATTGCGCGGTCGAAATCGTCGAGTTCTAGCGGTCTGGCGGTTTTCGTCGGCATGGCGGCGAAATTGGACGGTATTCGGCGGCTGTTCAACGGAATTAGCCGAAATTGGCATCCCACAGTTCGTTATGGTCCTGATCATCTCGAGAGGGCTCGAACATGGTTTGTCGAATTGCGGTCTTGGCCATCAGCGTCGGGTTGAGCGCATGCGCAAGCGCTGTGGCGCCTGCGCCAGTTGGCGGAGCACTTGATCCGACCAACTTGCCCCCTGAACTGAACGGTGTCTGGCGGTCGAACGGGTATGGCGAGATCGTCGCGATCGCGGACGGAGGGTTCGAACTGTTCAACGCGACGACGGATCTGTGCATCCCGTTCGGCGAGGACGACAGCACCTTTCTCGAGTTCATGGATCAGTTCAGCCTGACGCCTGATGGCGGTTCGTTGACGGTTCGCGCCACAGCCGAGCCATATCCCTATCACCTTGAGCGGATTGCGGCCGTCCCCGCCGAATGCGCGTCCCCGCCGCCAAACACACCAGCCGCCAATTTCGACGCGTTCGTGAGCTTCATGAGCGCGCACTACGCGTTCTTCGAACTCTATGGCGTTGACTGGGATCGAGAGGTCGCGGCGGCGCGCGCTCAGGTGCGACCGCACATGAGCGAAGCGGACTTGTTCGCGCTGCTCACGTCGATGCTGCGAAATATCAAGGACGGCCATTTGAGCCTTGAGGGTGAATTCGACGGCGCACGCCATGTGTTCGAAGCCAATGATGGGCGGACGCAGATTGCGATTGAACAAGGAGAAGCTGCACTGACGCCGCGTGCTGCTCTGCGCGCATGGCGTCTCGCCTATTGGGAAGAGGATATCGCCCGAACCATCCTGGGCGGCGCGGGTGTGATGGCCGGAAACGATTTCATTCAATACGGAATCATCGGCGGGGATGTCGGTTACATCGCGCTGTACACTGTCGGCGGCTACGCGAGCCGCCAGTTTGACGATCCGGGCGGCGATCTGATCGTACTGGATGCAGCAATGGAGGATGCGCTCGCGCGTTTTGAAGCTGCTGGCGTGCGCGGCGTCATCCTCGATCTTAGCGTGAATCTCGGAGGCTACGATTTTATCAGTCGCGCTGTTGCGGGGCGGTTCGCGTCGGCGGAGACGCTCGCTTATAGCAAGTCGCCCGCTGACGCGGCTTCGCCGTACTCACATGAGGCGTTCGTGCCTCCCGCAGAGGGAAGGCGCTTTACGGGCCAGGTTTACGTTCTCACGAGCGACGTGACGGTCAGCGGCGGTGAAACGCTCACGCTGGCGCTGCGCGGTTTACCGAATGTCACTCACGCCGGCGCCGCGACCCGCGGCGCACTCTCGGACGTTTTGGCGAAGACATTGCCGAACGGGTGGGTGATGACCATGTCGAATGAAATTTACCGCGACCATGACGGCATTGTGTGGGAGGGGCGTGGGATCGCGCCAGAGGCGCCATTGGAGGTGTTTGCGCCCGACGGCGGCCGCGCGCCCCACATCGTCGCTGTTCAGTTGTTGGCCGAGAGGCTCCGCGGACGCCAATGACCGTTCTCGGCGAGATCACGCCATTGCTGTGTGCGATAAATCACTGTCTGTCTTGGAGAGAGTAGGCCGGTCGCGGAAATTGTCGCTATGTCGTGCCGTGGCCCAAAACGGACATCCGCTGTTGGGTGTATGTTGTAACTACTGGGCGGTGTTGTATCTGGCACCCTCGCAAGAAACGCGGCCCCCCTTGCATTGCGGCTCGGGGCCGACCAACCGATCGCACCACTATCTGGAAGTCTTGCCAGGCGGACGTGGGGCGGTGCGGACCCAGTTCACCTCTTTCTCGCGCTAGTTGCAGATTTTTTTGATGCTTGGGAGCCACGGCGCCCCGGGCGTCGGTCGCAGTTCAGGTGGGGTAACGTGAACTATTGTTGACAGCGTGCGCGACTAGTCATCTGGTTTGGGCCGGGAGAGACATGCTGACCAGCGTGCCGGAGAGAACAGGGTCCATCCAGGAGGCGCTGGGACATGCGCGCTTGCTCCTGCGATCCGATCCGTCCCTAGCGTTTGAGCAAGCTCAAGAAATTCTGTCTGTCGATCCCGAGGAGCCGCGCGCCCTCTACGTCCAAGGACTCGCGCTCGCGCGCATGGGACGCCATGAGGAAGCAGTAAGCGCGCTGCGTCGTGTTGCTGAACTGGATCCGCAGGCGCCCGTGTGGCGCGCGCTTGGCGACCAACTCACATTGCTCGACGATGTGACGGGCGCCGATGTGGCTTACGCGCAATCTATCAAAGCGTCGGTTCGCGATTCCCAGTTGATGCAGGCAGCTGTGGCCCTTGTTGAAGGCAAACTTGCGATCGCCGAGCAAGGTTTGCGCGAGCGCTTGCGCGCGACGCCAACGGATGTGGCGGCGATCCGCATGTTGGCGGAAGTCGGCGCTCGGTTGGGGCGTTTTGAAGATGCCGAAAAGCTTTTGCGTCGCTGCCTCGAACTTGCGCCAAGCTTTCACGCCGCGCGACACAATCTAGCGATTGTTCTGCATCGGGAGAGCAAGTCGACGGACGCGCTGCGTCAACTCGATGTGTTGCTGAAGGCCGATCCGGACAATCCGAGTTATCAGTTTTTGCGCGCCGCAGCGCTCGCGCGTATCGGCGAATACCAGGACGCGATCGCAATTTATCGTGACGTGCTTGCGAAGCATCCAGGCAGTGCACGTGGCTGGCTCAGCTTAGGGCACGCTTGCAAGACGGCGGGTCTACGCAGTGAGAGCATTGCCGCCTACGAGCGCGTAATCGCGGACGCACCGCATTTTGGCGAAGCGTATTGGAGTCTCGCAAACCTCAAGACCCATCCCTTCAACGACGCGACCGTCGCGCGGATGAGTCAGCAAGTGGAGCGCGCCGATATCGGCGACGAAGATCGCTTCCATCTCCATTATGCACTCGGCAAGGCCTGCGAAGACAAAGGCGAATTCCAAAGATCGTTCCAGCACTATGCAGAGGGCGCTCGCATTCGGCGGACCGGCCTCGATTATAAGGCCGATGAGACGACCCAGGCAGCACGCGACCACGCGAACTTGTTCACGCGCGCGTTCTTCGACACCCGCAAAGGGCAGGGCGCACAGGCGGCCGATCCAATCTTCATCATCGGTTTGCCGCGTTCAGGCTCCACGCTGATCGAACAGATCCTCGCCAGCCACTCGATGGTCGAAGGCACGATGGAGCTGCCCGACATCATCGCCATCGCCAAGCGCCTCGGCGGCGGCAAGGTACGCGGCGGCAGCTATCCTGGGGTTGTGGCCGATCTCGCGCCGGACCAAATCAAAGCGTTGGGTGAAGAATACATCGCCCGCACGCGCGTGCAGCGGAAAACGAGCCGGCCGTTCTTCATCGATAAGATGCCGAACAATTCCCAGCATGTCGGGCTCATCCATCTCATCTTGCCGAACGCCAAGATTATCGACGCGCGCCGCCATCCGATGGGCGCTTGTTTTTCATCGTTCAAGCAGCACTTCGCTCGCGGCCAAGCCTTTACCTACGATCTGACTGACGTTGGCCGGTACTACGCCGACTATGCCGAGCTGATGGCGCGGTTCGATGAAGCTGCGCCGGGGTGCGTCCATCGGGTCCTTTACGAGGACATGATCGATAACACCGAGGGCGAGGTGCGGCGTCTACTCGACTATCTTGAGCTGCCCTTCGAGCCAGCATGTCTTGAGTTTCATGCCAACACACGCGCTGTGCGCACCGCCAGTTCAGAGCAGGTGCGCCAGCCCATTTATTCGAGCGCCGTTGAACAATGGCGCAACTACGAAGCGTGGCTCGGGCCACTGAAGGCGGCGCTGGGGAGAGTGACCGCAGACTATCCGCGACAATGATGAGATCGACCAAGCGAGGGGAAGCGAGCATGGCGAAGCAAACGAAACAAGCGCAGCCGGTGCGTCTGGCTTGGCAGTCAGTTCTATTTGCGACGACGGCGCTGAGCGGTGCCGTCGCATCAACGTCTTCGTTCGCGCAAGAAGCGGTGGAAGATATCGTCGTCACCGCCACCAAGCGCGAGGAAAATCTCCAGGACGTGCCGATCAGCGTGACCGCTCTTGGCGAAGAGCGGCTCCAAGAACTGGGCATCACCGATTTCGAAGAGTACGCGCAGCACCTGCCGACCCTTTCCTACTCGCCGAGTTACGGGCCGGGCTACAATCGTCCCTTCATGCGCGGCGTCGCCAGTGGCGAGAACGGCAACCACTCAGGCTCCATGCCGAGCGTCGGCACCTATCTCGATGAACAGCCCATCACGACGATTGTCGGCAATCTCGACATGCACCTTTACGACGTGTCGCGCGTCGAAGTTCTCGCGGGTCCGCAAGGCACGCTTTATGGAGCCAGCTCGCAAGCTGGTACGGTTCGCATCATTACCAACCGGCCCGATCCGAGCAACTTCAGCGGAGCCTACGACTTAGAATTAAACGCAACACGTTATGGTGGCTTCGGTCAGATCGGCGAAGGTTACGTCAACATTCCGCTGAGCAATCGCGCGGCGGTCCGCATCGTGGGATGGGCCGAGCACGATGACGGGTACATCGACAACCGCCTCGGTAGCCGGTTCTACGAAACCTGCGATTTCGACGCTGGATGTCTCGGCACCGGGCCTGTCGATACAAACGACGATGTCGCGAAGCAGAACTACAACAGCGTCAACACCTGGGGTGGCCGGATTGCGCTCGGCATCGACCTCAATGACAGCTGGACCGTCACGCCGACGATTATGGGTCAACAACAACGCAGCAATGGCGTCTTTGCGCAGCAGAGCGACGTGGGCGAACTGGCGGTGACGCACTTCTTCCCGGAATGGAATGAGGACAACTGGATTCAGGGAGCTCTGACCGTCGAAGGTCAGATCAACAATTTTGACATCGTGTTCTCAGCCTCGCGCCTCAGCCGCGACGTCGATTCAAATCAGGACTACGCCGACTACGGCTACTTCTACGACGTCTTCGCGGGCTACGGCTGCTACTTCGTCGACAACGCGGGCGCGGGTAGCATCTGTGACGTCGCTACTGGCGGCGCGCGGTTGGGCAATCCGATCAATCCCGGCCAGCAAGTCGAAGGCCGCGACCACTACGATCGCGAGACGTACGAGTTCCGCGTCGCATCGCCCGCCGAAAACCGCATCCGCGTCATTGCGGGCCTCTTCTACCAGCTGTCAGAGCACGAAATTCATCAGCGCTATTATTTCTCGGAGAACTTCCGCGACGACTACGAAGTTACCGGTTGGCCCGACACAGTATGGCTGACCGAACAAACCCGCACAGACGAAGAGCGCGCCATCTTTGGCGAACTCGCGTTTGATATTACCGAGAGTCTAACGGCCACGGTCGGTATGCGCGCGTATGAGACCGAGAACTCACTCGTCGGCTTCTTCGGTTTTGGCGCTGGCTTCTCGGGCAGCACGGGTGAATCTCAGTGTTTTGGCGGACCATTCCGCGGTGCGCCATGTACGAATCTCGACGCCTCGACGTCGGAGACCGGTCAGCTCTACCGCGCCAATCTGCAATGGAAGATCGATGACGATCGCATGCTCTACGCGACGTATTCGGAGGGCTTCCGCCCAGGCGGCATCAATCGTCGCGGCTCGTTCGGTCCGTACCAAGCCGACTTCCTCGACAATTACGAGATCGGATGGAAGACCGATTGGGCCGACGGGCGCCTGCGCTGGAACGGCGCGATCTTCCATCAGGTCTGGAGCGATTTCCAATACGCCTTCATCTCGACGGGCAGCAGCGGTCTGACGCAAATTCAGAACGCCGGTGACGCCGAGATTGATGGCATCGAAACCGAGATCACGTGGGTGCCGATCGATGGCCTGCGGATCAACGCCGGCGCAACGTACTTGTCATCAGAGCTCACGAGTGCGGAAATCACGGGCACCGAGGTGGGCAGCGAGTTGCCGGTCTCTCCGGATCTCAAGTTTGACATCACCGTGCGCTACGAGTTTTCGCTCGGCAATTGGGAAGCGTTCTTCCAAGGGGGCGCGACGTATATCGGCGAGCGTGAGACCAGCATTCTGACGTTGGGACCGGATAGCGACGCCGAGCTGCTCGGCACGCTGCCGGACTATTGGACCGCTGATATTTCCGCCGGCATTGAACAGAACGGTCTCAGCATTACGCTCTTCGTCGACAACGTCTTCGACGAGCGCGGGATCAATGGCCGCTACACTGAATGCGCCGTCGGCACCTGCGGAGCGCCGCCGCTCGGCGATTCACTCGAAGGCGTGTTCTACGACGTCGTCTCGCGGCCAATGACGGCAGGTGTACGTGTTGGAAGGCGGTTCTAGTCCGGCTTGCTGGACTCAGTGCAGCCGCGCCAGGTGCGCCGTGAGGCTTCTTGCGGATATCGGAGCATCGTGCCTCTCGATACCGATCGTCGGCGTCACGCATCCCAACATCAATGTCTGAGATCGGCGATCGTGAGCCGTTCAGCGGGATAGCGTGCCGGCCGCCGCTTTGGATGGACTAGGCCGGTCGCAGAAATCAGCAATACGACCTACGACGGGCCGAAGCGGTCGTCTCGGTTCTGATGCCTTGGACTGACCTGTTGAAGTGTGGGCCGCTGGGGACCTGCGCCGCGACATGGCTGCCTCGCTCAAGTGCTCGTAGTGCGGCGCCCGGCAAGGTTGCCGCGCGCATACGCCGCTCGCCTGAATCTATGATCACAGATAAGCTTGCGGGAGTTAGCGGTATGCGGGCCCCAACTGGAGGGGGCCTACATGCAGAAAAGAGAGCTAATCGAGTACGTGGCCGACATGACCGCGCAATTGGCGGCGCTTGCGCGCGAACACTTGCCCACTGTCGCGAAGATCTTAGAGATCGCCGCGGAGCTGGCGCGGGATGCGCTGGGCCCCACTAGATGACACGACCCCGCCGCAGAACGCGGCGGGTGTTAGCGAACGCCGAAACTGATCCTATAAGGCCGCAATGCGCCACTGGACGCCGCCACCCATCCCGTCAAGCGGGCCGACACGGAAGCCGTGGGAGATCGCGGTAGACGCGGTGGGTGCGCTCCTGATTGGAGCGTTGCTAACGATGCCGGTTTGGCTTCGGTTCTTGGCCTAGCTCGGGGCCGGCGAGGAGTAGAAGTATGAAGGCGTTGGCGGTGCTCTTACTGATGGTTGGCGCTTGCGCCCAAGTACCTGAGCCGGCGCCGGTGGCGCGCACTCTTACTGTTGCCACTTGGAATCTTGAGCATTTGACGGAGGAGTCGGGCGCGGGCTGCGAGCCGCGGTCGGATGCTGACTACCTTGCGATGCGCGCATATGTCGACGCAATCAACGCCGACGTGATCGCGTTTCAAGAGGTGGAGAACGAGGCCGCTGCCGCACGCGTGTTCGATCCCGCTCGCTATCAGATCGTTATCGAGAGCCGGCAAGGATCAGGACGCCGCACTGAATGCAACGATCGTCCCGGCCAACATCTGACGCGGCAAGCCGTTGGCTTGGCTGTGCGACGTGATCTGGAGATTACTCGGCACGCAGATGTCGTCGCTCTGCAGGCCGGCGGGCAAGACTTACGCTCCGGTGTGGACGTGACAGTGCATGGCGCCGGCGTCGAGCCGATCCGCTTGCTTGCCGTCCACTTGAAGTCGGGTTGCTCGGAGGGAGACACGCGCAACGATTGCCCGCGCCTGTTTGAACAAGTCCCCATTGTCGAAGCTTGGATGGATGCGCGTGCCGCGGAAAGCGTGCGGTTCGCAGTGTTGGGGGACTTCAACAGACGGCTAGCGGTGGCAGGCGATCGGGTGTGGGTGGAATGGGATGATGCAGAGCCAGCAAACGCGGATCTAAGCTTGGCTGCGGGGGCGGTTGGTGCTCACTGCGATCCGCGATACGGGCAGTTTATTGATCACATCGTGCTGGATCGCCGCGCGACTGCCGGCGCCTCTGGCTTTCGTGAATGGACGTTTGGCGACGCTCGACTCTCTGACCATTGCGCTATTTCGGTTGACCTTTCAGCGGCCGGTTTTTCGCGCGGTGGTCGCTAAGCACTTGCGAAAAAGTGCGTAATGTTGTGCACGGCCGATGTCTGACGCTCCTGGTGCGCGGGCGAAGAACCACTCAATCGAGCGCAGTAAAGGCGAAGGCCGCTTTGGCGCCGATTCGCGGCTGTTGACATTGGATTCGCTCGTCTCCCTCGGCTCCGTGAACGGGCCGATTCAGGGTTTGCGCTTCTTGGCCTGCGTACCCTTCTGTTGATTGCACATCTGCCGAAACCCCGCGGATGCAAACTGCACAAGGCGAGGCTCTATCGCGGCAATGTCAGTGGATCTGCATTTGCCCTTGGAGAGACGATCGATGCGGTCGGTTTCCGCGAGCGTGAGCATGAGCGCGCCCGAAAGGAAGTGATAGGCCCAGTAGAGTTCTTCGTCCTGCGTGTCGGGAAGCGCCTTTCGGATGATGCTGATCAGGCGCTGGATGATGGGATCGAACGACTGGGTCATCACCGCGCCGCCCCATTCGTGCAGGTTGCCGACCTGCGCCACGAGCGCCAGATAGTTGCGCCAGCCGGCGCCGCCCGTATCGAGCTTGTTTAACACCGGGCGCAGGAACGCGGCGATAGCCCCTTCAACGGTAATGTTGTTGCCAGCGCTTGCCTCATAGGCGTCGAGCGCCGCCATGCGCTCCTTGTTCACCACGTCGGCGCGGCGCGCGAATACAGCGTCGAACAGTTTGCGCTTGCTGTTGAAGTAGTAGTGGATCATCGCCGGCGTGGCGGCCGCGTCGCGGGCGACGGCGCGAGTTGAGACCCCCTCGTATCCGCGTTTGGCGAACTGCTCCTCGGCCACATCCAATATTCTCTCACGTAGCGCTACGTCGCCGTTCTTTGGCGGCCGGCCCGGTCGCGCACGCTGCAGCGGCCGCATACCGGCACGGCGGGCGCCTGACGCCGTGGAGCGCGCTGGCGAGTGAGGCATTTCAGCAACTCCTGGGGGCGAACGTGGGTCTATCGCCCACTGGCGCATCCCCGACAAGGGCGCGGGATTGACAAGCCTATCGCTCGCCGTCACAAATCGCCATAATTAATTATACGACCGATTAAATATCGGCGCATAGGGAAGGGAGTCTGCGATGAACACGCGTGGAATCTGGCTGGCGGCTTTGTGCGTCGGGGTGAGCAGCATTGCGATCGGCACGGGCGGGATTGCGCTGGCGCAGGAGGAGACAGCGAGCAGCGAAGAGATCGTTGTCACCGCACGACGACGCGAGGAAAGCCTTCAAGACGTTCCCGTTGCGGTCACTGCGTTCTCGGCTGATGCGCTGGAAGCGGCGGGCGCTCAAGATATCACAGCGATTTCGCAATCGACACCCAACATCACGCTTGAGAACTCTCGCGCCACCAATTCAACGCTAACCGCCTTCATTCGGGGCGTCGGCCAGCAAGATCCGGTTGCTGGATTTGAGCAAGGCGTCGGTATCTATCTCGACGATGTTTATCTCAATCGTCCCCAGGGCGCTGTGCTCGACGTGTATGATCTTGAGCGTATCGAAGTACTGCGCGGGCCGCAGGGCACGCTTTACGGACGCAACACTATCGGTGGCGCTGTCAGATATGTGACGCGGCGCATCGACCCAGAGGACGCAACGCTGCGCGCGCGCTTCAATTACGGCAGCTACAACCAAATGGATGTGATCTTGTCCGGCTCGGCGCCGCTGTCGGACACCTTCCGGGTGGGTGCAGCAGTGGCCGCTTTCACCCGCGACGGATTTGGAGAGAATTTGACGACCGGCGACGACAATTACGACAAGGATGTGTTCGCTGCGCGCGTGTCGGCGGAATGGGAGCCCACATCGGACTTCCTCGTTCGTGTTTCCGCAGACTACACCGAGGATGATTCGTCGCCCCGGCAAGGTTATCGCCTGCTGCCGAGCGGCGTCAGCGGCATGTCGCCACTCTCGGGCGACTACGATACCGAAAGCGGCATCACCCTCTTGGGGCCGGTCACTCGCAACCATGTCGAAGCTACGGGCGGCCAAGTGCTTATCGACTGGTCGCCGGCGGCGAACTGGACCCTGCGCTCGATCACCTCCTATCGCGAGGACGAGTCGGAATCCCCCATCGACTTTGATTCCACCGCAGCGCGGAGTTTTGATGCACCTGTCGTCTACACCAACGAACAATTCAGCCAAGAACTGCAGGTCATCTATCAAGGTGAGAGCCTCACTTTCGTAGGGGGCGCCTACTTCTTGGACGCCAACGCCTACAATGCCTTCGACGTCTACTTCCCAACGTTGACGCAGCTAACCATAGGCGACGTCGATACCGAGACCTGGGCGGTGTTTGGGGAGGCGACACTCGACCTCACGCAAAATTGGAGTCTGACCGTCGGTGGGCGCTACACCGAGGACGAGCGCACATCTCGAGTCGTACGTCAATTCTTCGCGCCAGGTCCGTCTCCTGCATTCGGCGGACCTGGCGTGATCGGCGCGACCGAACCAGTGCCGACCTTCCGTGGCACGCGCACCGACGACGCTTTCACGCCGCGCGTGATCCTTGCTTGGGAACCCAACCCCGACCTCAACCTCTATGCATCATACTCGCAGGGGTTCAAGGGCGGGGGCTTTGACCCGCGTGGAAACTTCGCCAACGCCGATGTTCGCGAAGGCTTCTTGCCCGAGTTCGTGGATTCCTACGAGATCGGTGCGAAGTTCTCACTGTTCGACGGGCGTGTGCGCATCAACAGCGACGTGTTTTTCGCCGAGTACACAGATGTTCAGATTCCAGGCTCGGTGATCATCCCAGGACCGCCGGTGACTTTCGTCGGCACGGTGACCAACGCTGGCGCCGCGGAGATGACGGGGGTGGAGTTCGAAGGCACGGCGCAATTCACCGACAATCTTTCGGGCGCGCTTTCATTCGGCTACATCGACGCCGAGTACACCGAGTTCATCGTGGGCGGTGTTGACGTATCAAGCCAGCGCGATGTGCAGAACACGCCTGATTGGACGGGTAATGCCAGTTTGACCTACTCGGTCCCGCTGACGATCGGCCCGACGCCTGGCATGATCTCATTCACCGGCTCAGCGGCGTACCGAGGCGACACGCAACAGTTTGAGGTTGCGATTCCATTGCTCGATCAGCCGGCGTTCTGGCTCTATGACGCAGCGGTCTATTGGACCTCGGACAACGACCGCTGGCGCATCGGCCTTTATGGGCGCAACCTCAGCGACGAGCGCTACATCACCTCGGGGTACAACTTCCCCGGTGCTGCAACCGATAATTCGGTGCTCGCGTTCTACGGCAACCCGCAGACGTTCACAGCTTCGGTTGAGCTTCGTTTCTGAGGTTGGTTGACTGACGCGGGCAACTCTCTGAGTCCGCGTCAGTCCCACGGCGGGAGTCGCCCATGCGGCAGCCCCTTCTTCCCGACATTTTCTCCTCGCACGGCGTCTGGCGCGGCGACCATCCTGCGCTTATTACGCGCGCTGAACGCGTCGACTGGCGCACGCTCAGCGCGCGCGTCCACCAAGTCGCCAACGGATTGGTCGCGGCCGGTTGCGGCGACGGTGCACGCGTAGGCGTTCTCATGAGCAACGGCGCAGCCATGGCCGAGGTGCTGTTCGGCGCCATGAAGGCCGGGGCGATTGTGGCGCCGCTCAATACGACTGTGACCGACGAAGCCATTGATGCTATGCTCCGCGACGCTGGCGTCTCCGCGGTGTTCGCAACGCCCGAGCATCAAGGGCGGCTGTCGGCGCGCGTTCTCGAAGAGGCGAAACTGCTTGTCCTGGCCGGCGGCGATCCCGCCTCGACATGGACAAGCTACGCCCGCTGGCGTGACGCGCAGTCAGCGGAAGCCCCGAGGGCGCCGGTGGCGCCGGACGCAATCTGCAACATCATATACTCTTCCGGGACGACCGGCCAACCAAAGGGCATCGCCCATACTCACAAAGGCAGGCTCGATTGGGCCCATGATCTCGGTCATGCGCTGCGTTACCATTCAGGCGCGCGGCTTCTGGTTGTCACCGGGCTCTACTCCAACATCACGTGGGCCGGGATGCTGCCCACGTTGATGCTGGGCGGCACGCTCGTGATCCACGAGGGCTTCGATCCGTCCGAAATATTCGACGCGATGAAGCGCGAACGCATCACTCACACCTCCATGGTGCCCGTGCAGTTCCAGCGTCTGCTCGAGCACCCGGAGTTTAGAACCAGCGATCGGACGTCGATGCAGGCGATGATGTGCTGCGGCGCGCCGTTGCCGGCGCACATCAAGCAGGCGCTGTTCGACGCGTTTCCATGCGGTGTGATCGAACTCTACGGCTCGACAGAAGGCATTATCACAACACTGGCGCCTGAAGAGGCGCATGGGCGGATGAGTTCGGTCGGTAAGCCGCTGCCCGGCGGGGACATCGTCGTGCTCGACTCCGACGATCATCCCGTTCCGCGCGGACAGGCGGGCGAGATCGCCGCGCTGAGTCGCTTCGCCATGAACGGCTATTGGAACAATCCAAAAGCCACCGAGGAAGCATTCTGGATCGATGCGGAAGGGCGGCGCTGGTTGCGTTCCGGCGACATTGGCCGCCTCGACGCGGAAGGCTATCTCACCATTACCGACCGTAAGAAGGACATGATCATTTCCGGCGGCCAAAACATATATCCAGCCGATCTCGAAGCTGTGCTCATGCGTCATGACCAAGTCTTCGACTGCGCGGTGTTCGGCGTGCCCAGCGACCGCTGGGGCGAAACGCCTTTGGCCCTGGTCGTACTACGCGAGCCGCATGCCATCGACACCGAGGCGCTGCGTGGTTGGACCAACGCTCAATTGGGCAAGCAGCAACGCATCGCTAACATCGAGCTGCGCCCATCGCTGCCGCGGAACGCCAATGGCAAGTTACTGAAGCGTGAGCTGCGCGCGCCCTATTGGGCCCCCGCCAGGGCGCTGGACCGGAAAGGATGAGCGAGACCCCCCACGACACGGCAGGCTACCGCGCGTTTGTGCTCGCTTTGTTGATACTGGTCTATACGTTCAACTTCATCGACCGCCAGATCATCGGCATTCTCGCTATTCCCATTCAGGAGGAACTCGGCGTCTCCGACACCATGATCGGCGTCATGCGCGGTGTATCGTTTGCGATCTTCTACTCGACGCTCGGCGTGCCGATTGCCTGGCTTGCCGATCGCGGCAACCGGGTCTGGATCATCACGGCCGCGCTCACGATTTGGAGCGCGATGACCGCGGCCTGCGGTTTTGTCGGCAATGCGGTCCAGCTATTTTTCGCCCGCATGGGCGTGGGCGTCGGCGAGGCGGGCGGCATCGCGCCAGCCTATTCGCTCATTGCCGACTTTTATCCACCCAACAAACGCGCCCGCGCGCTGGCGATCTATTCCTTCGGCATTCCCATCGGAGGCGCCATCGGCATCGTGTTTGGCGGTGTCGTCGCTACGCTGCTGCATTGGCGCGCCGCTTTCATCATCGTCGGATTCGCCGGCGTGGCGCTTGCGCCTCTATTCCTCCTCGGCATGCGCGAGCCGGTGCGAGGGCGCTTCGACAGTGGCGCAAAGCTCGCCAGCGGCGCTTCAATCGTGGCTGTGGTCGCCACACTGATGACCAAGCGATCATTCTGGACGCTGTCGTTGGGCGCGGCGAGTTCTTCGATCATGGGCTACGGGCTGTTCGCTTGGCTGCCGGCGTTCCTGGTGCGCTCTTACGGCGAGGCACTGCCCGAGTATCTCAGTTTCCTGCCGGGCTGGATGGTCCCGGACAATGCAGGCCCGCTGCTTTACGCTTCCTACTTCTACGGCCTCATCGTGCTGGTCGGGGGTACAGTCGGCTTGTTCCTCGGCGGCCTTGCGGCAGACATATTCGGTGAGAAGCATCGCGGCGCCTACGCGCTGACGCCGGCGGTGGCGTTTCTGTGTGCGGCGCCGCTCTATGCGTTCGGCATTCTCGCGCCATCGCTGACGACAATTTTCCTTGCGCTGCTGCTGCCCACTGCGCTCGGGCTCGCTTGGATAGGTCCGGTGATCTCGGCGTTTCAGCACATCGTGCCAGCCAATA
This sequence comes from Hyphomonadaceae bacterium, assembly GCA_041398325.1. Lineage (GTDB taxonomy): Bacteria > Pseudomonadota > Alphaproteobacteria > Caulobacterales > Aquidulcibacteraceae > Vitreimonas. The sequence goes on along the minus strand of JAWKUX010000020.1, from coordinate 9,197 downwards.
TGCGTACCACGGCGACCGCCGTATTCCTGCTCATCAATAACCTAGTCGGCCTCGCACTCGGTGACGTGATCATCGGCGCGCTCTCCGACGCGATGCGCGGATTCTATGGCGATGAATCGCTGCGCTATTCGATCCTATGCGGCACGGTCTTCTATCTAATCGCCTCGTTCTTCTTCTTCCTTTCGGCGCCGAGACTCAAGCATGACTGGGCGAGCGCGACGCTGGCGCGTACTTCGTCCAGGGAGACGATCATGACCAATGGCTTCTCGGAAGGCCAGTTCACCAATGTCGATGGGCTCAAGCTGCAATATCGCGACTATGCGCCTGTCGGCGCAGTCACTGGGCCACCAGTGTTGTGCCTGCACGGCCTGACGCGCAATGCGCGTGACTATGAGGAGCTGGCGCCCATGATCGCTGCGCTGGGCCGGCGCGTAATCGCCGCCTCGCAGCGCGGGCGTGGCGGGTCGGATCCCGATTCCAAGCACGAGCGCTACAATCCAGGGGTCTACACCCAGGACATGCTGGCGCTGCTCAATCATTTGAGCGTCGACCAAGCCGTGTTCGTGGGGACGTCAATGGGGGGGCTTATGACCATGATCGCAGCGGCGACCGCGCCGCAGCGGCTGGCCGGCGCCGTGCTCAACGACATTGGCCCGGAGATTGATCCAGCTGGCCTCGCACGCATCCAGTCCTATGTCGGCCAGGGCGAGCCCATGGCATCGTGGCCAGAAGCGGCCGCCCTGTGCCGCAGTGTTAATGGGGTGGCATTTCCGAAAGAGCGGGGAGAGGCGTTCTGGCTGAATTTCGCGCGCAAGATTTGTCGTGAGGAGGCGCCCGGACGCATTGTTCTCGATTACGACCCCGCGATCGCGCGTACCGTCGCTCCAGGGTCGCAAGATATTTCCGATTTGTGGCCGCTGTTCGACACGCTGACGCCGATTCCGACTCTCATCGTTCGCGGCGCCATCACGGACATCCTTATGCAATCTACTGTCGAAGAGATGCGGCGGCGCAAACCGGGTTTGATTGTCGCCAGCGTCCCAGACGTAGGCCACGCGCCATTCTTGACCGAACCGGACGCCTGGGCTGCGCTCAAGGCGTTCCTGACAGCGGGCGCAGCGGCGTGATTGACGCGCGCTTCGTTGGCTGGCGCGCCGCTTCCGCAACGGTCGAGGTGGATAAGGGACAACTTCGACTGTTCGCGCTCGCTATCGGTGAAACCGATCCAGTGTACGTCAATGAAGAAGCCGCCCACGCGGCGGGGCATCCAGCGCTCCCGGCGCCACCGACATTTGCATTCTGCCTTAAGGCGCTCGCTCTCGCGCCCGGAGACGAACTTCCGCCTCAGACGTTCGGTCCGATCACACGGACAGTGCTGGCGCTCTACGCGGGGGGATCCGGCGACCACAATCCGATGCATATCGACAGCGACTTTGCCCACGCTGCTGGCCAGCCGGACGTGTTCGCACACGGGATGCTGTCAATGGCTTATCTCGGACGCTACCTGCTTGGCTTCTGCGGGCAAGAACAGTTGCTCGCATTCTCTTCGCGATTCCTGGCTATCACACCTGTGAACACCTGTGTGCACTGCTCGGGCGTGATGCTGTCACGCGATCCGAAGCAAGGAGAAGTGCAACTCGGACTTGTCGCCCGTATCGCCGGTGGAATCCAGACTGCGTCGGGCCATGCGCGCATCTCGTGTATGAGCGGATCGCCGACGCTTCGGACGAACTCTGCCTGACAGGAATGGGTCTATGTCGCGCCCCAGGAGAGGAGGATCCAAACAGCGGTTGTCGGCTATCGTGAACCAGTTCTGCGTACGCTAAGCTACTGTCTGGGTTGGAGAGAGCGGGCCGGTCGCCAAAATCGGCCCAACGACCCACGATGGCCCCATAGCGGTCGAAATAGGGCAATGATCCTCCCCGTCACCAGCTTGCCCCGTCGGACTTCTTAACTGGCGTCTCATCCCACGCGCCTAGCGGAAGCATGCGCGCGTTTACACCCATGCGGTCGTAGCTTTTGTCCACCGGCACCCACCACATTAGGCATCGGCAGGTTTTGCAGTGGTGCATTTCTAGCATTCGATCGCCGCGCATATAGATATCGGTCGGCCCAGTCATTGTCACTTTCGTCGGCGAGTAGTAGGCCCACAGCCCGCCTGAGCGGCGGCAGATGCCACAATTGCACTCCGTCACTTCGTCCAACGCGCCATCCACGGTGTAGCGTACCGCGCCGCAATCGCATGAGCCTTCGAGCATGGGCATAGCCTTTCGAAAAGACGCCAAGTGTTAGAGAGAGTTTGTACCTGAGAGAAATTGGCAATCGCAACGGTGGTATTCGACTGTAGCGTCTGATCTCGGCGAATTGGACCAATGACCACAATTGCGCGCGCAAGCCCGTCGGTCTCTCCTGCCGCCGTGAATCTGCAGCAGCGCGGTTGCGCTCGATCAAGGGTTGGCGCTGCTGGATCGATAGTCAGAATGGATAGGAGCGCGATCCATGACGAACTTCTTTGTTTCAACCTTAGGCAAGTCCTCTCCAGAGGAGACACTTGACTGGTCGCAGCTTGTCGGGTCCAGCGCTTCGCGCACCCCCGGCCATTGGAGCGTGCCGGAAGCGTTTATTGCGGTTCTCCTTGCCGCGGTTGGCTGCGACGGGGAAATCGCCGCCGTCGAGCAGGAAGAGCTGATCGCACTGGTTCACAGATCACGTGCTTTGAAGTCGCTTTCGCCTGTGCAGCTAACCGAAATAAACATCCGTATAGTTGAGCGCTTGCGTGACAACGAAGGCGCCCTGCGTGAGGCGTGTGCTGCTCTTCCTAACGAAATGCGGCTGTCACTCTTTGCGCACGCTTTGGATCTCGTCTTGGCGGACGGGGATTTGACCGAGGATGAGGCCGACTTTCTCAACGCGCTGATCTTGTATCTCAATCTAGACGGACAGAGCGTTGAGCAAATTGCTGATGTTATGACTTTGAAGAACCGGTTCTAGCTGGCGGCGGCGCGGGGCACATTCCGGCCCCACCAACGAAGACAAATGCGCGGTGATCGGCCCGATGTGAGGAGTGTCGCCTATCGGCGATCGTGAGCCGTTCGAACGGGCAGGGCACAGCGGGCAGCTTCGGAGCGAGTAAGCCCCTCTCGGCATTCGTCGCTATGTCGTGCCGTGGCCCATTCCGGTCAGTTGCTTAGGCTTGCTCGCTGACGACCTTGCCGACCACCTGCGATAACGGGAGCATCCCGAGTTCAAATCTACTGTCGTTGGCGTTGTCGCGGGCATCACCCAGCACGAGCACGTTGTCATTCGGAACAACAACCGGACTGCGCGCTGGGCGAGCAGCGAACGAACCGGGTGGTCTGGTGTGTAACGTTAGGAATGACACGCCGTTGGGCAGAGACTCGCGAACGAATCGAGCGTCTTCATATTCCCGCCAGGGGCCAGGAGCGGGATTGTCGATGTAATACGATGGGTCACTTGGTGCTGGCCCCGCATCTTCGCGAACAATCGAAACGCCGTCGATAAGAACGCCTTGCTGATCGATCGAGAGAATAGTCTCGCCGGGCAGTCCGATCACTCTGAAGATAACAATGGCGTCCGACCAAACTGGGGCGACGAAGGCGACACAGTCGCCACGATTGACTTGGACCAATCCGTTGCCGTCCGCGACACCCAGGGTGGCTTCGCCCAACCGAACCCTAACTCTATCTCCAGGCTGGATGGTAGGCTGCATCGATCGACTGCGTTGACGAAAAGTATGATAGCGAAACCATGACTCGGCCTCAGCGGTTTTAGCGCCGCCGACTAGCGAGAGAGTTAGCAAACCTAGCGACAGCTTGCGGCGATTCATGATGCTTGCGCCTCTACCAATGGTCGCATTTTGCCGTCGATGTCCTATGACCGCAATCGGCGACAACACGCCGTTGCTGCGGGGGCTAAGTCACTGGCCGTATTGGAGAGGGTAGGCCGGTCGCAGAAATCGCGCCTATGACGTAGGTTGGCCCGGACGCTTTGCCCGTTGTGATAGTCAGACCCAATGCGCGCCTTCGAAGACAAGATTGTTGACCTGCTCCGCCCCGAACTCGGAGGGGAAGCCGTCCACTATGTTGGCCTCGGCGCATTCGACTTTCAGTTCGCGTTTGGCAAACTCTTGCGCGTTCAGAACATGCAGCGAGTGGATTTCTGCCTACAGGACGTCGAATACACATGGGAGGAAGGGCCTTGCGCCATCCCAGCTTGGTTGTTGGTCGGTCAAGTTCCTACTGATGTCGCGCTTGAATCATCCACGACGCTTCGGATGAGCTTCTCCAGCGGGGATTGGGTTCGGCTCCATACCGAAAATGGTCCCTATGAAAGCCAAATCTTCGAGTGGACCGCTCCCAATCAAGACGCCATCGTCGTTGAAATCTACTAGAGCACCAATGTCCGCTTTCGGCGAGATTCAGCCGGTGAATGCCATCGCGAGGATCGGCTGTTCTGACCCTAAAAGCTGCCAGTCGGTCGCGTGTAATGACGAGTGCCGGGGCACCTGGCTCCAACGGCACCGGCTCTGCCAACAGCTGATTCCACGGTTAAGAACTTGAGTTTGAATCTGGCGCCGAGAAAGGTTGGGGTCGAGAGTTCGAATCTCATCGCCCGCTCCAAGGAAACCCAATAAAATTAATGATTTAAGCCGAATTCGAGATGGTAGCAGCGCCGGCGCAAGGCCGGTATCCACAGCCTGCTACCAGTTTGCTACCAAACTCCGGATCGCACACAAAGCTGTGGATAAGCCTGCGCATGCCCGCCTTTGGCGGTGTGGTCGGTCATTGCGATTGAGGCGCGGCGTGTGACGCGGTCGTCGCCGAGCTTGCGGCGTTGCGTTTTGTGCTCGTTATGGTTGTGGGGGGGCGCGGTCGGTTCGCCATGGGACTTCACCGAGAAAGGCTGGGGCCATAGCGCGGCTATTGAGGCTGTGCTTCAGCAGGTTGGGGGCTCGGAGGTCGAGCCGCGACTGACGAACTCGATGGCTTCCGTCCCGTCTATTCTTCGTGCCACCCAGACAGCTCGTAGTCGAACTAGCCAATTCCGTCGGCGCGCACAATTGTAGCGCGAACGGATGCGATAGTTGAGACGAACGATGCGCGCTGCGTAGTGGTTATTGTCGTTCCTTCTAGCCGACGGTACCAGTGATCGTGCCGTTGTTGGTGACACTCACGGTCTTGCCGTTCTTGCGGACGGCGTAGCCAGCAGCGCCGCCCACGCCGCCAGCCCCAGGGCCATACCAACAATGGAGGTTGTTGCAGTTTGGCGTTCCGGCGCCGGCTGCTCCAGCAGATCCATTCGCACCCGCGCCACCACCTGCGCCGCCTGCGCCACAGGTGTGATTGAGGATGGTGCCGCCCGCGCCACCTGTTCCGCCTGAGCTGGTTGTTCCCGCCGTACCCGCGGCGCCTGGTCCATTTGAGCCGCCGCTTGATCCGTTGGGAAAACCGCCGCCGCCGCCGCCGCCTTCGAGATAACTCGTGTCCCAATTGCCTTCGCCGTCGTTCATATCGTGCTGCCAACCGCCGCCCTGACCGCCGCCGCCGCCGCCGCCTTTGACTTGGCCGCCGGAATTGACGGTGATGGTCATGTTCTCGCGACAATAGATGGCGTCGCCGCCGAGACCGGCGGTTGCGTCGCCGCCTTTTCCGCCCCCGCCGTAGACCTTGCCCGAGACCTGTAGCGTCAACGCGATGCTGTATTGGCTCGAAGGCCAAGTCCCGGTGTCGATGCAAATGCCTCCGTTCGGCGCACCTGCCGCGCCGATCACCGTGACCGCTGCGCCCACGACGAAAGTGATATTTGCGTTCTGCGCGCCGTTGTAACCGGCTGTGTTGGCCAGCGCGCGCAGATCAACGGGTCCGACGCCTGTGATCTGGATCGTCTGAGTGAAAGTCCCACCACTGACAGTAACGGTGGCTTGCTTGGTGGTTTGCCCGCCGGACCCCGTCAGCGTCAGAGTGTAAGTTGTGGTTGCCGTGGGTGATACCGAGACTGAGCCGCTGGCGACCGGCGTTACACTGCCAACCCCATTGTCGATCGAGGCGGAGGTGGCGTTGGCGCTGGTCCAAGAAAGTGTCGATGAGCCGCCCGAACTGATCGACGGTGGAGAAGCCGAAAACGTGCCAGTCGGCGCTGGCGTTCCGGCAACTTGTACGACTTGAGTCCGATTGCCTGCCGGATCGTAAGTATATGTGATTGTTGCACCATTCGGGTAGGTCGCGGTTACGATGCGGCCAAGGGCGTCGTAGGTGTAGGTGACGTTGTCGGCGGACGCTGAGTTATTCAACGCGAAGACCGAAACACCGGCCAGCAATTGCGCCAACATCAATCGACGATGCATTGCCACCTCGTGCGCTTTGTGAAGAAACGCCGCGTTTTGAGTTTTGACTGAAGCCTACGTTTGCCGAGAACGCAAGTCGGTCTTCGCCAGTGTGAAAAAACGCACACACTGGTTTTCATTGCGCGCGGACGTTTCCTCTGCTTGTGTTGAAGCGCTGCAAACATTTTCGAAGCGTTCGTGGTTAGACGAGCGGAGGCGGGATGCGCGTTCTTCGGACTTTGACGCAATGCGTCATGGGCGTTGTTGCTGGTTTTTTTTCGGTATCGGCTTTTTCCCAGGATCACGCCAATGCCCAGACGGCGGTACCTTCGCTTGTCATCGGTGATGCTCCGGCGGTTACACCGGCAAATGCGTGGACCTATTTTCAGGGCCTCGGTCTGACGAGCCCGACCCGGACCACCGATGCCTTGGTCGATCGCACCGCGTCCGCCTTGGGCGACGATCCAACGCGCATCTACGCTTTTGTGCGTAACGAGATCGAAGTCGTGCCGATGTTCGGTGTTCAAAAGGGTGCGCGCGGTTGCTTAATCGACAAGGCATGCACTCCGTTCGATCAGGCGCATCTTTTGGCCGAACTGCTTCGCGCGGCGGACGCCCACAATGGCTCGTCCATCAACTTCAACACCGTCTACGAGTTGGGCGACGCCACGTTCACGCTCACCCAAATGACTGATTGGTTGGGGGTCAGCAATCAGACGGCGCTGAACGAAGTGTTGGCCGATGGCGGCATCCCGTATTCGGTCTCGGGGAGCAACTACACGCTCCTGCACATGATCGTTCGCATCACTTTGAGTGGAACGACCTATAGGCTCGATCCGAGTTTCAAGAGTCACACCGTCCGGGCTGGAATTAGCAATCTCGACACAGTGATGGGCTTTAGCCCTGCATCCTTCATGTCAACCGGCAGTGGCGGCGCATTGTCAGGTGCGTCGTCATCCGCGCCGATCGGAGCCACGACGGGACAACCGGTGCCCCAAGTGGCGGCGCTCAACCGCGCGAACGCGCGCGCAAACTTGCAGACCTATTCGGTCAATCTGCTCAACGACATTCGCAACAACCACGCAAACGACGATATCGAAGACATCGTTGGCGGGCGCGACATCGTTCCGTTCCAGGGGACGTTGCCGACGTCGCCAGGCTATACGCTGGCGACGCCGAGAGCGACCTTCAGCAACGACGTGCCCTTAGCACTCCGAACCCAGACCACGATAACAGTGGGCAGCGCTACGCCGTTCGCGTGGACGCTCGACGAAATTTACGGCCAAGAACTCGCTCTCATCCCAATGCAGATATTCCCGCAGCAGGGGTCTCCCGACCCCGTGCAATATATCTTCTATCGCGATGGCCAGGCGATGACGGGCTGGCTGACGGGCGCGTCGGGCTCGCTCTCGGTGGCGTTCAATCATCCTTACGCAGCTAATGGCGGGGCCTATCTTGATCGCACGCTGTTGGGTGAAGGGTACTTCCATGCCGGCGCCATCCAGTTTCTGATTGGGGCGGGACGCATGACCGCCGATTTCGGCGCCTATCTCGAAGCCCGTTCGTCGGGCGAAGAAGGGTACGTATCGATCCAGGCAACGGGCGGGGAGGAGCCGCCGGATCCTTCCGTCACCGGCGGCCAGCGCGCGACCAAGCGGCGCTATGCGGCATCGTTTGTCAGCCAGTTTGGTTCGGCGCTTGAGATGGCGAGCACGCTCGGCCATGGCACCATCGTGGTGCACGACCTCCTGGTGACGGCGCACACGGTGCCGATGACAGGCTCATCGATTTCGCCGATGACAACGCTTGGCGCACTATCCGTAATAGGCGCGATCTCCGCTAACGCACATACTGCGCTGACCGCCGACACCCAGTCTCTGAGGCGCGCGTCGGGAGCATTGCTTGGCGTGCTTGAAGGCAGCGCGATCGAGCAGAATCTCGATGCCGTCTATCCAGTCTCAGTGGCGACGCGCTTCGATTGGTTCAGCGGCACCAGCGAACACAGTTCGACCAATCGCCGCTTCTATTGGGCTAATTCGGCGAACTGGGCTGACGTGTCAGGTCAAATTCAGAGCGACGGCTACTACGGCTGGGCTGAGAGCCGCACCCTGGCGCAACCTTATATCGCCGCGGGCTACACAGTTATTGTACCACGCAGTTCTTATCTTGGCCCGGGTCTGGCGGAGGTCATTACCTGCAATCCCGTAGGCGGCGCGGAGTGCGCCTTCCCCGGTCCCGAGCGCGGCGCGGCTATCATTGCTATTAGTCCGACCGGGGTCGCCCACGTCGTCACCGCGCAGAACACAAGACTGAAGGGCGGCGGTGGCACCAACGACGCTGAGGCCAACCCGACCCGCATTTTCTCAATTCCGGAAGACTTTCTGGAGCGGCAGTTCACCGCGCGAGCTGAAGCCTACAACGTCGATATGGCCACGGGGGCCGTCACGTATACCCCGCCGCCCGATCTCGTGGTCGGCGAGGGCGGGTATCCTTACAGCCTGAGCTTTCAGCGTTCCTATCGCTCCGGCGCACCCTACCAGCGTGACTACCCGGACCCCGGACCAAGGCCGCTTCATCCGCGCCAAGAGCGGTTCGGCGATTCTGGCTGGACCTCGAACTGGATGGCCGAAGCACGCATGCAGAATGAGGGTCAGCGCGCTTTCGGCGAGCAATCGCCGCGAGAAGCCACCGACACGATCGCCGCGATCCGCGTCCTCTTAGCGCTGAGCGCCGACCAAGGCAGCGATCTCGCCACGCTGCAATACCAATTGGGCGCTATCCATGCGCTCGGGTGGTGGAGCGAACAACTTTCCAACAACGCCATCCAAATCGTTCAGGGCGACGACAACCGCAG
>JAWKUX010000019.1:0-45002 GCA_041398325.1 Hyphomonadaceae bacterium | reverse complement strand
CCGCCAGACCGACTTGCTCGTCGCCGCCGCCGAAACCGGCAAGCCTATCAACGTCAAGAAGGGTCAATTCCTCGCGCCGTGGGACATGAAGAACGTGATCGGCAAGATCACCAGCAGTGGCAACCCGAACGTCATGGCCTGCGAACGCGGCGCCTCGTTCGGCTACAACACGCTCGTCTCCGACATGCGCGCGCTCCCGATCATGAAAAGCTTCGGCGCGCCGGTTGTGTTCGACGCCACGCACTCCGTGCAACAGCCCGGCGGCAAGGGCGACACCTCAGGCGGCGAACGCCAGTTCGTGCCGGTGCTGGCGCGCGCGGCGGTCGCGATCGGCGTCGCGGCCGTCTTCCTCGAGGCCCATCCCGATCCGGACAATGCGCCGAGCGATGGCCCGAACATGGTGCCCTTCGATCAACTCGAAGACCTCGTCGGCGATCTCGTCGCCTTCGACAAACTCGCCAAGCGCGCCGCCATCGCGGCCGAGTAACAGATCAGCGTCAGGTCGGCGCAGGCATTGCGTGTGTCGCGCCGTGATGCTCACAGCTGACCGCAGGGTTGAACGGCTCGAACATGCCGCGTGGATTTTCGCGGTAGATCCACACGTGCCGGTCATAGTGCGGCATGAAATTGTGCGCTTCGTCGATGTCGGTCGTCGCCGGATCGTCTTCCATTTCGTCATAGGCGCGACCATGGAATGTCGGCGGCGAGGTGTTGCCGGCCGCCGCCCACGACGCCTTGAACACCAAATTCTCAACCGCCACCAATTGCATCGAACCATCTGCCTGCGGCTCGTAGATCAAGACAGCCGGCATGTTGAAATCGGTGTAGGTGCTCGTGCCATCGACACGCGGGTTCGGCGGCGCAGTGACACCCAGCAGATCCGGCCGGAAGTAGTGCACGCCCATCGCGCCATCCGAAGCTGGCCTGCCAACCATGTCCGCGGTCTCGCACATGTCGGCAGGATCGCGGATATAGCCTTCCGCAAGCGCGACGTTCACATCGATGAAGCGCTCGGTGGCGGCGCGAACCTGCGCGAGCGTGGGCTCGCCCGGCCCAGGTGTTTCAGCCGCTTGCTGCGCACACGCGGCGACGCCCAACGCCGCCACAGCGATCAAAAATCGAAGCGTCATAGCATCCTCCCCGGATTGCCCTCCGCGTACACCTATCACGTCACGCGTGGGGCTTCGACGTTATTTGCAAGGATAGGCGATCTCTCTATCCTGCAGCGCAGCACAAATTTCGCGAGCAACATCAACGCATGCGTTGAAATCAATCCTACAGCTTCCAGACGCGTATACACTCTTCGCATCTCCAACACGGGAGGCTCCGGTACCAAGGCCGATCAGCGTAGGAGATGTGGTTTGAACGTGATGCGATGGAAACCCGCGAGGATGTAAATCGCTGCTCGGTGAGCAAAGGAAGCCGAGGCCCGGATGCGAAGATGATGGCTTTGCACCGCACGTCAGCCGGGAACGCGACATCAGGCGCTAAACATCGGCCGGATACCCAGCGTCTCTGACGCATGGCCACCCGGGATGTCTTGAACGCCCCAGATGTCCGCCGGCTGCAAAACAAGCCGCGCAGGGCGCGCTTCGGCAAACCCCACCACCACACTGAGAAGCTTCAGCGCGAAGCGCGCCCTGCTCTCCCAATTGTTGCTCGCACCGGTCGACGTCTCGCCAGCGGGTACGAACCCATGCCCATCGTCACGCTACAAACGCGTGAACCAAACAAGAGTCCGATCGCTTCTGTCGCAGAACTGGAATGGCGCGCCATGGGTCTCCGTCGCTAACCCGACTTGCCGAAGCCAGACCTTCTGCTAGCGTCTCGCCGCCTTGGGAGGGCGAGCAATGGGACAATGGCTTTGGCAGTGGAAGTGGGCGTTCGTTATCGCGATTTTCGCGGGTCCGATCATTTCGTACTTCGCCTATAACGAAGGCAACCGATTGGAACGCGTGCTCGCGAATGGCGCACCTTTCCAAGCCGTTGTCACTGGTGGGGAAGAACGGACAGGCCGGCGTGGCTCGCGCACTTACACACTCGACGTTCAATGGGCGAACCCCGACGGCCAGGTGCAAACGCAAACCTTCGACATCAGCTCGGACTACGCGAACCAAATCTTCGTTGGCGACTATGTGAACGTCGAAACTGTCGAGGTCCGCTACTTGCCGTCCGAGACAGAAAACCCCTTCGTTCTCGTGCCCGACGCCCGCCATCAAATTGAGGATGAGCGACTCTTCCAGTGGCTTGGCATTGCGGCAGGCATTCTAGGCCTGATCGTTTCACCGCTCTGGTTCTGGCTGGAAGGCCGGTTCAAGAAGAAGCGAGAGGATGACATCGACGCCGAGCTCGCGCGCATGCGCGCCGGCCAACAACAGAGCTAGAGCTTGGACCACCGCGCGAAGAAGTCTGCGTTGAGCGCGCGGGCTTCTTCGGCCATAAGTTCCGCCTCAACCGAGATGCCTGCAGCGCGCAGCCGCTCGACGCCAACGCCGTTCGCGAACGGATGTGGATCACTCGCCGCGATCACCACGCGCGCCACGCCCGCTTCAATCAAGCGATCCGCGCACGACACCGAGCCATTCGTTCGCCTCGCGCACGGCTCCAGCGTCACGTAAGCCGTCGCACCGCGCACATCGGCTTGCGTCACCGCAAGCTCCTCTGCGTGCGGGCGCCCGCCATCTCCCGTGCGCGCTTCGGCGATCGCCACCCCATCACGCGCGATCACGCAGCCCACTGAGGGATTATCGCCAGTCAATCCCACACCCGCCGAAGCGAGGTACAATGCGCGCTGCATGAAATCAGCGTCGGTCATATCACGCAGGCAAAGCCGGAAGCTTCTCGGCCCGCGTCTCATCGAGATAGCGCGCCGAAATCGGTTTCAGGTTCGCATCCAGTTCAATCAACATCGGATTGCCGGTCGGAATCTCGACGTGGACGATGTCGGCATCCGGCACCGCGAATAGATGCTTCACGATCGCACGCAGCGAATTGCCGTGCGCGGCGATGATCAGATTCTTGCCCGCCTTCAGATCGGGCGCGATCGCGTCACGCCAATACGGCAGCACCCGCTCCAGCGTCAGCTTCAAAGATTCCGTCGCCGGCACCGCGACGCCCGCATAGCGCCGATCCTTCGAAAGATCGAACTCACCACCCGCCTCCAGGGGCGGCGGCGGCACATCGTACGAGCGGCGCCAAACCAGCACCTGCTCTTCGCCGTGCTTCGCAGCCGTCTCGGCCTTATCCAAGCCGGTCAGCGCGCCGTAATGGCGCTCGTTCAAATGCCAGTCGCGCGCCACCGGCAGCCAGGCCAGCTTGGCGGTCTCGGTCGCCAGCGATCCGGTCCGGATCGCCCGTGTTTGTACCGATGTGAATAACTTATCGAACGGCACCCCGCTGGCGGCCAACAGCTCCCCCGAGCGCCGCGCCTGCGCCTCCCCCGCGGGCGTCAGGTCCACATCGACCCAGCCGGTGAAGCGATTTTCGAGATTCCACTGGCTCTGGCCGTGGCGAAGCAGTGCGAGAAAGGGCATGGGCGCTTGCTCCCAGCCCCGCCCCGGCCCGTCAAGAGCCGAAGCCGCTTGGAAGCCCTGGCCTGGGCAAGCTACACCCCATCCGATGCGTCACTGGCTGTTCCACCCGATCATCTTCTACCCCCTGGCGATCCTCTTGGCCGCCGCGGCCATCGTGGTCAGCCTCCGGCCCCAATCCTGGCCGCATGAACCAGCCGCCGTCTCGGCCGATCGGGACGGCGACTGGATGGTGTACGAGCGCGACCGCTTCAACTCGCCGGAAGCCGGCCCGCAAGCCATAACCGTCATCCGCGACTACTGGGGCCGTCCCCTGCGCCTCCGGGTCGCGCAAGTCGCCGACCAACCCGCGCCCTACGGAACCGACCCAGGCTCGCAGATCCTGCTCTCAGCCGAAGACGGCGCCGCCTTAAGCGACAAGCCGCTCATCATCGAAGTCACTTACAACCCGCTGCCTGTAAACGCCGCGACGCAGCTTGCCGTCAGCCTGCGCAGCAGCGACGGCGGCCCTTCGCCGTGGATCACGCTTGAGGCGCCGCCACAAACCGCGACGCTGCGCTTCACGCTACCCGCCCGCAGCGCGGTTAACGCCATCGGCATCCGTCCTGTCACGCAAGCCAGCGATCAAGCATACGGCCTTGAGATCACGCGTATTCGCGTCCAACCGCGCACCTGAGATAGCGCAGTGGATTGAAATTCGCGACCACTTCCAGCAAACCGCCCTCACCCTCCGCCACCCTGACCTGACCCATGCTGCCTGCGCCGCGCGCAAGCCTCGCGCCCAATTCCGCTGAGTTCGAAAGCGTTGCCACTGGTGAAGCTGACGGCTTCCGCGTATCACGATGCGCGCTGGTGGTTCGGCATCTGGGATCGCCGAAAGCGCCGGAACTCAACCTGTTTGGCGTGCGCTTCGAATTTTGGCTCGGCACGCTGATCCACGAAATGGGCGCCGCCGCGCATCGTCGTCGGCCACGACTTCCGCTTCTACCGACCTCGATCGCTGCTACGATCTTCGGGCCTCATGCAGGCGGGCATGGAAAGTGAACGATATCGCCTGCGGCTCGCTGACGGCGTACTTCGCGCAATTCGCGCCGACAGTTGCAATGGTGACCGCCTCGCACAACGAGAACGGCTGGACCGGCAGGAAGATGGGCGCGAACAAGCCGCTCACCTTCGGCCCCGACGAAATGGGCGCGCTGCGCGACATCGTGCTCGGCGGCAACTAAGGACCGCGCCGGCGGCAAATACGTCCGCGTCGAAGGCTGCGCGAAGCGCTATATCGCCGACATCGTCTCCCGCGTGAAACTCACGCGCCTGATCAGTCATCGCCGCTCTGCGGCAACGGCACAGCGGGCGCCTTCGCGCCCGAGGCCTCCGCCGCATGCGGGCGCGAAGTGATCGATCTGCAAGGTACCGCGCTCGACTGGACGTTCCCGCACTACAACGCCAACCCCGAAGACAGCGAAATGCTGCACGACATGGCGGCGGTAAAGGCAGCAATGGCGCCGACCTCGCGCTCGGCTTCGACGGCGACGGCGATCGTTGCGGCGTCGTTGACGATCAAGGCGACGAAATCTTCGCCGATAAAGCCGGCCTCATGCTCGCGCGCGATCTTAGCGCCGAGCACAAGAACGCAACCTTCGTCGCCGACGTGAAGTCGACGGGCCTCGCCGCGATCGATCCCGTGCTGAAAGCTAACGGCGCTAAGGTCGATTACTGAAAACGGACACTTCCTACATTAAGCGCCGCACAACTGAGCTCGGCTTCCTGCCAGCTTCGAAAAGTCGGGCCACTTCTTCTTTCCGCGAACCGCTTGGCAATGGTTACGACGATGGCATCGTCGCCGCCGCCGCCGTGCTCGCGATGCTGGATCGCAATCCCGGCAAGAAGCTCCAGCGAGCTAAAGAACGCGCTGCCGAAGAGCTACACCTCGCTCACGATGAGCCCGCACTGCGATGACGAGAAGAAATACGCCATCGTCGATCGCGCTGTCGCCGATTATCAGAAGCTCGCGAGCGAAGGCGGCAAAATCCTCGGCCGCTCGATCCGAAGACGTGAACACCGTGAACGGCGCGCGCGTCACGCTCGAAGATGGCGCCTGGGTGCTGGTGCGCGCGTCATCGAACAAACCTGAACTCGTTGTCGTGGTTGAAAGCATGTCGAGCGATGACGACATGAAGGCGCTCTTCCGCGAGGAAGTGAAGCCACGCCTCGCCAAATTCGCGGAAGTCGGCGCGTACAATCAGGAGATCTGAGGCGTGGCCGAGAACGGCGGAGCGCAAATACTGAGAGGTCCGGGTTTTTCGGTGACGGACCGCGAGATCATTTACGCGGGCGGAACGCTTGCGATTGCTGAGACCGGCGCACCGCTGCTGGAACACGCAAGCACCCGGACCACCGTGCTGCCGACGTTGCTAACCATAGCGCTCCTCTTTTCGCCGTCGGTTTGATTCTGCAATTTCCGCTGCTCTGGATTGGCGGCCTTGCATTAGCACAAAACTGTCTCTGCTTAAAATCAATCGCCCCGCCTTCTTCTTGAGTGTAGAGACTGGCGGCGCACGAAAGGTGGTCTATATACGACTGCCAAGGAACAAGACGCCAAGCTCGCTCCGCTGCCGTTAACGAAGAGCTGCGCCGAACCAACGAAGGAAAGAACTGATGCGCGTTACTATGATCGGCACCGGCTATGTCGGCCTTGTCTCCGGCGCCTGCTTCGCCGACTTCGGCCACGTCGTTACTTGTGTCGACAAGGACGCCGGCAAGATCGCGCGCTTGCAGAAGGGCGAAATCCCGATTTTCGAACCGGGCCTCGATGAGTTGGTGAAGGACAACGTCGAACAAGGCCGCCTCTTCTTCACGACCGATCCGAGCGCCGCCATCCGCGACGCCGACGCGGTGTTCATCGCCGTCGGCACGCCGTCGCGCCGCGGCGATGGCCACGCTGACCTTTCCTACGTCTACGCCGCCGCCGAAGAGATTGCCGGCCTGATGAATGGCTACACGGTCGTCGTCACCAAATCGACGGTCCCGGTCGGCACCGGCGACGAAGTCGAAGCGATCATTAAAAAGACACGGCCAGACGCCGACTTCACCGTCGTCTCCAATCCGGAATTCCTCCGCGAAGGCGCCGCCATCAGCGACTTCAAGCACCCCGACCGAGTCGTCGTCGGCACCGACGAGGAACGCGCCCGCGACGTAATGAAGGCGCTCTATCGCCCGCTCTTCCTCAACGAAACGCCGATGGTGTTCACCTCGCGTCGTACGTCGGAGCTGATCAAGTACGCCGGCAACGGCTTCCTGGCGATGAAGATCACCTTCATCAACGAAATCGCCGACCTCTGCGAAGCAGTCGGCGCCAACGTGCAAGAAGTCGCCAAAGGCATCGGCCTCGACAACCGCATCGGCCGCAAATTCCTGAACGCAGGCCCCGGCTATGGCGGTTCGTGCTTCCCGAAGGACACGCTCGCGCTCATGAAAACTGCGCGCGACAACAACGCGCCGATCGAACTCATCGAAGCTGTTCGTGCGCGTGAACTCAGCGCGCAAGCAAAAGATGGCGCAGAAGATCATCGAAGCCGCGTCGGCGGCAGCGTCGCCGGCAAGACGATCGCTGTCTTGGGCCTCACCTTCGCAGTTTAAACACCGACGACATGGGCGCGATGCGCCCGCGCTTGACATCGTGCCAACGCTGCAAGCTCGCCGAAGCGCTAAGTCCGCGCGTTCGATCCCGAAGGCATGAACGAAGCCAAGCACATGCTGAAGGACGTCTGAAGCCTGCGACCGGGCCTTATGACTGCGTGCAGAATGCTGATGCCGTGGTGATCATCACCGAAATGGGACTGACTCCGCGTACTCGACCTCGACCGCATCAAGGACGCGCGGGCTTAAAAACGCCGACCGTGATCGACCCGCGGAACATCTATCGCCCCGACGAAATGCGCGCGAAGGGCTTCAAATACGTGAGCGTCGGGCGGAGCTTAGTCGATGACTGTCGGGCGAGGCCTCCAAGTTTTGGGTGGTTTTCTGATGTTCGCTGCGTCGTCATTGATGAACGGCCTTAGCGAAGGACCCAATACTACGCAGCGGTGTGATGGCGGTTATTGGCTTGCTGCTCGCTGTATGGGGCGGAAACCTTCACCATAAGCAGTGCTGACGGCCACGGCCCTCCGCAAATTCTCCTCCGGAGATCGTGAAGTTGGCTGGAGAAGCACCACGGCAAGGCGGGTTGGCGAAGCGCATGGCGGAGTATGACGGCGGGAAGAAGCCTGTCTTTAGGCAAGGTGTTGACGGACCGCTGGCTTGCGGCGATGGCGCAAGCGGCGTTCTCGGCCGGCTTCTCGTGGGACGTGATCGAGAAGAAGTGGCCTGGCTTCGAGGAAGCGTTCGATCGCTTTGACCCGCACAAGGTCGCGTTCTACGCCGACCGCGAAGTCGCGGCTGCCGAAAGACACGCGCATCGTCCGCAACGGCGCGAAAATTCGGGCGACGATCAACAACGCGCAATTCGTGATCGACACGGCGAAAGAGCACGGCTCGTTCACCGCGTTCCTCAAATCATGGCCGGCGAGCGATCAGATCGGCCTGATGGAGCACTTCAAGAAGCACGCCTCGCACCTCGGCCCCTCAGCCACGATGTACTTCCTGCGCTTCAACGGCTGGACAGCTTCATCCCCTTCGCCTGACGTGAACAAAGCGCTGATCCGCGAAAGTCGTCGCCAGAGGCCGACGTCAGCTTCGACACGAAAGCCGTGCAGTCGGCCTTCAACGTACGGACCGAACAGCGCCTGCCCCAACGCGACGTGAGCCGGATCCTCTCGTTCAGCGTCGGGTCAGGTCACTGATGACGATCCGTTGCGCCGCGCTGGCGTTGCGTGGTGCGATCCTGCAACGGCCCCACCGGGCCTGGTATCAATCGGCGTCAGCTCGTTGAGACTGCGCACGGCGTGATCATTTCGAGGCGCACATCGTAGATGCGCTGCGTACCGGTCTGCCCATTGCCCGCTCGGCAACGAATCTCAATAGCACCACCTGGCGCGGCAATCGGCAATCGCGACATCAGCGTGATCTCGCCCTGCACCGTGTGATTGCTCTGCTCGTGACCGGTGATGGAGACTTGCTTCGTAGTCCCAAAAATCGCTGCTGTTCATCGGCTTGAGTTGGCAAGGGAGGGCGCCCCGTATCTTGGATTGCTCTGCAACTGATACGCGACGCGCGCTGGCGACGTAATTCCCAGCGGGAACGTTGAACGCCCAGGTGCGCATTTGTCCTGGCGGCCATTCCGACTACCGAGCCGCCTCCGCTCCACGCTGTTCGCCCGCGCAGTAGCTGTCGCGAAAGCAAAAATAGGACGCTGGAGATCGCGAGTTGGCGAAGTAGTGAAGTCTTCATGTGTTAAATCCCTACCGCACGTTCCGATGTAGGACCGGAAAGGCTTTGCTTCGCAAGATCGAAGCTCGCTGCCAGTGACCGGCGTCACGAAGACTTGCGGCTCGACTTCGCGGTGCCACCTTCACGCGTCGGCGATAATCTCACGATCCTGCGCCGGCGACCAGCCGTTGTTGAAGTGCAAAGTTGCTATCGGCCAACAACGCCGGTGAATCGCCATCGCGGCGGGGCGCGCGGGGATCGTGGGGACCTGCTTGCCGGTGACGCGCTCGATCGCGGCAATCAATTCGCGCACGGTGACGCCGTCGCCGGTGCCGAGATTGGCGGCGAGGCTAGAGCCGCCGCCGAGCAAACGCTCAATCGCGCGCACGTGCGCGTCGGCCAGATCGAGCACGTGGACGTAGTCACGCAAGCACGTGCCATCACGCGTGTCGTAGTCCTCGCCGAAAATGCGGAAGGCTTCACGGCGGCCGAGCAGCGTGAACAGCGCCAGCGGAATGGCGTGGCTCTCGGGTTCGTGGCGTTCGCCGATGCGCTCGCTCCAGGCCGAGCCAGCGGCGTTGAAGTAACGCAGATGCGCGAACGTTCCACCGCGCGCAACGGCAGCGGCTTCGCTCAAGCGCTCAGCGTCGAGCTTGTTCTGGCCATAGGGGCTCGCGGGCGCGAACGGGTGCGCTTCGTCCATCGGCAGACGCCGCGGCGCGCCATAGACCGCGCACGAGGAGGAGAACACGAACGCGCGCGTGCCGGCCTGGTGCATGGCGTTGAGCAGGACTTGCGCGCCAGTCACGTTCACCTCGTGAAACCGCTCGGGGAACTTCACAGACTCGCCGACCTCGATCAGCGCAGCGCAATGCAGGACGGCGTCGGGCCGGTGCGTCGCGAACACTTCGCCCAGGCGCGCGCCATCCCGGATATCGCCCTGCTCGAGCGGTCCCCATTTCGCGAACTTGGCGTGACCATTGGAGAGATTATCGTAGACGACGACCTTGTGCCCCGCGCGCGCGAGCGCGAGGCAGCAATGCGAGCCGACATAACCCGCGCCACCGGTTACGAGAATTGTCGCCATGCCCGCGTCCTGTTAGAGGCTCTGCCGCATGAGCGCCACCATGAATGAGGCTTGGTCCAAGGTCGAGACGGAAGCGGCGCGCTTGCGCGGCGCCAGGCTGCTCGATCTGTTCGCGAGCGATCCAAATCGCGTGAGCGCGCTCTCGCTCGAAGCGCCGCATCTGCGCGCGGACTTCTCCAAGCAACGCATCGATGGCGCAGCGCTGGGCACTCTCGCCGGCTTGGCGCAGGCGGCTGACTTCGATGGCTGGCGGGCCAAACTGTTCGCGGGCGAGATCGTCAACACGACGGAGAACCGCGCGGCGAAGCATTGGGCGCTGCGCATCCAGGATCCGCCGGGCGGCGACAATGAAGTCACTGCGGTGCTCGATCGGATGCACGCCTTTGCGCACGAGATCGCCGAGAGCGGCAATTTCGACGCAGTGATCCATCTGGGTATCGGCGGCTCCGATCTCGGGCCGCGCGTGGTGCTGGACGCGCTGAAGGCGTATCGCAGGCCGAACATCACAGTGCGCTTCGCGTCGAACGTTGATGGCGCTGATGTCGCGGATGCGATCGAAGGCCTCGACCCGAAACGGACGCTGCTGATCGTCGCCTCGAAAACGTTCACAACACAGGAGACGCTGGCCAATGCTGAATTCGTGCGCGCATGGGGCCCTGCCCGCATCGCGGCGGCCACCGCCGCGCCGGAAAAAGCCGTCGCCTGGGGCGTTGCCGAGAGCGACGTGTTTCCGTTTTGGGATTGGGTAGGCGGGCGCTATTCGCTGTGGTCGAGCGTATCGCTGGTTTGCGAGATCGCACTGACGCATGGCGGGTTCTTCCGCATGCTCGAGGGCGCGGAAGCGATGGACAATCACTTCCGCGACGCGCCGTTCGCGCAGAATCTGCCAGCCCTCTCCGCAGCCGTGCAGATGTGGAACCGCGAAGCGCTGGGGCATGGCTCGTACGCGCTGATCCCCTACTCCGAGCGGCTGCGCCTGCTGCCGGCGTGGCTGCAGCAGCTTGAAATGGAGTCGAACGGCAAAGGCGTTGCGCGCGATGGCGCGACGCTGAAGCGCTCAGCTTGCTCTGTTACGTGGGGCGCCGCGGGCACCAACGCGCAGCATTCGTTCTTCCAATTGCTGCATCAGGGCGTTCAGGAAGTTCCGGTCGAGTTCATCGTCAATGCCGGCGAACAAGAAGGTCCGCCATCGCATCGCGCCAAGGTCTACGCCAACGCGCTAGCGCAAGCGCGCGCGCTGATGGTCGGCAAAAGCGCGGCGCAGGCGAAAGCTGAGATGATCGCCAAGGGCATGAGCGAGGCGGAGGCCGAACGGCTGGCGCCGCATCGCGCCTTCACCGGCAATCGCGCCTCGACGTTGATGGCCATCGATGCACTCTCACCGGAAGCGCTGGGCGCGCTGCTCGCCTTCTACGAGCATCGCACCTTCACCGAGGCGGTACTCGCGGGCATCAACCCGTTCGACCAATGGGGCGTCGAACTCGGCAAGGAAATGGCCAACGCGCTGCTCCCGGCGCTCGAAGGCGGCGGCGAAGCGACTGGCCTGGACCCCAGCACTGCGGCGTGGGTGCGGCGGCTACGCACCTGAGCCGAACCCATTTGGACCACGGCGAAGCTTGGGTTAGGGTCGCGCCCTGTGGGACGCGCCCGGCTGCTGAGCCCAGTCGGTGGGGAAAGTCACGATGCGCAACGTGTTGATCGCATGCCTGGTGGGCCTCGCCGCATTAAACGGCGCTGTACTGATGGGTGACGCCCTCGCGCAGCAACAAAGCGGACAAAGCAAGGGCAAGAGCCGCCCGCCGCGGCCACCGCCCCCACGCTGCGCTGACCTTGGCGTCGGCACTGCCGCCTACCTCGCCGAAGTGCCGGGCGAAGCGCCCCTTGGTCCGAACGAGATCGCCGTGGGCTGGCAGGTGCGCAACGATGGCAACACGCCATTCGTGGCGATGGACATCGCAGACACTTCGGTCGCGCTCGAATACACGACGGCCGCTGGCCCAACCCGCATCGCCATCGCGCCGGCGATCACGACGTTGAACGAAGACGGCCGCGTCTTCCTGGCGTACGCGCACGGCGTGCGCGGCGTGGTGCGTGGTGTTGTGCCCGAGGAAGCCGCCGGCCGGCGGCTGCGCCTGCGCTTGGTCTATGCCAGCGAAGGCACGCGCCGCGGCATCCCCGACTGCAACGAAGCCAACAATGTGGCGCCGTTGCCGCCTCGGCCGACGCTTGCGAGTGCGCCAGCCGGGCGATGAGCTAAGCCGCCTTCGCCGCCGCGACCACGGCCGCCTTCACGTCGTTTACGGCAGAGCGCACGAGCTTTTCGTCGTCGCCTTCGGCCATGATTCGGACGAGCGGCTCGGTGCCGGATTTGCGGACGAGCATGCGGCCAGTGCCTTTCAGGCGCTCTTCAGCGTCCTTGATGGCGGCCTTCACCGTGGCGGCTTCCATCGGGTCGGGTTTTCCGCGTTCGTAGCGGACGTTCTCGAGGATCTGCGGCGCAGGCTCGAATTGCTTGCAGACTTCGCTGGCCGGCTTGCCGCTCTGCACGACCACCGCGAGCACTTGCAGCGCGGCCAGGAGGCCATCGCCAGTGGTGGAGAAATCGCTGAGGATGATGTGGCCGGACTGCTCGCCGCCAACATTGTAGCCCTTGGCGCGCATCTGCTCGACGACGTAGCGGTCGCCAACATTGGTGCGCTCAAGCTTCAGCGAGAGCCCCTTCAGGAAGCGCTCAAGGCCCAGATTGCTCATCACGGTGGCGACGATGCCACCTTTGGTGAGAGTGCCCTGCTCCTTCCAATTCTTGGCGATGAGCGCCATGAGCTGGTCGCCGTCGATGACTTGGCCCTTCTCATCGACAATGACGACGCGGTCGGCGTCACCGTCCAGCGCGATGCCGATATCGGCACGATACTTGAGCACCGCTTCCTTCAAGGCGCGCGTATCGGTGGAGCCTACCTCTTCGTTGATGTTGAAGCCGTTCGGCTCAACGCCGATCTTGATCACCTCGGCGCCCAGCTCATAGAGCGCGACCGGGGCGACCTGATAGGCCGCGCCATTGGCGGCGTCGATCACGATGCGAAGGCCCTTGAGCGAGAGCCGCTTTGGGAACGTCGCCTTGACGATCTCGACGTAGCGCGCCTGGGCGTCGTCGATGCGGCGCGCGCGACCCAGCTTGGCTGGATCGGCCAAGTGGGCGTCGAGGCCAGCGTCCATCAGCTGTTCGATCTCGATTTCGGCGTCGTCCGAAAGCTTGTAGCCGTCCGGGCCGAAAAGCTTGATGCCGTTGTCGGCGAACTTGTTGTGCGAGGCCGAGAGCATGACGCCCAGATCCGCGCGCAGCGAACGCGTCAGCATGGCTACCGCCGGCGTTGGCAGCGGCCCAAACAGAACCACGTCCATCCCGGCGGCGGTGAAGCCAGCGGTTAACGCCGGCTCGAGCATGTAGCCGGAGAGGCGCGTGTCTTTACCAATGACCACCAAGTGGCGGCGGTCGTCGGCCGAGCGGAAGCGTTTACCAGCGGCCAGGCCGACGCGCATGGCGACTTCCGGCGTCATCGGAAACTTGTTCGCTGTCCCGCGAATGCCATCTGTGCCGAAATAGGCTCTGCTCATTGTGGGTCGATGCTCCAACCGGCTTCTGGCTTGGCCCAAAGTCGGGTAATTCTATCAGCGGTGAGCGCTTAAGCAAAAATCGATGCACACGCCAGCGGCGCGCGCCACGAAACACCGTCGCATGTTGAAAGACTAATTGAGGTGCAATTCAACATGCATTGGCCCATGAGAATGCCGGGACAAATCACGAAGCACTTATCCGCCGCCATCCCGGGGCTCGCGACGCGAGAACCCGGGCCTCAGAGGTTACAAGGCACGGCATTTGCCCCTGGGTTCGCGGTCGCGCAACGCGCGTCCGGAATGACGATGGTTAATGTAAGGGACGCATTTCGATGTGCGGCATTATTGGGATTCTAGGTAGCGATCCGGCAGCGCCTCGGCTGGTCCAGGCTTTGAAGCTGCTGGAGTATCGGGGTTACGATTCCGCCGGCGTGGCGACGCTGGAAAACGGCGCGATCACACGCCGCCGCGCCGCAGGCAAACTTGCAAACCTGGCGACCGAACTTGAGAAGGCGCCCCTCGCCGGCGTCAGCGGCATTGGCCACACGCGCTGGGCCACCCACGGCGCGCCGACCACCGGCAACGCCCACCCGCACGCGACCGATAAGGTCGCGATCGTCCATAACGGCATCATCGAGAACTTCCGCGCGCTGCGCGAAGAGCTGCAGGTGAACGGCCACAAGTTCGCCTCGGAAACCGACAGCGAAGTAATCGCCCACCTGATCACGGATTTCTTGGACAAGGGCCAGAAGCCTGAGCAAGCGGCGATCAGCGCTGTGCGCCGCCTCGAAGGCGCGTTCGGCATCGCGGTGCTGTTTGCCGGCGACAACGACATTCTGGTCGGCGCGCGTAAAGGCAGTCCGCTGGCGGTCGGCCTAGGCAACAACGAGAACTTCCTCGGGTCGGACGCGATTGCGCTCTCCCCATTCACGCAGCGCGTCATGTTCCTCGAAGAAGGCGACATCGCCGTGCTCTCGCGCACAAAGGTGAAGGTGTTGGACGCCAAGGGCGATCTGGCCGAGCGCCAAGTGCACGTGTTCGCGGGCGGCGCCGCGGCGGCCGAAAAAGGCAATCACCGTCATTTCATGCAGAAGGAAATCTACGAGCAGCCAGAAACCACCGGCCGCACGATCACGCGCTACGTAAATGCGTATGAAGAGCGGGTCGAGATGCCCGATCTCGACGGCGTCGATCTTTCCGCCGACAGCGCCATCGTCATCGGCTGCGGCACCGCGCACTATGCGGGGCGCGTGGCGGAGTATTGGCTCGAGCAAATTTCCGGCATCGCAGTCGAGACCGACATCGCCTCCGAGTTCCGCTACCGGAAACCGGCGGTCGGCAAGAAATCGTTTGGCGTCTTCGTATCGCAATCGGGCGAAACGGCCGACACTCTGGCGGCGCTGCGCTATTGCAAAGAGAACGGGCTGAAGACGCTGGCGGTTGTCAACGTGCCGGAATCGACGATCTGGCGCGAAGCTGATGCGCGGTTGCCGACGCTCGCCGGCCCGGAAATCGGCGTTGCTTCAACGAAAGCGTTTACAGCGCAGCTTTCGGCGCTTGCCGCGCTCTCGATCGCGGTGGGCCGGGCGCGCGGAACACTTTCGAGCCAAGAAGAAGGCCGCCTCGTCCATGCGCTGATGGAAACGCCTCGTTTGGTCGCGGACGCACTGGCGTGCGAACCTGAGATCGAGAAGATCGCGCTCGAACTCGCGCAGGCGCGCGACGTGCTCTATCTCGGCCGCGGCGTGCACTACCCGATCGCGCTCGAAGGCGCGCTGAAGCTCAAGGAAATTTCGTATATTCACGCCGAAGGCTATGCTGCCGGCGAACTGAAGCACGGGCCGATTGCGCTCATCGACGAGCACACGCCGGTTGTCGTGGTCGCGCCGCACGATGCGCTGTTCGAGAAGACATTGTCCAACATGCAGGAAGTGAACGCGCGCGGCGGCAAGCTGATCGTGATCACGGATGCGGCGGGCGCCGTGGCATGTTCGGACATCGCCAAGCACATAATCATGATCCCGGCTTGCGATGCGTTCGTCGCGCCGCTGGTCTATTCGGTGCCGATCCAGTTGCTGGCGTACTTCACCGCCGTACACAAAGGCACCGACGTCGACCAACCGCGCAACCTCGCGAAGTCGGTGACGGTCGAATGACCAAGCTGAAGGCAGGCGTCCTCGGCGCCGGCGCGTTCGGCCGCCACCACGCGCGCAAATATGCGGAAGATCATCGCGTGACGCTTGTCGGCGTGATGGATCACCATGACGAACGGGCGCAGATGCTGGCGGACACGCATGGTGTCGAACCGTTCTACGATGTGGCGACGTTGTTGGCCCAGGTCGACATCGTCACCATCGCCACCCCGCCCTCTCAGCACGCCACCGCCGCACGCGCAGCGCTGGAAGCTGGCAAGCATGTGCTGATCGAAAAGCCGCTGGCGACTGATCTCGCCGACGGCTCCACTTTGGTGAAACTGGCGAAAGGTAACAGCCTCGTGCTCGCGTGCGGACACCAGGAGCGGCTCGTGTTCGAGGCGATGGGTCTATTCGAGACCCCAGAAAAGCCAAGCTATATCGAGAGCGTCCGCGAAGGTCCGTGGACAGGGCGCAGCGCCGATGTCTCAGTGACGCTTGATCTCATGGTGCACGATCTCGATCTTGCGCTGAAGTTGCTGGGCACGAAGGCGCAACGTGTCGAGGCCAGCGCGCGCAGCGAGCACGGCCGCACGGCCGACGCGATCGAGGCCAAGCTCACTTTCACCGACGCCGAGGCGAAGTTCGTCTCAAGCCGCATCGCAAACGATCGCAAACGCACTATGCGTGCGGTCTATCCGTCGGGCGAAGTGAAGATCGATTTCCTGGCCCGCACGTTTGAAAACACAACCGGCTTCCCACTCAACGCCGCGTTCGCTGAGACGCGGATCGGCAGCGATCCGCTCGGCGCCAATGTCGCCCAGTTCATCGACGCTGTACTCGGCGTCGCGCCCAGGCCCGCCGTCGATGGCGAAGAAGCACTGGCGGTGCTTGAACTTGCGCTGCAGGTGGATCGCGCCTCCGGCCTGCCATCGCTCACCTAAGTACTCGAGGAAGACATGATCCCGTTTATCGACCTGCAAGCGCAGCGCGCGCGCATCGAGGCCAAGATTGACGCCGCCGTTTCGAAGGTGGTGCGCTCGGGCGCTTACATTTTCGGACCGGAAGTGAAGCAGCTCGAAGGGCAGCTCGCGGCATTCGCGGAAGCCAAGCACTGCATCGGCAACGCCAACGGCACCGATGCATTAGTGCTGCCGCTCTGGGCGTGGGGTGTTCGCGAAGGCGACGCGGTGTTTACACCCAGCTTTACGTTCGCCGCCACGGCGGAGATCGTGCCTTGGACCAACGCGACGCCGGTGTTCGTCGATGTACTGCCCGACACCTACAACATGGACCCGAAGTCGCTCGAAGCAGCGATCGCGGGCGTGAAGAAGGACGGCAAGCTGAAGCCGAGGGCTGTGATCGCGGTCGATCTCTTCGGTCAGCCCGCGGATTATCCGGCGATCGCCGCGATTTGTAAACGCGAAGGCATGAAGCTCATCGCCGACAGCGCGCAAGGCTTCGGCTGCACGCTCGGCGGCAAGCATCCGATGCATTGGGCCGACGCGCAGACGACTTCATTCTTCCCGGCGAAACCGCTCGGCTGCTATGGCGACGGTGGCGCGACGCTGACGAACGATGACGCAGACAACGTGCTGATGCGCTCGATCGCGTTCCACGGAGCCAGCGGCGACGACAAGTACAATTGCGCCCGCATCGGCATGAACTCGCGCCTGGACACCATCCAAGCCGCGATCCTGATCGAAAAGCTCGCGATCTTCGCCGAAGAAATCACGATGCGGAACGAAGTCGCGAATCGCTACAGGCAAATGCTCGAAGGCTTGGTGCGCACGCCGACGGTGATTGAAGGCGGCGTCTCGACTTGGGCGCAGTACGTGATTGAGGCGGATGATCGCGATGGCCTTGCCGCGCATTTGCGGGAAGCCGGCATCCCGACGGCGCAATACTATCCGAAGCCGCTACACAAGCAGACGGCGTACGAGAGCTTCCCTGTCGGCGCTGGCGGCCTGAAGGTGAGCGAGACGATCTGCCACCGCGTGCTGGCGCTGCCGATGCATCCCTATCTCGATGGCCAAACGCAAACCAAAATCGCCGGCGCTATCCGTGAGTTCGCGAGGGCCGGCGGCTAAGGCAGCTTCGCGATCTGCGGCCAAGTTGCGGCGCTCAAGTCGCGGACCTCGATCGCAAAGCTCGCAAAATCGAGGCCCCGAACAACGCCGCGCGCTTGCGCGAGCGGTCTCGCGTTTCCATATTTCATGCGTGATTTCCGTCTCTTGCGGCGAAGCAACGACCCTAAAATCAGTTGCATGGCCCGCCAAATAACAGGTCCAACGGCAGGAGCATAACAGGCATGAATCAGGCCGCCTCAAGCTCAAAACAGGTCAATCTGAGCGGTCAGAATGACGAAGCTCGTCCCGAAGACATCAAAGAGGCCGTTCTGACGATCCTGCAAACACATGACCTGCCGGCCCACGAGAATGCGGTCGAGCACGTCGTTGAGACCGTCACTTGCGCACGTTGGTGCGCTGCAGAACGCCTCGAACGACCCAAGCTGCCGAACCGGGTCGCCACCAAGTTGCGCAACGCAATGACCACCGGACTCGAAATCGCTCAGGCTCGCGAATTGGCGTCACCCACTGAGCTCGAGGTGCTTCGTCGCCTCCGGCGCTTGGCCGAAAGCGACAGCCTGCGCCCGAGATCAACCCCTGGACCGCAAATCCGGCCATGGCTTTGGTATTGGTGCGCCGAATTCTTGGATGCTTGGCGGAGGCTAACAACGCGGCCGGCTGGGGTTTGGATGACCGATAGCGACGCGCCATCGCCCGCTCTCGCCTTTCTCGTCGATTGCTGTCGCCTCGTCGATCCGACGGTGAATACGAGCGCGATCCTAAACGCAAAGAAGAAAAACCCCGATCCAAACTCCCCCCTCCATGGCGCCTCACGCCGGAGGAATTCATGGAGCAGCAATCCGCAGCGCACGCTTTTTGGACAGATCTGGACAGAGCGAGTTGGCGCCAAAACTTCACAAACCTGATTCAGACTTTCTAGGGTTCCGAAGCCACTTCCTGAGCGCCGCGAACGCGCGGTGCAACAAGGAAATAGCAAGTGTCGGATCCCAAAATCGAACAAGTCGCCATAGGCGACCTCAAACCCTATTCGAACAATCCTCGCTCGCGTCCTCGCGCCCAACGGTGCGCGATAGCCGCTTCAATTAAGAAAAACGGTTTCAACGCACCTATTGTGGTCGATGAGGCAAATGTCATCATCAACGGGCACGGTCGCTACGAGGCCGCGCTCACGCTCGAATTGACCAGCGTCCCCGTCATCCGAGTGACCCACCTCAGCGCCGCTGAAAAACAAGCGTACCGCATCGCCGACAACAAGCTCAGCGAAATGTCTTCGTGGAATGCCGATCTCCTTCCCGAAGAGTTGCGCGCCATCGCTGACGGAGGGATAAAATTTGAGGATACTGGTTTTTCGGCGACCGATGTTGATCGGATCTTCGACCAGGCAGCGGAAGCACGCGGACCCGACCTGGGGCCTGAAGACGAGCTTCCCGCCCATCCATCCGTCGCGGTGACAAAGCCGGGGCAAACTTGGGTGCTTGGGCAACATCGTATTGGGTGCGCTGACATGCGCGATTCCACCGCCCTTGAACGGCTCATGGATGGGCAACGCGCGCGAGCGACCTTCACAGACCCCCCGTACAACGTACGAATCGGCGGATTTGCCGGGGGCAAGGGCCAAACAAAGCATCCGGAGTTCGCCATGGCGTCCGGGGAAATGTCGGCCGCCCAATATACCGAGTTTCTCTCGATCGCTTTGAAGAACATCGCCAAATATTGCCTAGATGGCGCCATCGCTTTCGTCTGCATTGACTGGCGCCACCTGGATGAGATGTCCGCCGCCGGCCGATCGGCGCAACTGACGCTCATGAACCTCATCGTATGGGTGAAGAGCAACGGCGGCATGGGTACATTCTATCGCTCGCGCCATGAACTCATCTTTGCGTTCAAGGTTGGCGAGGCCCCGCATACCAACACGTTTGGGCTGGGCGACGGCGGTCGTTGTCGAACCAACGTTTGGGAATATCGCGGCGCCAACGCGTTCGGGCCAACGCGCGATGAGGATCTCGCTTCGCATCCGACGGTGAAACCGGCTCGCATGGTGGCGGACGCGATTAAGGACGTTTCACAACGAGGTGATATCATACTCGATCCGTTCGGTGGGTCAGGGACGACGCTGATCGCTTGTCAAATGACTGGCCGCATTGCCTGCGTCTTGGAGATTGAACCATCATACGTCGATCTCACTATTCGACGCTGGCAGAAAGCTATGGGTCTGTTTGCGGTCGACGCTGATACCGGCGTTGAGTTCGACGAGCTAGCTTCTGCGATCGGGGGCGTCCCATGAGCGAGCATCCTCCCGGTCCAGATCGACGCGCCAACGGCACATTTCAAAAGGGGTCTTCTGGCAATCGCCGAGGACGGCCTCGACGGAAGCGGAGGATTCCGCACCCCGAGAAACTTCGTGATATGATCTATGACGTTGTCGAATTCAAAATCGCCGGCGAGATCAAAGGTCAGCGCTACGAGCTCAACTTGATGCAAGCCAATATGCTGACTCTTGGCATGGCGGGAGCTGCGGGCGACGCAAGAAGCGCTCAAGCATTTCTGGACAAGATCCACCGCGTGACCGATCAAGAGCAGCGCGACATCGAACGGTGGATGAAGCAGCTCGAAGGCGTGATACCCGATTACTACTACGAGGAAGACGAAAAAAGCGCGACCTGCTCCACAAGAAGTGGCTAGAAACCTGGGCCGAATGCAGTGGCTCCCGCAAACGCAGAACCAAAGGTCTCCGTCCGAAGAGAGACAAGCAGTAGTCTTTGACCTATCACGTAGAGCCGTTTCAGCTGCGCTGTGGCCTCAAGGCTCTTGGGTTTATCTTGAAAACCTGGTGCAGACCGGGCAGGTCTCTAGGCTCTGCTCAATGAGTTAGACGCAGCACGAAGTGAGGTTAACCTTGGATCAGCCCATTCAAATCCGCACGTTAGTTATTGAGCGTTCTGAAGTGATATCACGCCCTGACAGTCGAGCTGGCATCGCGTTCTGGACCAAGCAGACCAAGCCGTTCGCTATCGAACTCACCCAGGAGAATATCGACCGCTTACGCCTCCAACTCGCAGAAGTGGAAGCCAAGCTAAATGCTCCGGGCGGGCGGGCCTAGCGACCTTCGCGATTGCGGTTCGCGTCGTCGACCGCCTAACTGCAATCCATCGGGAGAAACTGAAAATGCGGGCGACAGAGTTTCTCTTGCAGCGAATGAGTCAATGTCGAAACGGAGATCCTGCCGCCGCCCGCTATCGTGCCATGCAATTCGAAAGCTCACATCTCGACGACAGGTTGATCGCTGCGCCGAGCTAATGTTCTAAGCGAAGCGGTCAGCAAAATTGCGACCTCCGCTAATTCGCGGAGACGTCGCGATTCTCGGGCGAACTCCGTGAGAGTTTCCGCGCTTCTTAGCCTTGCTTCTAACCCTTCCTCGAATAACGTCGCGATGATGCCGCCAAGGCGTCAGCTGCGACTGCAGCAGAAACTATCATCGAACATGATCATTGTCCAGCCGCCCGGTCGGCACTTTCGGCACGAGCACCGATAGGAAACATGGCCGTTCATGTGACGGCGCTTTGTCTTGTCAAAGTCCCGGGTCACCACGCCGACGATCGGGGAGAATGTGCTCTTGGCGCGCGATCGCCCTGTCTCGTGATATCGGCGTTGCCGTTTGGCTTTGGCGATCCGCCTCAGATCCAGACGTGTCTTACGTTTATGACAAGACGGACAAACAGCAGCCCAGTTCTCCGGCCTGTTGTTGCCGCCCAAGCCAAGCGGAATGATATGATCGAATTCCACGTCAACAAGCGGCCGCCCACACGAGAGACAACAACCGGATTGGGATTCCAGGATCAACTTCCGTAGACGGCTTGATGGCCGCTGACGGCAGGCTCGGGCGCCTTTTTGCTTAGGATCACAACTCATTACGCCCGCTCCCCATTGTGAGACGCATCAACACTTCGGCGTTGACACGAAGGCGAGCTCGAATCGCCGGGCGGCGTACGGACCCCATTTTGCTTGGCAAGCTCAACCTGCAGCGTCTGGCTCTTCTGCTTTAGTCGAAGCGCCTCAATCGGCATCCAACGCCAGAACGTGGCCAGACTTGATTGATTGTCTTCATCGAAGCGCCGGATCGATCCCGGATCGGTTGCGCCGGCGTAGACGGCGGCGACGAACGCTTCGACCTCGCCTGCCGTTACCGATTGAAAGGCGCCCCCTGGCTCGGCCACGAACCAGAGCATCCTCTTTGCCTTGCGCTTTTGAACTTCTTCCAGCCGTGCTGCGTGTAAGAGCTCAGACGCGGTGTGCTCGCTCAAACGCAGGGCTTGCAGCTCCTCGTCGCCGTAGAGTCCGGATAGGACATCGGGCCACCCGCGACGGAGCGCCTGCGCCTCGGCGCATTTTGCGATCATGACCCGCCCCATGCGCCGCCACGAAGGATCGAGCGTCAGTGTTGTGACGGGGTGTTCCTGACCCGATGTCTCGGGGTGATCCGCCGAGTGACGGTTGGCGCCCGGCGATCCGTGCAGGGGCGCATACTCCTCCCACCAAGCTTCGCCAACTACGGCGTGCCACGCGTCCCTACTGGCTCTCCAAGCACGCACTTCCGCGCGCACAATGCCCAACGGGTTCGTTGCCTCGTCGATACGGGCGTCATCGTATTCAATGACGGGCGCTTCCTCCATTGGCCGATAATCTCCGTGGCGCGCGGCAATGACGCGAAGACCGTCTATCGTTGTCCAGGGAATGAGCCGGCGCCTGTCAGGGTGATCTGCTGCCACGATCAGAGGCGAGATTTGGCGGCGCAAAGGATCGAGGCCACAGAGCGCCGCAACGGCGATGAACTCGTCAACCCCGGGCGTGCAGGCCCGAGCGACCGTGCGACGTATGAGCTTGAGTTGGGCATCGCTGAAATCGCGACTAACGCTTCGTTCGCGGGAAGACATCTCAGCGCCTCCGAACGGTGAGCGTGAGCGAGCCCGTACTCAGATGCGCGCCTGCTATCTCCTCACCCGCCAGCAACGCCTCCTTTGCGCGCCGTCGATTCAAGACTGGCTTTAGGTCGGTACTGTGCTGGCACCTGGGCTCTTCATCGACGACGAGGCTTGGCGGGCGTTCTGTTAGGCTAATCGTGGCTGCCGGGCGTTCGAGCGACTCGCATTGCAGCAACATCAGACACTGCTCGATAATGGCTCGACGGGATTTCTTTCGTTCCTCGAGCCGGTGTAACCGCGCCGCCATCGTGTCCTTTGCGCCCTTCAAACCCTGAATGAGCGCATCGTCGCAGCTATTCTGCGTCGACCATGCAATCGAGCGCACCCATGAGGTCAGCTTCGCCCTCAGCAATGATCATCATCACCTCGGGATCATCCAAAGCCTCATCATGAAGGGCGACCGTCTCTCGCAGCAGGCTCAACACCCTCATCTGTTCTGTGGCATCCACCTCCACGCGGCCTCGACGGCGGCGTGCTCGCGGGTCGGGGACGAAGGTCTTTTGTGACTCACCCTCACTCGAGCAGGTGCGCTCGATACTCAGCTCGTTCGACATGTTGCGGCTCCCGGCCAACCGGCAGCATTGCCGTGTCTTGGCCCCACCGCCCAATGCCCCGACAACGGCGGGGCGCTGGCGCCATGAGCGAAAGCTCAGCGAGTGACGGCACTACCGCTCTGAAGCGCGCACTAGTCGAGCGGAAAGCGCAACAATGGCCGACAAATCCACAACGAAATGGGACTCGGGTCGACAAGTGGACAACCACCGGACAAGCATCCGCAATCTCGGGATTTCGCGCCCAGGTGACTGGCAATATCCAGCGAGGCGATCAACCACTACGGAAGGAGCCGCTCAAGTACGAGCGAATGCCACCCTGCAACAACACCAACAGCATTTTTGACCAAAGCCGTTGGCAAAGGGGACTACCGAGGCGTTCCTTCTATTTCCTCAGCCGAAGGATGTTGCTCTCCAAACGCAGCATTTCCGAGAACGCCAAGAACAAGTGATAGACACATGAGGCAGGCGTCGCGCTTGTCAGCGGCTTGCCGAAACTGTCGAATTGGTCGGTCCAAAGCCCTGGAATATCGTTGGCGAAGTAGCGGCCGAAGATGAGCCCGCAGGAACTCGCGAGCGCAGGGCGCGGATCGCGAGCATCCAGTTCAAATAAGGCGAGCGCGGCCTTGATGCGCTCCGTGTTCGGCCAGAGGCGAGATGAGCTTTTCAGCACCTCACCCTGCTCTGTCAGCGCATCGTAGACTGCGTACGTGCCAGGATCGACGCCGTAGCGTTCGGCAAATTCGGCTGAGCGTGCAGCGAGTGTTCCAACTGGATCACCGGTGAGGCGCTGATAGTGCGCGAGGATCCAGGTCCATTCGAAGTGATGGCCGGGTTCGACGCCGCCGCCGACGCGGGTCCAGGTTTGATCGAAGCGCTCACCGATCGTGCGAGGATCGAAGAAACGGGTGGCAAAAAGCTGAACGACTTCGCGAGCGGTGTCGAGAAAGACCTCCTCGCCTGTGGCTTCAAAGGCAACCAAGCATGCCTCCGCCAGATGCATGTGTGGATTCTGCTCGCGAAGACCGGTCAGTGGCAGCGAATGCCAGAAGCCACCGTTCGGCGCGCGCATCCGGTCGCGGATGAAGTTGAGCGTGTCAAGAGCGTGCGCTCGCGCGTCGGGATCGGCGGATGCGCGGAAGCGCCAAGCCATCGCGAAGATCACGAAGGCGAGTTCGTAGAGATCGATCGTATCGTCAATGACGGCGCCGTGGCGCGACAGTTGGCGCGCCCACCCGCCATCGCGTAGCCGCGCTTGGCTTACAAGAAACTTGTATCCCCATTCCGATACGGCCCCGCCCGGCGTCCAGCCCAACAAGGCGGCGTGTGAAAACACATAGATCTGACGGCAGATCACCCGGACGCGTTTGTAGTCGCATGCTGTCGGGTGGCCATCGGCGTCGAGTTCTTCGAAGAAACCGCCATTGACCCGGTCGACGCCACGGTCCGCCCAGAGGGGCAAAGCCGCCTCGAACATCCAGGCGCGCGCAGCGTCAAAGGGGACGGGGTTCATGCGTCCTCACCTCTAACACCGCTAAGGTTGAGCTCTCCTAACCCGCGATAGCGGGGCCGGAAAGCGGGCTTTAGAGCGTTGCTTTCGGGGAACTCTTCGCCCCAGGGCTGCCCGCCCTCCTGGCGCGGGGGTTTCGATGCTTTATAGAAACGAGGCGTCCGCCTTGGGGCGCCGAGGTGGGATGCGATCATGGCCGGAAGGGCCGAACAACAGCCGGCGTCGAGCACGCTGAAGGCGGCGCTTGATGCGTGCCGGCGCCATATTGGCTTCGTCATCCTGTTCAGCGCCTGCCTGAACCTGCTCTACCTCGCGCCGTCGATTTACATGCTGCAGGTCTATGACCGGGTGCTCGCCTCGGGCGGTCTGCTGACGCTGCTCTATCTTTCGCTGGTCCTGTTCACCAGCTTGGCGGTGTTGGCGTTCCTGGACGGGACCCGGATTCGGCTGCTGCTGGTGATGTCACGCCGGCTCGACCGGTTACTGGCGCCGCACGTTCTGTTGGCGGCGTTACGGCGCGAGGGACGAAGCGCTGCGGGCCAAGCCCACATCCTGCGCGAGTTCGATGCGCTGCGCGGCGCGCTGAGCGGTCCGCCGGCAATGGCGGCGGTCGATGCGCCGTGGGCGCCGATCTACATCGCCGTGTGCTTCCTCATCCACCCGTGGATCGGGGTGTTGGCGCTGCTCGGCGGCACCCTGCTGGTGACGATCGCGTTCATCAATCAACGCGCGGTGCAAGGCGCGATGAAGGCAAACGAAGAGGCAGCTGGCGCCATGTACGGCCTGCACACGGCCGATGCTAATCAGGGCGACACGGCTCGCGCGCTTGGCATGCAGGAACGGCTCGTCGAGCGGCAGTTGCGTGCGCGCGTAGCGCTGAACGACGCGCTCAATACGGCTGGCAGCTCAAATGCATTTTACTCGGCGACAACCAAGTTCACACGGCTGGTGCTGCAGTCAGCAGCGTTGGGCCTCGGCGCATATCTCGCGCTCCAGCAGCAAATCTCGGCCGGTGGCATCATCGCCTCGTCGATCCTCTGCTCACGCGCGTTCGCACCGCTGGAGCTAATCGTCGGAGCTTGGCGGCAGTTCGAGCAGGGTCGGCAAGCATACGGCATCATCACGCGCGTACTGCGTACGCAGGAAACGCAGCGCGAGTTTACCAGCCTCCCCGATCCCCGCGGCATTCTGAGCGTCGAGGGCCTCACGGTGCGCGCGCCGGCTGGTGATCGCTTCCTTCTGATGAATGCAAGCTTCAAGGCCGAACCAGGCGACATCATTGGAGTCATCGGACCGAGCGGCGCGGGTAAGACCACACTCATTCGCGCCATAGCGGGTGCAGCGATCCCCGATGGCGGCGCGGTGCGCCTCGATGGCGCCAAGATGACCGATTGGGAGCCGGACCGGCTCGGACGCCATATCGGCTACCTGCCACAGGAAGTGGCGCTGTTTGGCGGCACTATCGGTCAGAACATCTCGCGCTTCGACAGCGCCAGCGGTTACGATACCGATGCGGCGATCGTGGCGGCGGCCAAGGCGGCCGGCGCGCACGAGATGATCCTCTCGCTGCCGCGCGGCTACGATACGGAGATCGGCGCCAACGGGCGGGGCCTGTCCGCAGGCCAAGCTCAGCGTGTGGCGCTGGCGCGCGCGCTCTATGGCAATCCGGTGCTCTTGGCGCTCGATGAACCGAATGCGCACTTGGACAATGACGGCGAGACCGCCCTGCTCAACGCGCTGAAGGATGCAAGTGCACGCGGCGTCTGCTCCATTGTCGTCGCGCATCGCACTGGCTTCATCAGTCAGGCCAACAAATTGATGGTGGTGACGGACGGGCGCATCGACGCCTTCGGACCACGCGACGCGATCATCGCTCGGCTCAATCCAGGCGGACCACGGCCAATCAGCGCTGTGCCGAATGAAGGGTCACGCTTATGACGCTCGATTTTCTAACTCGCGAACCGGCGCGCGAATCTGACGTCATGGAGGCCGACGACACCGGCCGCAGTGAAATTCGCGCGGGCGTGATCGCGCTTCTGGTGTTCTTTGTCGGGTTTGGCGGCTGGGCGGCGTTCGCACCACTGGACGCAGCCGTTGTGGCGCCGGGCGTTGTGGTGGTCTCTGGCAATCGCCAGACCGTGCAACATCGCGACGGCGGCATCGTATCGAGCCTCAACGTCGAGGAAGGCGATCGCGTCGAGCGCGGCCAAGTCCTGATCGAACTGGGTTCACCCGAATTGGTGGCGCAAGAACAAGCGCTGCTCTCTCAGGTCGTAGATCTGCAAATGCAGCGCGCGCGCCTGACGGCCGAGCAGAGCGGCGCACGCGAACTGCGACCGCCGCCAGAATGGGCAAGCCTTTCGCCAGAGGACCGCGCCGTCGCCGACGCAGCGTTTGAGCGGCATCGCCGCGAGGCGCGTAGTGGCGCCTGGAGTGCGTTCGATGCGCGGATCGCAGGCTATCGCGGCGAGGTTGCTTCCCTGGACCGGCAGGAAACGCTGCTGAACGAAGAGCTCTCCGGCATGCGTACGCTAGCCGAAGAACAGCTTGTGCCGATGACACGGGTTCGCGCGCTGGAACGAAGCTTGGCGGAGCTGCAGGGCCGGCGTTCCGAACTCACCTCGCTCATCGCATCAACGCAGCAGGATCGGTATCAGGAACTTCGGCAAGTTGATGCGCGCCTGGCTGAACTTACACCGCAGCTCGCAGGAGCACGCGAACGGCTTGAGCTGACGCGGCTGCGGGCGCCGGTGGATGGCCTCGTCGTGGGCCTCCAGATTCACACCGTTGGAGGCGTGATCCGCGCAGGCGAACGGGTGATGGATGTTGTTCCAGAGGGCCAGGATCTCATTGTTGAAGCCCAGGTGCCGCCGGAATCGGCGGACAATCTTCAAGTCGGCCAACGCACAGAAGTGCGCATAACCGCCTTCGGTGGACGTAACCTCCCGATCGTGTTCGGCGCAGTGCGTCAGGTGTCAGCCGACCGCTTCACCGATGAACGCACTGGCCAGGGCTATTTCCTCGCTCAGGTCGCCGTACCGCCGGAAGAACTCCGCCGGCTGACAGCGGCGGCGGGCGATGAGCATCGCCTGCGCGCGGGGCTTTCCGCCCAGGTCGTCATCCCCACACGCAAGCGCACGGCGCTGCAGTACCTGATTGAGCCCCTCAATCAGACTCTGTGGCGATCGCTCCGGGAGGAATAAACATGAGACAACTCCTGGCTTCGCTAGCCCTCGCGCCGGCGATCGTGGCGCCATGCCCTGCTCTCGCGGATACGTTGGAGGATGCGCTGGTTGCTGCACATGCCAACAATCCGAATCTCGAAGAAGCGCGCCTGGCCGTGCGCGCCGCGCGCGAAGAGCGCTGGCAAGCGTTCTCGTCGTACCTGCCGTCTGTTGGCATAAGCGGCAGCGCCGGCGTCCAAACGATCGAGAGCGACACCAACGGAATATTCGGACCAAGCACCGATGAAGCGGATCTGGAGCCGACCACAGCGACCGCGCAGGTGACGCAACAAGTCTTCACGGGCTTTCGCCGCAGCGGGCAATCGCGATTGGCGGCCGCCAACATCGCCGGCGCCCAGGAAGGTCTGCGAGGGCGTGCGCAAGACGTGCTGCTGGCGACTGTCGACGCATATGTCGGTGTACTGCGCGATCAGGAGATCGTGCGGCTGCGGGAGGAGCACGTGGACGGCTTGAGCCGGCTGCTCGCCGGCACGCGGCGGCGGGCTGACGTGGGTGAAGTGAGCCGCACGGACGTAGCGTAAAAGCATGAGGCACGGTCAAGCGCAGCGCGTGCATGCATTGGCCCGATCACGGGCTGAACTGGAGACATCGCAGGCGCTATCGCGATTGTCGGCCGGGAGCCGCACTCACTGACGCCAGTGACCGCGCTTCCAGACGCCGCACTCGCTTGAAGAAGCTAACCGCCAGGCCGAGGACACATCCTGATCTGGGACGCGCTGAATCGGCTGAACGCGCGGCGCGGGCGCAGGTGACGATCGACGGCGCGCGCCGCTGCCGCGGGCGGCTGCTGGTTGGGCGCAGATGAGAATCGTCGATCTCGGTATTTCGGAATCGCGCCGTGAGAGCACGAGCGCGTTGGCGAATTCAGCATGCCGCTGTTCGAGGGCGGCTACGCCTATTCGCGCACGCGCCAAAGCCGCATCAACGTCGGCCGCGCCGAACAGCGCACGGAAGCGCAGCGGCGCGAGGTGATCGCCAATGTCAGCGGCGCTTGGAGCAATCTAACCGCCAGCCGCGAAATCCTCTCCGTCGCTGACGAGCAGGTCGAGGCGTCTGCCATCGCTGTTGAGGGCGCGGAACGCGAACGTGGTTATGGTCTGCGCTCCACCCTCGACGTGCTCAACGCCGAGGAAGAAGCACGCAACGCACTGATCGCGCGGGCGCGCGCCAATGCTGATGCGGTGGTCGCTTCCTACGCCTTGATGGCAGCGACGGGCGCCCCTCACGCTCGAAAACCGCGACCGGGCGCGACCAGTGTGGCCTGGCGCGGGAGCGCCACGCATGGACCTGAGAGTGACGCGATCCGTACTGTTCCGGATTACCTCCGGCTTCGGCGTGATGTTTCATGACATCACCACCCCGCTCGGCAACGCGCGCGCTGGGCGTGGCAATCGACCGGCTGGTGAAGCCCCATGTGGGCGCCGACATCGATAAGGTTGCGGGCATTGAGGCACGTGGCTTCGTGCTTGGCGGCGCGGTAGCGCACCAACTCGCGGTCGGCTTCGCGCCGGTGCACAAGAAGGAGCTGCCCTGGCGCACGCTGCACCAGGAATATCAGCTCGAGTACGGTGTCGACTCCTATCGAGATGCACGAGGATGCGTTGGCGGCCGGTGAGCAGGTGCTGGTCATTGATGATTTGATCGCCACCGGCGGCACAGCGCTGGACAGGTGAAACTAATCGAAGGCTTGGGCGCGACCGTGGTTGCCGCGAGCTTCGTGATCGACCTACCGGAACTAGGCGGTGCTGCAAAGCTCCGGGACTTGGGCGCGTCCGGACAGAGGCCTCTGCGGGTTTGACGGCCATTGAGGCGCCCGACTGCTAGACGAGAACCGCGGTTCAATCCAAAGATGCACCATGATTGAACGTCGCATCCTCGTCACCGGCGGCTCCGGCTTCCTGGGCTCACACTTGTGCGACCGCCTCGTCTTGCGCGGCGATGATGTGATCTGCGCAGACAACCTGTTCACAGGCCGGAAGCGGAACATCGCTCACCTGCTCGACGCACACACCTTGAGTTCGTTCGCCACGACGTGACCTTCCCGCTCTACGCGAGGTCGATCAAATTTACAATCTGGCCTGTCCAGTTGCTTCCAGTACACTACCAGCACGACCCCGTGCAAACGACGAAGACGAGCGTGCACGGCGCCATCAACATGCCGGGCTTGGCCAAGCGGCTTCGCGCACGCACATTTTTCAAGCTTCGACATCAGAAGTGTACGGCGATCCGGACGTACACCCGCAGCCGGAGGAGTATTGGGGCCGCGTCAATCCGATTGGCGTCCGCTCCTGTTACGACGAGGGCAAACGTTGCGCCGAAACGCCGCGCCCTTCGACTATTATCGCCAACACCGACTCGACATCCGCGTAGCGCGCATCTTCAACACCTACGGCCCACGCATGCATCCAAACGATGGGCGGGTGGTATCGACTTCCTGGCCGGTGCGCGTTCGAAGGGACAAGAAATCACGCTGATATGGCGACGGAAATCAAACGCGTTAATGACGCCACGGCGGCGCGCTCTTCGCGGAAGGCGTTCATGAAAAGACGAACACGCGCTGGCGCACGAGGGCGTTTTCCAGCGTCCGCGCCGCAGCTTCCGACAAACATATCAGCTGACGTCATGTAGGCGTCGAGGCTAATCGGGTTCACACGGAAGACGTTGGGAAGCGCTGCTTGCACCACCCGCTCGTATTCGTCGGTGAGCTGCCCGTAGCTTCTCGCCGGGACGCAGGCCCGTGAATTCAATACCAATGGCTTTGCCCGAGCGGGCGATTAGATCACGGCCAAGATCGAGGATCGAGATCGGGTCACCCATTTCCATGAAGTAGGAGCCCTGCCCTGCTCCGGTGGCGGCGACGCTCAATATAAGCCCCACGGCCCTGTCCGACGACATGAAGAAGCGCTCCATCTCCGGTGGTGTCACTTCCAGCGGGCCACCCGCTTCGATTTGAGCGTTGTAGCTGGCGCAGCACGGAGCCTTGCGATCCCAGCACATTGCCGAAACGAACCGCCTTCATCTGCATCGCTGCCGGCTGCTCTACGCTGAAGCCCAAGAGGAAAAGTTCGGCCAGGCGCTTGGTCGCGCCCATGACACATGTCGGCGCTGCAGGCCTTGTCCGAGGAAATCAATACGAAGTGTGAAGCCCTGCTACAGCCGCGGCTGTGACCGCGTTGCGGACGCCCACGAGATTGGTAAGCACGCACTCGACCGGATGACGCTCGCCCAGGTGCACGTGCTTCAACGCGGCAGAATGGATGACGATGTCCGGCTGAACCCGGCGCATCCACCCGAGGCGACCAGCATCGGCATCGGTAGAGAGTCCGCGGTCTGCACAGACGGGGCAGCGCGGCGCACGCCTTCAACAATCTCAATCAGGCCGTGATCGAACTGGTCGAGCATCGCCAGGTGCTCGCGGTCTGGTTGCGCAGTTTCAGAGACAGCGCACCACCGAGATGCCTTCCCGGCAGCGCCTGATGAGCACCGTTACCGTTGAAGAATCGACTGAGGGCCGGGCTTCGCCCACAACCGTCCTTGCCGTCGCAGGCGTTATGGAATGCATTGTCCCAACGGCCCCTGGAAATCTGATGCAGTTGAGATAATTTACCGTGGCGCGCGGCAAGCCGTTGTCGAAGCTGATGCTTTCGATTATGGTTATCAATACGCTCAAGAATACCGAATATTCGCGCACTTCTCCATAGTACCAATCATATATTTTCTCCAATTTCTCCAGATATTTAAAAGACATCACAGTTCTCGAGAACATTTCCGCCTTCACGATTCGGAACGCCAGAGAGGCGCGCCGCCTTCGTCGGAAAGCTTTAGAGATGGCCTCCTGCGGGCGGGGCCGGGCACTCGAGCAGAGCGAGGTTGTTCTAGTGCATTGCGCCGGGCAAACTGAGCGAACCGGTCCCATGAGCGTGCAATGTCCGCGTCGGCGATTGTTTGCGTAGTTTGTGTACTTTGCGCCTCCGCCCCCGCCTCCTGTCCACCGCGCGAGAGCCTGCATACCCAACAGACCTGATAAGTACTAATCCTGCTGAGGTTGTAGTCGTGGAGGACGGCGGCGCGGCGACGTCGACTGGTCCTTCGGTGGCTGAGCGGTCGCGGCTCGGCGCATTCGTCACTTGCCGACGGAGAAAACGGCGGCGCCCGCGGCGGCGTTCGCATGATGCTGGCGCGCAGCTTCTGTTGCATTTCGATGAGGACGGATCATTGAAGCAGATCACATCGCTGATGTTGAAGTGGCCGTATTGCTCGAGCGGTCGCATATTTGATCTGGCCTACGCCGCGCGCGGCCGCTGCTGAGTTAAGGCCTGTCCGATGATACCGCGATGACAAGCGAATTGCCGGCCGAAGGCGATGCCGTTCTCACGCACGCCGCTCGATCTGCACCCATCTCCGATCTGGGCGGCGCTTTAGAAGACTACAGAGCAGTATGGTGGTTTCGATACCTCGCTGATGCGCTTGAGACTGGGATCCTTGGCTGCTACGGCAGCCGCAAAGACTCCTTCGCTTGACGTTGTGACGTCGCCGGTGCTTGTTCGCCCACATACCAGTGAGCGAGAAAGGAGAGGCGCGCGCGCTTACATTACGACGCCGCGCGCGCCTGCAGGTGAAGCAATAAATATGACAGGCGCATCGCTGCTGACGTCGCCAGCACAGCCGCCATCCTCGCGAGCAGACCTCCTCTCCGAGCAGCTTCAGCGCGCGAAGCGCGCAGCTGGCGAGAAGCGTCTTTGAAAGAAAGCCTCCGGCACAGAAGCCATCGGGCCTTGCGCGTTTTGCGCACGCGCACGATTTTTCGCTTCGACGGCCCATATCTCTGTCACGTGCCGCAGATGACGTCGAACCGCTGAGCGCGGTCGTCGAAGCGGTCGATCGGGATCGGCGACCACACATGCGGTGGCGACCACAGAAGACGGCGCGTTCCTTATGCTGCGGCCAGTACAAGCATGAAGCACGGGCGTGGTTCACACCCCCGGCAAGCATGGAGGATCGACAGAAGAGCTGCTCGACACTGCCAGGCGAGAATTGCGCGAAGAGACCTGCCGCCAGGGTGGGGCGCAAGACTGGCGCAGCCTTGGCCGCTTCCGCCCGCCAATCAGCATGTCGGCCTGGTCAGTTCTTCGCAGCAGCTGAGTGCGCCCGGCCGGTTGCCAGTGGCAACGCTGGTGACCAGCAATGGAGCTGGCGCTACTCTCACCGGATCAGGTGCGGCGCGCGCTCAAGGATGGCGAGATCACGCTCCTGGGGGATGCCGCCGCTCTGACGCTAGCCCTCAGCGAGACGCGCTAGCTGAACGTCGTCGCCTGAAGCGTTGCCCTCAATCTCGTAGCCATAAGCAGACATGAAGCCGACGAAAGCTTCGTTGAGCGCATCAATGGTAGACGGACGCAGTTTGTTGCGATGGTCTCCAGGGTGCACGTTGCGGATATGTGCGTTCACATCCTCTTGAGCAGGAATGAGATCGTGCGCTTGCGCGATCCGGTCGACCTCCTCGGGGTAAAGCGAAACCCCCATGATCTGGCTGAGATTGGCAACGAAATCACGCTTCTTGAAGATGATCTCTTCATACCGAAACACCATCGCGCGGTCCAAGCCGTGTCTGCGGTTGTGTTCGAAGGCAACGAGATAATCGTTGATGTGCGCTAAACAGTATTCGTCCACGCTGAGGAGCGAAGCCTCTTCTCGCGCGCGCTCAAGTTCGCCGCGATGCGGGCCTTGCGCTGGCAAACCGTGACTCTTGGCAGCGGAGAAATACATGGAAACCAGCATGTCCCGCGGATCTCGAACGAGCAGCACCAGCGGGTTCTCATCGCGGATTGGCAACTCGTAGGGCGGGTAATTGCGGAAGCCGTAGTGAACAACGCCGCGCTCCGCAAAGAGTGATTTCCAGGCAAACCTGGCATCTTTCGTAGAATGACCCTGCGCAAACAATTGTTCGGATAGGTTGAATGACGGAGCGCCTCCGGCCGCGACGATGTCTCGGATGAGGCTATCGAGTAGGACGCTGCCTGACTTGGCGTACGCGAAGAAATAGCTGGACGGGGCTTGCGCCAACGGCGCCGTGGGTACGGTGATGCATAGTTCGCGTCCGCTCTTGGTGGGTATAAGCACATCCACGGCCACGCCAGGGTCGCCCTTCGCGACCTTCACACCGAGCCGCTTTTCGATCCCCAGCAAAGCGGTGCGCCGATCTTGTTCAAGCGTCTGGCCGCGCTCGCTCTGGCGTCTGTAGTGCTCCTCGGCGGCGTCGTGGGCGCCGTTACGCTGCGCCAGTTCGGTGCGGAGAAAGTCGCGTTCTGCGACAATGCCAGAGAAGCGCTGAGTGAGGTCACTGTGGCCAGCGCGCAGCGCGGCGAGTTCGGCCTGTTGCTCCCGCGCCCGAACGTCGAGTCTGCCGCGCTCTTGCTCTGATAATTCGAAGCGCGCGAACAGATCGTCGAGGCGCGCGCGCAGTGCCAACAAGGCTGCCTCGCGTTCCCTCAGGTCGATGCGCAGATAGTCGCGCTCCGCCACAAGGTCAGCGAAACTCTTCGCTAGTTCCTCATGACGACTGCGTAGCTCAACCAATGCCGGTTCAAACAAGGCGCCAGCGTCCGTCGTCACCACCCCTCCTGGCCTGCCTGAAAATCGGCAACTATTCCTTGAATCCGAACTGTAAATGAGCATACGCGCAGTCGCGCGACCACCTCAACGCTGCTCACAGGTTCTTTCCGTAACACTTTTCGGGAACCTGGGGTGCAGTCGGTCACGGTGACACGCGCGCGGGACTTGGCTATAGCGCCGTTGAAGCGCGGCATAGGGTCAGAAATCGATGATTTCCCGAGAAGTTTTGGAGAGTTTTCGCGGGTCAAACTGCGTCGTTACCGGCGGCACCGGGATGATCGGGCGCGAAGTCGTGCGATTACTTTGCGATGTCGGCGCGAACGTGAAATGCGTCTCGCTGGACCGGATCGAGGTCCACCCAAGGGCGGACCACGTCTACGCTGATCTGACCGATTTCAACGTCTGCAACGACATCACTAAGGACATGGACCACGTCTTCCATGTCGCCGGCATCAAGGGCTCGGTCGATGTGACCAAGTCGAAGCCAGCCAGCTTCCT
The DNA here is from genome assembly GCA_041398325.1 of Hyphomonadaceae bacterium. Classification (GTDB taxonomy): domain Bacteria; phylum Pseudomonadota; class Alphaproteobacteria; order Caulobacterales; family Aquidulcibacteraceae; genus Vitreimonas. The sequence continues at coordinate 9,786 of JAWKUX010000019.1, read as the reverse complement.
GGTCCCGCTTCTGATGATGAACACCAATATGCTGGAAGCCGCGCGGCGCAATAAGGCCAAGCGCGTGCTCTACACCTCGACCATTGGCGCCTACGCGGCGGCGGAAGTGTTCAAGGAAGAGGACTACAGCGAAAGCCAGCCGCCGATGGATCACTATCCGGGCTGGGCCAAGCGCATTGCCGAAATGCAGGTGCAGACCTATCGCGTGCAATACGGCCTCGAAAACTTCGCGATCGTGCGCCCGTGCAACGTCTACGGCCCAGGCGACAGCTTCAAGCCTGAATCAGCGATGGTGATCCCCTCGCTGTTGATGCGCATCTACCGCAAGGAAGATCCGGTGGTGATCTGGGGCGATGGTTCGGCGATCCGCGACTTCGCCTATGCCACGGATTGCGCCGAAGGCTGCATTTTGGCGCTCCATCACGGCACGCGCGACAGCTTCGTAAACCTCGCCAGCGGCGAAGGTGTTTCGATCAAGACGCTCGTCGATACGCTGCACGAGTTCATCGACTTCAAGCACGAGTGGGATACCAGCAAGCCCGCCGGCTTCCCCCGCCGCGTCATGGACATCACCCGCGCCCGCGAGTGGATCAACTACAACCCCACAACGACGCTGCGCCAGGGCCTCGAAAACACCTGGAATTGGCTGCAAGCCAATGCCGATGAGCACGTCAACCGGAAGAACTACTTCGCGGAGGCATAGCCGACCGGGGTTCCCCCGTTCGTGGAATGGACGTTCGGCCGCCTCGCTCAGTCAGCTAGGCTGAACCGGTGAGCACGCCGGTCGTCCTGCGCAACACGTTCAACGCGGCCCTGGCCAAGGCCGCGGACCTTGAGGCTGAGCTTCGTCGCGAGATCGAGGCCCTCCGCGAAGCGCTGGTGCAGCTGGCTGACGATCACGACGCGATGGCGGCCGATCGCGACCGGGTAGCCGAGGCGCTGGCGCGAGCTCTGGCCGACCGGAACCGCTTCGCGGCGGCGGCGGCGCAAAAAGGCGACGAATTGGCTGCGGCGCAAGCGGCGTTTGAGGCGTACCGCGAAGACGCCTCGCGGGATGCCGAGGCGACGGCGCGAGCGGCGGCGGAGGCGCTAGGCGCGGCGCACGCGGCGACCGCCGCAGCGGAGGAGCGGATCGCGGCGGCAGCGGCGGAGCGCGATCAGACGCAACAGGCGCTAGCCGACGCGCAAGCCGAGTTGGCGCGAACCATTCGCCGACTCGACGATTTGCGCGCGGAGACGGAACGGCTCAGCGGACAGGTCATGCAATTGGAGGCCATGCATCGGGGCGACGTTGAAGCAATCGCGCGCGGCAGCGCTGAGCGCGAGCTGATTTCAAGGCGGCTCGCGGACTTCTAGTCCGAGGCTGACCGGATCTGGAAGATGGTTCGTAGCCATCACGGAAAATAGGACGCTCAGCCATCAACTGGCCGCCTCTCTCTTGGCCCAGCGCGATGCCTATGCGCACATTGCGGCCTGCACCCGCGACCCGTTGCTTATCGGAACACTTCCGCGATCTGGCACATGGATGCTTCGCTACTTTCTATCCCTCGTTGATCACTTCAGCCGATCGCCTGATCTTCCGCCCATCGAGCAACTCTTTCGCCGTGCAAGCGCTGCGGAATTTCACCTTGACTACAATGATCGTGCGAGCAAATCCCAGCGGGTCGCCATCAGCCACTGGATGTGTCCGGGAAGCGTCGAAATGTGCGAACTAAGCCGGCCGGACCTGGCCGCGCTCCTGCACGAAAATGGGAGTCTTGAGTATCAGAGGAAGATGGACGCCGATCACGCGGGATTTCATCCCAAGAACGATGCGAGAATCGTCTTCGTCTATCGCAATCCACTCGACGTATACCGCTCGTACGCGGATCTCTTCGAGCAGCGCAATCAGATGGGGGACCGCAAGCCATATCCGTTCAATCCGATGGTGCCGTGGGGAACGGAGCTGATGAACGCGTCGAGTGACCGGCCGTTCGAGTTCTTCATCGATAACCTGTTAGAGAGCGGCTTTGCGGAGTTCTTCGTGACCTATTTTGCGAGCTTCCTCTTGGTTCGCGACGCTTTTCCGGACAGGGTTCTGTTCCTGAAGTACGAGGACGCAATGCGCGATCGACGCGCCTACTTGCGGTCCATCGTCGAATTCGGCCGGCTCGGAACTCCAAGTCAATCAGCCGACGCCTTCGACAAGGCGGTCGCGGCTACTGAGATTGACGCAATGCGACGTTACGAAGCTGAGCTGGGGCACGCGATTTCGGGTCGGTCAACCTTCTACGGCGAGCGCAATCAGACTCATCTTTCGGTCAAAAAGCGGGATTGGCGCAAGGTGTTTGAGGACGCGCTGATCGAACGTTTCTGCGCACGAGTCGCGCAACTCGATCCGCGTGTTCTCAGCTTCCTTCCGGAATTGTCCGCCTAGTTATTCGGCCGCCTGCGCGAGCGGCGCTTGCGCGACTTCCGGGCGTTTGCGGATAAGGGCGACGCCCAGCGAACCGAACCGCACGGCGTCGAAGGGCGCGCCACGTTCGACTTCGTCGTCCGCCTGCATGAAGACGCCATGGTGTGCGCCCCCTTGCGGAACATCGTCCAGCGCGCCCTGCGTCATCAGGCGGCCGAGGAAAACATGCGTCTCTTCGCCGCCCTCAGGTACGCGGCGCTGTTCGTCGATCAGCACCAGTGCACCGCCGGGCGAAAGACGCTCCAGCGCGCGCGACATGGTGCGAGCGAAATCGTCCTCGATCGCGCAGCGGTCGATGACGATGAGATCAAGCTGCTGCGCCAAAGGATCGGACGCGGCGAGATTGTCGAGCGCGACGTGGGCGCGGTTCGAGAGCACCCGCGCGAAGCCGCGATACGAAGAGTTCGCGAGAAGCTTCGAAATCATGCCCGGATCGCCGGTGGGATCTTCGAGCACGCCCTCGGCCCACGGCCGCACGATGAAAAGATCAATGCCAGGGTTGCCGGCGATCAGCGCCAATATTAGCGGCCAATGCATTGGCCCGACGAAAGCCGCGTTGCGCGGATATTCCTTCAGCAGCACCAACGACAACGCGACGACGGCGTCGTCGTTCACCGCGCCACGTTCACCCCCAGTGCGGTTTGAATGCGCAACCATGGAACTGAAATCGCCGATCTCCTGATCGGCAAGCAGCGCAGTGACCGAATTGATGTCGCGGGCGAGACACTTGAGCGGCTGCCACGCGGGCGCGGACTCAAGCCGCTGACGGCCTTCCACGCGCCGCTCCGCCAGATCGGCGTTCGCCAAGCCCCACCCTGCTTCATTGGGATGCGCCTCGTATTGCAGAAACATGGTGTTGATGCTGTTGGGATCCCGCGAGTGCGCGTTGCCGGTGGAGGCGAAATGCTCGATGTGGAAAGCGACCACGCCGTAATAGCCAAGGTCCATCCAGTTGTACTTCTGCGTGACACGGAACATCAGTTCGTTGTCACTCCAGCCCCAAGCGCGGTCGAGCTTCTCATTGTAACCGCCGAACTCGAACCAGAGGTCGCGGTGCATGAGTTGCGCAGCGGAGAAGCCGCCGAGGCAATCGCCAGCGGGAAGCTCTTTACGACGCGAGGCCATCAGGCGCTTCAGAATCTCGGTCCACGCCGCAACGTTCGGCCGGCGCGCGGCGACGGCGCCCGGAATTTGGTGGCGCGGAATTGGGTAGATCAGTTGTTCTTTCGGGAAGTGCGACGGCAGCGTGCCGTCGAGCACTTCCAGCAACGCTTTCAGCGACGGCAGCGGCATCATGCTATCGGAATCCGCCAGCATGATGAACTCCCCCTCGGCCCGGCGTACGCCAACGTTTACAGCGCAGGTCGTGAAGAACGAGACCTGCATGTTGCGCGCCTTAGCAACAGCCGCCGGCACGATGACGAATTTAAGCAGCGATGCCGCTTCCGGCGTAAGTTCAATCTCAGCGTCGAGCGTCGCGCCCTGGCTGTTCCAATCGACGAACAGCACTTCGACGTCGTTGAGGCGGTCGAGTGTTTTCAGGTTGGAAGCGAGGAAGTCCAGACAGGTCTCCAAGCGGTAGCGATAGCCGCCGAGATAATCGTCGTTCCGGCCGACAATGACGATCGTGAGTAGCTTACGCGCGCTCATGGCGCCTTCCGGCGGCGCTTGGGATCAAATGCGCGCTTCAGCATGTCGTCATAGGCGCCTTCGATGGCGCGCGCGAAGCGAGCGCCGTCGCCGAAGCCGTACTCAACCATCATGCCACGCAGCTTCTTGCGATACTCGACGATACGCGCAGAGTCAGCCGCAAGCTTCGCGCTGATCTGGATGAACTCGTCGTTTGTGTTCGCAACGAGATCGGCGCAGCCGGAAGCTTCCAAGAGCGAGCGCCGTATGCGGCCGGGAAGCGATCGCCCTTCAACGTCACAACCGGCACGCCCATCCATTGCGATTCTGCGATAGTGTTGCCGCCGCAATAGGGCCAGGTATCGAAGCTAATATCGACTTCGTTATAGTTCGCCTTGATTTCCTCGCGCGTGCCGCCAGGCTGCAGGCGTAAGCGGCTCGAGGGATGCCCCAACGCGCGAACCGGCGCTCCATGAAACGGCGGTTCTCGAGTGTCTTGAGACCCATATTGCGCAAGAACAGACGTGACTCAGGCACAGCGTGGAGCACATCGGCCCAGAGCTTGATAACGCCATCGTTGACCTTCGACTGGCTACCGAAGCAACCGAACGTGATGTAACCGCGCTTTAGGTGCGGCGGGTTGGCAATTTCCGGGAACTCGTCCCAATCGTAGTTGAAGACGAAGAAGGTCGACGGCAGGCGATACACTTCTTCGGTGAAGTATTGGTCGATGTGCGGCGGTGCTGCGGTGTGATCGGCGATCACATAGTCGACATTCTTCACGCCGCTGGTGCCTGTGTGGTTCAGATAGGAAATCTGGACTGGCGCACAGCGCGCGCCCATCGTTCCGAAGCGGTGGTGCGGCGAGAAGCCGGTGAATTCCATGAACACGTCGATCTCGTCGGCGCGAATTTTCTTCGCCAGTTCGAGATCACTTAGCGTCGAGACATCGTAGAATTCATCGAAATGCTTGGTGATCGACTGGTCGCACATGCCAAGCGAGTAACCGACCGGCGAAATCTTGAAGCGGTCATGCTCGGCGATGAAAGGAATGCCCTGCCCGCGGATCGTGCTCGAGTCCCACCAGCAGCAGGCATAGCCGACGCGAATCTTGCGCTGACCGTCATACTTGCGGAAGCGGACGAAATCGTCGTCGGGCAGCGAGATGGCGTGATCGGCGGCCCAGTCCAGGTGATCCTGAAGCATGCCCTTATGATCGATGTACGGCGATTTCAGCATTGCCTGCACTTTGAGAGAATCGATGAGGTGGCTCTTCTGCCCCTTGAACATCGACCAGTACTCGATCGCATGATCGACCTGGCCACGATCCTCGTGACGGCGCGCTAGCTCGTCCGGGAGCGTCGTCGCCTTCTTCTGATAGAAGTGCGCGGCCTTCGCGAGATAATCACGTACGGACTCGCCCTCTTCGAGCAATGGTTCGACACGCATCAGCTTGCTCTCTTTCTGAGACCCAGCGCGTAAGCAATGCGCACCTTCAGGTCAGGTGGCACCATGGCGCGGATGAAGCGCGGCGTGACTGCACGATAGATGGCGCCGATGCCCCGGCTTTGGATCACGTATTCATGCGCCGGGATGCCAAGCGGCGCGGCCTCCTGCAGGACCGGCGGCGCGACCACCGGCTCCGAGACCGTGAGGCCACTCGTATCGATGCCGGGCGTCGATAGCACGGTGGTGAACACATCCGGCTGATGCGGTTGGCGCGCGGCGTTGAACTCGCCGAGATATCCGGCCTCAACAATCCGATTCAGCACCTTTTCCGCTTCTGGTGGATCCCAATCGGACATGTGCCGGTGCAAGTTGATGAGCTGCATCAGGCAGAACACGTCACGCTGGTAATAGTTCTCGCCGAAATACTTCCCCGGGCCAAAAAGCTTGTTGCGCAGAATATCCAGGCGCGCTTCGATCTCCTCGCCAACGCGGCCTCCCGCTTGGCTCAACTGCTTTGCGTGGTGGGCATACTTGGAGAAGATCTCCGGTGCATAGAGGATGTCCGTCTCCATCGAGAGACGAATCCAGACTTCAAACTCCAAGCTCGCCTTGCTCCAGCGATCGTCGAACAGGCCGACAAAGCGAAGAGCGTTGGCGTTGAAGAAGCTGGAACACCAATAGGGGCAATATTCGCCACTGAGGTACTTGAGCAGGTTGAACGGCGCACCTTCGAACTTGGCGTAGACGTCGCCCCAAATGTCAGAGATGTGCGCGTCGCCAGTGATGGCCCCGAGATACGGGTGCTCGTCGAATATCTCCACAGCGCGCGCAAGCGCGCCTGGCATCAACTCTTCGTCGTAAAGGCACGACGCGAGGATATCGCCGCGGCAGCGCGCCATTGCTTTGGCAAACGCGTCTGCAGGACCCTTGTCTTTTTGCGAGACCAACTTGATGCGCGGATCGTTCAGCGACTTGATGTATTCGACAGTGCCGTCCGTGGAGCCGCCGTCTTGGATCACGAACTCAAGGTGATCGTGGCTCTGCTCCAGCACGCTCTTCAACCCACGCTGCACGTGCGGCATGCCGTTGAGAACGAACATGATGACCGAGACGAGCGGCTTCGCACGCGCCGCGACAGGCGAGTCCGTGGACGCCTTCGAAGCAGACCTCGAACCTTCGCCTTCCGCGCCACGCGCCAACATGGCTGGACCCCTCATCCCGTCATCACTCATGCAGCCTCCCGACGCGCCGTTTCTGCGTACCAGCGGACCGTGTCGGCAAGCCCCTCTTCCAACGTGCGCTGGGGTTCGAAGCCCAGGATTTCGCGCGCCTTGGAAATGTCCACCATCCGCTTGGGGATTGTGGTGGGGCGGTCTGAGTTGAATACGAGTTTCGCGTCTGAGTAGTCCGCCGCGCGCAAAATCGCCTGGACGATCTCACGAACCGTAGAAGTCTTGCCGTATCCGATATTGATCGGCTGGCAGGTGGCATATTTTTCCGTCGCCAACATGCACCCCCGCGTCATGTCCTCAACGTGGAGGAAGTCGCGCACTTCATCGCCCGTGCCCCAGACCTCGTAGGGGTCCATACGTTCGACGGCCTTGCGGATCAGCGCGGGGATCACGTGGCTGGTAACCGGATGGAAGTCGTCGTGCCGGCCATAGGTGGCGGTTGGGCGCACCAGCACAACCTTCGTCTTTGAGCGTTCGTGCAAGAACTCCGCCATCCGCTCGATATAGCGGCGCATCCAGCCGTAACCGAAGTAAGAGGGATGCGGCTCTGCGCTCCACATCTCCTCCTCGCGGACTGGATGATCCGTGACGGGATACGCCGTCGAGCTGCCGAACACCTGAATGCGCTCGACGCCTGTTTTCCAGGCGGCTTCGAGCACCATCGCTGTCAGCGCGACGTTGTCAGTGATCGGCTCCATGGGGTTGGAGGCTGTGACGCCCGCAGCCGACACCGCTCCAGCGCAATGAAAGACGATCTCCTGATCCTTCATCGCGGCGCGCGCCTGCTCGCGGTCGGTCAAGTCGGCTTGGACGGTCTTCAAGCGGGGATCGGCGACGATCGGCGCCCGGCGATGAATCGTGGTTGTAACGTTGGCGCCGGCGCCCAGCGCTGCTTGCACGAAGTGGGTGCCGACGAAGCCCGTCCCGCCCAAGACCAGGACGTTCTTTCCCTTGAAAAACCCACTCATCTAGCTCTTTTCCCCGATAACCGACGCCACGCCTGATTAGAGGGGGGCGTCCTTAGAGTAAAGCGCGCGGGACTGCGGAACATCTGCCCGAAAACGGGGATAGGCACCGTTCAATCCGGGGGCCGCGAGGCTGAGTTATTCTTCTGCATGAGCAGGAATTTAGAGGTCGAACACCACCAATCTGGCATTCCCCTTCCCGGCGAGCGGGCAGGCGCAGAAGCACGTGACGGTGAACGAAAGTTTGCTGCGCTTGGACGCGCTGCTGCACCTTGCCGCGACAAGCATGACTACCGCCGCAGAACCCGGATCACCGACTGACGGCGAGGTCTACATCCGATGGCGGGAGCTGGGGCGCGCGTGAGCCCCCTGTCGGCACAGGGCACATACGCACCGACGTTCAGTTTCGACACGCCCGGCGATCTCAGTGTCGCCTACACACAGCAGGCTGGCGTCCACCGGCGCATAGGCAATCTAATAGTCGTCGATGGGCGCCTGAGTTTCACTCCGACCTACACGACCGCCAGTGGCGCTGCGCGTTTCGGAGGGCTGTCGGCGCCTGCTTCGTTCGGCGGCGCCAGCGCGGCGTCCTTCGAATCCGGCGGTGCGGCAAGTTGGCCAAGCGGAGCGACGCAATTGCTTTCGCCTAGTGTCGAGGGCGAAAATCATGTCATTGGCCAGGCTACAGGATCAGGCGTCAACACCCAGCTCTCACACACCTACTTCACCAGTGGCACGGCCCGCGTCGTGAACTACTCACTGAGCTACTCAGTTTAGGCAAACGCACCTAAGGCACCCACTCGACTCTGTTCTTCGAGCCAAATTTTGTGATAAGACGACGGCTCAACGTTATGTCCCGCAGCTCAACTCCATGCAGGCGCTGAATCCAATCCTCGCCCTTCCTGCCGGCAACAATGGTGGGACGGCATAGGATGTGAGCGTACTCGGAATCACTCAAACTGAGATCCGCCTTCAGTTGAGCAACTGTCGGCGCTGCATCCAGACCTTCCGCGATGAATTCCGGAACGCCTAATCCATCCCCTCGATCACCGTTGTAGTTCACGCTCATCAGGTATCCTTGCGGTGCCAATCGTTCAGCTAGCAGGGCGATGTATGCGCGCAGCGCATGTCGACTCATTTCGGGGAAGCTGACTGTGTTCACCGCAACGTCGCACGGCACAAGCCAATCGGCGCGATAGTTGGGCAAGAAGACGAGATCTGCAGCGTTGGCAGCGCTCGGTTCATCACCAGGTTGATAGATGTAGGCTCGCTTTTCTGGAAAATGGTGCAGTAGGAAAGCGGCGGAGTAGATTAGCGTTTCCGGAAGATCGATGATTGTGTATCGAACCCGACGCGCTCGAAGTACAGCGTGCGCCAACCCGCCGTACCCAGCGCCAATCTCAACGACGTGCTGATCATCGCGAAGGCCTAGTCGGATCAGGTTACAGAGATATCGCTGAATATCGACGGTGACGTCGTTCACGACGCCCTCCGGGAGTTGAAGCCCGATGCTTTGGCCGAGCGCGGGGATTACGGGTTCCAGCGCCCACAGAGCGGGATCAACGCCTTCTCCCAACCACCGCCAGTGATCTGCAACCCAACCCTTGCTGGGGTCCGAGTTCATGAATAGGGTTTGGCCTGTGTGCGTCCCGAGAAAGATGTCGCAGTGGAGCCGGATCGAACAAAGTTGCTCAGCAGGGAGGCTTAGAACGTACGACATTGCGCGCACAGCCAAGTTCCAGGGAAACATCGGCGTGTCGGCAGGGTGGTCGCGATCGCGTTCCGCAATCTGCGACAAGATGGCGGCGCGCGCTGCTTCGATTCTGAAGACGTTTGAGAGATCAGCCACGAAGACTCCGCCTAGCGCCGATGGCGCGCTGCAATCCTGCTATGCCTCGTCCGCATCCACCTTCGTCAAGCCTGGCTAGCGCCAACGGAGCGTGAAGATCGACCGACAACGTGCGTGGGACCGAGAGACCAGAGCAGCTTGCGGCAGGCAGATTCGGCACGCCACCTCGATCTTGTGCTCTCCGACATCGCAGATTGCCCACCACTT
>JAWKUX010000018.1:0-48355 GCA_041398325.1 Hyphomonadaceae bacterium | reverse complement strand
TGCTGATTATGCCGAACCCCGCCGTCATCATGAACGTGACGTCTCCGGTGACCGTTCGCAACAACGCCATCTGCGGACCGCTCACCGCCGAAGATATCCAGCGCGCCAGCTTCACCATCAATGGCGCCGCGGCGACCGCTGAAGATACCGCGGCGATCCGGAGCGGTCTGATTGAGCAACTCGCGCCAATCCTGAATGTCGAAGGCTGCGTTACGCTCACACCCGATGGCGAGGGCTTTCGCGCCGACACCAGCATCAACGGTGCGCCGCAGCCTAATCTGACGCAACGCGTGCTTTGGATCGGCGCTAATGACGGCTGGCGCGTCGCGCCTTAATCCTTGCGCCGGGCACGGGTGATGCGTTCGCGCTCGGCCTTACGCCACGCTTCGGCTTTCGCGTGATCGCCTGAGGTGAGCACGTCAGGGATCGTGCGACCTTCCCACTCGCGCGGGCGCGTGTATTGCGGATGCTCGAGCAGGCCATCGCCGCAGAAGCTTTCTTCGACGGTGGAGGCTTCGTTGCCGAGCACGCCGGGAATGAGCCGCACGCAGGCTTCGAGTAGCACCATCGCCGCCGCTTCACCGCCCGCGAGCACAGCTTCGCCGACAGCAACCTCCTGCATGCCGCGCGCTTCGATGACGCGTTCGTCCAAGCCTTCGAAGCGGCCGCAGAAGAGGATCACGCCTGGGCCGGCCGCCCATTCCTGAACCATGGCTTGGCTCAGCTGCTTGCCGCGCGGCGAGAGGTAGATCACCGGACGGCCATCGCGTTCGATGCTGTCGATCGCGGCGGCCGCCACATCCGCGCGCAGCACCATGCCTGCGCCGCCGCCCGCGGGCGTATCGTCCACGTTCTTGTGCGGGCCTTGGCCGAAATCGCGCAGCTGCGTCGTTTCAAGCGACCACAAACCATCACGCAGCGCTTTGCCGATCAGCGAAACGCCAAGCACGCCCGGAAACGCTTCCGGGAAGAGGGTGATGATCGAGGCTTTGAACATCAATCGACGACCGCTACCCGCGCACACTCGCGCACACGCCAATAGTCTCCTAAGAGATCGAGTGTGCAATGATACGACACGCCGCTGCCACCGTAGTCTCGTCCCATCTGAATGAATGCGGATGCGCCTCCATCGCTGAATACAGGCGCAGAGAATGAAGCGGGGGTCCGATCAGTCGCGTTCGTGTTCCACGCGCAGGGCAGAGGCTCACGTACTCCGGGCGCGCTTACGAAGGAGCGACGCGGGGCCTCGTTCCAGAATTGTGTCCAGATTGCGAGCGCGAGTTCGCACTGCGTGGATGTGTCCTCCGCGTTTGCCGTGCGAGGCCACATTCCTAGCAGAATGACTGCGATCGCAAAGATTGCATTCGAGGCTTTAAACATCGCCTCGCTTCGTAACCCGAAGCGCTACTTCTCGATAGGTTCAGGCGCCGGGGGGTCGAGCACGACGCGCTTTGCTCCGAGATCGACGTGCGGGACGGCTTCCTTCGTGAACGTGACGCGCACGTTCGGGCCGCCGTTTGGCGGCTTGTATTCGAGGATGTCGCCAGCGCCGAAGTTCCACACCGCGACGATGTCGCCGAGCACGGCGCCATCAAGGCTTTCCGCGCGCGAGCCGAGCAGATCGACGACGTAGAACTCGTCCTTCGCCGTGCCGGGCAGATTGGCGCGCGGCACATAGAGCTTCACGCCCTTCATCTTGTCCGCCTGCTCCTTCGATTTGATCTCAGGAGCGACAACGGCGACGCCGTCCTTCAGTTCACGCCAGCTCTTCGGCTTCAGCAGAACTTTGCCGGCTTCGTCATGCAGCGGCCCGTAAGAGATGACGCCTTCGTTCTTCTCGGTGAAGGCGCGCAAACGCACTTCGCCTTTGACGCCGAACGCGCCAGCAATGGCGCCGACCAGTACCATGCCTTTGTTGGCGGTGCTCTTCGGCTTGAACGCAGGCACATCTTTCAGATCGCCGGCGACCTCCGGTTCGCTCACTGGCTTCGGCGCAACAAGCGGCTTCGGCGCGGCGCGGACCGGGGTCGGCAGCGGCGCGCGCGTGATCGGTTGCGCGCGGCCAGCCGCGACCGCCATCGGCTTGGACGGCATGGGCTTGGCCAATGCAGCCGCGACCGGGGCGAGCTTCGGCGGCTTGGGCGCCTTCGGAGCCTTAGGAGCTTTCGGTGCCTTCTGGGGCTTCGGCGGTTTCTCTGCCTTGACCGGGGTGGCCTTGGCTGGCTTCGGCTCAGGCGCTGGCTTGGCGGCCTTCGTCGGCTTTGGCGCAGGCTCGGCTTTGGCAGCTTTGGCAGCTTTCGGCGGCGGGGCCGCCTTGGCCTTCGGCTCAGGCTTCGCGGCCTTAGCCGCGGGCTTCGCCGCCATCCTTGGATCCGCCTTCTTCTCGGGCTTGGCGGCAGCCTTTGGCGCGGCCTTGGCAGGCTTCGGCGCTGGCGCCTTGGCCTTGGGTGCGGGCGCAGCTTTGGCGGCAGGCTTCGCGGCCGGCGTCGGGGCTTTCGCCTTCGGCTCCGGCTTCGCAGCTTTCGCTGCCGCTTTCGGCGGCGACGCTACAGCCTTCTTCGGCGCGGGCTCGCCTCGGCGGGGGGCCGGCGCTGCCTTCTTGGCGGCAGCCGGTGGCGCCTTGGCGGCAGCCTTCGGTTTGGTTTGGGCGGACTTCTTCTCGGCCACTTGCTTTCCTTATGCCTCTGTTGAGGCCTCGGCAGGGGCTGCAGACTTCGCGGCCTCAGCTTCGGCGCGCTCGGTCATCTTCTTGCCGGGCTTAGCTTTATTCGGATTGTTCTTGGCTTCGCGCTTCATTACGCCCGCCTGGTCAAGGAACCGTGCAACACGGTCCGTCGGCAGGGCGCCCTTCTTCATCCAGTCTTGAATCCGCTCGAGCTTCAGGTTGACCCGGTTCGGATCATCCGACTTCAAGATAGGGTTGTAGGTTCCAACTTTCTCGATGAAACGCCCATCGCGAGGGCTACGGCTGTCGGCCACAACGATCGAGTAGAACGGACGCTTCTTCGCGCCGCCACGGGCCAGACGGATTTTCAGGGACATTTCTAAGCTTCTCCTTTGAACTCTTAGCTTTTTTTGTTGCTTCCGGGAAGTCCCGGCAGGCCGCCAGGAAGCCCTGGAAGCCCAGATTGAGGGTTAAGGCCCGGCAACGGCTTACCGGAACCCAGTTGTCGTAGTGCTTCAGGGCTGGGCGCGCCGGCCCCCATGCCCCCAAACGGCATTTTGCCTTTGCCCATGGCCTTCGCCATGTCGGCCATGTTCCGGTGCATCTTTAGGAGGCGGTTAACCTCGACCACCTCGACGCCGGCGCCCTTGGCGATCCGGGCGCGGCGGCGACCGTTGATCAGGTCCGGCTTGGACCGCTCCGCCTTGGTCATCGAGCGGATGATGCCGATCTGGCGGTGGATCTGGCGGTCATCGAGCTGGGCGTCCGAGATCTGGTTCTTCATCTTCTGGACGCCGGGCAGCATTCCCATGACGCCCTTCAGGCCGCCGATCTGCAGAACTTGGCCGAGCTGCTTTTCGAGGTCGTCGAAGTCGAAGCGGCCCTTGGCCATCTTCGCGGCCATCTTTTCCGCTTCTTCGCGATCAACCTGCTCGACGGCTTTTTCGACCAGGCCGACAATATCGCCCTGGCCAAGAATGCGGCCAGCGATCCGGCGGGCGTCGAATACCTCAAGCGCGTCGGCGCGTTCGCCTGCGCCAAGGAATTTGATCGGCAGACCTGTGACAGCGCGCATTGAGAGCGCTGCACCGCCCCGGCCGTCGCCATCGGCGCGGGTGAGCACAAGACCGGTTAGCGGCAGGCGGTCGTGGAAGCGCTTTGCGGTTTCGACGGCGTCCTGGCCGGTGAGGCTGTCAGCGACCAGCAGCACTTCGCCCGGCTTGGCGATCTGCGCAATCGAAGCGGCCTCATCCATCATCTCGTCGTCGAGCGTGGTGCGCCCGGCGGTGTCGAGAATGAGAACGTCGTGGCCGGTGAGGCGCGCTTGTTGGAGCGCGCGCTTGGCGATGTCTTGCGGGCTTTGACCCGGCACGATCGGCAGCACATCGACGCCGATGGTTTTGCCGAGCGTCGCCAGTTGCTCCATGGCCGCCGGGCGGCGCGTATCGAGCGAGGCCATCAGCACGCGTTTCTTGTCCGTCTTGGTCAGACGGTTCGCGATCTTGGCTGTGGTGGTGGTCTTACCGGAACCTTGCAGGCCGGCCATCATGATGACGTTCGGCGGTTCGCCAGAAATGCGGAGCGGTTCGGGGGCGCCGTCGCCGCCGAGCATCGCCACGAGTTGATCGTGGACGATCTTGATGACCTGCTGGCCTGGCTTGACCGACTTGATGACGCTTTCGCCGACCGCCTCGATCTTCACCTTGGCGATGAAGTCTTTGACCACCGGCAACGCCACGTCGGCTTCCAACAGCGCCACGCGCACTTCGCGCAGGGCAGCCTCGACGTCCGCCTCACTGAGCGCGCCGCGCCCGGTGAGCTTGTCAAAGACGCCTGATAGGCGGTCTGTTAGGGCCTCAAACATCGTATCTCCGTGCGCCAAAAGCAGTTTTACCCCGCCGGACGATCACGTCGGGCGGGGTGCCTCGCCAGCCTCCGGACCCAGATATGGGGCCTGTGCCGGTCAAAGCGCAGCTCAAAGCTGGCGCATACGCGGGTGTTTAGCGGCGGCCTGGCGCGGCGTCAAACACACGATTTGTCACGCGCCCGAGCGAAATGAGGCCTAACCTCCGGCGCGGAGGTGCTCATGCGGAGACTGCTTTTCACGGCGGTGGTGACCGGCGCCATAGCCGCGGCCTGCGCTCAAACCAGCCCCGTCACGCCACTGCCGACGCCTGCGACCGTGACGGCGCCCGAGAGTTGTCCGGCGCTTGCTGATGCGATGGAGCGTTGCACACCGGCAGCTTGCAGCCAGCGGCACCCGTTCATGCGGGCGTTCCAGATCGAACATCGCGTCGCCGGACCTGAAGGTGATCGCTGCGTCTACTCGCAGACGATGCCTGGCGACATGCTGATGACGTGCCGCTTCAGCGCCGAGGGGCGCGCTGAAATGGCCGGGCTCGTCCGCGAGATGGAGCGCGGAAATCTCTCGGGCGGAACTGGCCAACAGAACGCCATGACGCGAGAATGCGAAGTGCGCGACAGCAACGGCGCCGTCATTCCATGGGGCTAGCGAAGGCGGCTTGTCACTTCCGCGCCAATCGCCAGTGATGAGGTGAGGCCGGGGCTTTCGATGCCGAAGAGGCAGACGAGCCCCTCCATGCTGTGGTCGCTTGGGCTGTCGAGGACGAAGTCTGGCTGCGGCTCGTTCTGTGCGTGGATCTTCGGGCGGATGCCGGCGTAGTCGGCGGTGAGCGCGCCGTCGGGCAGGCCCGGCCAGAATTTGCGGATGGCGTCGTAGAACTCTTCGGCGCGCTTAGGATCGACGACGTAGTTCTCTTTCGTGATCCATTCGATATCCGGGCCGAAGCGGGCAGCGCCGCCGAGATCGCGTCGATAATGCGTGCCGAGCGCTCCTGGCACGGGCGGCGGATAGATCAGACGCGCGAACGGCGCCTGCATGCTGATTGTGAAGTAATTGCCTTTGGCGAGGTGTTGCGTGGGTATCCGATCTTTCGGGAAGCCCTCAATCGTGTCGGCGCATTTCTGCGCGCTGAGGCCGGCGGAGATGACGAGCTTCTTTGTCGTCACCGTCATCGGGCTTTCGCCGCCGACGCGCACATCATAGCCCTCTGCGCTCGGCGTCGCGCCCAGGAACGGCGAGTTCAGAACGACCGCTCCGTGGTGCGCTTCGATTTCGCCTTCGAGCGCGTCCATATAGCCGTGCGCGTCCATAACGCCGCTTTCGAGATATTCGACGGCCCGCACGCAGCGGAGTTGCGGCTCAAGCAACCGCGCCTCGGCGCCGCTAATCCAACGCGCATTCTCGACGCCGTTGATCTGGCCTTGCTTGTAGTACTTCTCGATCGGCGGGATTTCGCTCTCTTCGGTGGCGACGAAGAGCTTGCCGCATTTTTGGAACGCGACGTTGTGGTCGGCGAGAAACTGGTACATCGCTCGCCGGCCTTCGACGCAGAACTTCGCTTTCAGCGACCCGCTCGGATAATAGAAGCCGGCGTGGACCACCTCGGAATTGCGCGAGGATACGCCAGAGCCGATCCGGTTGGCGCTTTCCAGAACCAGCACGTTGTCGCCAGCCTTGGCCAATTGGTAGCCGCACGCCAATCCAACCGCGCCGGCGCCCACAACAACTGCATCGAAATCGCTCATGCGACGGTCCCTAGCGCCTAATTCTTAAAGCCGAATAACGATTGTAAAGATTGGGCCAGAGCAACCTTCAGTTAATCGTATTTCCCGCACTTTAAACCGGCGGTGAGTTTCGCTGGGCGGTGTTCGTGATCAATCTGCAAGACCCCTCCATGCTGGCAGCCGCCAGAAGTCAGGTGAAGAGCCTGCGCTGGCGCTTAGCCGTGGCCGCGCTTTTCGCGGTGGGTTCCGCACTCGTACTTGAGAGCCCGGCGGCCGGTTTCGGTTGGTATCTCGTGCTTGTGTTGTCGATGTGTTTCGACAACATGCTTGGCAATTCCTATCTGGAGCAGCGGGGTGAAGCAGATCGCAGGACTGCTGGCGTGCTGTTCGTGTGGGGCACCTTTTTCAGTACCGCGATATGCGCCGCGATGCCAGTGGCGCTGGCCGCCGTGGGCGGCGGGCCGGGGCGCGTGCTCGGCGTTTTGATCGCCGCGAGTTCGCTGGTGAGCGTGATGATGTTCGCGTTCCAAGCGCAACGTTTCATGTATCTGGCCGCGGTCCCTCCGACGATCGCGCTGATGGCGATGCCGTTCATCCCTTTTGATCCCTCGGCCCTGCATGCAACGCAGGGCGCGCTTGGCGTTGGCTGCGGCGTGATAGGCTTGCTCGCCTACCTGACGCGTTCGGCGCTCAACAATGGCAACATGGTTGCGGGTTGGAGGAAGGCGCACCAGTCAGCGAAGGAACGTCAACTTGAGGCGGAAGTGAAGCGTGCGGAAGCGGAAGAGGCGAACCGCGTAAAATCGGAGTTCTTGGCGGTGATGACGCATGAATTGCGTACGCCGCTCAATGCCGTGATCGGCTATGCCGAGATCATTCAGGAAGATCTTGATGCCGACGGGCGCAAGGACTTGGCTGGCGATGCTGGCAGGATAAGCGGATCGGCGCGACACCTGCTCGGACTGATTGATCAAATTCTCAATCTGTCAAGCATGGATGCCGGTGTCGATGGGGTGCAAGCGCGCGATGTGGACGTGCGCAAACTGATCGAAGAGGCGATTCACGCAGTTCAGGACGACGCGCGCGAAGCGGGAAACCGTATCTCCATGCGCGTGACGCCTGAGGCGGAGCGCGCGTACACGGATGGCGGCAAGCTTGCGGTGTGCTTGTCGTCGCTGATGTCGAACGCGGTGAAGTTCACAGCGAATGGTTTGATCGCGGTTACGGCCGACTACGAACACACCGATCACGAGGTGTTGGTGCTGTCTGTGTCCGACACAGGCGTCGGCATTGCCGATGAGGACATGCCCAAGCTCTTCAAGGCGTTCACGCAGATCGACGCCACGGCGACGCGCGAAAAAGGCGGCATGGGCCTCGGTCTTTCCATTGCGCAGCGCATGGCGAGGACGTTGGGCGGCGAAGTGACGGCGACGAGCGAACGTGGGGTGGGTTCTACATTCGTCGTGCGGGTGCCGCTGAAGCTCTTGGCCCATGCGCCAGAGGCGCGCGCCGCCGCCTAGGTCCGAGAGACAGTCGCCCCGTCCTCTTCCCTCTCAAGGAGGGGCAGAGGAAGTGCGCCTTTGCGGGGGAGGGTCATTGGCGCGCGGGGCTTGGTGGACAAACGCCAGCCCGGCTGTGGCGTTCCGCCTTGCGACCATTGGCGTCATCCCTATGCGAAAGCGATAACGAATAGAGTAGCTCTATGGACGAGCGCCTGCCTGCCTCCTCGATGCCGACATTCCGGCAATTGCAGTTCCTGACGGCGTTGCGGGCCGAGGGTAGCTTCGTGGCCGCCGCCGAGGCGGTGGGGGTCACGCAGCCGACGCTCTCCGCCGGCATCAAGGATCTGGAGACGTCGCTCGGCCAAGTGCTGGTCGAGCGTGGGCGGATGGGCGCGGTGCTGACGCCAGCCGGTCAAGAGGCGGCGGAGCGGGCGGCGCGGGCGCTAGGTGAAGTGGAAGACCTTGTGCGGGCGGTGCAGGCGGCGGGGCAGCCGTTCTCAGGCACGTTTCGGCTAGGCGCCATTCCGACCATCGCGCCATTCCTGCTGCCGCGCGTGTTGCCTCTGTTGAAGAAGAAGTTCCCGAAGTTGCGGCTGCAGTTGCGCGAGGATTTGACCGGGCGTCTGGTGGAAGCTTTGCGCGCGCGCACCATCGATGCGGCCCTAATTGCGCTGCCGTACGAAGCCAATGGCATCGCCACAGCGCCGATAGCAGACGATGAGTTTCTGTTTCTCTGCCCGGAAGATCACCCACTGGCCAAGCGCAATGATCTGACGCCGGAGCTTCTCAAGAACGAGGATGTGTTGTTGCTCGAAGACGGACACTGCTTGCGCGATCATGCGCTGGCGGCGTGCCGTTTGCCGAGCAGCAAGCGTTCGACCGATGTCGGCGCCACCAGCTTGCATACCTTGGTGCAAATGGTTGGCGGCGGCCTTGGCGTGACGTTGCTGCCGAAGATCGCGGCTGAAGCCGGCGCGGCAAATGGCGCCCATGTGGCGATGCGTCAGTTCGCGGAGCCACTTGTTGGCCGTTCAATCGGCGTTGCATGGCGCGAAGGGGGACAGCGCGAAAAGGAAGCGCGGATGCTCGCGAACGTGTTGGCCGAGCTTTTTTAGGACGTCGGCCAATCGGGCTTCGAGAGTTGCTTGGCCAAGTGCGGCAGGCGGATAACGAGCCAGACGGCGGACCAGATGTTGCCGAGAATGAAGATCGGCAACGCCCAGAGCGCGGCGACCATCCATGAGCGCTCAGTCAAGAACACGATGACGCTGAAGAAGATAAAGCCGACGAAGAGATCGGCGAGGCCAGCGACGCCCCACGGCAGGGTAACAACGACACCGAGTTGATCGAGGAACGCGCCGTGCAGATCCTGCATGGCGAACGCAGCCCAGATCACCAAGCCCAATAGGGCCAGGCCCAGAATGCCGATGACTGCGCGCAGAACGTTCATGGAGATACCTCTCTTTCGCTTGTCTCATCCCCGTGCACAAAATCAAGGCGGCAGCGGCGTGTGTTGGCGCCTTCGCCGGTGGGAAGCGGCGAGCGAGGGGGAGAGCAGGACGCGCTTTCGACTGAAGCTTCTAAAGTTTCTTCTAGGTGGGGTTTGCCGAAGCGCGCCCTGCGCGATCTGTCTTGCGGCCGGCGGAAGCTTGCGGCGTTCTGGCGGTCCCGGGTGGCCATGCGTCAGAGACGCTGGGTATCCGGCGACGCGTTAGCGCCTGGCTTCGCGTTCCCGGCCGACGTGCGGGCAAGAGTCCAAACTCTCCTGCGCCGGGCCTCCGCTTTCTTGTCTCACGGAGCAGCGACTTTCGTTCTCGCGAACTTCCATCGCATCACGTTCAAACCGCATCTCCTACGCTTCAGGCCTTGGTACCGGAGCCTCCCGTGTAAGAGATGCGCGCAGTCTAAGGGCGTTCCGACGCTGTAGGATTGATTTGCACGCGCGCGCTGACGCGCAACGAAAAATGTCTGGCGCAACGGGGATAGAGTGCTGCTCTATCCCCATTTTTGCACGTGCCTAATCCATCAAACGCTGCATCAGATACGTGTACTCAAGCGCACGACGGCGGGCGGCTTCGTTGAGGTTCGCCGCGGCCGCGTGGCCGCCATCGATGTTCTCGTAATAGAGAACCGGCATGCCGAGCTCCTGCATCCGCGCGACGTACTTGCGCGCGTGACCGGGATGGACGCGGTCGTCTTTTGTAGAAGTGACGACGAACGGCACCGGGAAGTCGTCGCGGCGGCGCAGGTTTTGGTACGGCGTGATGGTTTCGAGGAAGGCGCGTTCCTCGGGGTTCGAAGGCGAGCCGTATTCGTCCACCCACGAAGCGCCGGCGAGGAGTTGGTCATAACGCAGCATGTCGAGCAGCGGCACTTGCACGACGGCGGCGTTGATCATCTCGGGATGCTGGTTGAGCATGACGCCCATCAGCAAGCCGCCATTGGAGCCGCCCATGATGCCGAGGCGGCGTGGGCTGGTGATCCGGCGCGCCACCAGATCGCGCTCCACAGCGTAGAAATCATCATAGATGACCTGGCGGTGCGTTCGCAGGCCGGCTTGGTGCCAGGCTGGTCCGAACTCACCGCCGCCGCGGATGTTGGCCATGACGTAGATGCCGCCGCGATCGAGCCAGAGTTTGCCGACGTTGGGCGAATAGCCGGGCGTCATCGACACCTGGAAGCCGCCATAGGCGTAGAGCAGCGTCGGGTTCTGGCCGTTGAACTCGACGTCCCGGCGGCGCAGCACGAAGTACGGCACGCGCGTGCCATCGGCGCTGACGGCTTCGAATTGCTCGGAAACGTAAGGCGAAGAATCGAACTGCGCTGGCAGCGAACGAAGCGCGCGCGCGGAGGTGACGCGATTGTCTAGCGCATAGAGTGTGTCTGGCGTCAGATAATCTTCGAAGACGGCGAAGGCTTGGCTTTCGGTCGGCGAAGAGCCTGCCATCGTCACTGAGCCGTTCTCCGGCAGCGCGATTGTTGTCGTCGTCCACGCATTGCCGTTGCGGGCGATGCGCAGCAAGCGGCCGCGAACGTTCTCGTACCCAGCGACAATGATCGCATCGCGGGTGATCGAAACGCCTTCGATCGATTGACGCGAAGTCGGTGCGAAGAGAACGGTAACGTTCGGGTTTTCGCTGCCGGTTTCGCTGAGCGGATAGGCGATCAGCGCTCCTTGCGGATGGCCGCGCCAAGATTCTTGCAGCGTCGCGATCAGATAGCTTTGGAAGAGGCCAGCGATGGTCGACTTTGCTGGTAGATTGATGCGCTGAGGTTGCCCGCCATCGAGCCGATAATTGGTGGATTCAAAGAAGGTGTCGGCCTCGACCGCGATCGGCACGCGGCGGCCATCTGTATCTTGCAGGACGCCGCCGAAGACGCCGACATCAGTTGCTTGACCGCGGATGATTTCAGTGGCCGAGGAAAGCGGCGTGCCGCGCGTCCAGCGTTTCACCACGAACGGATAACCGCTCTCGGTCATGGAGCCGGCGCCCCAATCGGTGGCGACGAGCAGCGTGTTGCGGTCGAGCCAAGTCACGCCTGACTTGGCTTCGGGAACCACGAAGCCGTTGCGCACGAAGCTGCGGGTGGCGAGGTCGTACTCGCGATATGTGGTGGCGTCCTTGCCGCCATCGGAGAGCGAGACGAGGCAGAGCGTCGTGCCCTCGAGGCAATCGATACCCTTGAATACCCAGTTGGCGTTTTCGGCGGCGGCGATGGCGTCGATGTCGAGCACCGTTTCCCATTGCGGGGCGCCGTCGCGTGCGAACGCATCAAGCCGCGCGCGGCGGTAGATGCCGCGGACATGGTTCTCGTCCTGCCAGAAATTGTAATAGTAACCTTCGAAGATTCCGCCCGTCGGCAGGCGGTCGCGGCTGGTGGCGAGCGCGGTCGCGTCCGCCAGCAATTGCGCGTAGCGTGGATCGCTTTCGAGCGTTGGCAGTGAGCGCGCGTTTTGCTCGCGAACCCAGGTCAGTGCGCGCTCGCCTTCGACATCTTCCAGCCAGAGGTATGGGTCTTCGCCTGTCATGGCCGGGCCTGTCTCCGTATTGGCGGCTGATGTGGTGGACGTACTCGAGCACGAAACGAGCGCGAACGCCGCAAGGGCGGTCGCGGCGAGAATGGCTAAGCGCATGGTTGGGTCCCTCAATCGCCGATTTCGAGCCAACCAAGCAGATTGAGGCAGGCCAGGGAAGGCCGGAACGACGCTTGGCTGCGGCAATGTCGACGCAATGGCGCGGAACCGCGAAACGCCTTACATTAGCGACGATGCGCTATTTCAAGATGAACGGCTGCGGCAATGACTTCGTCATTATTGACGCGCGCTCGCGTGGGTCGTTGCCGCTGTCACAGGCGCAAGCGCACGCGATCGCCAATCGTGAGACGGGACTCGGTTGCGACCAAGTGATCGCGGTGGAGCGTTCGATCCGCGGCGACGCCTACATGCGCATCTGGAACGCCAATGGCGGCGAGGTCGGCGCGTGTGGAAACGCGACGCGCTGCGTGGCGTGGCTGTTGATGGAAGAAGGTGGCGCATCGTCTCGCCGGATCGAAACACCTGCAGGCATCCTCTATGCTGAGCGGCGGGGCGAGAACCGCATCACCGTCGACATGGGCTCGCCGCTCATGCGCTGGGAGGAGATCCCGCTGGCGCGCGCGATGGACACCGCGCAGATCGATTTTGAAGCGGGTGGCCTGAGCGGCGCGGGGGCCGTCAACATGGGCAATCCGCATGTCATATTCTTCGTGAATGATGTGCGGGCCGTGCCGGTCGAAACCTTGGGCCCAAGGGTAGAGCATGACCCATTGTTCCCGCAGCGGGTGAATGTGGGCTTTGCGGAAGTCCGCTCGCCGGAACAGCTCAGGCTGCGCACATG
The DNA here is from genome assembly GCA_041398325.1 of Hyphomonadaceae bacterium. GTDB lineage: Bacteria > Pseudomonadota > Alphaproteobacteria > Caulobacterales > Aquidulcibacteraceae > Vitreimonas. Next base: position 35,723 of record JAWKUX010000018.1, on the reverse strand, counting down.
GGAGCGCGGCACGGGGCTGACCAAGGCGTGCGGCACAGGGGCCTGCGCGGCTGTCGTTGCGGCGCACCGCCAGGGACGGACCGGGCGGCGGGTCGAGGTGCTCGTGGATGGCGGTTCACTTGAGATTGAATGGCGCGCGGGCGATGACCGGGTTCTTATGACCGGGCCGATTGAGCTGGAAGCAACAGGGGAATTGCCCGCAGCATGAGACGCGCCGCCGCCTCCCTTCTTTTCGTGGCCGCCTGTGCGACCGGACCCTCCGACATTTCGCCGGCGGAGCAGCTCCGCGGTTGCTGGATCAACCGCGACGTCGGCGCGACGACGATGCGGTGGCTGCCCGACCGGGCTCGGCCAGAGGTGTTGGTCGGTTCGCGGCTCGTATATCGCCAATCGGGCGCACCGGTTTCGACACGCTATGCGCTTGAGCCGTCCGAGGAAGGCCATTCTCTGTGCGAACTCGGCGCCGATGGCGCGGCGACGCAATGTTGGCGCGTGGCGCGCGGCGAAGGCGGCTCGCTTGAAGGCGGGCGTGTGTTCATTGATTCGCATGGTGAGCGGCTGCGTATCGCTGTCATAGGCGATGGGCCGGAGCGCGTAATCTTCCAAGGCCGCCGGGACGGGTGCGATTGATCACCGGCTTTGATCACGTGGTGATCGCCGTGCGTGCCATCACGCGAGGCGTCGCTGCGTACGAGACGTTGCTGGGCGCGCAGGCGACTGCGTCTGAAACCCGCGACGATGTGGCGAGCGCGTTGGTGGCCACGAATAACTGCGCTGTCGAACTGATGGCCCCGGCAGGGCCGGGCGCGGCGCGGCTAAGCGCGGCGTTGGAAAATGGCGGCGAAGGCCTCAAGAGCCTCGTGTTCGCAACATCCAGCATCGAGAAGCTGCACACGCGTTGCCAGCGCGTTGGGCTCGAGCCAGAGGCGATGGTCGAGCGCGCGGGCGCGCGCAGCTTTCGCGCCAGCACAGAGCGGACGCATGGAGTGCGGCTCTTCTTCATGCAGCACGACGAAGCGGTTTCGGCAAACGCAGGCGTCCTCGGTTTGGATCACGTCGTCATCCGTACGTCGGACGCCGAGCGAGCAGCGGCGCTCTATGGCGCACGGCTCGGGCTCGATATGCGACTGGACCGAGAAGTAATGGGCCGCCGGTTGATGTTCTTCCGTTGTGGCGACGCAATCGTGGAGATCATTCACGACGCCACCCTGACCGACGGCCGCGACAGGCTTTGGGGACTCTCCTGGCGTGTCGCGAACGCGGATGTGGAGCGCGAGCGCCTGGCAAGCGTGGGCCTCAACGTTTCGGATGTCCGCGCCGGCACTAAGCCCGGTACGCGCGTCTTCACAGTGCGCGACCAGACTTGCGGTGTCCCCACCTTGATGATCGAGCAAGGTTCCAAGCGCGATTGATCTTGCCATAACCTCGCGCCATGCTCGCGGGCGCCAATCGGGGGAACGACATGGCCGAACCGCTTAAGGCTACGTTTTTCGCGTTCCAGAAGCGGGAGCGCGGCGGGCTCATTTGGGGCGCGACTGCGCTCTACGTGGTTCTAACGACGGCGCTGTTGGGTGGCTTCGCATATCTCAACTGGAATGCGATCGGTGCATCGTTTTATTGGATCGCCTCACTCGGCGAACTGAGCGATCCGCGTCAGGCGCCGCCACCGCCGCCGGAATTCTTTCCATTGCTGGGCGGTTATCTGCTGATCCTGTTTCCTGTGTACCTGGTGCTCGCAGCCTATGAGGCCGCGTGCCTCCGGTGGATGTTGCGTGGCGAAACCGGAGGCGTGCTGGGTTTCACGCTCGGCGCAGACACTTGGCGTTGCTATGGCGGCTACTGGGTATGGTTCTTCCTGGGCCTCGCCTCATCGATTGTCATATCGTTGATTGCTGCGCTGATCGCGCCAGCAGTCTGGGCCGAGGGCGCGACACGGGATCAGCGTGAGCTGCTGGAGCTTCCGTTCCAGTTTGTGTCGCTCTATTTCTGGCTGCGGTTGGCGCCGGCGAACGCGACCTCCCTGGGAGTTGGAGAGTTTGCCTTCTTCAAAGCTTGGACCGTGACGCGCGATCGGACCTTCGCTTTGCTCGGCTCATATCTGGTGTGGGGGCTGTTCTACATCATAGTTGTGGGCGCTGTGATCGGTGCTGGTTATTTCTTGGTGTGGCCGTCGCTCGCGCCACTCTACGCCGATGGGCCGGTGACCGATATTGCGGCGCTGGGTCGTGGCTACGCCGAAGCCTTCTCATCCGTACAGTTGATGGCGACCGCAGGCGCGCTTGCCGCCGTATTGGTGACGGCGGTGCTCTTCCTCTATGTGGCCCACTTCGGCATCTCCGCGCGTGCGGTGCTTTCTGCACTGGAGGAGGGTAAGATCGAGCGCGCGACGCCAGACTAGCTGGTTGCACTCTTCTTGGCGCGCTTCGTTGCCTTGGGCGCCGAGGCCTCGGCGGCGGCTGCTTTCAGCTTCGGCTTCTGCGCCGCGCCGCGTTCGGTGTGGCGCTTTAACGCTTCGGCGAGATAGCGTCCGGTGTGGCTGGCTTTGACCTTCGCCACATCTTCCGGCGTTCCGATAGCGACCATCTTGCCGCCGCCATCACCGCCTTCGGGGCCAAGGTCGAGAATCCAATCTGCGGTTTTGATGACGTCGAGATTGTGCTCGATGACGAGGACGGTGTTGCCGTTGTCGACCAGCTCATGAAGCACTTCCAGCAGCTTTTTGGTGTCTTCGAAATGAAGGCCGGTCGTGGGTTCATCCAGAATGTAGAGCGTTCTGCCGGTGGCTCGTTTGCTGAGCTCTTTCGAGAGCTTCACCCGCTGCGCTTCGCCGCCGGAGAGCGTCGTCGCCTGCTGGCCGATGTGGACGTAGCCCAAGCCCACACGCTTTAGCGTTTCAAGTTTGTCGCGAATGCTCGGGACGGCGTTGAAGAGGTTTGCGCCTTCTTCGACAGTCATGTCGAGCACGTCGGAGATCGACTTGCCCTTGTAGAGGATTTCGAGCGTCTCACGATTGTAGCGTTTGCCTTTGCACGTATCGCAAGTGACGTAGACGTCCGGCAGGAAGTGCATCTCGATCTTGATGACACCGTCGCCTTGGCACGCTTCGCAGCGACCGCCTTTGACGTTGAACGAAAAGCGGCCCGGCCCGTAGCCGCGGGCCTTCGACTCTGGAAGTCCGGCGTACCAATCGCGGATAGGCGTGAAGGCGCCGGTATAGGTCGCGGGATTAGAACGCGGCGTACGGCCGATGGGCGATTGATCGATATCGATGATCTTATCGATGTGTTCGAGGCCCTCGATTTTGTCGTGCTCGGCCGGGACGTCGCCTGCGCCGTGCCATTGGCGCGCGACGGCTTTGTAGAATGTTTCGATCACGAGCGTGGATTTGCCGCCGCCGCTGACGCCGGTCACGCAGGTGAATGTCCCGAGCGGAATGTCGGCGTTGATATTTTGCAGATTGTTGCCGCGCGCGCCGCGTACACCGATGACGCGCTTGGTGACGCGGCGGCGTTTGTCGGGGATCGTGATTTCGCGGCGGCCGGTGAGATAGGCGCCGGTGATTGAGTTCTTGTTCTTCTGAATCTGGTCCGGCGTGCCCTCGGCGATGATGTTGCCGCCATGAATGCCCGCGGCTGGTCCCATGTCGATGACGTGGTCGGCGGTGAGGATGGCTTCTTCATCGTGTTCGACGACGAGCACGGAGTTTCCAAGATCGCGCAGGCGGATGAGCGTCTCGAGCAGCCGGGTGTTGTCGCGCTGGTGGAGGCCGATGCTCGGTTCGTCGAGCACATAAAGCACGCCAGTCAGGCCCGAGCCGATTTGGCTCGCGAGACGAATGCGTTGGCTTTCGCCGCCGCTGAGTGTGCCCGATGAGCGGCCAAGCGAAAGATAGTCGAGGCCGACGTCGACAAGGAAGCGCAGCCGGTCGTTGATCTCTTTGAGAATGCGGACGGCGATCTCTTTTTGCTTCGGTGTCAGTTGATCGTTGATGGCGCCGAACCAGTCGCGGGCGTTGCGTATGGAGAAGTTTGAGGCGGTGGCGATATCGGTCATGCCGACTTTCACCGCGAGCGCCTCAGGCTTTAGACGCTTGCCACCGCAGGTGGGGCACGGCGCCTCGGATTGGAAACGCTCTAGATCTTCGCGCACCCAGGCGGAGTCGGTTTCCTTCCAGCGCCGCTCGAGGTTCGGCAGCACGCCCTCAAAATTCTTCGTCGTCTCATAGCGGCGGACGCCGTCGTCGTAGACGAATTTGATCGGGTCCTTGGTGCCGTTGAGGATGGCTTGGCGCAGTTCCTTCGGCAAATCTTTCCACGGCGCTGTGATCTTGGCTTTGAAGTGTTTGGCGAGCGCTTCGAGGGTTTGCGCGTAGAGCGGCGATGGGCCCTTTGCCCACGGCGCTACCGCGCCATCCTTCAGCGTCTTGTCGTGATCGGGAACGACGAGATCGGCGTCGAACTTAAGCTGCACGCCCAAGCCATCGCACGCCGGGCACGCGCCGGCGGGATTGTTGAACGAAAAGAGCCGCGGCTCTATTTCGGGAATCGTGAAGCCGGAGACTGGGCAGGCGAACTTCTGCGAGAAGATCAAGCGCTCGGCTGCCGCCGTCTTGTTCTTCAACGTGGCCTTGCCGCCGCCAGTCGCGCCGCCGTCGGCGAACTCCGCGAACGCGACGCCTTCGGCCAGCTTCAAGGCTTGTTCGAGGGAGTCGGCCAAGCGCGTTTCGATCCCAGCCTTCACCGCGATACGGTCCACGACAATATCGATGTCGTGTTTGAACTTCTTATCGAGCGTCGGCGGTTCGCTGAGTTCGTAGAACTCGCCGTCGATCTTGGCGCGCTGGTAGCCCTTCTTCAGGTACTCAGCCATTTCCTTTTTGTATTCGCCCTTGCGGTCACGCACGACGGGCGCGAGCAAATACAAACGCGTGCCCTCCGGCAGCGCCATGATCCGATCGACCATTTCGCTGACTTGCATCGCCGCGATCGGCTCGCCTGTGGCGGGCGAATACGGAATGCCGACACGCGCCCAAAGGAGGCGCATGTAGTCGTAGATTTCGGTGACGGTGCCGACTGTGGAGCGCGGATTGCGTGAGGTTGTTTTCTGTTCGATCGAGATCGCGGGCGAGAGGCCTTCAATGGAATCGACGTCGGGCTTCTGCATGAGTTCGAGGAACTGACGTGCGTAGGCCGAGAGAGACTCGACGTAGCGCCGCTGACCTTCAGCATAGATCGTGTCGAACGCCAGCGAGGACTTGCCGCTGCCGCTGAGGCCTGTGATCACCACCAGCTCGTTGCGCGGAATATCGACGTTGACGCCTTTGAGATTATGCTCGCGGGCGCCGCGGATGCGAATGTGGGTCAGGCCGTCCTTCATTGCGGCAGACCATAGCCGAAGGCCGTCATCGAAATCCCAGGATAGTAATGACGATTGAAGAAGTGGGGTGTCTCGCCGTCGCGTTGGGCGCCGAGGGCGTAAACCACCGGCATGAAGTGTTCCCAATCTGGCGCGGCAATGGCGGCGTCGGGTTGTGCTGCGTAGTTCACGACCTTGGCGTGATCGTTGGCGACGGCCGAGACGATCAGCTCGTCATACGTCGCGACCCAGGCCTGCGGATCAGGCGATGGCGCGCGGAAGAAGGCGGGCAGGTTGTGGACGATGTTGCCGGAGCCGATGATGAGGATGTTGTCGTCGCGAAGATCTGCGAGCGTGCGCGCGATCTCGTAGTGCGCTGATGCAGGGCGGCGAACATCAAGGCTGACCTGAACGATCGGCACGTCCGCGTCGGGGTACATGTGTTTCACCACACTCCACGCGCCGTGATCGAGGCCCCAACTCTCATCGAGTTCAGCACCGAAGGCGGTCAGCTTGCCGACGATAGCGCGCGCAAGATCGGGCTCGCCTGGAGCTGGATATTGGATGTCGAACAACGCTTGCGGAAAGCCGCGGCCGAAATCGTGGATGGTGCGCGGATGGGCGTTGGAGGTGACCTTCACGCCTTCGGTGACCCAATGCGCGGAGACCATCACGATGGCGTCCGGCTTAGGGAAGCGTTGCGCGACCTCCGCCCAGCCGCGCGCGGAGGGCGTGTCTTCGATCGCGTTCATCGGCGAACCATGGCCGACGAACAGGGCAGGCGCTCTCAAAGTCATTTCGGTCTTTCGGGACCGCCGTAAGCCAAAACGGCGGACCCCATATTTAGTAGCCAGAGTCGCCTGCACATCAAGAACAATCAGAGAACATTGCCGGTGCGATCGGTGACGCATCCGAACACCGCCACGGGCGCATCTGGAGGCTAGGCTTGGGAGACTGACGGATGAAACGGTTGGGATTGTTGGCTGTCGCGGCGTGCTGGTTCGGGACCGTGTCAGGAGCAAATGCGGAAGAACAATGTGTCGGGCTGTTCGAGGACGTGAGGGGGCAAATCGAGGCTATTTGGGCTATGTGCAGGCGATCGCACCAGACAGAGCGTATCGATGACAGGCGCCGGTCAAGGAAGGCTTCGGCACCTTCTGGGGCTGCCGTCTTCGGCCGCCTCGGACGAACTGCCGGCGCGCGGCTTCAACGCCTCCGGCGTACCGGTGGATGTGTCGCTGGCCGGCGAGCGCGACTGGATCGCCGGGGTAGAGCGGCACTACGCCCGCCGCTAGCGCCGCAGCTCAGCTCGGGCGCGAAGCGAAGCCGGCCACGCGCCCGATCAGTGCATGAGGTTAATGACCCTTTACCAATGGCGCGAGTCGGCTTATAGAACATAGAGAGAACATTTGTCCGGATACGCCCGGCGGATGCCTCACCATCGAGTACAGCGAAGGAAACAGGAGGTCGGCGATGGCTGGCAGCGTCAACAAAGTGATTTTGGTCGGCAATCTCGGCAAGGATCCCGAAATCCGCCGGCTCAACAACGGCGATCCGGTCGTCAATCTGAGCATCGCGACGTCGGAGACGTGGCGCGACAAGCAGAGCGGCGAGCGCAAGGAAAAGACCGAGTGGCACCGCGTCGTGATCTTCAACGAGAACATCGCGAAGGTGGCCGAGCAATACCTGAAGAAGGGCTCGACGGTTTACATCGAAGGTCAACTGCAAACGCGCAAGTACGAGCAGAACGGCGTCGAAAAGTACACGACTGAAGTCGTCCTTCAGCGCTTCCGTGGCGAACTCACGATGCTGGGCGGCAAGGGCGATGGCGGCGGCCGTTCGTATGATGACGGCCCGGGCGAAAGCTTCGGTTCATCGAGCGGCAAGAAGCGTGTCAGCGACGGCCCGCGCGAGAGCTTCAATCAAGATCTCGACGACGAGATACCGTTCTAAGCGAGCACAGCGGGTATGTGGCGGGTTGGGCGCTCCGGAAGGAGCGCCCATATCGTTTCGATGATCCCGCTTTCCGTCCTTGATCTCGCACCCATCACCGAGGGCAGCGATGTCGCGCAGGCCCTCGCCAACAGTCGCGATCTGGCGCAGCACGCGGAACTGCTTGGCTACAATCGCTTCTGGCTCGCTGAGCATCACGCGATGCCAGGCATCGCGAGCGCCGCGACGGCGCTAACGATCATGAACGCCGCGCAAGCGACGAAGACGATCCGCGTCGGCGCCGGCGGGATCATGCTCCCCAACCACGCACCGATTATCATTGCCGAACAATTCGGCACCCTCGAAGCGCTGTTTCCAGGACGCATTGACCTCGGCCTTGGCCGCGCGCCCGGCGGTGACGGTCTCACCGCACGCGCGCTGCGGCGCACGTTGATCGGCGGTGAGGATCGCTTTCCGCAAGACGTGCTTGAGCTGCAAGCGCTGCTCGGGCCGAGCGAGCCGGGTCAACGTTTGCGCGCTATACCGGGTGAAGGCTCGAATACGCCGCTCTGGATGCTGGGCTCGTCGACCTTCGGCGCACAGCTAGCGGCGGCGTTTGGTTTGCCGTTCGCGTTCGCTTCGCATTTTGCTCCAGCGCAGATGATGAACGCGCTGGAGATTTATCGCTCGACCTTCCGGCCATCAGAGCAGTTACAGAAGCCGTATGTCATGCTCGGTTTCAACATCTTCGCCGCGTCGAGCGATGAAGAAGGTCTCTTCCTGGCGACATCACTCATGCAGGCTTTCGCGAGCCTCGGCCGTGGCGAGCCGCGCCGTCTCCAGCCTCCCAGCGCCAGCTTCGAAGCGAGCCTAACCGACATGGAGCGCGCGCAACTTGAGCAGGTGCTGCAATGCTCCGCCATCGGGGCGCCGGAGACCGTGAGGGCCAGCATCGATGCGTTCATCGCCCGCACCGGCGCCGACGAGTTGATCCTGGCGTCGCATATCTATGACCACGCGGCGCGCCTGCGGGCTTACCAGATCGTCGCCAACGTCTGTGGGCTCGCGGCACGCTAGATAGAATCAACCAAACGATGGAGACCGTCAGCTCGATTGATTCACGTGGTTCTTGGCGAGCAGAGTGTCCGGCAGTGTAAGTGCAACGTTGCATTGCGCCGCGAGCGCGGTGGCCCAGCGCTTCACCACTTCGATTTCACTCGCATGGGCGGCATCCAGGCTACTGTTTTGCGCGTGATGGGCCGACGCATCGAACGGCAGTAGCGGCTCTTTGGCATGTTCGCCGAAAACCTGGCCCGTTGCGATTTGTCTGCAATCCTCCGGACTGAGCGCCAAATCGAAGTGTGCCGCGAGCGCCGCTAGCGTCTCCGTTGGCGCCGCCAGGAAGCTGTTGCTGTTCAGCGCACGAATGCGGTCCGGACCGTGACGTCGAATGACCGATTGGAGGAATGACATCTGCATCAGCCACACCTGGGCAGCCAGTTGCAGGTCGGTTTGAATGAGAAGCTCTTCGCGCGAGAACAGGGGATCCAGCGGGATCGCGTCCGCGAAGCCTTGAAACACTTGCCGGGCAAAAGCACGTCCGCCCGCGCCGCGGCGAGCGATCGCGCCAAGGAACGTGTCGAGGCTCGACCACATCACCAGCGCTTTCGCGTCTGGACGGAGATGCAGAATCTCCGGGACGAGATGGGTTGCGACGTTGCTGGGTTTGACGATCTGCGTTTCACCGGGCGCGAGTGGACGCGACAGAAGGTCAAGTGTCACGCCGAAGGCATCGAGTGCGCCGGGTGTCTGGCGTGCGTTGGCCCAGTGCTGAGCGAAGCTTAGCAGCACCGCGGGCTCTTTCAGTCCCATTGCCACGCCCGGAATATCGAGTGCGCGTGTCAGCAGGGTCGAGCAGCAGAATGCGGTATGGAAGATGAAGTGCATGGGGCCGCGTTGGCTCCGGACATCGGCAAGCGGCAGCTCCGCTAGTGGCGCCGGCGGAGAGTGCCGCGTGAGCTCAACGAAGCGACGGTCGATGAAGACGGCTCTTCGTTGGCTCTCACGCGGGAGATACGCAAAAACCAAGGTGTCCGCGCGCGCGTCGTAGGCGTACGGCATCCAGGCGGCATCCTTGAGGTAAGGCCGCCAATCGGCTGGCGCGGCAAGGGTTTGCACGGAGAGACTTTCAAAATCGGACTAAGGCCAGGCTTGTCGCCCACCTCAGACTGTAGCGCAAGTTACAGTAATCGCGCCAGGAGCTTCCTTTCGCCGTGCGGCCGAGGGCGACGCGGTAGATCATTACCGTAATGATGGAAGATGGCGCGGACCGATTTGAATCTGTGTAGGAGCGCTGCCGTGACCCCGCCATCGCGCGCCTTCGCCCCCCTGGACCTGCTCCAGTTGCTTTCGATTGCCGTGATCTGGGGGGTGAACAACATCCTGGCGAAGATCGCGGTCGATGCGCTGCCGGCAATGATGACCGTGGCGGTGCGCTTCGCCACTGTCCTTGTGGTGCTGATTTGGTTCATCCGCATTCCGCCGCGTGCGATGTGGAAGCCGTTCGCGTTGATGCTGCTCTTTGTCGGGCCGTTGCACTTCGGTATTCAGTACACGGGATTGAAGCTGGCGACGGACATCGCACCGATGGTTGTGGCTATGCAGCTGTGGGCGCCAGCGTCGGTGGTGTTTGCGGCGCTGTTACTCAAGGAGAGTGTCTCACCGCTTCGCTGGGCCGGTGTCATCGTGGCGTTCCTGGGCACAGCGTCGATGAATTTTGATCCGGCCGTCTTTGCGCAGGGCTGGGCGCTGTTGCTGGTCGCGACCGCCTCTGTGTCTTACGGACTTGGCGCTGTCTTGGTGCGTAGATTGGCTGGAACGGACGTGTGGGCGACGCAAGCTTGGATCGCGCTTTCGATCGTGCCGACAATGACGATCGCGTCGCTGATGTTTGAAACGGGGCAAGTCGAGGCGGCGCAGAACGCACACTGGATCGTCTGGGTCGCGCTTATTTTCGGCGGGCTGGTTTCATCCATTGTCGCTAACGCGTTTCTCTTCCGGCTCGTGCAGAAGTACGAAGTCTCGCGCACGACGCCGTACCTGCTGATGACGCCGGTGATCTCGTTCACGCTCGCCGCACTGGTGCTGCACAATCAGATCACGCCACAGATCTTGCTCGGCGGCGCGCTGACGATTGGCGGTGTGTTGCTGGTCGCGATCGCGGAGCGGCGGTTTAAGGCAATGGCGTAAGCGCGGCACAGGCGATGCGTGGGCCGGCATTGCCGATTGGCTGGGCTTGATGATCGTCGGGCCCGGCATGGATCAGTAGCGCTGCGCCATCGGAATCGAGCAGCGGCAAGCGATTACCGATGCGCGCGTTGTGCAGCGTCACGTAGGGCGAAAACACTTCCGCCCCGAAGACGGCGTTCGGCGCGGCGAAGATGTTGGGGAGATCGCCAGATTCGGGCCCGCGCCGGTTCATCAAACCGTGCTGCACGCGGTGGTTGAGGGTGATGTGTGCGCCCGAGGCTTGGAAGCCGGCGCCGAAGTCGCTGCAATCGCCGCGCGCGTGCAAATGCAAGCCATGCCAACCGGGCGGCAGGCGGCGTTCCAAAAATTCCATCCGAATCAACACGCCCGTTGGCGTCTCCGTGAACGTGGCCTGGCCAACGGCCTGCCCGTCGGCGCCGACGACCCAGATCGTCCGTGGCCGCATATCTTGCGCGAGTTGGACGCTGTCGGGCGTGCTGGAGCAGGCGGCCAACAGGGCTGCAAAAACGAGGGCGGCGAGAGGGCGCATTGGGCTGTCCTTGGTTTGCGGCGGGATCGTCACAATGTTAGTTTCCAACGGAATCGAGGCCAGTTTTTTCTAGCCTTTTCTGTCTCCCGAAACCGCTCACTCCTGAGCCTTAGAAGTTAGACCGGGTCCCGTGTCAGACACGTCCGATCCCGCCGAGAACGGCGGACCAACTCTTCCGAAGGGCGTTGCCCTGATCAGCGTCGAAGACGAGCTGAAGCGCTCGTATCTCGACTATGCGATGAGCGTCATCGTCTCGCGTGCGCTGCCCGATGCGCGTGACGGTCTGAAACCCGTGCACCGTCGCATCCTCTACGCGATGGATGAAGCGGGCAATACGCACGACAAATCGTATCGCAAGAGCGCGAAATCGGTTGGTGACGTGATGGGCAATTATCACCCGCACGGCGACCAGGCGATCTATCTGACACTCGTGCGCCTCGCGCAGGATTTCTCGATGGGTCTCACGCTCGTCGACGGCCAAGGCAATTTCTGTTCAATCGACGGCGATATGCCTGCTTCGATGCGTTACACGGAAGCGCGGTTAGCGAAGGCGGCGCGGGCGCTGTTGGATGATATCGACGAGGGCACCGTCGATTTCCAAGACAATTACGACGGCACCGTGCAGGAACCGACGGTTCTGCCGGCGCGGTTCCCGAACCTTCTGGTCAATGGCGGCGGCGGCATCGCGGTTGGCATGGCGACCAACATCCCGCCTCACAATCTCTCGGAAGTTATCGACGCCACGGTGGCGATGATCGACAATCCGAATATTGCCGACCTCGACTTGCTGGATATCGTGCCGGGGCCGGACTTCCCGACAGGCGGCGAGATCCTCGGTCGTGCTGGCGCACGGTTGGCGCTGATGACAGGCCGCGGCTCGGTGATGATCCGCGCCAAGCATCACAACGAAACCATTCGCGGGCGCGAAGCGCTCGTGTTCACCGAGATTCCGTATCAGGTGAACAAGGCCGAGATGGTCGAGAAGATTGGCGAGCAGGTGCGTGAGAAGCGTATCGAAGGCATCGCCGAAGTGCGCGATGAATCGAACCGTCTGGGCGTGCGCTTGGTCGTTGAACTGAAGCGCGACGCGGTGCCGGACGTGGTGCTGAACCAGCTTTATCGCTACTCGTCGCTGCAGACCTCGTTCGGCGTCAACATGCTGGCGCTGAACCAGGGCAAGCCTGAGCAGATGGGTCTCAGGAAGATCCTCGAAATCTTCCTCTCATTCCGCGAACAGGTCGTCACGCGCCGTACGAAGTTCCGTCTGGCGAAGGCGCGCAAGCGCGGTCACGAAACCGTTGGTCTCGCCATCGCCGTCGCCAACATCGACGAAGTCATCAAGCTAATTCGTGAAAGCCCCGATCCGACGGTTGCGCGCGAGCGCTTGCTGGCGCGTGATTGGCCGGCGGGCGATATGATGCCGCTGATCGCGCTGATCGCTGACCCGCGTACAATCGTTGCCGACGGCGACAAGGTACGTCTGTCCGATGAACAAGCGCGCGCTATTTTGGCGTTGACGCTCTCACGCCTCACTGGCCTCGGTCGCGACGACATTGCCAAGGCGGCCAACGAGATCGCGGAAGAGATCAAGGAATTGCTGTCCATCCTGGCCTCGCGCGAACGCATTCTCGAAATCATCCGCGGCGAACTCACCGCGGTGAAGGAAGCCTTCGGCGTGCCGCGCCGCACGGCGTTCTCGGAATCCGAAGGCGACATCGACGACGAAGCGCTAATCCCGCGCGAAGAGATGGTCGTCACCGTCACGCATAGCGGGTACGTCAAGCGGACACCGCTTGCGGCCTACCGTACACAGCGCCGCGGCGGCAAAGGCCGCGCCGGCATGCAGATAAAGGACGAGGATTTCGTCACGCGCGTGTTCGTGGCCTCCACGCACGCGCCGATCCTGTTCTTCTCATCCTCGGGCATGGCCTACAAGATGAAGGCTTGGCGCATCCCCGCTGGCGATCCGCGCACCAAGGGTCGTGCGCTGGTGAACCTGCTGCCGCTCGGCCAGGGCGAAACGATCACGTCAGTCATGGCGCTGCCAGAGGACGAGCACGATTGGGATAAGCTCGACGTGATGTTCGCCACCAAGTCCGGTGGCGTGCGCCGCAACAAGCTCTCCGACTTTGTGCAGGTGAATCGCAACGGCAAGATCGCCATGAAGCCCGATGAGGGCGACGGCATCATCGGCGTGCAGATCTGCACCGAAGAAGACGACGTGTTGCTGACGACGGCGAACGGCCAATGCGTGCGTTTCCGCACCACCGACGTGCGCGTGTTCAAGGGCCGCGACTCCACCGGTGTGCGCGGCGTGACCTTGGCGGACGGCGATAGCGTGATCGGCATGGCTGTATTGAAGCACATCGATGTCACCACCAAGGAAGTCGCCGATTACTTCAAGTGGGATGCGCAGGCGCGCGGCGATGTCGAGGTGGAAGCCGAAGAAGTCGCGCCTCCGGCCGATGGCGAAGAGCCAACGCCGTTCGAACGGCTCTCCTGGTTGAAGACCCAGGAGGAATTCATCCTCACGGTGACCAGCACAGGTCTAGGCAAGCGCGCTTCCGCTTACGAGTACCGCGTCACCAATCGCGGCGGCAAAGGCCTCATTGCCCATAAACTAGTGGGCGATGCGCGCATCGTGGCGTCCTTCCCGGTGCTCGACGAGGAGGAGTTGCTCCTGGTCACCGACAATGGCCAATTGATCCGCACGGCGATCGACCAGATCCGCATCGCGGGCCGCGCCACCCAGGGCGTCATCTTGATCAATGTCAGCGATGACGAGCATGTTGTTGCAGCTGAGCGCCTTGAAGCGCTAGGCGGTGATAATGGCGAGGCGAGCGATAGCGCCGAAGCCGAGGGCGAGGGAGAGGCGAAGTGACGAAGATGGTCCGCGTTGGCCTCTATCCGGGGACGTTCGATCCCCCGACCAATGGCCATGTGGATATTATCGCCCGCGCCGCCACGCTCGTAGACAGGCTGGTGATCGGCGTCGCCATCAATCAGGACAAAGGTCCGCTCTTCAGCTTGGATGAGCGGGTCGAGATGGTTCGGGAGCAGTGCGCCAAGATTAAGGGCGGGACCGAGATCGTCATCCAACCTTTTGACACATTGCTGATGTCATTCGCCGAAAGCGTAGGGGCGCAAATCATCGTCCGGGGACTTCGAGCGGTCGCCGACTTTGAGTACGAATTCGCGATGGTCGGGATGAACCAAAAGCTAAATCCCGCCATCGAAACAGTTTTTCTCATGGCCGATCCGACGCACCAAGCGATCGCGAGCCGGCTGGTGAAAGAGATCGCGCGACTGCAAGGAAGCGTCGCGCACTTCGTGCCCAAAGAAGTAGAAAGACGACTGAAGGCGAAGTTCGGGGTGTCGTAATGCTGCGCTTTGGAAAATTTTTGGCCGCGGCGGTCCTCGCCTTGGGGCTCGTTGGCCTGATCGATACCGCGTCTGCCCAGACGCCAGATCCGCGCAACTGGCGCCAGGTCGATCCGGAGAACACGCTCTATATTGATACCGTCCACGGCCGGATCGTGGTCGAGCTCTATCCCGAGATTGCCCCACGCCACGTCGAGCGCATCAGAGCGCTGACGCGTCTGGGCTTCTATGATGGCCTGACCTTTCACCGCGTGATCGACGACTTCATGGCCCAGACCGGCGATCCGCTGGGCACCGGCGAGGGCGCTTCGTCACTGCCCGACCTCCGCGAGGAATTCATGTTCCGCCGCGGTCCTGAAATGCCCTTCATCCAGGCGGCCGAACAGAGCCGCGCGCGCTTGGGTTTCTACAAGGCGCTGCCGATTGAATCGCAGCCCGACGCCCAAATGGCGGTCACAAGCGACGGCCGCGTGTCGGCTAACGCGCTGCATTGCCAAGGTGTGGTCTCGATGGCCCGTTCGGACAATCCGAACTCAGCCAACAGTCAGTTCTTCATCATGCGCCAGCCCAATACGGCGCTCGACAAGCGCTATACGATTTTCGGCCGCGTGGTTTGGGGGCAGGAGGCGGTGATGCAGATCGCCGTCGGCAACCCGCCGCCGACCCCGGATCGCATGATCGCCGTGCGCGTCGCTTCTGACTTGCCGGAGTCCGAGCGCGCCCCAATTTACGTACTGCGTACCGATGGTCCGCAGTTTCGTGATCTGATCGAGGACACACGCCGCCAACGTCGAGCGGACTTCTCGGTCTGTGATGTTGAGATTCCCGCGCGCGTGCCGCGCAATCCGAACAGAGAGAGAAGCTGGTGGTCGATAATTCCTTTCATACCCTGACGCTCGAGCTCGACACCGGCACGGTGCGGATTAAGTTCCGTCCGGACCTCGCGCCGAACCATGTCCAGCGCGTCGGCGAACTGGCGAACGAGGGCTTCTACAACGACGTCCCGTTCCACCGCGTGATCGATGGGTTCATGGCTCAGGGCGGTGACGGCGGCCGGAAGAACGGCACCGGCGGCTCGTCGAAACCAAACCTGAAGCAAGAGTTCAACGCGGAGCCCCATGTGCGCGGCGTGTGTTCGATGGCGCGCACCAACGACCCGAACTCGGCCAACAGCCAGTTCTTCATCTGCTTCGACGACGCCCGCTTCCTCGACAAGCAATACACGGTCTGGGGGCAGGTGGTCGAAGGCATGGAAGCGGTCGATGCGCTGCCGAAGGGCGAGCCGCCGCGCAATCCAGGCAAGATCGTCCGCGCCACAGCCGAGTGACGTGCTAGGTCGCGCTGATGCGCGTCGATCTCTTTGACTTTGAACTGCCGGAAGAGCTGATCGCGCTGCGTCCTGCGCGGCCGCGCGATAGCGCGCGGCTGTTACATGCGTTGGCGGCTGGCGGGTTTGAGGACCTGACGGTTCGCGATGCGCCAAACTTGCTGCGCGCCGGCGATCTGCTCGTGTTCAACGACACGCGTGTTATTCCCGCTGCGCTGAAGGCGATTCGCCCGGGGCGTGATCCGCAGGGACCGATCGTGCGGGTGTCGCTGAACTTGATCGAACGGCTTGGCGCCGATCGATGGCGCGCCCTCGGCAAGCCGGGCAAACGGCTGAAAGAAGGCGACGGACTCTTCTTTGATGACGGTCTGTTCGCCAACATTGAAGCAAAGAGTGAAGAAGGCGAACTGACGCTCCGCTTCGATCGCGTGGGCGCGGCGCTCGATGAGGCGATTGCCAAGATCGGCGCGCCGCCGCTTCCACCTTACATTGCTGGTAAGCGTGCGCCGGATGACGAGGATCGCGCCGATTATCAGACCATATACGCGGCGAAGGACGGTGCCGTGGCTGCGCCGACGGCGGGACTTCATTTTACGGATGCGCTGCTGGCGCGGTTTGAAGAAATGGGTGTCGAGCGCGCGCATGTAACGCTGCACGTTGGTGCGGGCACGTTTCTGCCCGTAAAGGTCGAAGACACGGTGGCGCACGTCATGCACTCGGAATGGCGCGACATTTCGCCGGCGACCGCAGACGAGATCAATCGCGCCAAGCGCGAAGGCCGGCGTGTCATTGCAGTCGGCACCACGGCGCTGCGCTCGCTCGAATCCGCCGCAAGCGAGGACGGCAGCGTGCGCGCCGAGTCCGGCGGCACCGATATCTTCATCACGCCTGGATATCGCTTCCGGATCGTCGATGGCCTGTGGACCAACTTCCACTTGCCGCGTTCGACGCTGTTCATGCTGGTCTCGGCCTTCGCCGGCTTGGACCGGATGCAGGCCGCCTACGCGCACGCCATCGCGCGTGGCTATCGCTTCTATTCCTATGGTGACGCCAGCCTGTTATGGCGGGCCGAATGAGCTTTCCGTTCGAGATCAGCGCGCGCGACGGCGCGGCGCGCACGGGCGTATTACGCACGACGCGCGGCGATATCCGCACGCCCGCCTTCATGCCGGTCGGCACTGCTGGCACCGTGAAGGGGTTGACCGTCGATCAAGTTGCTTCAACTGGCGCCGACATCATCCTCGGCAACACCTACCATCTCATGCTGCGCCCCGGTGGTGAGCGCATGGCCAAATTCGGCGGTTTGCATCGCTTCATGCGCTGGGAAAAACCGATCCTCACCGATAGCGGCGGCTACCAAGTCATGTCGCTTTCGCAGCTTCGCAAACTCGACGCTGATGGGGTAACCTTCCGCAGTCACGTAGATGGCAGTCAGCACCGGCTGACGCCAGAGATCGCCATTCAGATCCAAGCTGATCAGATCGGTGCGGATATTGTAATGCAGCTTGATGAATGCCCGGCGCTGCCGGCGCCGCGCGAGGCTGTCGAGAATGCGATGCGGCTTTCGCTGGCGTGGGCGAAACGTTGCAAGACTGCGTTCGGCGCGCGTGAGGCTCAAAATCTGTTCGCGATCGTACAAGGCGGCGTCGATCCGGAACTGCGACGCATTTCAGCCGAAGCTCTGGTGAGCGAAGGTTTCGATGGTTACGCCATCGGCGGCCTCGCCGTCGGTGAGGGTCACGAAACAATGCTGGCGACACTCGACGTCACCACGCCGCTGCTGCCGCAGGAACGTCCACGCTACCTGATGGGCGTCGGCAAGCCGATAGACATCGTCGAAAGCGTCGCGCGCGGTGTCGACATGTTCGATTGCGTGCTGCCGACACGCTCAGGCCGGCACGGCCAAGCGTGGCTGGATGAGGGGCCGCTCAACATCACCAATGCCCGCTACGCCGAAGATGAAACGCCACTTGATCCGCGCATAGATTGCCCGGCGAGCCGCGACTACAGCAGGGCCTATCTGCACCACCTGTTCAAAGCGGGCGAATTGCTCGGCCAGGTGCTGCTGTCTTGGCACAACGTGGCCTACTACCAATTCCTGCTGGAGCGCTTGCGCGCCGCGATCAGCGAACACCGCCTCACTCAGTTCGTGGCTGAGTTCAAAGCGAGGAACGTAGCTGCTTAGTTCTGGCGTTGACGCGCGGCCGGCGGCGGCGGCGGGATCATGTTCGGACAACCGAGCGAAGCGCCATAGCCGCGTAGGAACGTGCGCCGCTGCTGACCGTTCGCGACTGCGCGCAAGGCGTCGCGCTCGGCGCGGTTGGCGCCGCTGATGCGGCGAACCCACGAGCGGAACGGGATCAGGTCCTGGGCCGTGTTCTCCGCCGCTTGAATGGTTTGATCTTCCACGAAGTCGCCGCTTCGATCCCAAATATTGCGGTTCGGGCCGGGCTGATAACTTTCGGGGCCTAGTACCGCGTCGAGTTGGCTGATTTCGTGACCGACGGCGGCGCAATTGGTCAGTGACGCAGTGGCGTATGGGTACTGCAGATTGCGTAGCAGTAGCGGCACTTCCGGTCGCACGAGGCCAACGTCGCGCAGCGGAATCGACGCCGCGCCCGAGACGCCCCGGCGCGTGTCGGCGGTGCGGCCGGTTGAACAGGCCACGACGCTCGCGCACGCGACGATCACGACGGCGATTTTCCCCATAGTTCGCATGCGCTGTCTCCCGGCTCAGGCGGCCAGCCTATAGCTTCGTCAACCTGCCGCGCCAATGCGGCGAGACATGGACATAGCCCTTGGGTTAAGCCCCGCCCATGCTCCCGGTTGAGGAAGTCCTGCCCGAACTACTCGCTGCGCTTGAAACGCGCGGTGAGGCGGTGCTGGTCGC
This sequence comes from Hyphomonadaceae bacterium, assembly GCA_041398325.1. GTDB lineage: Bacteria > Pseudomonadota > Alphaproteobacteria > Caulobacterales > Aquidulcibacteraceae > Vitreimonas. Next base: position 17,039 of record JAWKUX010000018.1, on the reverse strand, counting down.
CCCTCCCGGTGCGGGCAAGACAACGCGGGTGGCGCCAGCGCTGCTCGGCGCGCAATGGGCCAAGGGCGGCAAGATCATCCTGCTCTCGCCGCGACGCCTGGCGGCGCGGGCGGCGGCGTCGCGGATGGCGTTCGAGCGCAACGAGCCGGTGGGCGCCACGATCGGCTATCGTGTGCGGCTCGATTCGAAGATCAGCCGCGATACGCGCGTCGAGGTCGTCACGGAGGGTGTCTTCACACGCATGATCCTCGACGACCCCGAACTGCGCGGCGTTGCCGCGGTCGTGTTCGACGAGTTTCATGAACGCAGCCTCGACGGCGATCTGGGCTTGGCGCTGGCGCGCGATAGTCAAAGCGCGCTTCGATCTGACCTCAAGCTCATTGTCATGTCGGCGACGTTGGACGCTGCGCGTGTTGCTTCGCTGTTGGGGGACGCACCGGTAATCGTCAGTGAAGGCCGGATGTTTCCGGTACGCCACGTCTATCGGCCGCGCGACGCGCGGGCGCGGCTTGAGGACGAGGTGGCGACGGCGGTGCGTGCGGCGCTCGCGACTGAATCCGGATCGGCGCTGGTCTTCCTTCCGGGCGCAGGCGAAATCCAGCGCACCGCGCGCGCGCTAGAAAAGGCGATCTACGATCCGAACGTGGACATCCTTCCGCTCTTCGGGGCGATGAGCGCCTCGGAGCAGGATGCAGCAATCGCACCTTCACCCCATGGCCGCCGGAAAGTGGTGTTGGCGACCTCGATCGCTGAGACAAGCTTGACCATTGAGGGCGTGCGCATCGTCGTTGATAGTGGTCTCGCGCGTCGTCCGCGTTTCGAACCGGCATTGGGGCTCACGCGCCTCGACACCGTGCGCGCAAGCCAAGCTGCGATCACGCAGCGCGCGGGCCGCGCGGGCCGCTTGGAGCCTGGTGTCGCGTGGCGGCTCTGGAGTGAAGGCGAAACGCGCGCGCTGCCGCAGTTTGATCGCCCCGAGATCGTGGACGCCGATCTAAGCGGCCTTGCGCTCGATCTCGCTGCCTGGGGCGTCAGTGATCCGTCGACGCTCTCTTGGCTCGACCCGCCGCCCGCGCCGGCTTGGAATGAGGCCCTTGCGCTGCTGAAGCGGATCGGGGCGCTGGATGCTGATGGTCGTCTGACGCCACATGGCGAAGCGGTGGCGAAGCTGCCGCTGCCGGCGCGGCTTGGGCACATGGTCATCGTTGCAGCGCAAATGGATGAGGCGATGCTCGCCTCGCGCATTGCGATGGTTCTGACTGAACAGGGCTTGGGCGGGAACGGCATCGATCTGCGGCAGCGGCTGATGTGGTTCGATAGAGAGGGGAGCCCGCGCTCCACCAGCGCGCGCGCCCTCGCCAATCGGATCATGCGTATGGTTGGCGCGGACATCAGCAAGATGGATGCGGAGCGCGCAGGCCGCATACTGGCGATCGCGTATCCCGATCGAGTCGCGAAGGTGCGTCCGGGCGGGTGCAGCCTCGTCAACGGCCGCGCCGCTTTGATCGAGGACGGCTCGCCGTTGCTCACTGCGCAGTACGTGGTTGTCGCCGACATGGCCGGAGCTGCGGGGCGCGCGCAAGTGCTTCTGGCGTCGCCGATCGACTACGCGGATGTCGAGGCCATGTTCGGGGCGCAGATTGAAACGCGCGCTTCAGCCACTATCGATCCCGCAACAGGTGCGCTGCGAGGCCGCAAAGTGCGCCGCCTGGGAAAGCTCGTTCTTTCAGAGGCGCCGCTGGAGCGGTTGACCGGCGCAGAGCTGAAGGAGGCGTTACTTGATGTCGTGAGCGACGAGGGGTTGGCCTATCTCGATTGGGATGACACGGCGAAGCAAACGCGCGCGCGTGTGAACTTCATGCGCAGTCTCGAAGGCGATGTGTGGCCGGATTGGAGCGATGAGGCGCTGCAGGCGAGGGTGAGTGATTGGCTTGAGCCCGCACTCGATGGCGCGCCAACGCTGAAGGCGGTCGACGTTTCGCGGGCGCTTCTGAATGCGCTGGGTTACGAACAGCGACGCCGGCTCGATGTCGAAGCGCCGGCGAAGTTTGAGACGCCGGCCGGCTCTTCACTCTCGATCGACTATGACAGCGATGGTGGTCCGGCGCTCGACGTGCGGCTGCAAGAGATGTTCGGCGAAAGCCGACACCCCACCATCGCTAATGGCCGCGTGCCGCTTAGCGTCCGTTTGCTCTCACCGGCGCAGCGTCCGGTGCAGACAACGAAGGATTTGCCAGGCTTCTGGCGCGGCTCCTACGCGGCTGTACGCAGCGAAATGCGTGGCCGCTACCCGAAGCATCCCTGGCCAGACGATCCGCTCACAGCGCCGCCGACGCGCCGCGCTAAACCAAGAGGCTCTTGATGATTCCAACGATTGAAGATGTGAAAGCCGCCGCCAAGCGGATCGAGGGCATCGCGGTGAAGACGCCGCTCATCCGCAATGACGTGCTGGATGAAATCACCGGCGCTAAGGTTTGGGTGAAGGCCGAGAACCTGCAGCGCGGCGGCGCCTTCAAGATGCGCGGCGCCACGAACGCGATTGCGGCGCTGGCGCCGGATGTGCGCGCCAAGGGCGTCATCGCGTTTTCTTCGGGCAATCACGCGATTGCCGTGGCGACCGCCTCCAAGATATTCGGCATCAAGGCGACGATCGTGATGCCGGCCGATGCGCCGAAGATAAAACTTGAGACGACTCGAAGCCTCGGCGCGACGGTGGTAACCTATGATCGCGTCGGCGAGAGCCGTGAAGAGATCGGCGCCCGTTTGGCGGCTGAAGGAGGTCTCTCCTTAATCAAACCTTTCGACGATCCCTTTGTGCTGGCGGGGCAGGGGACCGCCGGTTTGGAAGTCGCCGCGGAGATTTCGCCGGACATCGTGTTCGTGCCCGCGAGCGGTGGCGGTTTGGCGACGGGGACGGCGTTGGCGTTGCCAAAGGCGCGCGTGTTCGCGGTGGAGCCCGAAGGGCACAACGACATTCAGTTGACGCTTGAGAAGGGGGCGCTCCAACGCAACGCGCCAGGCATCCGTTCGATTTGCGATGGCCTGCTCACCGAACAGATGGGCGATATCCCCTACGCGATCGCGCGTGAGCGTTTCGAGCGTGTGTTCGCGGTGTCGAACGAAGCCGTGCTGCGCGCCATGAAGTTTGCGTTCCAACGCTTGAAGCTGGTGCTGGAGCCATCGGGGGCGGCTTCGCTGGCGGCGTTGCTTGAGGGCGGCGCGGATGTGGGTGGACAGACGGTGGCGATCATCGCCAGCGGCGGCAATGTCGATATCGAGACGTTTGAGCGCGCGCTGGCGGCTTAGCCGCCCCGCTTTAGGTCGCGCTCAAGCGTGATCGGTGTCGGTTCACCCGCCAGGCGATAGCGATAGACCTGCAGGTTCTCGGTCACGCGCTGCACGTAGTTGCGCGTCTCCGAGAATGGGATGAGTTCGACCCAATCGACGACATCGACTGACGGCGAACGCGGATCGCCCCAATCGGCGACCCACTCGCGCGCGCGAGCCGAGCCAGCGTTGTAGGACGCAATCGCCAGAACGTATGAGCCATTGAAGCTATCGACCAAGTCGGCCAAGTGCGCTGAGCCGAGCGTCATATTGTATTGTGCGTCGGTGGTCAGTGCGCTGCGTTGGAAGGTTATGCCTTCGCGGCGCGCCTGCGCTTGCGCGGTGGATGGGATGAGCTGCATCAGACCGCGGGCGTTGGCGCTGGAGATGGCGCCGACATCGAACTCGCTTTCCTGACGGATGATCGCAAGCACCAAAGCCGGTTCTATGCGGCCTTGGCTTTGCACCGTTGCGGGCAAGCTTATCAGCGGGTAGGCCGAATTGGTCGCGACCACGTTGCGGAAGAGGCCCGCTTTAGCGCTGCGCAACGCTGTGCGCTGGAAATTTTGCTCGCGCGCCAGTTGCGAAAGCAATTCCATTTCCATCGGATCGTCGAGTGTGTCGTCGAGATAGAAGGCGATTGACTCGAAGTCGCGCTGCGCCCCGACCTCAGCCATCAGCCGCAGCGCTCTAACCAGTTCGCGATTATTGAACCGGCCACGCGCGCCGTCCGAGACTTGCTCGGTCGCCGGCAGCGAAAGCATCGCCGTGCGATCGCCGCGTGTGGCGGCGAGCTGGCCGTAATAGGTGAAGTTGAAGCGCGCCGCTTCATTGAAGAGACGCTCAGCCTCTGCGCCATTGCCCAATGCGCGTTGGGCCTCGGCGCGCCAGTAGAGCGCGCGAGAGAGGCTGACGGGCGAGGAGACGTTCTCGCTCAGGTGCGAGAAGTGCTCGGCCGCACGCTGCGGCTGGTTGAGATAGCGTAGGCTCAGCCACCCCGAGAGCCACTCGGCGTCGGCGAACGACTCCCCGCTCGTCAGGCCGTGGTTGGAAACGAGTTGATAGGCCAAGCTGTAATTGCCCGCCCGCATGGCCCGCGGAAGATAGAGGCGGCGTTCGCGGAAGATATCCGACCGCGCCGCGAGCGGCGCTTCGCGCGGATCTACGCGGGCCGCCATCTGCATCGCATCGACCGGTTGATCGGTGCGGCGGCGGTATTGGGCCCGGTCAAAAAGCAGGCCGGGGTCGTTCTGACGCGAAGATGGGACAGCGTCGATTGCCGCCTGCAGGCCGCGGCGCTGACGAGTCTGGATGGCTATGCGCGCTTGAGCGAGCGCACGATCCGCCGGCGAGATGCGCGAGAACAGACGCTGCGCCGCAGTGCGTTGGTCTCGCCACAAGAGGCCGCTGACGCGCGCGGCGTGATCTTCCTGCGAAAACACCGAGCTGAATTCCTGTAGCGCGCGGTCTTCCGTGGCGCTTGTTAGCGCGTCGTTGCGCCATGTCGCGCGCGCCAGTTCGTTGGCCTCGGAGCGTTGGCCGGACTCGCGTAATGCGATCGCTAGCGCAATGCGGCCGTCGCCAGTCAGCGGGCCACCGTCTTGGCGCAGGAACGCAACCCGTTCGGATGGAGTGAGGGAACTTGAGAAGATCGCCTGCTCAGCGCGTTGACGCATGCTGGTACGGCCCGGCCACCCCTGCAATTCGTCCAGCGCCTGTTTGATGTCGTAGAACGCAAGCGGTGCTTCAGAGGCTGCGGCCCAGCGCCATTGCAGCATGCGGCGCACCAGCGGATCGGTGGCGTTGTCGCGAAGCGCGGCGAGCCCGCCCCAATCGCCGGACTGCGCGGCGGCTAGTCCGTCGCGCAGGCGCGAGCGTTCGGCGGCGGCCGGCATTGGCGGCGCTGGCGCGTAGCCCACGGCCAAAGCGTTCGGCGGCAGGGGTTGAGCGTCCTGCTGACCCAGCGCGCTTGATGCGGCCACCACAGCGCAGGCGGCCGCCACCCCAGCGCACGCTCGGATCAATTTGGGTCGGTCCATTTACCCGCCTCGCAACGAAACAACCTGCGGCCCGCAAACCAGGGTTGGCGGGCCGCTATTTAACCTCGCCTGACACTGTGGCAGGAATCGCGCCAACTCTACCCCCAAACGGAAGTAGTTCATGGTTCACGGGTCGATTCCTGCGCTCATTACGCCATTTCGCAACGGAATCGTTGATGAACAGGCGTTTCAGGCGCTTGTGCAGCGCCAGATTTCCGAAGGTTCACACGGACTGGTTCCCTGTGGGACGACGGGCGAGAGCGTCACGCTGAACCTCAAGGAACACATTCGCGTTGTGGAAATGTGTGTGGAAGTCGCTGCCGGCAAAGTGCCGGTGATCGCGGGCGCTGGCTCGAACGATACCGCCCACGCCGTTGAATTGGCGAAGCAGGCAAAGCGCGTCGGGGCTGACGCGGTGTTGGTCGTTGCGCCTTACTACAACAAGCCAAGCCAGGCCGGATTGCTGGCGCACTTCAAAGCCGTCAACGACGCGGTCGATATTCCAATTTATCTCTACAACGTGCCTGGCCGCACTATCGTGGATATCTCGGCGGAGACAGTCGGCAAGGCGGCGCAGCTGAAGAACGTGGTCGGTATCAAAGACGCATCAGGTGACCTTGGGCGTCTCGCCTTCCATCGCGCGTTCGCCGGCGAGAAGTTCATTCAGCTGTCCGGCGATGATCCTAACGCCATCGGCTTCAACGCCCAGGGGGGCCGCGGGTGTATTTCGGTGACAGCGAACGTCGCGCCAAATCTCTGCTCGCAGATGCAGGAAGCGTCGCTGCAGGGCGCGTTCGACACCGCGCGCGCGATCGATGACAAGCTCGCGCCGTTGCATAGGGCACTGTTTTGCGAACCATCGCCGGCGCCCGCGAAGTATGCTTGTTCGCTCCTGGGCATTTGCACCGATGAGGTGCGACTGCCGATTGTGACGCTTTCGGACGCCGGCAAAACACAAGTCCGCTCGGCAATGACGCACGCAGGTCTTATCTAAGCACCATGGCCAAGAAGAAAGATGAACCCCGTAAGTTGGTCGCGGAGAATCGCCGCGCGCGCTTCGACTATATGATCGAGGAAACGCTGGAGGCGGGCATTCAGCTGGTTGGCACCGAGGTGAAGTCGTTGCGCAATGGCCGCGCGAATATCGCCGAGAGCTACGCCAGTACGGAAAAGGGCGAACTCTGGCTGATCAACGCGACGATCCCGGAATACCCGCCAGCCGGGCAGTTTAACCACGAGCCGCGCCGCGCCCGGAAACTCCTCGTCCGTGGCCGCGAGTTGAAGAAGCTCGCCAGCGCCGTTGAGCGCGAAGGCCGGACGCTCGCCCCGCTTGAACTCTATTTCAACGACCGCGGCATTGCTAAGCTCAAGATCGCCCTCGCCAAGGGCAAGAAGGCGCATGACAAACGCGAAGCCACCAAGGATCGTGAGTGGAAGCGTCAACAAGGGCGGCTTTTGCGGGACAAAGGATGAGAGCGCTTATCGCCGTCGCGTTCGCCGCCGGATTGGGCGGATGCCTCGCGCCCGTGAATGCCGACACCGTCGAACTCGCTTGGGAGCGTTGTCAGAGCGCAAGCGTAGCCGCAGATCGCATCAGCGAATGCTCAACAGTGATTGGCTTCGAAGGTACGTCGCCCGAGCGTCGCGCTGCGGCGCTGATAACGCGCGGCGTACTGCGCGCTGAGCAAGCTGACTACGCACGTGCGCTCGCTGATTTGGGCCGCGCCCTCCGACTCGATGGCGACAATGCGCAAATCTATTTCCAACGTGGCGCCATCTATCAGGCGCGGGGCGTCTTCGAGAATGCGATGCGCGACTATGATCGCGCCTTGGCGCTGCAGCCTGGCCTCCGTGAGGCGCTCGACGGTCGGAGTTCGGTGCAGCAGCAGCAGATCGTTGCCTACCAAAATGACTTAGCGATGTTGAATGAAGCCCTGCAACGCACGCCATCCGACGCGGGGCTGTTGAACAACCGTTGCTGGCTGCGCGCTGTCAATGGCGATAATCTCGATCTGGCGCTCGCCGATTGCAACGCTTCGCTGGCTACTGTTCCGAACGACGCCAATGTCCACGACAGTCGCGGCTTGGTGCAGTTCAAGCGCGGTGATTACGCGGCGTCGTTCGCGGATTATGATGCTGCGGTGCAAATCGAGCCTGAGCGCGGTCACTTCCTTTATGGGCGTGGACTTGCGCGGATCGCGCTCGGTCAAACCGCTGAAGGCGACGCAGATCTCGTTCATGCCGAAGAACTCGAGCCCGGCGTGGTGGAAGCATATTCCAGCTACAATATTGTCATGCCGACGACGAAGCCGCCGCCACTTGAGGCCGACTAATCGAACGCCAATTCTTTGGCGCGCGCCATCACCGCTTCGAACATCTCCGTCGTCAGGCGCCGGGTCTGCGTGTTGTAGCGCGAGCAATGATAGCTTGAGACAAGCACCCGCCCGCCGGGCAACTCCGTCTCAACCGCGTGACCGAACTTCGAGAATGCTGGTTTCAGCCCGTGTGCGCGCAGCACGCTTTCGTGCGCGATTGAGCCGAGAGCCAGCATGACGCGCATTTTCTGTGACGCTTCGATCCGCGATGAAAGGAACGGCCGGCAGGCCGCAATTTCTGCGGGTGTGGGTTTGTTTTCGGGTGGCGCACAACGCACGGCGTTGGTGATCATCGCGCCTTTGAGGGTCAGGCCATCTGCCGGGTCAGCGCGGTACTCCCCTTCCGCGAGGCTTAGCTTCTTCAAGGTGCTGTAGAGGAGGTCGCCAGCATAGTCGCCGGTGAACGGGCGGCCGGTGCGGTTCGCGCCGGTGCGGCCAGGCGCCAAACCAACGATGAGCAGTCGCGCGTGGGGATCGCCAAAGGACGGCGCGGCGCCGTTGAACCAAGCCGGCTCAGCGCGTCGGTTGGTTTCGCGATAAGCAACAAGCCGGGGACACAAGCGGCAGTCCTTCGGTGCTTCTGGCGGAGTCTTGCTCACCTGTCCTCGTCTTCGTACCTAGTGATGCTGTGCGTATGGCGGACGCCTAGCACACACGTGCGCGACTTGCGCCTGAGGGTTTGGACGTAGTGAGCGCCTCAACACGAGTTTTCGTCGCACTCGGCGCCAACATGCCGTTCGATGGTGTCGCGGGTCCGGCGCTCCTGACGCGCGCCATCGCGGCGATGCGGGCTCTGGGTCTGGCCCCACGCGCGCTCTCGGGTGTTTGGGAAACCGAAGCGTGGCCGCAAGGCAGCGGCCAGCCCGACTACTACAACGCCGTCGTCGAGCTGGATGGCGCGAAGCTTGAGCCGCAACCGCTTTTTGCGAGGCTATCGCAGATTGAACGTGCCTTCGGGCGGGAGCGGCGTGAGAGGTGGGCGCCGCGTACGCTCGATCTCGACATCATCGCCATGGATCGGTTCGTTGGGTCCTTTGGTGGCATCGAGGTGCCGCATCCCCGCATGCAGGAGCGGGCCTTTGTCCTCGCGCCTTTGGCCGAAATCGCTCAGGACTGGCGCCACCCGGAAAGCGGGAAGACGGCCAGCGAGCTGCTGGCCGCCCTGGTCCCTGGATACCGTTATCGCCGTGTCGGGGATCTTTCCCCAGCGCCACAGGGAGGCTAACAGCCTTGCCGCATTGCGAAAAACCGCGAGGCCCACTAGGTTGAGCCTTGTTCCGACCCTTTTTGTCCTGAGGAAGCACGCCCTTGGCTCGCGTAACCGTCGAAGATTGCGTAGAAAAAATCCCAAACCGGTTCTCGCTGGTGCTTCTGGCCGCGCACCGCGCGCGTAACATTTCCTCGGGTGCGGAGCCCCTGGTCGACCGCGACCGCGATAAAGACCCGGTCGTCTCGCTCCGCGAAATCGGCGATGGCGCCATCACTCCGGAAGAGCTCCGCGACAGTTACGTGATGCTCTATCAGGACGTGCAACCGGCTGCCGCGGCTGAAGAGGAGCAGGATCGCCTGGCGATCGCCGCTCCGGTCGAGACCAGCGAAGACGACGTTTTGCGCGCGCTTCAGCAAGAGGCCGAGGCACAGCGCGACGAGCGGTACTAGGCACATGTCCGGCGGTGACGGAGTCGCCGCCAAAGACCCGGCCAGCCAAACAGCGGCAGGCGCGGGTGCTCCGCCACGTAAAAGCTATCTCCGCCAGTTCGAACTGGTGGAGCGCGTGCGCGGCTACGATCCGTCGGTCGATGAGAACCTGATCAACCGTGCGTACGTCTATGCGACGGCTAAGCACGGTAGTCAGAAGCGCCATTCCGGCGACCCGTACTTCGCGCACCCAATTCAGGTCGCGGGCATTCTGACCGAATACAAGCTCGACGCCGCGACCATCGTTGCGGGGCTCTTGCACGACACCATCGAAGACACCGACGCCACCCCTGAGGAGATCACCAAACTCTTCGGCTCACAGGTCTCGGAGTTGGTCGAAGGCGTCACCAAGCTCTCGAAGCTTGAGGTGATGAGCGAAGAGAACAAGCAGGCGCAGAACCTGCAGAAGTTCATTCTCGCGATGTCGCGCGACGTGCGCGTGCTGATCGTGAAGCTGGCCGACCGCCTGCACAACATGCGCACGCTCAGCCACATTCCGAAGCCTGAAAAGCGCCGTCGCATCGCGCTTGAAACGCTCGAAATCTATGGCCCGCTCGCACGCCGCATCGGCATGGAGAAGATGGCGCGTGAGTTGGAAGGCCTCGCCTTCCACGAAGCGTTTCCAGAGATGGAAACGACGATCAACGCCCGCCTCGCTACGCTGCGCGTTGAGAAAGGCGCCAACGTCGCCATCATCGTTCAGACGATCATGGAAGTATTCGAGTTTGCAGGCATCGATGCGCGCGTTTATGGCCGCGAGAAGCAAGCCTACTCGATTTGGCGGAAGCTTCAGCGCAAGAGTATCGAGTTCTCTGATCTCGCGGACGTCTATGCGTTTCGCGTGATTGTCAGCAATCCGGACGATTGTTATCGCGCGCTTGGCCTGGTGCACCAAACTTGGCGTTGCGTCCCCGATCAGCTCGAAGATTTCATCTCGAACCCAAAGCCGAATGGTTATCGTTCGATCCACACAACAGTGATCGGACCGGGCAATGTGCGCGTTGAGATCCAAATCCGCACGGAAGACATGGATCAGATTGCCGAAAACGGCGTCGCCGCGCACTGGCGTTACAAGAACGAATCCTACGGCTTCGACGAAGAGACCGCCGCGAACGCCGGTCTCGACGCGCGCGAAGCGACACGCTCACTGCTTGAACTCGCCGAGCATGGCGGCGAGGCGAACGAGTTTCTAGAGAACGCGAAGCTCGAAATGTATTCCGATCACGTGTTCGCCTTCACGCCGAAGGGCGCGCTGATCCCATTGCCGCAAGGCGCGACGCCGCTGGATTTCGCGTACGCGGTTCACTCGGGCGTCGGCGATCGCTGCACAGGCGCGAAGATCAACGGCGTCGAGAAGCCGCTACGGACAATTCTGCGCAACGGGGACGTCGTGGAAATTCTAACCGGTGATAAGATTGCGCCGGTCCCGGGCTTCGAGGCCTTGACCAAGACAGGCCGCGCCAAGGCCGCGCAGCGTCGTTTGGAAAAGCACGCTAAGCGCGAAGAGTTTGAGCGCCTTGGCCGCGATCTCGTCGCACACGCGCTTCATCGCTATGGACACGAACTTGCCGAAACCGCATTGACGCAAGCGGCGGAGACGCTTGGCAAACATGACGAAGAGGAACTGTTCGTCGCGGTCGGAGAAGGTTCGGTCAAAGCAAGCGCCGTTGCGGTCGCGGCGTTTCCTGGCCTCATTGAGAAGGTCCGCAAGGACGAAGGCCGCCGGCCGATGGAGCTGGAGAAGGCGAAGCTCTACGTGCGTGGCGGTGATCTCACGCCTGGCGTTGCGCTCCACTTTGCTGAATGCTGCACGCCCATTCCCGGTGATCGCATCATCGGCGTGCATACGCCGGGCAAGGGCATCGTCATTCACACGATCGATTGCGAAACGTTGGCCTCGCTGGAAGATAGCGGCGGCGAATGGATAGACCTCGCCTGGACGCCAACGGCGCTCAACAAGACGCTCGCCGTCGGACGCATCGTCGCGACGGTCGAGAACAAGCGCGGCGTCTTGGCGGAGATATGCATCATCATCGCGGAGAACCAGGGCGACATCCTCAACCTGCGGCTGGCTAAGCGCACGGTCGATTTCTTCGACATGATTTTCGACATCGAGGTCGCCGACGCTCGCCACCTCGTGAATATCCTGGCCGCCATGCGCGCCAGCAAGTCGGTGAAAGAAGCTGAGCGGGTGAAGGGTTAGCCGTTTTCGCCGCCTCCGGTGAGTGCTACATCCCGCCCATGAATCAAGACCAAGTCCTCGACGAATTCCGCGCTGCAGGCGCTCTGCTGGAGGGGCATTTCATCCTCTCTTCCGGCCTGCACTCGCCGGTGTTCTTCCAGAAGAATGCTGTGTTCATGGATCCCGCGCGCACGGAGCGTTTGTGCAAGGCGCTGGCCGAGAAAGCGCAAGCCGCGTTCGGCAAGATCGACGCGGTGGTCTCGCCCGCCGTGGGCGCGATCATTCCAGGCTATGAGACAGCACGTCACCTGGGCGCGCGCGCGATGTTCGTGGAGCGCGACAAGGGCGAGTTTCAATTGCGCCGCGGCTTCGAGATTAAGCCGGGCGAGCGGGTGTTGATGGTGGAGGACGTCGTCACCACTGGGCTTTCATCGCGTGAATGTCTCGATGCAATTCGTGGCCATTCGGGCGAACTTGTTGGCGCTGCGTGTCTGATCGATCGCTCTGGCGGCAAGGCTGACATTGGAGCCAAGCTCGTCACGCTCGCCAGCGTCAGCGCGCCTGCTTACCCGGCCGATCAGCTGCCGCCGGAACTTGCAGCGCTCCCCGCGATCAAGCCGGGCAGCAGAGGTCTCGCTGCATGACGACGCGCCTGCGGCTCGGCGTGAATATTGATCACGTCGCCACCATCCGTAATGCGCGCGGCGTCTCCTATCCCGACCCCGCGCGCGCCGCCGTTGTTGCGCTGGAAGCGGGCGCCGACGGCATAACCGCGCACCTGCGCGAAGATCGCCGTCACATCTCCGATGCTGACATCGAGCATCTCGCCGCAATGCTGCGCGAGCGGGGGCGCCCGCTGAATTTGGAGATGGCTGTCACCAGCGAGATGCTGGAGGTCGCGCTGAAGCATCGTCCGCACGCGGTGTGCCTAGTGCCTGAGCGGCGCGAAGAGCGCACGACTGAGGGCGGGCTTGATGTCGCCGGCGGGCACAACTGGATCACGCCGTTCGTGGAGAAGCTCAGCGCCAACGGGAGCCGCGTCTCGCTCTTTATCGGCGCCGATCAAGCACAGATCGAAGCGGCAAGCCGCACTGGCGCAGCTGTCGTTGAACTGCACACCGGCGCTTATTGCGACGCAGTGCGCGACGGCCAGGTCGAGGAGGCGGCGCAATTGCTCGTCGGCCTACGCGCCGGAGCGAAGCTCGCCGTCACGCTTGGCCTCGAAGTCCACGCCGGTCACGGCATTGATTACGATACTGTCGCGCCCATCGCTGCGATCCCTGAAATCGCCGAGCTCAACATCGGCCACTTCCTGGTTGGCGAGGCGATCTTCATTGGTCTTGGTCCCGCCGTCGTCGAAATGCGCCGGCGGATCGACGCCGCGCGCGCGGGCGCCTAGATACCGCCAATGATCATCGGCATCGGTTCAGACATCATCGACATTCGCCGCATCGAGGAGACGCTGGCTCGGTTCGGCGAGCGGTTCACGAACCGCATCTACACCGAGAAAGAGCGGGCCCGCGCCGAGCGCCGCCCCGATCAGCGTGCCGCCACCTATGCCAAGCGTTTCGCCGCGAAGGAGGCGACCTCCAAGGCGCTGGGTACAGGTCTGAAACAAGGCGTGTTTTGGCGCGACATGGGGGTCGCGAATCTGCCCAGCGGCCAGCCCACCATGGTGCTGACCGGGGGCGCAGCGCGGCGTCTGGAACAATTGACGCCCCCCGGCCACGTCGCCCACATCCACGTAAGCCTTACGGACGACTACCCGTTGGCTGTCGGTTTCGTCATCATTTCGGCGGAGTTGGCGCCGAGAGAGCCCGGTCCCGGTCAATGATCCGCGTGAGTGGGGAAAAGCATGGCCGCGCCTGGGGCGGTCCAGTCAGTACAGCCCGGGCGGACGAAGGGTCATTAGCGAGAAACGCATGAGCATGACGACGACGAGTGGTTCTTCGACGCCGGCGATGGATGTCTTTTGGGACAACGTTAAGACTATCCTCTACGCGCTCGCGCTCGCCATGGTGCTGCGCTTCACCATCGCCCAACCGTTCCGGATTCCGTCGGGCTCGATGCAGCCGACCCTTGAGGTCGGCGACTACATCGTCGTAACCAAGTGGTCATATGGCTATGGCCGCTACTCTTTTGCGCCGCTCGAAGGCTTGCTTCCGCACGGCCGCTTGTTTGGCTCGCAGCCGCAGCGTGGCGACGTCGTGGTCTTCCGTCCGCCGCCGGAACCAAGCCGCGACTTCATCAAGAGGCTCATCGGTCTGCCGGGTGATCGAATCCAGATGATCAACGGCGTGCTGCACATCAACGGCGTCGCTGTCGAACGCGAAGCGATCGGCACGACGATGGATTGCCCGGACTCAGTCAATAACCCGACTGAGGCGATGCTCTATCGCGAAACGCTGCCGAACGGCGTGAGCTACGTCACCTGCGACAAGGGTATGACCGAACTCGACAACACGCGCGAAGTTGTCGTGCCCGAAGGCCATTACTTCATGATGGGTGACGATCGCGATAATTCCGCCGATAGCCGCGTCGCCAGCGTCGTCGGCTTCGTGCCGTACGACAATATTGTCGGGCCCGCGCAATTCGTAGTCGTCTCGTTCGACAACACCACCTCAATCTTCCGTCCGTGGACGCTCTTCACCGGCTTCCGCGGCGATCGTTTCTTGAAGTCAGTCAATTGAGGCGCGGCCCATGAAAGGGCCGGCCGCAGACCACGACGGCAAGCTCGCCGCGCTCGAACAGCGCATCGGTTACGATTTCAAGGATCGCGCGCTCCTGCGCGAGGCGGTCACGCACGGCAGTGTGCACGAAGGCAAGAAGTATCGGCGCGACTACGATCGCCTGGAATTTCTCGGCGATCGTGTGCTCGGACTCTGCGTGGCGGAGCGTCTGCTCGCCGAGCATAAGACCGAGCAGGAAGGCGAGCTTGCGCCGCGCTACAACGCACTGGTGAACCGTCATGCGTGCGCGCGCGCCGCGCGCGGCGCCGATCTCGGAGACGCCATCGTGCTTTCGGCCGCAGAGGAGGCGCATGGCGGCCGGCAGAAGGAGGCCATCCTCGGCGACGTCTGCGAATCCGTAATTGCGGCGCTCTACCTCGACGGTGGACTGGAGACAGCCCGCGCCTTCATCACCCGCTTTTGGGGTGACGCCTTCCATGACGCCAAGGGCGCGCGTCAGGATGCGAAGACGGCCTTGCAGGAGTGGGCGGCCGCGAAGAAGAAGCATCTGCGCTACGTCGAGGTGGCGCAGAACGGCCCGGAGCACGCGCCGCATTTTGTTATTGAAGCGCACGTAGAGGGTTTTGAGCCGGTGCAGGGTGAAGGCAGTTCCAAGCGCGACGCACAGCGCGCGGCCGCGGAAGCATTTTTGAAAGCACGAGGCGCTCGTGACTGAGCAACGTTGCGCCGTTGTCGCCGTTCTGGGCGCGCCGAATGCTGGCAAATCCACGCTGGTGAATACGCTCGTCGGCGCCAAAGTCGCAGCGGTGACGCAGAAGGTGCAGACGACGCGCGCTTTGGTGCGCGGCATCGCCATGCGCGATGTGGTGCAGCTAGTGCTGATCGACACGCCTGGCGTGTTTGCACCGAAGCGGCGCTTGGATCGCGCCATGGTGGCCGCCGCCTGGAGCGCACTCGAAGGCGCGGATGCAATTATCCATGTTGTGGACGCCGCCGCGCACGTCTCGGGCGCGAAGGGCGCTGATGCGCATGCGGTGTCCGACAGCACCGCCATTGCATCGAAGCTGAAGCAGATGGAGCTGGCCTCGATCCTCGTGCTCAACAAGGTCGACGCCGTGTCGCGGCCGGAGCTGTTGGCGCTGACCACGAAGCTGGTTGAGGAAGGCCTCTACACCGACGTCTTCATGATCTCGGCGCGCAAGCGCGACGGCGTTGATGACATCGCGCGCGTGCTGACCGAACGCGCCCCAGAAGGCCCATGGCTCTTCCCGGAAGACCAAACCATGGACGCGCCGGCGCGCGTGCTTGCTGCTGAGATCACGCGCGAGAAGGCGTTCCTGCGCCTGCACGAAGAGCTGCCGTACGAGCTCATCGTCGAGACTGACACTTGGGAAGAGCGCAAAGACGGCTCCGCCAAGATCGATCAGACCATCTATGTCGCGCGCGAAAGCCAGCGAAAGATCGCGATCGGCGCCAAAGGGCAGACCATCAAGACGATCGGCGAATTGGCGCGCAAGGAAATGGAAGAGGCGTTCGGCCGCCGCATTCATCTCTTTCTGCATGTGAAGGTCGATGAAGACTGGCACGAGCAGCGCTCGGTATTTCAGCGGCTCGGGCTGGATTACGAGGCGTAAGCCGTGGTGATGCTCGTTCACCTGGCGCCGGCAAAGTTGGAAGCGAATATCCGGCGTGGCGGCATCCGCCCCGGCGAAGGCCTGTTCGGCGGCCATAAGAGCAACGCCGTGTACGCGTTTCCGGTTCTACCGAGCTACACAACCACGCATCAATGGACGCGCGAGATCATGAAGTGGCGTCGCCAGCCGCTGGTGGGCGTCTATTTCCGGGTTCCGGACAGCGAAATCATTGAGTTCGGTCACTTCAACGACGGCATGGATTTGCTCAAGATCCAAGCGTCGATCGCGGCTGGCGCTGTGCGTCGCGCCTCAGACGCGCGCGGTTTCGAGATTATCTTGCGTCGGCCGATAGAACGGAAAGACATCACTCGCATAGCACCAGTGCGTGGCGTCGTCGGCTGGCGCCATACGCCCGATGCGCATTTGCGCAAACCGTGCGGTTGTCCGGCATGCGTGTCGCGCGGTGAGCCAGGCGGTCGCAAACTGCGTGAACGATACGACCGTGGCGAACTCTGATGGAATGGGTCGACAACGCCATTGTGCTCGGCGCTCGTCCGTTCGGCGAAGGCAAGCTCGTCGCCGAGGTGTTTGCGCGTGAGCACGGGCGCTTTGGCGGCGTCGTGCATGCCGGGCGCAAGTCGCAGCCCATTCTGCAGTCCGGCAATCTGGTGCACGCGGGTTGGAAAGCGCGGCTTGCTGAGCAGCTTGGCTATTATAGCCCGCTCGAGCTGATCGAGCCGCACGCGACGCGGTTGCTCGATGATGCGATTGCGCTTGCCGGGCTCTCATCCGCGGTGTCGCTGATCCGCGGCGCGACGCCGGAACGGCAAGCCTATCCGCAGCTATACGATGCGCTGATCGTGCTGATCGAAGCGATGCCGCACACAGACATCTGGCCGGCGCTCTACACGCGCTTCGAACTCGGTTTGCTCTCGGCACTGGGCTACGGCCTCGATCTTTCGCGCTGCGCGGTGACAGGCGAGACCGAGAACCTCGCTTGGGTCAGCCCGCGCACCGGGCGCGCCGCGACAGCCGAAGCGGGCGCGCCGCACGCCGATGTTCTCCTCAGATTGCCGCCGTTCCTGGTTGATCCG
>JAWKUX010000017.1:0-49241 GCA_041398325.1 Hyphomonadaceae bacterium | reverse complement strand
TGGGCTACAGCCACGAGATCATCTACAAGGCGCCGGAAGGCATCACCATTGCGGTGCCGAAGCCGACCGAGATCAAGGTCAGCGGCATCGATCCGCAAGCTGTCGGCCAAGCCGCCTCTGAGATTCGCTCTTTCCGTCCGCCGGAGCCCTATAAGGGCAAGGGCGTGCGCTATGTCGGCGAGTACATCCGCCGCAAGGAAGGCAAGAAGAAGTAAGCCATGGTCCGCAAGGTTAATTCCACTGAGCACCGCGCACGGCGCAACCGCACACGGCTGAAGAAGCTCGCTGGCGAAGGCCGACTTCGTCTGTCCGTCTTCCGTTCGTCGAAGCACATTTCGGCGCAGCTGATCGACGACGAGCAGGGCGTGACCGTCGCTTCCGCGTCGACGCTGGACGAAGTCTTCAAGAAGTCTGGCAAGAAGAGCTCGGACAAGGGCGGCGCTGCCGAAGTTGGCAAGCTCATCGCTGCTGCTGCGATCAAGGCCGGCAAGAAGTCGGTCGTGTTCGATCGCGGCCGTTACGTATTCCATGGCCGGGTGAAAGCCCTGGCCGACGCCGCCCGCGAGGGCGGCCTCGAATTCTGAGGACGTAGAGATGACGGACGAAACCGCAGGCGGCCCGCCGGCAGAAGGCTCCGAGCAACGCCCAGCGCGTGGCGCGCGTGGCCCGCGTCGCGGCGGCCCAGGTGGCGGCGGCCCAGGTGGCCGTGGTCCTGGCGGCGGACGTGGTCCGCGCCGCGATGACCGCAACCGCAACGCGGCGCCGGAAGAGCGCGCTGAAGGTGAGTTGGTTGACAAGCTCGTCGCCATCAATCGCGTCGCGAAGGTCGTGAAGGGCGGTAAGAACTTCGCGTTTGCCGCGCTCGTCGTCGTTGGTGACAAGAAGGGCCGCGTTGGCTTCGGTCACGGCAAGGCGCGCGAAGTGCCGGAAGCGATCCGCAAGGCGACCGAAGAAGCGAAGAAGTCGCTGGTGCGCGTTCCGCTCCGCGAAGGCCGTACGCTCCACCATGACGGCTCGGGCCGTTGGGGTGCGGGCAAAGTCATGCTGCGTGCAGCGCCGGCCGGTACCGGTTTGATCGCCGGCGGTCCGATGCGCGCCGTGCTCGAAGTGTTGGGCGTTTCTGACGTCGTCGCCAAGTCAAAGGGTTCGTCGAACCCCTACAACATGGTGCGCGCCACGATCGACGCGCTGAAAGAACAAAGCTCACCGCGCCAAGTCGCGAACCGCCGTGGCCTGAAGGTAGCCGACATCGTCGGCCGCCGTAAGGATGGCGCGAGCCTCGGCGAAGTGCCGGCGGAGGGTTGATAGATGGCGACCGCGAAGAAACCCGCGAGCAGCGGTGGTGTGATCAAGGTGCGCCGTGTCGGCAGCCCGATCCGCCGGGAAAGTGATCAACGCAAGACGCTCCTGGGCCTCGGCCTGAAGCGTGCGAACCAAGTGGTTGAACTCCAGGACACGCCTTCAGTCCAAGGCATGATCCGCAAGGTCAACCACCTGGTTGAAGTCGTGAAATAACGAGACGGCTCAGCCGTCGGAGCAAGTACGATGAACCTGAACGAACTGGCCGATAATCCTGGCTCAACCAAGAAGCTGATGCGCGTTGGCCGCGGCGTCGGCTCGGGCAAGGGCAAGACCGGTGGTCGCGGCGTGAAGGGTCAAAAGTCCCGTCGCGGCGTGTCGATCAATGGTTTCGAAGGCGGTCAGATGCCGCTCCACATGCGCATGCCGAAGCGTGGCTTCAACGCGCTGAACAGCAAGACGACGCAATGGATCAATCTGGCGACGCTGCAAAACGCGATCGATAACAAGAAGATCGACGCGTCGAAGGACATTTCCGAAGACACGCTGGTGGAAGCCGGTGTGGTGCGCCGCAAGAAAGACGGCGTGCGCCTCCTTGCGCGCGGTGAAGGCCTGAAAGCCAAGTGAACATCACCGTTTCTGGCCTCGGCTGCGGCAATCGCTGCTGTCAAGCCGGCGGTAAGGTGACACTGCTCAATCCGCCTGCAGCGGACGAGCAGCAGCCTAAGGTTCGCTCTCCGGACGGGGAGTTTTCCGGCCTCGCCGGATGAAAGTCGGAGCAGCGCGCCCACATGGCATCAGCCGCAGAACAACTAGCCGCGAATATCAACTTTGCGGCGTTCGCAAAGGCCACCGAGCTTCAGAAGCGCATTTGGTACACGATCGTCGCACTGATCGTTTATCGCGTCGGCACGTTCATCCCTATCCCGGGAATTGATCCGTCCGCGTTCGCGCAAGCTTTCCAGCAGCAGGCTGGCGGCATTCTTGGCATGTTCAACACGTTCTCCGGCGGCGCCGTTGAACGTATGGCGATCTTCGCGCTGAACGTGATGCCGTACATCTCGGCGTCTATCATCATGCAGCTCCTGTCGACGTCGATCCCGTCGCTTGAGCGCTTGAAGAAAGAAGGCGAAGTCGGCCGCAAGCAGATCAACCAGTACACGCGCTACCTGACCCTCGTCCTAGCAGTGGTGCAATCGTACGGCATCGCGATGGGTCTGCAGGGCAGTCAGGGCGTCGTCACCGATCCGGGTTGGTTCTTCGTTGCTTCTACCGTCATCACGCTGACGGGGGGCACAATGTTCCTGATGTGGCTGGGTGAGCAGATCACAGCGCGCGGCGTCGGCAATGGCGTCTCGCTGATTATCTTCGCAGGTATCGTCGCGGACATGCCAAGGATCATCATGCAATCACTGGCGTTGGCGCGCACAGGCGACGTCAACCCCTTCGGGCTCTTGGCAATCGCCTTGGTCATGCTCGCGGTGATCGTCTTCGTGGTGTTCATCGAGCGCTCGCAGCGCAGGCTCGTGGTGCAATACCCGAAGCGCCAGCAGGGCAACCGCATGTTCATGGGCGAAAGCTCATTCTTGCCACTGAAGATCAACACTGCCGGCGTGATCCCGCCGATCTTTGCGTCGTCCTTGCTGATGCTGCCGCAAACCATCATTGGTTTCCTAGGCATGCAGCAGAACGCGCCGGAGTGGGTAAACGTGTTGCAGGGCTACATTGGCTATGGTCAGCCCGGCCACATGGCGCTCTATGCACTCGGCATCATCTTCTTCTGCTTCTTCTACACCTCGATCGTGTTCAACCCGGAAGAGACTGCCGACAACCTGCGCAAGTATGGCGGATTCCTGCCTGGCATCCGCCCGGGCAAGAAGACGGCAGAGTACCTCGACTACGTGTTGACGCGGCTCACCGTCATCGGCGCGGCGTACATCACAGCGGTTTGCTTGCTGCCGGAAATTCTGATCACGGCATACTCAGTGCCATTCTATCTTGGCGGCACTTCAATTCTAATCGTCATCTCGGTGACACTGGATACGGTGGCGCAGATCCAGTCGCATTTGGTCGCTCACCAGTATGAAGGCCTGATCAAGCGCTCGAAGCTGCGCGGCTCTGGCGGCGGGATCGCCAAGAAATGAACCTGATCCTGTTTGGCCCGCCGGCCGCCGGCAAAGGCACTCAAGCAAAGCGGCTGACGGCCGAACGCGGCTTCGTTCAGCTCTCGACCGGAGACATGCTGCGCGCGGCGCGCAAGTCCGGCTCGGAACTGGGCCAGAAGGTCGCCGCGATCATGGATTCAGGCTCACTCGTCTCGGACGAAATCGTCATCGCCTTGATCGAAGACGCGTTGGCGCAGAACAAGAACGCCGCCGGTTTCATCTTCGACGGCTTCCCGCGCACGGTCGCGCAAGCGGAAGCGCTCGATGCGATGCTCGCTAAGCATGGCAAGCAGATCGATCGCGTCGTGCGCCTTGAAGTGGATTCACAAAAGCTGCTCGATCGCGTCGCCAAGCGCTTCGCCGAAGAGGGGCGCGCCGACGATAACCCTGAGAGCTTCAAGGTCCGCCTCGACGCGTACATCGCGCAAACCGCGCCGCTGGTGCCGTACTACGAGAAGCAGGGCAAGTTGCGCAGTGTCGATGGCATGGCCGGCATCGAAGATGTCGCCAGCGGCATCGCCACGGCGCTTAGCTGAGGCCTTCGTCGCCCTGCTGGGCGAGGCGCAGGGGGATCTACTCCCCTCACTCCGAAACAGACGGCGGCGTTTGCGCACTTAGCGCGGGCGCAAGTGCGTAGAACAGGCGTGCGAAGGTTCCATCGCCCGGCGGATGCGCGTCGGCGCCCGTGCGCACGAACACTATGCCATAGCTGGGAGAAACGTAAATCAGCTGACCGAAGCGACCGACAGCGGCGACATCGTGACGATTGTCGGCGCGCAGGATCAACCACCAGCCGCCGCGATAGCCCCATTGGCCGCCATCGTACCGTACGGGCGCTTCGTCGGGCGTGTAGCTCAGGATGCGGTCGCGCCAGGATGCCGAAAGCAGCGTCGAGCCACCATCGTCGAGCATCAGTTGGCCGACCTTCGCAAGATCGCGTGGCGTCGCGACGAAGCCGCTCTCCCAATATGGAAAGCCGCGACTGTCCGACGACCAGCTCGCCGCGTTCTCGGCGCCAAGTTCTTGCCAGAGTTCGTTGCGCATCGCCGCAAGACGCGCAGGCCCAAGCGCGCGTTCAAGCGCGAGCGCCATCAGATTTGGGTTGTAGTCGTTATAAAGGAATGGACCCGGCTCGGTTTCAATGCGCGCTTGGGTCAGCACCGTCTCTCGCAGGTCGCTGGCGTAGTAGACGAGTGGCTTGTCGCGATTGATGAACGGAAAGCTGACCTCTTCCTGAAAGCGCAAACCCGAACGCATGTCGATCAAGTGCGCGAGCGTGATGCGGTCGAAGCGGGGGTCGCGTTCGGCAAGTTCCGGGACGTAGCGCGTGATCGGCGCATCGAGGCTGATCGCGCCCATTTCCACAGCACGCCCCACGAGCAGCGAAAGAACGGACTTCGAAACGGAGAACACGGCCTGGGGTGAAGTGTGATCGAAGCCATGCGCGTAGCGTTCGAACACAATCTCGCCGCCGCGCATCACCACGAGAGATTGCGTGCTGGTTTCGGTCATGAATTGCGTGAGCGTGCTGCCGTCGAGGTGCGCTTCGATGGCGCGCAAGATCTGTTCGTCGTGCGAAGTATCGAGAGCTAGTGGGTGCGGTGCGGTGGAAGCGGGGATCGAAACGGAATTCTTCCATCGAAAATCTTCGGTCCCCGCATCTTGGTGGCTGACGACGCGGGCGATGTACTCGAGCGAATAGACGCTGCCGCAGCCTGCGAGCATGGAGACGGCGGCGATCGCGAAGAGAACACGCATGGAAGTCCCCTAGTCTAAGGCGGCGAACGAAGCGGCGAGGTGGGCAAGCGTGGTGCTGCGTGCGTCGGCGTCGCTGATGGCAGCGCCGCCGGGGCTGAACAGGCGATGCATGGCAAACCACGCGCAGGTTTCGAGGATGAGCCGCGCTGACGCTTCTGCGTGCGCAACCGGCGCAATCCGTCCGGAGGATTGCATTGCGTTGAGATAGTTGACGACGCTGCGCAGCACAGGCTCGCGAACCTGGCGCACATAGACTTCGCTTAGGCGTGGCAGGTCGTGCGCGGATCGATCGAGAATGCGCAACGCCAGACGCCGGCCGGCGATGCCGTCATAGATCGTCGCCAGCATATGTCTGAACGGCGCCGGTTCGCCTCCTGCGTAGAGCGCTGTGTCGATCCTTTCGCCAACCCAACCGAGCCAGGTGAGATTGGAGGCGAAGAAGTCTTCGACATCGCGGATCGAACCGGCGCCCGCGATGACCGAAGCATCTTGACCGGCGCCGCGGGCGAGGGCGGCAGCGAACAATTCCTCTTTCGACTCCGCGTAGCGATAGAGCGTGCCAAGCGCGACGCCAGCGCCGGCGGCGATGTCGGCCATTTGGGTGCGCTGATAGCCGGCGAGCGCGAAAGCCATGGCCGAGGCGTCCACGATCGCAGCGCGGCGGCTCTGGTCCTGGGTCTTGGCTGCTCGCGGCGTCATTCTCAATGACTAGAATGAATCGTTCATTCTAGTCAAGAGGCCGGCCTAGTCTGTGTTTAGAAGGCTGGCGCCTTCAGGCGCGCGATCCAGTCGGCGAACTTGGCGACGAAGTCTTCTAGCAGACCCACAAAGCTCGAATCCTTGATCTCGCCATCGACGATCAGGCCATCGCGATAGTTGAGGTAGATTTCCGGCTGCACCGTGAGTGCGGCGCCGGTCGCGCCGACGACCGCGCGCAGTTGTGATTGCGCCGCAGCGGTGCCTACCGTGCCGAGCGTCGCGCCGGCGATCGCGGTCGGTTTGCCGGCCCATGAATTCTTCCCCCAGGGCCGTGAACCCCACTCGATGGCGTTCTTGATGGCGGACGAGAAGGTGCGATTGAACTCCGGCGTGATGAACAGGACCGCGTCCGAGCCCTCGATCCGGCTCTTGAAGCGAGCGACGCTGGCAGGGAGTTCCGCTTCAAGGTCTTGATTATAAAGAGGCAGATCGCCGATCTCGACGATCTGGAGGGCGAGTGTCGGGCGGGCAATCTTCGCCAGTGCCTCTGCGAACAGGCGGTTTACTGAGCCTTTGCGCAGGCTGCCGACGATGACGGCGACTTTGGTGGTCATTTTTGATCCCCTAGTAACGGTTTGTAACCAGGGCTATATGAGTGCCTATGAAGACCGCTCAAGAACGCACGCCGACCTCACTAGGGCACACCGCTGTTTCTGACATTGAGTCCACCGACTGCCGGGCCGTCAGCGCCGTCCTGAACCGGATCGGCGACAAGTGGAGCGTCCTGATCATTCAGCGCCTGGGTGAGGGGCCTAGAAGGTTTAATGAAATCAAGCGGATCATTGGCGGCATCTCGCAGCGTATGCTGACGCTGACCCTCCGCAACCTCGAGCGGGACGGCCTAGTGAGCCGGACAGTCACCCCCACGGTGCCGCCGCGGGTCGATTACGCCCTGACAGACCTTGGCAGGGACCTCTTGATCCCGGTTTCCGCCCTCGGCCAATGGGCGATCGAGCACACCCCTTGTATTCAAGCCGCCCGCGCACGATTTGACGCTTCCTAGGCGGCCGAAACGCCGCAACAGGATCGCGTTTCCGCCGGTTGACGCGGCATTTCGCCCCGTCTAAGACCGCCAACTTCGCGAACACCCAACGCGCGATGTCCACCGGCCTGGAGGCCGGGCGGCATCCGCGTCTATTGCGTTTTGGAGCACCGCCAACATGGCACGTATCGCCGGCGTAAACATTCCGACCCAGAAGCGCGTGATCATCGCGCTGCAATACATCCATGGCATCGGCCAGGCGTACGCCAAAGAGATCATTGAGAAGGTCGGCATCACGCCGGAGCGCCGCGTGAGCGAGCTCACCGACGCTGAAGTCCTCCAAATCCGTGAAGCCATCGACCGTGACTACACGGTGGAAGGCGATCTTCGTCGCGAAACCGCAACGAACATCAAGCGCTTGATGGATCTCGGCTGCTATCGCGGCTTGCGTCACCGCCGCGGTCTGCCGGTTCGCGGTCAACGCACGCACACCAACGCGCGCACGCGCAAAGGCCCAGCGAAAGCAATCGCCGGCAAGAAACAAGCGACCAAGAAGTAAGGACACGCCGCAATGGCTAAGGAATCCACGCGCGTTAAGAAGCGTGAGCGCAAGAACATCGTCACGGGCGTTGCGCACGTGAATGCATCGTTCAACAACACGATGATCACGATCGCTGATGCGCAAGGCAACACGATCTCGTGGTCGAGCGCCGGCACGATGGGCTTCAAGGGCTCGCGTAAGTCGACGCCATACGCCGCGCAGGTCGCCGCTGAAGATGCGGGCCGCAAGGCGATGGAGCACGGTATGCGGACGCTCGAAGTGAACGTGTCGGGTCCGGGTTCGGGCCGCGAGAGCGCGCTGCGGGCTCTGCAAGCCGTGGGTTTTACGGTGACGTCGATCCGTGACGTGACGCCGATCCCACACAATGGCTGCAGACCCCCGAAGCGCCGCCGCGTCTAAACGGAATACTGCACTGGCGCGCGCCTCCTACGCTGCGCCGTTTGATTGAGAGCGATGAATGTCGATCGAAAAGAATTGGCTTGAACTGATCCGCCCGAAGAAGCCCGTCATTGAGCACGCGTACGATGCGTCCAAGCGTGGCACCTTGATCGCGGAACCGCTGGAGCGGGGCTTTGGCCTCACGCTCGGCAACGCGCTGCGTCGCGTGCTGCTCTCGTCGCTGCAGGGCGCTGCGATCACGTCGGTGCAAATCGACGGCGTTGTCCACGAGTTCAGCTCGATCCCAGGCGTGCGCGAAGACGTCACCGATATCGTGCTGAACCTGAAGCAAGTCGCAATCCGCATGCGCGGCGAAGGCCCCAAGCGCGTGATGCTGACGAAAACCGGCCGGGCGAAGTGAAGGCTTCGGACATTCAGACGGTTTCCGACATGGAAATCCTGAACCCCGACCACGTCATCTGCACGCTCGACGATGGCGCCAACCTGCGCATGGAACTGACGATCAACAATGGCAAGGGCTACGTCCCAGCCGAGCAAAATCGTCCCG
This sequence comes from Hyphomonadaceae bacterium, assembly GCA_041398325.1. Classification (GTDB taxonomy): domain Bacteria; phylum Pseudomonadota; class Alphaproteobacteria; order Caulobacterales; family Aquidulcibacteraceae; genus Vitreimonas. The sequence goes on along the minus strand of JAWKUX010000017.1, from coordinate 40,770 downwards.
ACGACGCGCCGATCGGCCTCATCGCCATTGACTCGATCTACTCGCCGGTCCGCCGCGTTGCCTATCGCGTTGAGAACACGCGCGAAGGTCAGGTTCTCGATTACGACAAGTTGATCATCGAAGTTGAAACCAACGGCGCTGTGCGACCGGAAGATGCAATCGCGTACGCCGCGCGCATCCTGCAGGACCAGCTGCAAGTGTTCATCACCTTCGAGGAGCCGAAGCAGAAGAAGGAAGGCGGCGACAAGCCCGACCTCCCGTTCAACCCGGCGCTGCTCAAGAAGGTCGACGAGCTCGAACTCAGCGTTCGTTCGGCCAATTGCTTGAAGAACGACAACATCGTTTACATCGGCGATCTGATCCAGAAGTCGGAAGGCGAAATGCTTCGCACCCCCAACTTCGGCCGCAAGTCGCTGAACGAGATCAAAGAAGTCCTCGCCTCGATGGGTCTACATCTGGGTATGGCGGTCGAGAACTGGCCGCCGGACAACATCGAAGATCTCGCCAAGAAGTACGAAGACCAAATCTAACGGAGAGCCGGCGTAGCCGGCGAGGAAAAGACAATGCGTCACGGTTCAGGACACAAGAAGCTCGGCCGCACCGCCAGCCACCGCCAGGCGATGTTCGCCAACATGGCGGCCTCGCTGATCAAGCACGAGCAAATCGTGACCACGTTGCCGAAGGCCAAGGCCCTACGTCCCGTGTTCGAGCGTCTTGTGACGCTGGCCAAAAAGGGCGACCTCGGTTCGCGCCGTTTGGTGCTCGCGCGCATGCGCGACGAGACCCAAACCAAGAAGCTCTTCGAGACGCTTGCGCCGCGCTACAAGGGCCGCGCCGGCGGCTATACACGCGTGCTGAAGGCAGGTTTCCGCCACGGCGACAACGCCCCGCTCGCGGTGATCGAACTCGTGGATCGCGATGAAAGCGCGCTCGGCCAAGACAGCGGCCCGCGTCCGGAAGCGGCGTACACCGAAAACTGATAGCGCTTGTCACAATCGACCAATAGAACGGCGCCATGAACTGGCGCCGTTTTTTTGTTGCAGGTTTCACCGCGTTTCTGCTGGCCGCGTGCGCGACAAGCGACGCCTCCCGATCGCCGCCCGCCGCGAGCGGCGAGCCAATCACGATCCTGATTTCGCTTGACGGGTTTCGCCCCGACTATCTCGATCGCGGCCTCACGCCCGCGCTTACGCTGCTCGCACACGATGGCGTTCGCGCTTCGATGCGTCCGAGCTTTCCATCGGTCACGTTTCCAAACCACTACACGCTGGTGACGGGTCTTCATCCGGGTCGCCACGGACTCGTGAACAATCGCATGGAAGATTCCGAACGTCCGGGCCAAGTTTTCACGCTGCAGGATCGCAACGTGGCGCAAGATCAGATCTGGTGGCGCGATGGCGTGCCGATCTGGGTGACAGCGGAGCGCCAAGGCGTGCGCACCGGCACGATGTTTTGGCCTGGAAGCGAGTACGAACTCCATGGCCAGCGGCCGACGCGTTATCGCGTGTTCGATCAAGGGCTGCCCGGGTTCGCACGCGTCGACGTTCTGCTGTCATGGCTTGAGTTGCCGGAAGCTGAGCGCCCGCGTTTCTTCACGCTCTATTTTGATCTCGTCGACACGGCGGGCCATCGCTTTGGACCGGATGCGCTTGAGACGAATTCTGCGATCGCGGAGACCGACGCAGCGATCGCGCGCCTCGTCGCTGGCCTCGACGCACGCGGCTATCGCGGGCGTGTGAACTTCGTCATCGCCGCCGATCATGGCATGGCGCAACAAGCGGCGGACGCGGTCATTGAACTCGATCCGCGCTTCACGCCTGAGCAGGCGGACGTGATCTGGGACGGGCCCTTCGCAGGCATTCAACCGCTCGCTGGTCACGAGGCTGCGGTGGAGCAAGCTCTGCTGGGGCGCAGCGAGCACGGACAGTGCTGGCGCAAGACGGAGCTGCCTGAGCGCTTCGACTACGCCGCGCATCGCCGTATCCCGGGGATCGTCTGCCTAGCCGATCTCGGTTGGCGTTATCGCAGCACCCAGCTCCCGCAATATGCGACGGTCGCTCAGGGCAATCATGGCTGGGACCCCGAGGCGCCGGAGATGGCGGCGATCTTCATCGCCAGCGGCCCAGCCTTCCGCCGCGGCGCAAGGTTGCCGATGTTCGAGAATGTCTCCGTCTATCCGCTCTTGGCGCGGCTCGCCGGCATCGCGCCGGAGGCCAACCAGGGCAACATCAACGACATCGCTCCCGCATTGGTCCAGTAGGGTCAGCTCTGGATTGGGCGCTGGCTCAGATGCTTGACTCAATAATTGCAGAAAAATAGAAATATTGCGATCGAGAGCAGGAGATAGCCATGTCCGATTTCTATCGTCCGAAGGGGCTTTCGAGCGCGGTTTGCTATGTCGATCCCAAGACCGCATTCCGATGGCTGGAAGAGGCGTTCGGTTTCGAACCGCTGATGGTCATTCTCGATGAGGACGACAACATTGCGCACTCAGAAATGAAATACGGCGAAAGCGTCGTCATGGTCGGCAATGAGTGGAGCGCCAATCACAAGAGCCCGAAATCCGTTGGCGGAAAGAATACCCAGACAGTGCATGTGCAGCTGGCGCGCGGCGAGGACATCGATGACCATTGCGAACGCGCGCGTAAGGCAGGGGCGGAGATAATGCAGGAGCCGTCGACGCAATTCTATGGCGACCGCACCTATCGTGCACGCGATGCGGAGGGGCACATCTGGACGTTCGGAGTGACAGTTCAAGAGATGACTCCGGCCGAATGGGATAAGGCCTTGGGCGGCGGCGCGCGCACGCAGACGCGGCTGTGAGCGCCAAGCGCAACATTGATCGAACGCTGGCCGCGCTAGCTGATCCGTATCGGCGGCGCACGGTAGAACTGCTCGGCCAGAAGCCGCGGCGCGCCGGTGAACTCGCGGACGCGCTGGGGCTCCCGGCGCCGGCAATGAGCCGGCATCTGCGGGAGCTGAAGCAGAGCGGCTTGGTCGAGGAAACGCATCCTGAATTCGATGCGCGGGTGCGAATCTACACGCTGAAAGGCGGGGCCATGGCGGATCTGAAGAAGTGGCTCGCGGACACCGAGCGGATGTGGGCGGATCAGCTGTCATCGTTCAGGGCGCTCGTGGAGCGTAAACGCAAGTGAGCGCGGTGATCGTGTCGCTGCGTGTGAAGGCGACGCCGCAAGAGGCGTTTGATGTGTTCACGCGGGAGATCGCCGCGTGGTGGAAGCCGAGCGCGCTCCTCCAGTTAACGCCACGTGGTGACGGCCTATTGCGCTTCGAGCCGGGCGAAGGTGGGAGGCTGGTCAGCGAATTGCCGAACGGCAAGGTGTTCGAGGTCGGCCGCATCACGGCATGGCAGCCGGGCGAGTTGCTTGCCCTCACCTGGCGCCAGGCGACGTTCGCGGCTGAGCAATCGACTCATGTGGAAATCAGGTTCGAGCCGATCGATGGCGAGACGCGGGTTACCGTCGAGCATCGCGGTTGGGAAGCGATCCCGCAGGAGCATGTGGCGCGGCACGGCTTTCCGCTGACAACATTTCAAATGCGTCAGGCGGAGCACTGGCGGACACTGTTGGCGGCGGCAGGGGCGCGAATCGATGGGCGGCGGATATAGCGGTGCCAAACGAGGGCGTTGACGCTCTCCCATCGCACGAATGCCACGTTTTTGCCCGGTCCCCGAGCGAAATCCGAGTCCTCGATTTGGACGAGGCAGGCATGAAGATCACGCGTGCAACTTTGTTGAAGGCGTCCCCGTTCGCGGCGCTCATCGCCGGCTTCGCGGGAGGCGCACTAGCTGTCGCTCCGATGGCCGCGCCACAATTGTTGCAGCCAGCTGAGCAGCGCGCGCCCGCCGACCCATACCTGCAATTGGTGCAGGCCCAGCCGCTGGTGCGGGCGGCGCCAAACAATCGCGGCGAAGTACAGCTCTCGTTCGCGCCGGTCGCGGCGCGTGCGGGCCCCGCGGTTGTGAACGTCTATGCGCAACGCGTCGTGCGCTCGATGGCGCGCGATCCGTTCTTTGGCCGCTTCAGCGCGCCGCGGGTCGAGAACTCGCTGGGTTCGGGGGTGATCGTTCGCGAAGACGGCATCATTGTCACCAACAATCACGTCATCGATGGTGCGCAGTCCTTGAAGGTCGTGCTCGCTGATCGTCGTGAGTTCGATGCTGAACTCGTGCTCGCCGATCCGCGCGTTGACCTCGCGGTGCTGCGTATACGCACCAATGGCGAGCGGATGCCGACTTTGGCTTTCGCCAACACGCAGAGCGATTTGCAGGTTGGCGATCTCGTGCTCGCCATCGGCAACCCCTACGGCCTTGAGCAAACAGTCACTAGCGGCATCATCTCGGCGCTAGCGCGGACCGATGTCGGCATTTCTGATTACGCGTTTTTTATCCAGACCGACGCCGCCATCAACCGCGGCAACTCTGGTGGCGCGCTGGTGGACATGAACGGTTCGCTGGTTGGCATCAACAGCGCAATCTTCTCCGAGACTGGCGGCTCGAATGGCATCGGCTTCGCGATTCCGGCGGAGATGGTGCGGCGCGTGGTTGAGTCTGCTGTGTCGGGCGGCGGCACGGTCGTACGCCCGTGGCTCGGCGCGCGACTGCAGGCGGTGACGCAGGATCAGGCGCGCGCGCTTGGGTTGCCGCGGCCGGAGGGCGTGCTGGTCAGCGACCTCTATCCGCGGGCCGCGGGCGAGCGCGCGGGCCTGCGGACTGGCGACGTGATCCTCCGCGTCGCTGGCAACGAGGTCCGTGACGAAGGCGCTGTGCGCTATCAGTTCGCCACGCAACGCCCCGGCGCTCGTGTGCCGTTGGTGGTGTTGCGTGATGGGCGGCAGATGACGCTGACGGCGAACGCCGAGGCGCCTCCGGGCGGCGCGCCAGATCCACGCTTGCTCTCAGGCCGCCACCCGCTTTCGGGCGCGCGCGTAGTGACGCTGACACCGGCGACGGCGGAAGCTTCGGGGCTCGATCCGTTCGCGGACGGCGTCTTCATTCAAGCGCTGGACAATCGTGGCGTCGCGGCACGGATCGGCTTCCGGCCGGGCGACATTATCGACGAAGTGAACGGTCAGGCCATTCGCGACGCCGCGCAGCTCGATCGCGTCATGGCGCAATCGCGGACGTGGGTGATCGCGGTGGAGCGCAACGGCCAACGCGCGGAGCTGCGTTTTTGACCCGCAACCTTTCGCACCGGCCGGCGAACCGCCTAGTGGCTACGACGGAGGGCGGGAAAGACGCTCGCGTCTCTACGGTTCCGATCGATGCTGCGCCAGCTTCCCGGGGCGGGAGCGCGGTGGGGTGCCGGATAGATCGGGAGCGCGCCCGCGTTGAGCGCACGTCAAAACAAAAGGCCCGACTTTCGCCGGGCCTTCGTCCGTCCATGTGGACCTAATTAAGCTTAGTTCGTTCCGGTGACGATCACGCCCGAGACCATGCGGTCATCGTTCGAGGGCTCGCCGAACACCGAGTTGCCGCCGCCGAACGCGTTCGAGCGATCTTGCGATGGCACGACTTGCGGCTGCGCCGGCGCGCCAGGGCCTGATTGCGAGAGTGGATCTTGCAAGTAGCGGCACTGACCTTCGAACACCGCGCCCATCTCGACGGAGAGCGATTGGTGGACGATGTCGCCAAGGACGTGAGCGTTGCGGGCGAGCATGACCTTGCGCGCGCGCACAGAGCCTTCGACCCGGCCGTGGACGGTGACGCTTTCTGAGACGACGTCGCCGCGCACCATGCCGGTGTCGCCGACAGTCAGCGAGCCGCCGACCACGTTGCCTTCGATTTCGCCGTCAACTTGCAGTTCGGCGCCGTTGGCATCGATAGTGCCGGTAATCTTCACACCGTTGGCGATGATTGAGGCGATACCCGCGCGGCCAGGTGAAGTGCGACGTTGCGGGGCAGGTTCAGGAAGAGCTGGCAAGTTCGAGTCCGTCCGAGTGTTACCCTTGTTCGTGAACATGCCGTCCTGCCCTCAAGAAGTTGACCGGATCAACCGCCCGGCCGCGGAACCACACCTCATAGTGCAAGTGTGTGGCAGTGCTGCGGCCTGTCGAACCCATTGAACCGACGCGCTGGCCAATCGCGACGGTGTCGCCACGTTGGACTTGGATGTCGCGCAAGTGAGCGTAACGGGTCTTGAAGCCGTGACCGTGGTCGATTTCGACCGTGTAGCCATATCCCGAGCGAGTGCCAGCATAAACCACAGTTCCCGGCGAGGTTGCGACAACAGGTGCGCGCTCGAAAGCGGCCATGTCGAGGCCCGAGTGCATGGTCGGGCGGCCGGTGAAGGGATCGATGCGGAGGCCGTAGCCTGAAGTCTCGCGGTAATCGACGGCGACAGGCGCGGCAAGGGGCGTTGAGTTGGCGATGCCGTCAAGGCGGCGCGATTCCGTAACGCGGGCCGCCACTTGCGCAACACGCTCAGCGAATGCTGGGTTCAGACCGCTGTCGCGCAGATAGGCGACGAAGTCTTGCGGGACGAGCGGACCGCCAGCGGCGGTGTCAGCGTCCGGACCGGTAAGCGAAGCCATCGACACGCCGGTGAGGCGCAGCACGCCGCGAACTTGTTCGCTGCGCTCGACAACGCTGTCTTCAAGTTCGGAGAGCGTTTGCTCCTGATCGCCTTCCAGCGCTTCGGTGCGGGCTCGGAAACCGACGGTCGTGACTTGGTAGGGCTCAGACGCGACAGCGCGCGATTGACGCGGTTCGGCTTCGTCGATCGATGCGGCCATAATGATGCGGGCACCGTCACGCTCAATCGGGCGGTTGGCCGCGACCTGCAAGCTCGCGCCGCCGGCATATTCCAGCAACGACCGCAGCACTTCGTGGCGGGACTCGAAATCGGCCGTGGCGCGGTCGAACTGACGGGTCCGCTCTTCAAGCAGCGCCTGCGAGGCAGCGGCTTGCGCGCGGCTTTCGTTGAGCCACCGATCGTACTTTGCGCGTTCGCGCTCGACTTCCGCGTTGGAGGCCGTCGCTTGCGGCCCTTCCATCAGCGTGTTCGTCGTCGCGTAGACGCACCAGCCGGCAAGACCAACCGCGCTCAGCGCGAGCAGGGCTTGCTTGCCTGGTGAAAGAGAGACGTAACGGACCGTGCCGCCGCTACGATGATAAATCTGCCGTTCTGGGAACATACGATCGAATAACGACCGCGCCCGATGTCCGAACTGGCTCATGGTCCGCCACCGCCCATTTACCTAAACGCAAACTACTGTTTGCCCCCGCCAGAGTTCATCTGAACCTGAAAGCATCCCGAAATGCAACAGAGACCCACTGCCGTTTACAGGAATTTCAGCTTGATTAACGCTCATCTGCCAGAAGCGCGCCAAATCAGTGAAATCACAGTAAAAGAAGCGGCTATTTCGCGTCTCGCGCGTTAACCACTTTCAATACGTCTTCCACATGTCCTGACACCCGGACCTTTCGCCAAACGTGCGCGATTTTGCCCTTCGCATCGATGAGAAAGGTGGCCCGTTCTATCCCCATGAATTTGCGTCCGTAGAGCGTCTTCTCGCCCCAGACGCCGTAGGCCTCGGTGACCAGACCCTCCTCATCAGCCCCCAATTGCACCTTCAGCCCATGTTTCGCCGCGAACTTGTCGTGCTTGGCGACGCTATCGCGGGAGACGCCGATCACGACCGCGTTCGCAGCCGCGAAAGCCTTCGCCTTTTCAGTGAAGTTTAGGGCTTCCAAGGTACAACCGGGTGTGTCGTCCTTGGGATAGAAGTAGAGGACGACCTTCTTGCCCCTGAGGCCAGACAAGCTGACGCGCCCGCCCCCGGCCGCCGGCAGATCAAAAGGGGGTGCGGGGTCGCCAAGTTTGAGCTCTTTTTTTGCCATCGGGAGCCTCCCGGCTCGCGGCCCCCAGGACATTGGGTTGGCCGTTGCGCTCGCCGCCTGCTGCGACGGGGCTGGGGCTTTGCTTTGCGTCAAAAACCCAAATCGCGCTAGATGCTTGCGAGGGGCGTTGGAGCACGCCGGATGATCCGCCGCTCGACGCTGATTGCTGTCGAGATATTCCTTGGACTGGTTGCGGCGCTCGCAATCGGTGTCGGGGTCGCTTGGTGGCGTTTCAGCCAAGGCCCGATCGAACTCAATTCGATGCGCGACCAGATCGAGACCGAGCTGAGCGTGGCCCGCTCTGGCCGGCCGGTCGGGATCGAGCGGGTGGAGCTGGCTTGGAGCCAACGCGGGGCGTTGGAGCTGCGGGCGGTTGGCGTCAGCGTCGAGGACGGCCGCGGCGGGGTGCTTTCGCGCTCTGACGAGGCGCGCATCTCCCTGGATGTGCTGCCGCTGCTGATCGGGCGTATTTCTGTCTCGCGGGCTGAGTTCATCGGCGGTGAGATCAGTTTCACGCGCAAAGTGAACGGCGCAATGCACATCGCGTTCGGTCCAGAAGGAACCCCGGCGGACATCATCATTCCTGCGGCGCCGAGCAACGAGACGCTCGAACAGCGTGTGGCGCGCGTGCTTGACAGCATGGAGGATGCGTTCAAGCCCGTCGGCGCGGGCGGGAGCTTGCGCGAGATTTCGGTGCGCAGCGCCCGGCTCACGCTGATCGATGAGTCTGGCGGCGGACGCTGGACTGCCGACGCGGCCGCTTTTGAACTCGCACGGCGCGGCCGCGCGCTGGCGCTTGCCGCGAATGCGGAACTCGAGGGCGCCGAAGGGGTCGCGCCTGCATCGCTGCGCATCACCACGGACACGCGCTTTCAGAGCGCAATCATCGAATTTGGCACGCAGAATGCGCGTCCGCGCGCGCTATTCTCGCAGGCGGCGCTGGGGCCGTTCGCGGGACTCGATGCGCCAGTGACGATGAACGTCTCTGTCGGCATGGACCGCGAGGCCGGCGTCAACCGCTTTGAGGGCGAGGTCATCGTCGGCGAAGGTTCGGCCGATGTTGCAGGCGATCGCTTCAATTTGAGCGGCGGGCGCTTGCATGGGCGTTACGACATCGAAAGCGATGAGCTGATCATCGATCAAATTTCTCTTGCTGGTGACCGCACGCGCGTCGGCGGCGAGGTCCGTGTGCTCGATGTCTCCGCGATCATGCGCGCGGCGCCGAACGAGCCGGCGAATTTCAACATCTCACTGCCGTCGATGCGGCTCGACGTGCCGGGAACGTTTGCGGAGCCACTGGCGTTCGAGAACGTTCAGATCGTCGGCGCCATCGTCTCCGCCGAGCGCTCCGTTCGCTTCACGCGGCTGACCGCGCGCACCGGCGAAGGCACATTCAATGGCGCCGGCCGGCTCTATTGGGCGGACGTTGGTGGCGACACGCACATGGGTGTGGAACTGCAAGGCGGCGTCGAAGGTACGGTAGAGGCCCGCGAGATCATGCATGCGTGGCCGATCGGCTTGGGTGAAAGCGCGCGGGAGTATCTGGCGCGCACGATTACGGGCGGGCGCGTGAGCGACGCCACGGTGCGCCTTGATATCGAGCCGGGTGACCTGGTTGACGGCGCGCTACGCGACGACGCGGTCGATGTGCGCTTCAATGTCTCGAATGCGTCGATGGAGTTCATAACCACGATGTCGCCGGTGACGAACGCGCGTGGCTCGGGCGTGTTGCGCGGCAACAGCTTTGAGATGACCGTGCCGGAAGCGCGCTTCCACGGCATGGCGATCACAAACGGCCGCATCGAGGCGCCGCAATTCAAGCCGCGCGGGGCGATGCTGACGATATCCGCGCGCGCCGAGGGCGATGCGCGGCAATTGCTCGAAGTGCTGGCGATGGAGCCCATCGCACTCGGCGACCGGCTGCCGATCGAGGCGGCCACAGCGACCGGGCGAGGCAATGTCTCGCTGCGCATTCAACGGCCGATGGTACGCGAGGCGCCATTCGAAGCTTGGCGTTTCAGCATCGATGGAACCGTGCGTGATTTTGCCGGCAACATGTCGACGCGACGCGTGGCGCTGAGCGAGGGGCAACTGACAGTGCGCGGCGACCAACGCGCCGTGACCGTGAGCGGTCCGATCCGCGCAGGACAATCGGCGATCCAGAACGTGCGTTGGACGGAGCGTATTGGCGCCACCGGCGCGAATGTCTCGTCCTCATCAGAATACCAGATCTCAGGTGACTTTGACGCAAACGACTTGGAGCGCCTCGGGTATCCAATCGCGCGCTACGCGCAGGGCCGCGTTGGCGTCACCGTGACCGGCCAAGGCCGCGGCTTCGATGTCGACAACGCGCGGATTGATCTTGATCTGCGCAACGCCGCGGTGGAGTTGCCGCGCCGCTTCTGGACTAAGCGCGCCGGGCAGCCAGCATCAGCACGGTTCATCGTCCAAAGGCAAGCCGACGGCGGCTTGGCGTTCAATGAGATTGATGCGCGCGGCGGCGGACTCCTGGCGCAAGGACGCGTGCGGCTTGCGCGTAGCAACGACATTCAAGACGTGGATTTCTCGCGGCTGGTAGTTGAGGGCGCTTCTGATGCACGAGTGACGGCATCGCGCGCCACTGATGGCGCGCTGGAAGTGAACGTGCGCGGTGCGTTGTTCAATGCCGAGCCGTTCATGGGCTCGGAGCGCGCGCCGACGGAGCAGGCCAATTCGGCGCCCGCCTCGACGCCAGCGACGCCTAGTTCCGCCAATTCCGGCGCGATGCGCGCGAGCGTGATCGTTGATCGCTTGAACATGCGTGGCGGCGCGACGCTCACGAACGCCAATGTTCAAGTCGTCACCTCGCGCGATGGCTTGATGACGCTTGCAGCGGAAGGGCGCTCACCGGGCGGTCAGGCATTTTCGCTGACGCTTGGGCCGCGCGCGGGTGATGCGCGCAGCCGCGTGCGGTTCCGGGCGGACGACGCGGGCTTTGCCGTGCGCGCGTTGACGGGCGCTGAGAACGTCGTTGGCGGCACAGCGTCGGCGGATGGCGATTGGCGCGGCGGGGCGCAGAACCAAGCGCGCTTCTCCGTCGAAATGCGCGACTACCAGGTGGTTCGCTTGCCGGCGATGGCGCGCCTGTTGTCTTCAGCGGGTTCGCTCACAGGCTTGGTGGAGATGTTGAATGGCGATGGCATCGGCTTCAGCGCCTTCGAGGCGCAGATGACTTATGCCGGCAATCGGCTCCATTTCACGGAGGGCCGGATGGCCGGACCTTCGCTCGGCCTCACTGGCGCCGGCAGCTACGACATAGAACGCGACAATCTCGACATTGATGGCGTTGTCGCCCCGTCGCCAATGCTGAACCTGTCAATGCTGGGTAGCATTCCTGTTATCGGCGACTTGTTGGTGTCGCGCCGCGGCGAAGGCGTGTTCGGCATGACCTATTCGATCAATGGCGCAGCGGCCGAGCCGCGCGTTGGCGTCAACCCGGTGTCGGCGCTGACGCCGGGCATCCTACGCCGGATATTCGAACCCGTGCCGCAAGCGCAGCCTGAAGAACCGGCGCGCGAGGGTGGCGGCGCCAGTTCGTTCGATCCTTCGGGGTCTACGCCCATGGCGCCCGACCCAAGCGCGCCGGCTATCGCGTCGCCCTAGGCCACGCGCAGCAGCGCGTGCTTCTTCTTGCCGAGCGAGAGCTTGATCGCGCCGTTGACGAGATCGGCGGCGGTGATCGCGGCGGTTTCATCGGCAACGGCCTTGTCATTCACGCGCAACGCACCGGCGGCGATGTGGCGCTTGGCCTCGCCGTTTGAAGCGACGAGTTCCGCGCGCACGAAGGCTGCGGCGACGCGCAGGCCAGCGCCGAGTTCTTCTTGGGTGATGGAGAAGGTCGGAAGATTGTCACTGCGCGCGCCTTGCTCGAAGGTGGCGCGGGCGGCTTCTTCGGCCTTATTGGCTTCGTCGCGACCGTGCAGCAGCGTAGTCGCTTCGGTGGCGAGCACCTTCTTGGCGTCGTTGATCTCTGCGCCCTGCAGCGCTTCGAGACGCGCGATCTCGTCAAGCGAAAGATCGGTGAAGATTTTTAGGAAGCGGCCGACGTCGGCGTCTTCAGTGTTGCGCCAGTATTGCCAGTATTCGTATGGGCTCTTCATGTCGGCGTTGAGCCAGACGGCGCCGTCGGCGGTTTTGCCCATCTTTGCGCCTGACGCGGTCGTGATCAGTGGTTGTGTAAGGCCGAAGAGTTCGAACTGTTCCATGCGGCGGCCGAGCTCGACGCCGTTGACGATGTTGCCCCACTGATCGGAGCCGCCCATCTGCAGATCGCAATCGTAGCGCTTCTTCAACTCGACGAAGTCGTAAGCCTGCAGGATCATGTAGTTGAATTCGATGAAGCTCATCGGCTGCTCGCGCTCCAAGCGGAGCTTGACGCTATCCATCGAGAGCATGCGGTTGACACTCATATGGCGGCCAACCGTGCGCAGGAAATCGAGATAATTGAGCTTCAACAGCCACTCGGAATTGTCGACGAGGATGGCGTCGCTCGGGCCGTCGCCGAACTTCAGGAATTTCTCGAAGGTGCCGCGGATCGAGTTGGTATTCTTGGCGATCTGCTCTTCGCTCAAGAGCTGGCGCATTTCTTCCTTGCCGGAAGGATCGCCGACGCGGGTGGTGCCGCCGCCCAAGAGCACGATCGGTTTGCCGCCAGCTTGCTGGAGACGGCGCAGGTACATGATCTGCGTGAGGTTGCCGACATGGAGCGACGGCGCCGTCATGTCGAAGCCGATATAGCCGGTCACACCGGCGAGGGCGGCTTTGTCCAAGCCCTCAAGGTCGGTGCATTGGTGGAATTGTCCGCGCGCGATCGCATCGCGGAGGAATTTGGACTGGACGTTGGCTTCGGTGGTCATAGTGGGCGGGCGCTTAGCATGAGGGCCGCCCCAAGTCGAAGCGAGAAGCCGCCTCCGGCGCTCTGATTGACATTACCGGCGGGTGAACCAAACCTCGAGCCAGGGAGATGGTTATGCCTTGGGGACGCGCCATTCTAGCCGTGTTGGCCACGCTGTTCGTCGTTGGCGGCATGGCGAGCTTGGCCGTGATGGGCAGCGGCGCCATGAGGCCGGACTTCACGGCCGGGCTCAACGCGGCCGATCGCGTTGCGCTCGCCGCGCCGTATGATGCGATCAGCCACGAGCGCGATGCCGAACTCATCACCAGCCTCGTGCAAAGCAACGCAGGCACGCAAGCCGAGGTCGATCGGATTCAGACCCTGCTGCCGCCGGGCGAGCCGACATCATCGCGGCTGACAACCTTCAGAGTCCGGACAGGCACGGATGGCAATCAGCTCTGGGGCATTCACGAACACGAGTATCCAGATCACGTCGTGCGGGCCGAAACGACGCTCTATCGCGTCAGTGCCGAGCAACCTTGGAAGGTCCTAGGTTTCCACGTGAATGCGGTGACGCGCGCGGAGTTGGCGGCGAATACGTTCGCCTTCGCTTCTGAGCCATCAGGCGTGAAGGGCGTCATCGTTGCGGCGATGATTATCCCGCTCTTCTCACTGATCACGTTCTTGGTGGCGCTGTTCAGGCCGGGGCTCAAGCCGCGTTGGGTTTGGCTGATCGCCATCGCGCTGGGCGTCGGCACGATCTACGCCAACACCGGAACTGATGCGCTGTCGTTCCTGCCGATCTCGGTGCAGCTTTTCGGCGCCGGAGCGACGTGGAGCGGCTCGATGTTCGACGGTTGGGTGTTCAGCGCGTCGACGCCGTTCGGGGCGGCTGGGTTCTGGTTGTTTGCGCCAAAGGCCAAGCGCGCGGAGCAGGGTGTTACTGCGTCTTAAGCGTTTGGTGTGCTAGGCGGGGTGCGTGGTTCACGAACTCATCCGCCACCCTGATACGCCCAGCGGCGCCGTCGATAGAATCGATGTCGCCGTGGCGCGGCCGCAGCCGGGGATGCTGGCGCTGCGCTATACGGTGGCGGGGCGGATTGCGGATATCCGCGTCGCACCTCCGTCAGAACCGCTTCGCACCGACGAACTCTGGAAAACGACGTGCTTTGAGGCGTTCGTCGAGACCATGCCAGGCGCAGGGTATTATGAGTTCAATCTGTCGCCGTCCTCGAGGTGGGCGGCGTACCATTTCACCGACTATCGTGACGGGATCGCGTTGGCGGAGTTGTCACCGCCAGCGATCATCACTGGCGCTAACGCCACTCACATCGATGTCGACGCGCTGATCTATCTGCCGCCGAGCGATGAGCCGTGGCAGCTGGCGCTGGCGGCCGTGATTGAAGAGACAAACGGTGCGAAGTCGTACTGGGCGCTGAAGCATCCGCCAGGTCAGCCAGACTTTCACGCCGCCGATGGATTCGTGTTGGAGCTGCCATGAAGTTCGGCATTGATCGCTTGCTGGAAGATGCTTCGTTGCGCGCGGCGTTGAAGGGCAAGCGCGTGGCTTTGGTGGCGCACCCGGCCTCGGTGACGCGCGATCTCACGCACTCGCTCGATGCGCTGATGGCGCTGGAGGATGTGCGCATTACGGCCGCGTTCGGGCCGCAGCATGGCATGAAGGGCGACAAGCAGGACAACATGGTGGAGTCGCGCGACTACACCGATGCTCTCCACGGCATACCTGTGTTCAGCCTCTATGGTGATCAGCGCAGGCCGACTGGGCAGGCGATGTCGACCTTTGATGTCGTTCTGATCGATCTGCAGGATCTTGGTTGCCGCATCTACACCTTCATCACCACGCTGCTCTACATGATCGAAGCGTGCGCTGCCGATGGCAAAGAGGTGTGGGTGCTGGATCGGCCGAACCCAGCCGGGCGGCCAGTTGAGGGGCTCACGCTGCGCCGTGGTTGGGAGAGTTTTGTCGGTGCGGGGCCGATGCCGATGCGTCACGGGCTAACGCTCGGCGAACTCGGGCATTGGTTCATCGACCATTACAAATTCAACGTAGCCTATCGCGTGATCGAGATGGAAGGCTACCGGCCCGACGAAGCGCCGGGCTACGGCTGGCCGATCGCTTCGCGCACCTGGGTGAATCCATCGCCGAATGCGCCCAATCTTTGGATGGCGCGCGCTTATGCAGGCACAGTGATGGTTGAAGGCGCGACACTCTCGGAAGGGCGCGGCACGACACGGCCACTCGAACTCTTTGGCGCCGCTGACATCAATGCGCGCGATGTGATGAGCGAGATGGAGCGTCTGGCGCCGCACTGGCTGAGGGGCTGCAAACTACGCGAAATCTGGTTCGAACCGACATTCCACAAGTGGGAAGGCCAGCTTTGTCACGGCGTACAGATTCACTGCGAAGACCCGGCGTTCTACGATCACCAAGCGTTCAAGCCGTGGCGGGTGCAATCGCTGGCGTTCAAGGCGATCCGCCGTCTCTACCCGGACTACGAGTTGTGGCGGCAGTTCTCGTACGAGTACGTGTTCGATAAGCTGGCGATTGATGTCATCAACGGCTCGCCGCTGCTGCGCGAGTGGGTGGATGATGCAGACGCCGAGCCAGGCGATCTCGACGCGCTCGCAATTCCAGACGAAGACGCGTGGATCGCCGAGCGCGCAAGGCATCTAATTTATTGAGCGACGTGCAATCGCCTCCGCCAACTGCGAGCCGCGATGTCGGGCTCGATCTAGGGCGCGGGTTGCTGATGGCGTGGATCATTGTCGTGATCCACGGAATCTTTTGGCTTGGCATCGTGCCCCGTGGCCCTGGCGCGTGGTTGCTTTTTGAAATGCCGCCGATCTTCGTGATCACTGGCGCGGCGTATTTTCTTGGCGAAGGCGCAAAGCCGGGTCGCCTGCAGCCTGGCAATTATCTCGATTTTCTGATGCGGCGCAGCGTGCGGATCTATTTGCCGTATTTTGTCTACGTGCTTGTCGCCGCACTGATCGTCACTGTGGTGAAATGGGATGGGCCGCTGTCGTTCGCGGAGATCGGCGCGCGTTTGTGGTCTTGGCTCAATCCGGTGACACGCGGGGCAGGCCACACTTGGAAGATGCTGAGCTGGCATCTTTGGTTCGTGGCACCGTTCCTGATCGTAACCGCGCTGATGCCTTTGATTACGACGCGGCGCGTGCCGGGTTTCGTGAAACCGTGGATGCTGGCGGCGCCGGTAGGCTTGCTGGTGCTGGCGCTCGGGCAGGCGAAGTTCTCGACGCCTTTGGATGATCAATTGATCAAGAACACGGTGTTTTACGCGTTCTGGGCGGCGTTCGGGTTTTTGCTTGCGGCGAGGCCGAAGCACTGGAATTTGGGCGACTACGCGCTTGTGCTGGTGTTGGCTGTAGGCGGCATGATCGCGGCGGCGACGCTGCAGCCGGCGAGCGTGACGCTTGACATGCAGCACAACAAGTTTCCGCCGAACGCGGTGTTTTTCTTGTTCTCGTGCGCGTGGATGGCGACGCTGCTGATCGGCGCCCGGCTGACGCGTGAAACGCAGCGCCAAGCCTTGGCGCGTTCGTCGCTCGTGAAGCCGTTCATGAGCGCGGGCTACTCAATCTACCTTTGGCAGGGCGTCGGCTATTCACTGGCCGCCTATTTCGGCGGCCAGCTGGGCGCGAACGTCTTTGTGATTTGGATCGTGGCGATTGCACTGACGATCGCGCTAGGGCTCTTGTTTGCGCCGCTTGAGCGCATCAGGCTGCCGAAGCGAAAAACTGGCTAGAACCAGCCCTTCTTCTTGGGCTTCTCTTCCTTGGCCGGGGGCGGCGACGGTTGCGCGGCCTGCTGGCGCGGCGGTTCCGGTGCGCGGGCGGCGGGCTGCGGGGCAGCTTGCTGCGCACGCTGCTGCGGCGCGGCCTGTGGCTGAGGCGCAGGCGCTGGCTTCTGGCCGCTCAAACTTTGTTGGCCGCCGCGCCGCGGATCGGGGCCGAGTTTGTCTACGAACCAGTTGGACATTTCCCTCACCCTATGTCGTGCGCCAAGAGCGCTAGCGTCGTTAGCTTACCGAAACGGCTGCGCCAATCCGTTCGGCGCATGGCTTGCCGAGGCTTCATGTTGTGGTTGTGGATAAGTTCAGCGCGGGGCGCGCTTGGCCAGGATGCGCTGCAGCGTGCGGCGGTGCATGTTGAGGCGGCGCGCGGTCTCGGACACGTTGTGACCGCAGAGTTCGTAGACGCGCTGAATGTGCTCCCAACGGATGCGGTCCGCGCTCATCGGATTTTCTGGCGGCTCGGGTTTCTCGTCGGGCGAGGCGAGCAGGGCTTTGACGATGTCTTCAGGGTCGGCGGGTTTGGCGAGATAGTCGAGCGCGCCAGCCTTCACGGCCGCGACCGCAGTGGCGATGGCGCCGTAGCCGGTCAGCATGACAACGCGGCAGTCGGGCCGGCTCTTGTTAAGCGCTTCCACGACGGCGAGGCCTGACCCGTCTTCGAGACGCAGATCAAGCACCGCGTAGGCGGGCGGGCTCTTGGTGGCGATGTCGTTGGCCTCCGCCACGCTGGCAACCGCAGAGACTTCGAAGCCGCGCGTTTCGAGCGCGCGCGCCAGACGCGTGCGGAAGGCCGCGTCGTCATCAAGAATGAGGAGAGTTTTTTCGCCTTCGAGGGGCGCTGCGGTGCTCATCAGCCTGACCTACTTCCAGTTGGCCTCTATGTAGCGATTTTCGCGGATTTTCATAGCGTCGGCGCTTCAATTGCCGCACGTGGCCAGACGGCCCTCACCAGTGCGCCGTGCTGAGGCGGGCGGCGGTTGCGGACTTCGAGTGTTGCGCCGGAGCGCTCGAGCAAGGTCTTGGAGATGAAGAAGCCCAGGCCCAGGCCCCCGGCAATGCCCTCTTCATCGCGCTCGGTGAGATAGGGTTCGCCTAGGCGGTTCAGGATGGCGGAGGCAAAGCCGGGGCCATCGTCGCGGACGGCGATCACAATAGTTTCACTGGTCCAACGCGCTTCGATATCGACGCGGGTGCGCGCAAAGCCCACCGCGTTCTCGACTACGCCGCCAAGAGCGTGAACGATCTCAGGCATGCGCCGGATTTCCAACGGACCTTCGCCCTGCGCGTCGATGTGGATCTCGGCGCCGAGGCCTTCGTGTGGGGAGATCACTTCCTCCAATAACGTCCGCACTGTCGCGCGCTGCATCATCACGTCGCCGCGCTCGCGATTGGCGGAGAGTTGCCCGAGGATGGAACGGCAGCGTTCGCTTTGCGTGACTAGGAGCTGCAGGTCTTCGTAGCGCGGATCGTCCTGCGGAATGTCGCGCGCCATTTCCTTGGCGACGAGATGGATGGTGGCGAGCGGCGTGCCGAGTTCATGGGCCGCTGCGGCGGCGAGGCCGCCAAGCGCCGAAAGCGTTTGCTCGCGTGAGAGCACGGCCTGCACGGCGGCAAGCGCGATGTTGAGGCGTTCTTCTTCCGCCGCGACGCGCCATGCGTAGACGCTGGTAAAGCCAAGGCCCACGAGCACCGCTGCGGCAATGCCCATTTGGTAGAGCGGAGGCATCACGAATGTTGAATCATCAGGCCACGGCAGCGGCAGGCGCAGCACCGAGATGACGCCGACGCACGCGAACGTGAGCGCCGCAAGCATAGCGGTGACGGCGGGGCGCAGCACCGTAGCGCTCACGGCAACCGGCGCGACGAAGAGAAAGACGAACGGGTTCTGCAAGCCGCCGGTCAGTGCGAGCAGTACGGCGAGCTGCACTGCGTCGTAGGCGAGCTGCGCAGCAGCTTCCCACTCTCGTGCGAGTTCCTGGCTGCGGCGCTGCAGGGCGAGGTTCACGACCACGGACACGCCGATCGCGGCAAGCGCCCAGGCGATCGGGAAGTCCACGTCGAGCCCGAAGCGCACAAAGACGACAGCAACCGTCTGGCCGACGATGGCCAGCCAGCGCAGCAGCACGAGCGTGCGAATCCGAACGCGGCTGGTTGCTGACCAGAAGCTGGGAATGGGCGCGGGGGGTCTGGGCTCTGTGACAGCCATGGCGCCTCTCATCGCCCGTGCCGGGGCCGGTACTCAAGGGTGGGCGCATTGGGAAGCTGGAATGCGCGCATCTCAGACTTGCAGATGCGAGGCAGTCGCAATAAAGCTAGATTCAGTTGAGAAGGAGTCGCAAATGCGAGGGGTGTGGGGGATGTCTGCGCTGGCCCTGGGGCTGGGCTTCGCCGGGGCAGCCGCAGCGCAGAATAGTCCCGTCCAGCTGACGCAGGCCGAGCCGGACATAACCGTCACTGCGACGCGGATGGGGCGGGACACGTTTGACGTTCCGAATGTGGTCACGGTCATTGATGCGGAAGAGATCGAAGAGAATCTGGCGACCGACATCAAGGATCTGGTCCGCTTCGAGCCGGGTGTCTCTGTGGCGACGTCGCCGGCGCGTTTCTCAGCGGCGCTCTCTGCCACGGGCCGCGATGGCAATTCGAGCTTCAATATCCGCGGGCTCGGCGGCAACCGCGTGCTATTTCAAGTCGATGGCGTTCGCATTCCCGACGGCTTCAGCTTTGGTCCGAACGCGTTTGGACGCGGCGACTATGTCGATCTCGACTTGCTGCAATCGGTGGAGATCGTCCGTGGTCCTGGCTCGGGCCTCTACGGGAGCGATGGCCTCGCCGGCGTGGTGAGCTTCATTACCAAGGACCCGGAAGACTTCCTCTATGACGATGGAAGTTTCGCTGCGCGCGGCCGCGTCTCCTATGCGAGCGCCGACGACGGCTTCGCGACGAGCCTGACGGCTGCGGGGCGCTTTAACGATCAATGGTCTGGCCTCATCGCCTACACCCGTCGTGAAGGTCACGAGACCCAAAACCAAGGCGAAGTGGGCGGCACGGGCGCGTCTCGTACGCAACCAAACCCGCAAGACATCAACTCAAACGCGCTGTTGGCCCGGGTCGTGTTTCAACCGAGCGCAGAGCACCGTTTCCGTCTGACTACCGACTACGGCGATCGCAATATCGAAACGGACTCGCTGACAGGTCTCTCGGCCACCGTTATCGATCTCAAGGGTGTCGATGAAAGTGAACGCACGCGCTATACGCTCGACTATGCGTTTCAAGACGCTAGCGGCTTCATCGATAACGCGTTCATAGCGGTCTACAACCAAGACAGCTATCTGCGTCAGTTCACTTACGAAGACCGCACCCTGCCGTCGATCGGACGCGTGAGACCGGCTACAGCAACGAAATTTGGGGCGTCACCGCGCAAGCGGAGTCGGTGTTCGAGGGCGATATCCAGCATCGCGTTGTCTATGGCATCGACTATTCAGTCACGAACCAGAGCGCTATCCGCGACGGCGCCGTGCCTACGCCGCCGGCGGCCTTTCCTGAGCGGCCATTCCCGGAGACGGAGTATGAACGCACGGGCGTCTTTCTAATCGACGAAATCGCGCTGCTCGACGGTTCGCTCATGTTGCTTCCGTCGGTGCGTTACGACCAGTACGAGCTGACGCCGCATGATGACGCGCTCTACAACGGCCTCTTGGCGGGTCAGGACGACGATCATATCTCGCCGCGCTTCGGCATTGTCGCCTGGCCACTCGCGCAGTTCGGCGTTTTCTTCAACTACGCCACTGGCTTCAAGGCGCCGGCGCCGAGCGAAGTAAACAACTTCTTCGAGAACCTGACGCTGGCTGCCTTCAACCAGGCCTACACATCTATTCCGAACCCGGACCTTCGTCCCGAGACGAGCGAAGGCGCTGAAGCTGGCATTCGCGGCCGGAACTGGAGCGCGGCGGGTGGCGACTGGAATTGGAGCGCCACGGCTTATTCAACGTGGTTCGAGGACTTCATCTCGCAAGAGATTGTCTCGGGTTCGGGCACGGCGCTGGATCCCTTCGTTTATCAATACATCAACCTCAGTGAAGTGCAGATTGATGGCGTCGAGGCGCGCATCGACGGCGCGTGGGCGAATGGCTTCGGCATCTCGATCGCGGCGTCTTATGCCGAGGGCACGCAAGATGGCGCGCCGCTGCAATCGATCGATCCGCTAAAAGTTGTGGCGGGTTTGAGCTTCAGCGACCCGGACGGACGCTTTGGCGGTCAGTTCATCGTCACCTATGCGGCGCGCAAGGAAGGCGATTTGACTGCGGCGAACGCCTATCGCCCCGATGCATTCGCGATCGTTGATTTCACCACCTATTGGCATCTGAGCGAGAACGCGACGCTGCGCGCGGGCGTGTTTAACGCGACGGACGAGAGCTACGCGTGGTGGAGCGATGCTCGGGGTCTGACGACCGCTTCCACTGTTCTCGATGCCTACACACAGCCAGGGCGCAACTACTCGGTGTCGCTCGCTTATCGATTCTGAATTGGAGGAGTTTCAGAAATGGACATGTCACTGACGCGTCGTGCGTCGATGCTCGCACTCGCTGGCGGTGGGATCGCAGCTGCATCACCGGTGGTGGCGCAGACGGCGCGCGCTAGCGATGTCGAGCGCGATCGGCAATCGATCCTTGCGATGACAGGCGATTATCGCGTGCGCTTCAACTTTCACGAAACCGTTCCGTTCGTGAGCGATTACACCCCGCTCGAGCCAAAGACGAGCGGAGGCTACGAGAGCGTTCGGGTCATCGCCGACACCGGCGATTTTGTTCAGCTCCAGCACATGCTTGTCGCTGAGCATGAGGGGCAAATTTTTGTGATCAAGCATTGGCGACAGGATTGGACTTACCAACCGCGCACTGTGCTGGTTTATGACCGCCGCAATTATTGGTCGTTGGCGAACGTTTCGAGCGCAGACCGCCGGGGCGCTTGGTCGCAAACGGTTTGGCAAACCGATGACTCGCCGCGTTACGGCGGCGTTGGCCGCTGGGATTACACGAATGGTCGCACGATCTGGATCAGTGGCCCGACCGCGCGTCCGCTCGCGCGCCGCGACGCGATCCGCAATCCGCCGTACGAACGCTACAATTCAGTCAACCGCCATGCGCTGACGCCAACCGGCTGGGTGCATGAGCAGGACAACGAAAAGATCGGCACACGCGACGGTCAACTCGTGGCGATCGTCCACGAAGACGGCGTCAACACCTATGACCGCTTCAACGGGTATCCAGTTTCTGCGGCGGACTCGTACTGGGCCGATAGGGCGGAATATTGGGGCGGTGTGCGCCAAGCCTGGAACGATGCGATCGCACGCCGCCGCGGCGTGTGGGTCGAGGAAGAAGCTCAAGCCGGCGCCGTGACGGGCCCCACGCTTATGGGTCTCGCTGACCGTATCCACGCGGATCAAATCCAAACATCTGCTGCACTGGCAGAGGCGCAAGCGACGATCACGAACGCTACCGCGCAGAGCGCCTAGCCGCGATCAAAGACGGCGACCATGGGCCCGAGCTCATGGTTGTCGTCGTATCGCCCGAGGGACGGCGCCCAGAGACTCGACACGGTGCCATCGAGAAAGAGCGCATCGTGGCAGTTGAGCTCGTCGCGAAAGAAGCGCGCGAAGCGCCCAAACGACACGAAACCCGAACTGATGACGAAGTAAGCCGTGTGAGTGTCAGACACGCCGACGCCATTTCGGATGAAGCGCGAGGCGCCGTCCTCCGCGAACTGCGGGTGCATCGCGCCATCGATCAATAGCATCGGTCCCGACTGCGTCGCCCACCGCGCCTCATGCATTTGAAGCGCGTAATCTTCCGAGACATCGATGTGCAGGACGCCGTCTTCTCCCTGCCAGAAGACGCCGTTGGGTTTCAGGTGAAAGTTACCAGGACCCTCTGTGAGCGAAATGGATTTCTGTTCCTCGCCGTTTTCAACATAAAGGCCGATCGGCGCGCCGGCGTCATTGTACATGCCGGCATTCATCGCGAAGCGGATGTTGTGCGATTCCTCGCCGATCTCGTGTTGTAGCGCTTCGAAGCTACGCAAATAGCCACCGCCGGATGCGCGTGAGAATAGCCGCATGTCCTGTCGGCGCGCGTCAAAGGCGCAGACAATGAAGCGCGAGTTTTCGAACTCGCGCGCGGCGCACGGGGCGTCGCCGCTTTCCATCCGCGGGAGAATGAACAGCCCAACGGCGGCGGCGAGGCCTACTACGGTCGCGATCACGATCAGGGGCGAGCGCGGCAACTTCATTGAACTGCCACATGCGCAAATTTGCGGCCCTGCTCAAGCTTTGCCTGCGGCATTGCGCCCCCTGTGCCGTCGCGCCACGTTGAAAAGCCGGTTCTGGCGTCGTCTAGCTTCTAGAATGGCCGAACCTGTCGAAACGCCGCGCCGGAACTTGACGGGAGCTGTCGTGCCCGCCGTTGCGGTGGCCGGTCTAGCGGCGCTCGGCGCCATGTTGCTTGTGGGCACCAATGGTGATGGCAAGCAGGCTGCGGTACCACGCGACTGTATTCTTGAGAATGTCGACGCGGTGGGTGGCCCGATCGAACTTGCGGACTCGAACGGTGCGCGCGTGACGCAAGCCGATTTTGCCGGCCAACCGGCGGTAATCTATTTTGGTTTTACGCACTGCCCCGACATCTGCCCCAACAGCATGTACGCGCTTAGCGAAGCCTTGGCGGCGCCCGGTGGTTACGACGTGCAGCCAATTTTGATCACTGTCGATCCGGAACGCGATACGCCCCAGCGTATGGGTGAGTACGCGCATACTGACGGCTTTCCGCCTGGCTTGGTGGGGCTGTCAGGCACGCGCGAGCAGATCAACGCGGCGGCGAGCACGTTCCAAGTACATCACGCGAAAGCGCCCATCGAGGGCGCGCCTGCGGACGTCTACAATGTCGATCACTCGTCGCTGCTTTATGTGCTCGATCGCAACTGGCGGACGGTTTCGATCATCCAAACGATGAGTAGGGCCAACCCTCTTGATCCCGACAGCCCGATGACGCCGACGTCGCCCGAGAACATTGCCGCCTGTATCGCGGCCGGGTTGGAGCGGGGTTGAATTTGCCCGATTATGTGAAGTCCGCGCTTGTTGCGCCCGGAGCAAGTCCCATTACATTCAATACACGGAAAGCGGTCAGAGCTGGAATCTGGTCTAGGGGAACCAGCTAGGACGTTCGGCATAATCGCCAGCCTGGCGCTGCAATGCGAAAGGTTCGCCCGCTGAGTTGTCTTAGCTTGTTGGAAACAAGGGCGCGCGCACTATCCGGAGGGGTTGCTGCGCCGCAGCAGAAGGGCTCGCATGCTCTATTCGCTTTATGAACTGGGCCACATGTCGGTTGCGCCTCTGCGCATCGCCGCCCTGATGCAGTCTTCGATGCTGCGTTCTCCGCTCAATCCTCTGAGCGACACCGAGGCTGGCCGGACGGCGGCTGCGGCGGCGGATCTCTTCGAGTCGATGACGCGCCGCTACCGCAAGCCCGAATGGCAACTACCAACGACAACCGTGAATGGCGCCGAAGTGGCGGTGACGCCGAAGAGCGTGTGGTCGTCGCCATGGGCAAACATGATCCACTTCGAGCGCGACGCTGATGCGCTGAAGGAAGCACGCGGCGATCGCACTGATCCCACCGTGCTGCTGGTCGCGCCGATGTCGGGTCACTACGCGACGTTGCTGCGTGACACGGTGAGCGCGTTCTTGCCCGAGCACGACGTCTACATCACTGATTGGACGGATGCGCGCATGGTGCCAGTGCTCGCCGGCCGCTTCGATCTGAACGACTACATCGATCACGTGATGGGCATGCTGCGTGCGCTTGGACCGCAAACGCATGTGGTCGCTGTGTGTCAGCCAGGCCCGGCGGTCGTTGCGGCTGTTTCGCTGATGGCCGAGGAAGACGATCCCTGCACGCCGGCGACGATGACGATCATGGGCTCGCCCATCGATGCGCGTAAGTCGCCGACGGCGCCAAACCTGCTCGCCGAAAAGCGCGACATTGAGTGGTTCAAGTCGAACATGATCCACACGGTGCCCGCGCTCTATCCGGGCGCGTTCCGGCGCGTGTATCCGGGCTTCCTGCAACTCGCGAGCTTCATGGGCATGAATCTTTCACGCCACGTTGACGCCCATCATTCGTACTTCCAGAACCTTGTGAAAGGCGACGGCGACTCCACCGAGAAGCACCGCGAATTCTACGACGAATACCTTGCTGTCATGGATCTCTCTGAGGAGTTCTACATCCAGACGCTGGTCGAGATTTTCCACGAGTATCGCCTTGCCAGTGGGACGATGACGCATCGCGGCCGCAAGGTGGATCCGGGACAGATCACCAAGACGGCGCTGCTTACGGTTGAAGGCGAGAACGACGACATTTCCGGTATTGGCCAGACGCAAGCCGCGCATGACATTTGCGCCAACATTCCAGAGCAAATGCGTCGCGACTACATCCAACCAGGCGTCGGCCATTACGGCGTGTTCTCGGGCCGACGCTTCCGCACGGAAATCTATCCGCGCGTGCGCGAGTTCATGCGCAACTTTCAGTCGAACGCATCGCGTGGGGTACGGAAGTTGAAGTTGGTCAGCGAAGGCTAACCCTTCGGACCGCTCCAACCGCCGACTGGGTTTACCTCGACCAACGTCATTGTCTTTCCGTTCGCGCGGCGGATGGGCATAGCATTCGCGTCGAAGCCAGCGAGGCAGCGTACGTTGACGCCATAATGATCGGGCATCGAGCGCTTTCGGTGGAACGGGTAGATCCCGCAGACGCTGCAAAAGTAGTGGTGCGCCACTCTTGTGTTCCATTGATAGGGGTGAGCTTGTCTGCTCCCGCGAGCAGTGAGAACTTGTCCTCAACCACGGTTGTCATCAGTGCATTTTTCTTGGCGCACAGCGAACAATCGCACGTATAGATATCAGTGATTTCGGCATCGATTTGAAACTGGACGCCGCCGCAGTGACACGATCCGCGATAGAGAGACATCTTCTTACCTTCTTGCGCAGCTTAGCTTCTGACACGGGTCGCGTGAATCGCGGCGACGTGGGATTCTTGCGCATGCGCTTCGATTCGAAGCAGAAGATCGAACCGGGTCAAACCGAGATCGAAACGATTGATGGCCGCCGCGTGCCGGTGAAGCTGATCGTCAACCCGCGCGCGCGCCACGTTTCTGTGCGGATCGACCCGACGCGCCGGGAGGCGATCGCGACTGCGCCTTCGAAGCGTCACTTGAAGCATGCGGCGCAATTTGCGGCGGAGCGTGCAGGGTGGATCGCGCAGGAACTCTCGCGCTTGCCGCGCGGAGTTTCGCTCGCGCCAGGCTCGTTTGTGCCGCTACGCGGGATCGAGCACGAGTTGGTCTACAAGCACGGGCGCAAGCCGGCTTGGATCGAGGAAGACTTGCTGCCGCGTCTGGTAGTGCAGGCGCCGGATGTTGCGCTCTTTGAAGGTCGCGTGCTGCGCTACCTGAAGGATCAAGCGCGGCACGATCTGATTGATCGTGTTGCGACGCACGCTGTGACCCTGGGTGTGAAGCCCGAACGCCTGCAAGTGAAAGAGCTGCGTTCGCGTTGGGGGTCTTGCTCAGTCGATGGCGTGCTCTCGTTTTCGTGGCGGGTGGTGATGGCGCCGCCCTTCGTTCTCGACTACCTCGCCGCGCACGAAGTGGCGCACCTCAGAGAGATGAACCATTCGCGGCGCTTCTGGGCGCTCGTTCGCAAATGCATTCCCGAGTACGAGCAAGGCCGTGACTGGCTGCACGAAAACGGCTGCAAGCTCCACGCTGTCGGGCTGGCGCGTTAGCTTTTCGGCGGCGCAAGCATTCGCTTCATGACACTGTCGCGATCAATGATTGCGTGCTTCAGGGCGCCGAGCACATGCAGCGCAAGCGCGCCGACCATCGTCCAACGTCCGATCGCGTGCAGGAGTTCGGCGAGTTCGTGAACGCCCTGGTTGCGCTCCGCGAATGGGCTCGGGATCGAAAATACGTCAAACACATTGATGGGACGTCCGCCGGACCAAACCGCAAGCGGGCCAGAGATCACTTGAACGAGAATGGCGAGCAGCAGCACCTGGTGCGTCGCGTTGGAAAGAAACTTCAGCACCGGCGCTTGCTCAGGCGCCGAAGGGCGCGGCTGCGCGTAACTTGCGAACACGCGCGCCAGCAGGATGAGCGCCACGGCGGCCCCGAATGAAATGTGTAGGCCCATGAGCGCCGCGCGCTTGGCGCGATCGCCTGCGTCGCCGGCGAAGTCCGCTTGAAAACCGGTGACCAGCATGACGACGATGGCGATGGCCGCGAGCCAATGGAGAGCTATGGAAAGTCCGCCATAGCCGTTCTTGGTGTTAGTCCACTGCATCGCGATCGTCCCTTGGTCGAAGTTGCGCTCATGATGACGGCAACTTCGCCAAGAGCAAGGCCAAGGCCTATTGAGCGCGAAGTGACGCGGGGTCGTGATAGGCGCCATTCAACAAGACGGCGCGCGTTCGCATCGCATTCGCAAGATCGATGGTCGGATCGGCGTCAAGGAAGACCACATCTGCCTCCATGCCGCGCGTGAGGCGCCCGATGCGATCTTCTAGGTGCAGTGTTTCCGCGGCGTCGCTTGTCGCCATGCGCAATACGTCCCACGCCGGAATGCCCGCATCTTGGTAGAGGCGCATCTCCGCGATTGTGGCGTAACCCGGCGCGACGAACGGGTTGGCGAGATCGGTGCCGATGGTGAGCGGGACGCCTGCTTCATGCAGCATGCGCGCGAAGCGCTGGATTTTCGGCCAGACCGCGCGTGCGCGCGTGTAGTGCTCTGGCGTCCAGGCGATGTCGAAGCGAAAGATACGCCAGTTCTCGCGCACCAGCGGATGAACGAATTCGGCTCCGGTATCGCGAACGCTCGCGTCATCGCCCCAAAAGTTCTTCTGAAAGACCACCAGCGTCAGATCGACAGTGACGCGGCGTTCGGCCAACACACGGATGAGCCGTTGCATTTCGGGGCTGTCGAGATCGGCGCGCTCCCACCACTCATAAAACGCATGTGAGCCGGTTTGGTCTGCGCCGCGGTAACCGTCGCGTGCGGAGGCCGGCAGCGAGTCGGCGCTGATCGGCATGGCGTGAACGATGGCGTCGACGCCAAGCTCGGCGGCGTGGTCCCAGGTGATTGCGCCGGTGTGCGTGATGACCTCCAAGCCGTGACGATGCGCTGCCTCGATGCCGGCAGTGAACTGTGCTTCGTCGAGCAGTTGATAGAGCTTGATGTAGTTCATTCCCGCTTCGGCTTGGTGGGCGACGACGGCTTCGATGCTGACCGCATCGTCGACATCGATGCTGAGTCCTTCGATGCGGGAGTTGTCGAGGATTTCGCCTGCTGCAAGCTGCTCGGGGCCGATCATCGCGATCGAGCGAACGCGTTGATTGTAAGCGGCGTTGGCTTCGGTGGAGCCGCCCGGATTGCGGATCGTGGTGACGCCGAAGGAAACGAGCGCGCGCGCGTTGTGTTCAGTGATTGCGTCTTCCGAAGTGGCTTGAATGACCGGCGCGCCATTCTCGATGGCGACGCGCAGGCGGCCGAGCGTGACATGAGCGTGTGTGTCAATCAGGCCGGGCAAGGCGTAGGCGCCACTCATATCGTGGCGGCGATCCACGGGAATGTTCGAGGGCCCGGCGCCAGCGCCGGTTGCTAGAATGTGGCCATCCGCGACGAGCATGTAGGCATTCTCGATCCTGGTTTCGGTCGCCGGATCGAGCAGCGTGAAGTTTGTGTAGAGCTGGGCGTCAGCAGGCGGCGGTGTCGTCGCGCAAGCGCAGAGCGAAAGCAGTGCAGCGGACGCCAAGAGCGCCCGCAGACGGGAATGAAGCATGGATAAGCCTCCGAAGCAGATGATGTCGCTGCCTCAGTGGCCGCCGGCCCCGCTGCTGGATGCAAGCGGGGCTGGATTTTGGCGTCGTCAGTTTTGAGCACTGCCTGAAGGCGGCACGCCTGGACCGATGTGCTCGTTGAAGAAGGCCAACGACTCCGTCAGCACCGTGCGCCATGCCTCGCCGTTACGCGGCGACGCATAGTGATCGATGTCGTGGAGGGTGATGAGGCGCGTCGGTTTGCCCGCGCGCTGCATTGCGGCCACCATCAGTTCGCTTTGCGCAATCGGCACGGTGATGTCTTCGTCGCCATGGATGATGAGCAGTGGCATACCCACGCGGTTGGCGTTCTGGGCCGCCGACACAGCGTCGAGACCTGCATCGTCGCGGCTCGTGCTGCCCATGGCGTCGGTCCAGTATTGGTAGACGGGCGAATTGACGCCGCCCCCGCCCCCGCCGCCTTGCACGTCATCGCGTTGGCCACTGCGGACCCAGCGCAGCATGGCGCGAAGGTCCGAAACACCCGCGCCCGCAACCGAACATTTGAAGATGTCGGCGTTCATAAACGAAGCCGTGAAGGCGACGTAGCCGCCATAGGACCAGCCGGTGATGCAGATGCGGTTCGGGTCGGTGATGCCGGCCTGGATGAGATGGCGCGCCGCATCAGCAACGTCCTCCT
Organism: Hyphomonadaceae bacterium; assembly: GCA_041398325.1. Taxonomy (GTDB): domain Bacteria; phylum Pseudomonadota; class Alphaproteobacteria; order Caulobacterales; family Aquidulcibacteraceae; genus Vitreimonas. The sequence goes on along the minus strand of JAWKUX010000017.1, from coordinate 11,635 downwards.
GCATGCGTTGACCCCACTGGCCGTGGCCGGCCACAACGAACGCGCGGCCGAAGCCGCCGCCGCCGCGGAAGTTGGGTTGGAACACAGCGTAGCCTTGGCTTGAGAAGCCGAGCGCGAAGGGATCGTAACCCCACACGTCACGGCCTTCGGGGCCACCATGGGGCACCACGATCGTCGGCAAGTTACGTGCTTGCTCGCGCGTGACGCCCGGCGGCAGCCAGAGATAGCCCCATTGTTGCTGCCCATCAGACGTCGTGTAGTTGACGACGTGTTGCGTTGGCAGCAGCGCCGTGTTGACGCCGCTGCGTTGCGAGATGATCGCGTTCAGCGAATGGGCTTGGTGGTTGTAGAGATAATACGTGCCCAAATTCTGTGGGCCATCCGCATAGATAAGCCAGCGGTTGCCGTCGTCGGAGCGGTCAATCAGACGGACGTTTACTTGGTCGCCAAGGGCTTGGTTTATGGCGTCCCAACGTGTGCCAAATGCCTCATCTTTAGCTTCGCAGGTCCAGCGATGTGCCCACCAGCAGGCGGCCTGCAGGACGTTGCTCGCAGTGTCGAGCTCTGCGTCAGTGATGTCGAAGTGCGGATTGGTTTGAATGGTTTCCGTGTATTGGCCCGTTGCGGCGTCATAGATGTAGAGGCCGCTGGTATCTTGGCCCTCGCGACGTGCGAGCACGAACACTTGTCCCGGCTGCGTGGCTGCGCCCACCGGTTGGAAGTCGGGACCGGAGTTGGCCGCAGCCGCACCGCTGAAGCGCGCAATCTCGGTCCAGCTGCGTTGGCCTGGGCCACGGCGCAGCCATGAGAAGCCGCGGCCGTTCTGGACGCTGTCCTGACGCAGAACCGGCGTGCCGTTCAGATCGACGATCCAATTGAAGGTGAAGAGTGTGCCGTTCTCGACGCGCTCCCACTCCGCCGTGTTGACGTTCACCTTGCGAAGTTCGGCGCCGCCTTGGGTGGGCACGATGAGCAAGATGTTTTCATCGTCGCGCGGCAGGTCGCTGATGACGCCAGCATCAAGATATTGCGAGAGCGCCGAAGGATCGTACAGCTGTACAGTGTTCGTGCCGTCGAGGTTCGTGGCATAGATACGTGTGTTTGTCTCAAAGCCGTCATCCATGCGGCGGTTACGAATGCTCGCTGACGCATTGTAGACGACGCGATTACGCTGAATGAGACGAAAAACAATTCGCGAGTTGTTCGCGAAAGCCACTTGGCTGAGTTCGAGACTTTGATCGGCGCGCGCGCGTTGGATGGCGGCGGGCTGCCGGGTCTGCATGTCAACGATGACCAGCGTGTCGCCGACGGAATCGCGGCGAATGACGGCGAGATGGTTGCCATCGGGCGACAGCGTCGCGCCACGGAATTGATCGTAGCCAAGGAACCAGTCGAGTGGCGCGCGGCCAGATTGTTGTTGCGCGCCGGCGGGCCCAGCGAGCGCCAAAGCGGCCGCTAGCACGGCGAACACAATACGTTGCATGTCGAACCCCCAAACGCCGTATTCACGGTCATTGTACGTCAGGCGAAAGTTAGCCCGGGCACGGCCCTGTTGTCAGCGGGGGAACCTCAGCCCTCTGGGCCGAAATCGAGCGAGCGATCCTGATTATCCGGCGGGGTCGCTGGAGGCGCTCCCAATATCGCGCCTACGGGCGCGCCGACCGCGGTCAATTCCGGCGCCTCTGGGTCGGGCACGCCGATGTCATAATCTTCGTCGCGCGGTAATTGCAGGGGACGAACCGGCGTATTTCGCAGCGCCGTGGGCATGAAGCGCGCCCAGATTTCCGTCGGCAGAGAGCCGCCAGTGACGCGGCCGGTCTCGCTGAAGTTGTCGTTGCCGGCCCAGACGCCTGTGACCATGCCCGGCACGTAGCCTATGAACCAGGCGTCACGATAATCGTTGCCGGTGCCGGTCTTACCGCCCACCTGACGGCCGTTGAGGCGCGCCGCGGTGCCGGTGCCAGCGTCGACCACGCGGCGCAGCATATAGTTCATGAAGCGCAGTGGCCGATCTTCGATCACGCGCTGACGGTCTCGTTGGCGGAACGCCCACACGGTTTCATTGCTCGATGCACGGCGAATGCGCGTCACGCCGTGAGCTTCGATATTGTAACCCTCGCTCGCCATTGCGCCGTAGGCTTGAGTCATTTCGAGCAAGGTGACTTCCTGCGCGCCGAGTGACAGCGAGTGATAGTTGTGGAGCGGTGAGCGCACGCCAAGCCGGCGCGCGACATCAATGACGTTTTGCCCGCCGACTTCATTGGCCACGCGGATCGCGACCATGTTGTACGAAAGCGCGAAGGCGCGCGTAAGTTCGGTCGGGCCGTGGAATTCGCGGGTGTAGTTGCCGGGCGTCCAGGGATCTTGGCCTTCGATATAGATGGTGATCGGCGCGTCTTCGCGGACGCTCCACGGCGTCAGGCCGTTTTCCATCGCGGCAAGATAGATGAAATATTTGAACGAAGAGCCCGGCTGCCGGCGTGCTTGCGTGGCGCGGTTGAACTGGCTCTGATCGTAGTCGCGCCCCCCGACCATGGCGCGCACGCCGCCTTCATCATCCATGGCGAGGAGGGCAGCTTGAGAGATGCGGCGCGCTTCGCCTTGGGCTTCCAGAACGCCGTTGACCGCCTCATCGCCGGCGCGCTGCGCGGCGATATCGATCGTGGTCTCGACGATGAAGTCGTCGCGTTGTTGGCCGATAACATCGTTCAACAAAGGATCCACCCAGTCGCGATAGTACGAAAGCACGCCCGCAGGGTTGCGGCGGCTGATTACGAGTTCCTGCTGGAGCGCCGCCTCGCGTTCGGCCGCGCTGATGAAGCCCATGCGGACCATCTCGTCGAGCACGGTCGTGGCGCGTTCGCGCGCGGCGGCGATGTCTTGGCGCGCCGGATTGAGCCGTGACGGCGCCTTCACGAGACCGGCAATCATTGCCGCCTGCAACAGCGTGAGTTCGCGGGCAGGGCGGTCGAAATAGCGCTCTGCCGCAGCTTCAATGCCGTATGCGCCCGCGCCGAAATAAACACGGCTTAGATAGAGTGCGAGGATTTCATCCTTGGTGAAGCGGCCTTCCAACCAAACCGCCATCGCGATCTCTTGGAATTTCCGGCGCCACGTGCGGTCATTGGTCAGGAAGAGGTTCTTGGCGAGCTGTTGCGTCAGCGTCGAGCCGCCCTGAACGACGCGACCCGCCCGCAAGTTCTCCGCGCCCGCGCGCATCATGCCGCCAACATCGACGCCGAAGTGATCATAGAAACGCCGATCCTCGATTGCGATGAACGCTTGCGCCACATAGGGCGGCAGCGACGCGAGATCGACGGGCGGTGCGTTTTGCGCGCCTTCGCGCAGGATCACGTGGCCGTTGCGGTCGAGGAAGGTGATCGACTGGCCGCCACGCGCCTCCCAAAGGTCGTCAGTTGAGGGGAGGTCCCAGGTGATGAAGAAAAAGAACGCGACAATCGACGCGACGACGCCAGCTGCCACCCAGCCGCTCCAAACGGCAGCTTCGCGTACGCTACGCGGACGCTTGATGCCGCGGATGCGCCGCCACATCTCGCCGCCGAAGGCGCGCGTAGCGCCAGCGAACGCAACCCATTTGGGTTCGATTGCGCGCCACGTATCGCGAGCCGTCGAGACGACGCGATCGCGAAGCCGGCCGAGCAGCGAAGCCGGCGGTTCTTCTTGCGCTTCTTCCGGATCGCCGGCGGCGCGGAAGTAGCCGGGCGGCAGACCCTCCTCGGGCGGCGGGTCCGGAGGGGCGGGCGTTGCTTCTGGCGCCGCCTCGGCGGCAGCGATCGGCAAGTCTTCCGGAATAGGCGGCAAATGCTCGGGCGGTGGTGGATCGACCGCCTCAGGGTCTTCGAACAGGGTTTCGTGCGTCTCTTCCGGCTGCGCAGGCTCGTCCGCAGCGGCTTCAACGGGCTCCCCCGCGCCGTCACCCTCGTCGGGCGCACCTAGCGGAGGACCATCCTCCGGCCGGTCTGGTTCGTTCTCGTCAGCCACCCCGGCTCACCCTCCGCGCTTGCCGCTGGTTAGCGCGATTCGACCGCGGCGCCGCTGAGAGCGGCAGGAGCGGTCTGCAGACGTGAAACGCTCAACGGTCGGGAAAAGGTTCCCTGGCCACTTTCCGGCCCAATTCTGGGCCTTGGCGCCGCCATTCGCAACGGTTGCTGGCATCGGCTTTTTCTTGCCGCAGAGGAACGGCCTCGCCATATTCAGGCTCAGGAGCCGCGGGATTCTTCCGCGACAGGAGGTTGTAATGAGCGATTACCACGCCCAGGGCCGGTCAGTGCCGATGGGGCGCGAAGAAATGGCGATCGATCCAGGTCTGCGCCGTTTCATGCTCGGTGTTTACATTAAAATGGGCCTCGGCCTGGCTTGGTCGGCGGCGCTTGCCTACGTCATCGGCACTGTAGCGCCAGTTACGCAGTTCGTGCTGTCACCGCCGGTTGTTTACATCGTGCAGTTCGGCCCGCTTGTGATCCTGCTGGGTTCGAACTTCTTCATGCGCAACGCGTCGCCGGCTGCCTCTGGCGCGCTCTACTGGACCATCGTGACCTTGATGGGCGCGGGGCTCAGCTATTGGGTCTTGATCGCGACCCACGCGGTCTCGGTTCAGACGGCTGGCGGCCAGACGCTGAACGTCACGTTCGACAGCATGGCCAAGGCGTTCTTGACGACGACGATTGCCTTCGGCGGTCTCGCGCTTTGGGGCTACACTACGAAGCGCAATCTCGGCGGCCTGCAATCCATGCTCGTCATGGCGACCTGGGGCCTCGTCGGCATCGGCCTCTTGAACGTCTTCTTGTTCAAGTCAGGGATGGTCGAGATCATCATGCAGGCGGTCACGCTGGTGGTGTTCTCACTGTTGGTGGCGACGCAAACCAACCAGCTGCGTGAGATGTACTACTACATCGCGCACGACCAACGCAGCCAAGCCGTTATGACCAATTTCGGCGCGCTGAACCTCTACATCGCGTTCGTGGCGATCTTCCAAACGCTGTTGAGCTTCTTCAGCTCACGCGAGTGAGATCGCAGATCGGACTGGACTAGGATGCGCCCCGGCCAATAGGTCGGGGCGTTTTCTTTAGTCGCCCACAACACGCATACGCTTGGGCTCCAACACCGCTAGGACGCGCTCTAATTCATGCCCGCGACGCAGGATGCGGCCATCTACGGCGCGGACACTGTAAGCGCCATTCTTGCGTGCTTCATCAGGACGCTTCTCGATCTGATAAAGCGGTGCTTCGCTGGTTCTGCGGTAGACGCTGAACAGTGCGCGGTCAGGAAGAGCATCCATCGCGTAGTCGCGCCATTCGCCTGCGGCGACCATACGGCCATAGAAGCGGAGTAACCGATCCAATTCCGGACGCTCAAAGAAGACGTTGCGTCCGTTCATGCGTTCTGACCTCATGTTGCTCACAACGTGCGATCTCAGCAAAGCGCACGGCGGCCAATATTACAAATGCGGCACAACTCCTTTTCGCCGGATTTTGTGCTTGCCCTCGCCGCATTGGAGCGCGAACTTATCTTTGTGGCCGGTCGGAGAAAGGCTCGTACTCCGGTATCCATCAGCCCCCCCAGCCCCCCGGGGTGCGCGCTTCGACTGGCCACACAGGATCTCACAAAGCCCGCGACCATCGCGGGCTTTGTTGCACCTGGGCACACGAAACCCCTTTAAAATGGCGGCTCGCAGAGCAAGGTGCTTTGCTGCGGCGAGGCTTTCGCAGGCGACATACGTGATGTGGAGAAGTCGTTCGTCGCGCGTAGCGCACCGCTCATCCGAGGGGCTTTAAGAGAAGCGAAAGGCCGCGCGGAATCGCCTCGGCTGATTCGCTGGCGCTGTGGATAAAGACCGGTGGTGTTTTGTTCAAATCGCCCGTAAGAGCGGGCGCTCGAATTTTGGACGGGAACCAATCCACATGCTGTTGCAGGTCGATGGTCTGCGCAAAACCTTTGGCCGCCGCGTCGCTGTGGATGGCATCGGCTTTGCGCTGGATGTCGGGGAAATTGTCGGCTTCCTCGGGCCCAACGGGGCCGGCAAGACAACCACGATGCGCATGATCTCGGGCTACCTCGAGCCCGATGAAGGTGTTGCGAAGATTTTCAACATCGACGTCGCGCAGGATCGCCGCCGCGCCCAGGAGCGCGTGGGATACCTGCCAGAAGGCGCGCCGCTCTATGGCGAGATGACGCCTTGGAGCTTCTTGCGCTTCGTCGCCGAGACACGTGGCATGGCCAAGGAAGCGGCCCGCCACGCCGTGCGCCGCGCGGCCCAGGACGCGCGCCTGGGTGATACTATTGATCGCCCGATCGAGACGCTCTCGAAGGGATATCGCCGTCGCGTCGGTCTCGCCGCCGCGCTGTTGCACGATCCGATGCTGCTCATTCTCGACGAGCCGACAGACGGCCTCGATCCGAACCAGCGCCACGCCGTGCGCGATCTGATCAAGCGGCTTGGCGAAGAGCGAGGGCTCATCATCTCAACCCACAGCCTGGAAGAAGTGGAAGCCGTCTGCACCCGCGCGATCATCATCGATCAGGGGCGCATCGTGGCGGACAAGACGCCCGCCGCTCTCAAAGAAGAGCACGGCAATCTCGAACGCGCATTCGCCGCGCTGACCCGCGGGGAGGAGCGCGTATGAAGAAGCGCCCCGGTTTCGCGAGCCTTGCCGCCGTCTATCGGCGCGAGTTGTTAGCCTATGTCACAACACCGACGGCCTACGTGTTTGTCGCAGTGTTTCTGTTCTCGATCGGACTCTTTACGTTTCAGATCGGCGGCTTGTTCGAAAGCCGCCGCGCGGACTTGACGCCGTTCTTCGCCTTTCATCCCTGGATCTTCATGGTCTTCCTGCCTGCCGTTTCGATGCGGCTGTGGGCTGAAGAGAGCCGCTCTGGCGCCATCGAACTGCTGATGACGCTACCCGCACCAACATGGGCGCTCGTGGTCGGCAAATTCTTGGCGGCATGGTCGATCGCTGGCGTTTCCTTGATGCTGACGGTCCCGTTGTGGGCAACCGTGAATGCGCTGGGTTCGCCTGACAACGCTGCGATCTTCACCGCCTACCTCGGTAGCTTCCTGATGGCGGGCGCGTACATCGCCATCGGTTCGGTCATGTCGGCGCTGACGCAGGCGCAGATCGTGGCGTTTGTGCTGGCGGTGCTGGTGTCGTTCCTGCTGACGGCGCTCGGGCTGCCGATGGTGCTCGACTTCTTCTCTGGGATCGTGAGCGGCGGCGTGGCCGAGGGCATCGCGCGCTTCTCGATCCTCCATCATTTCGACGCCGCTCAGCGCGGTGTCGTGGAGTTCCGCTCGGTGTTCTATTTCGTGTCGCTGATCGCACTCTGTTTGAGCTTCACCGCCTTGGCGGTGGACGCGCGGCGGGGAGGCTGAGCCATGAGCGCGCGCCGTTACGCCCTTTTTGCCGCCCTGGCCTTGTTCATCACGTTTGTTGCGTCGAACGTGATCGCCAATTCCTGGTTCCGCTCGTGGCGCTTGGACCTGACCGAAAACCAACTCTATTCGATCAGCCACGGCACCCAGCTGACACTGGATGAGCTCACCGAGCCGGTGCAGCTGACGCTCTATTACTCGCGTGACGCGGCCGGCACCGCGCCTCAGCTTCAAGCCTACGCGGCGCGCGTACGCGAGATGCTGCTGACGCTTCAAGCGCGTTCGCACGGGCGCGTGCGTTTCACCGAGGTGAATGTTCAGCCCTTCACTGAGGCCGAAGACGCCGCGGCCGAGCACGGCGTCCAGCCGGTCCGACTCTATGAAGGGGCCGACCCGATCTATTTCGGCCTCGTCGGCGCCAACGCCATCGACGACACTCGCACCATTCCGCTGTTCAGCATGGAGCGCGAAGCCTTTCTCGAATACGAGCTGACGCGTCTCATCTACGAATTGGAAAACCCGGATCGCACGCAGGTGGCGTTGATCTCGTCGCTGCCGATCGATCCGTCGGCCGCCGCAAATCCTCAGTTCGCGGTAGCTAGCCAATCAGTGTTCGCCACTGAGATGGGCCGGGCGCTGAGCGTCACCAAGCTTGCGCCAGACTTCACTGAGATCCCGGCAGAGACCGATGTGCTGGCGATCATCCATCCGGGAACACTGACGCAAGCGCAGCTTTACGCCATCGATCAATTCGTGCTGCGTCGCGGCCGCGCTTTCATCGCCCTCGATCCCGCATCTATGCAGGCGGCGATGAGCGCAAGCACAGGTTTCGACCCATTCAATCCGGCGCTGCCGGCGCCAACGGCATCCACGCTTGAGCCGCTGTTGAACGCCTGGGGCGTCGCGATGGCGCCGACAGTGGTGCTCGACATGGAAGGGGCGTTGCCGGTTTCGGTGCAGGATCCGACCACCGGCCAAACCGGCCAAGCGCCGCAGCCGCTCTTCTTCCAAGTGCCCGCTGATCGTCTTGATCGCGAGGACCTGATGACGGCGTGGCTGCGCCGCGGGATCAATTTCGGTCTTTCTGGCGGCATCACCCGCCGCACCGAGCTTGAAGGCGTGACTGTCACGCCGCTGGTGCGGACGAGCGGGCGGACAATGCGGATGCCGGCGGAGCAGGCGCTGATGCGTCCGTCGCCGATGGATGTCTACAACATGTGGCCCGCCAGTGGCGGTCGCGTCGAAAACATTGCCGTGCGCTTGGCGGGCAATCTGACCACCGCATTCCCGAACGGCGCTCCGGCGGAACCGTCACCGGAACCGGCTGAAGGCGAAGCGCCGGCCGCGCCGGTGCAGCCGCCAGCGCAAGAGGCGCCCGCAGAGCAGCTGCGTACGTCAGCGACGCCCGCACAGCTCGTGCTCGTGGCGGATACGGATTTCCTGGCTGACGATTTCTACGTCGATCCTCAAAGCGGCGGCACCGCTGCTGACAACGCTTCTTTTGCGTTGAACGCCATCGACGTGCTCGGCGGATCGGACGCGCTGGTCTCGCTACGCTCACGTGCGCCGGCGCAGCGTCAGATGGAGATGCTGGACGACCTGGAGCGCGATGCGCAGCGCCGCATTGAAAGCCGCCAACAGCAACTCGAAGCGGATCTGCAAGAGACGCAAGCACGGTTACAGCAATTGCAGGCGCGCGGCCGTGGGTCGGGCTTCTTCGCTGGCGATCTTGGCGCAGAGCTCACGCCTGAGGAGCAAGCGGAAGTCGATCAATTCCGCGCGCGCGAAGGCGAAATCCGCACGGAACTGCGCGGCCTCGTCCGCGATCTTCGTGGCGACATCAATCGCCTGCAGGCGGTTGTGATCTTCGTCAATGTTTGGCTGGCGCCGCTGCTGATCGCGGCGGCAGGCCTCTTTTTGTTCTGGCGCCGTCAACGGCGCGGGGGTGCGTGACGATGAATTCGGGCCTTGCAGAGCGCCGCAGAGCGCGCTCGCTCACGCTGTTCTTGATTGCTGGCGCGCTCGTGGTGATCGCGGCGGTGACCGTTGGCATCGAGACGCGTGGGACGAGCAACACGAGTTCGGCAGGCCCCGTGCTGCCAGGCATCGAAGAAACGATCGGCGGCGCCCAGCGCATCACCATCACCAGCGCCGAAGGCGCGTACCGTATCGAACGGACCGAGCAGGGCTGGGCGATGCGTGACCGCGATGATTACCCGGTCTTGTCTTCGCGCCTTGCACAACTGACAGAGGGGCTTGAAGGCCTGCGCTATGTGCGGCGGATGACGAGTGATGAATCCAAGCATGAGCGCTTGGGCGTCACCGATCCCCGTCAGAACGGGCGTGGCATTCTGGTTCAGGTCGAGGATGGGCGCGGCGCACTGCTGGTGAACCTCATCCTCGGTGTCGAAACCAGCGGCACTTATGTCCGCCGTCCGGATGAACCGCAGACTTGGTCCGTCGAAGGCGACTTGCCGCCGCTTCGTGACATCGCGGCCTGGATGGATTTGCGTCCGATGAACCTCGCCGCTGAGCGCTTGGCGCGGGTTGAGGTTATGCCGGCTGAAGGACGTGCTTACATTCTGGCGCGTGACAGCGCCGAGCAGCCTTGGCGCCTTGCCGCGCCTGCGCTGGCGGCGGTGGTGCAATCGACCGTCACCTCAACGGCTGAGCGCATGACGCAGTTGCAGCCCGTGGATGTGCGTACGGCGCCTGCCATTCAGGGCGCGCCGCAAGCGCGCGTGCGCGCGACGACGTTCGACGGCATCGTCATTGATGCTGAGTTGATCCCCAGCGACAACCGCGTCTGGGTGAAGTTGGTCGCCCGCGCGCCGACGCCGGAACTGGAAGCTGCGGCGGTCGAGCTAAACACGCCGGCATCCGATTGGGCCTATGCGCTGAGCGAATTGGAAGTGGAGGCGTTCGCGCCGCCGCTGAACCGCTTGGTTCCAAGCGCCCAGTAGTCAGGAACGGCTGGCGCGGTGGGTGTAGGACACCGCAACGACGCGTCCGCCGTTCGGTTCTTGCAGAAGCACCGCACATTCGGGCTGGCAGCGCGCACGTTCGTGCCAGACGCCGGTCCCGTTCCATGTGCCGACGCGCTCAATCCAGCGGACAAGGTTGTAATGTGGGACGCTGCGGTTGCGATTGACCCCGCCGGCGACGACGACCGTGACTGGCCCCGGATCGTAGGCGAGCATCCACACGTCGTAGTTTGAGCCTGCTTGGCCTGAGCCGATCGTCGCGCGGGCGCGGCCGTTGCGCAGCAGAGTGAGCGATACGTCGGGCGCGCCCGACGGGAAGCCGACGCGGCGCTGATCGTCATAGGTGGCGCGCGCTTCGTCCCAGTCGGACGCGCTGATCGTGCGGGCGCCATTGACCACCAGTTGTGGGGTGAAGCGGCCACGCACCCGCAGCGCCTGGGAATAGGCGCGCTGGCGCTCAGAAAATTCCGGCTGAGCGAACGTGTCGTGCCAGCCCAGATAATCCCAGATGCCGACCGGGAAGGTCAGTGCCAGAACGTTTTCCTCGCGCGAGAACATGCCCAATAGCCGGTTCGCCCGCGGGCACTGGGTGCAGCCCTGGCTGGTGTAGAGCTCGACCACCGTGGCCGCTGGGCGGCCCTGGGTTTGGGCGAGCGCGGGGGTTGCGATCGCCGCTATGGCGATGGCCAAGGCGACGAGGAACCGAACGATCATGCGCGCGACCATGCAGGCCCCGCCGCTATGGTTCGAATCAAACCAGCGTGACGGGGCCGTTCAAGCTCAGCCTTTGGCGAGACCACGCAGCACATAGTGGAGAATTCCCCCATTACGGAGGTATTCCACCTCGTTTTCGGTGTCGATCCGGCAAAGGACCTCGACGTCCTCGGTTTTGCCGCTCGGGCGGGTGATTTTGAGGGTTACTTTCTGGCGGGGGCCAAGATTGGCCACGCCCGAGAGCGAAACCTTCTCATCGCCAGTCAGGCCCAGGCTGGCCCAGCTTTGGCCTTCCAGGAACTGGAGCGGCAGCACGCCCATGCCGATCAGGTTCGAGCGGTGGATGCGTTCGAAGCTTTCGGCCACTACGGCGCGGACGCCGAGCAGGGTAGTCCCCTTGGCCGCCCAGTCACGCGATGAGCCGGTGCCGTATTCCTTGCCGGCGAAGATCACCAGTTCGCGGCCTTCCTGTTTGTAGCGCATGGCGGCGTCGTAGATGAACATCCGCTCGCCCGACGGATGATGGATGGTGTACCCGCCTTCG
>JAWKUX010000016.1:0-55700 GCA_041398325.1 Hyphomonadaceae bacterium | reverse complement strand
CGCAAGAGTATGGAGCGCAACGTCGTTCACGGCGCGATCGGCGCCACCTACACTCCTTTCGAGGCGAACGGCGAAAAGTATCTTCAGATCGATACTTACGGGAGCGACGCGCGCGATATCCCCGGAAAGAAGAGTCAATCGGTGCAACTCAACAAGCAGTCGGCAATCGAGCTTGTTGCCATTCTCCGCAGAGAATTTGACATCTAACAGACCGCCGCCGGCTGGCTTTGCGTCTTTATTATCCGTGCTACCATCGCGCTGGAGGCCAACATGGGCGACGGCGTTACCAGCGCGCGTAAGGGCGAACTTGTCCGCAAGCTGTTTGAGATTTTGTTGAGTGAACCGGATGGTCTGCGCGCAGGCGTGGCAATCCAACGGCTTGCATCAGCTGTTCAGCTAACCTCCCACGAAGCAGGCCACTACGAATCCGGCGCGCGCCGTTTCGACAAGATTGTGCGTTTCAGCACGATTTCCTTCGTCAAAGCTGGATGGCTGGCGAAAGTCGACGGGGTTTGGCTCGTCACTGAAGAAGGGAAGCAGGCGTTTGCGAAACACCGCGGTGCTGAGGAATTTCGCGTGGCGGCAAGCAGGCTCTATCAAGCTTGGAAGAAATCGACTGCCCGAACGGTTGACGGTGAAGACGATGAAGTTGCGGCCGCAGATGAGGCGCGCAGCGTAACGTTCGAGGAAGCCGAAGATCAAGCTTGGTCAGATATAGAACAGCACTTGAACAGCATCGATCCTTACGAGTTTCAGAAATTGGTCGGCGATCTGCTCACCGGCATGAAGTATCATGTTGCTTGGATCGCACCCCCGGGCAAAGACGGCGGTGTCGACATTGTCGCGTTCACCGACCCGTTGGGCACTCAAGCACCTCGCATCAAAATTCAGGTGAAACGCCTCACGTCGAACCGCGTCGATGTTGACGGCGTCCGAGCATTCCTGGCCACCATCGGGACAAGTGATGTTGGAATCTTCGTCTCGCTTGCGGGCTTCACCCGCGGGGCCCAAGACTATGTGCGAGACCAAGAGACACGGCGCGTGACGCTCGTCGACGCGCGACGCCTAGTCGATCTTTGGGTTGAGCACTACGACAGATTAAGCGATCAAGCGCGTCAGAGGCTGCCGCTTACGCCGATCTACTTCCTTACTCCGGCGTAGCCTGAGCGCATAAATCTATCCGACAGCAAATACCGCCCCGACCCTTACAAATCGCGGTCCCCGTACAAAATCTATCCCACACCTCCAAACCTCGGCGATAATCCCTCCGTCCGCACACGGGAGGTTTCTGAGACGTCCGAAACTTTGAAACGTGCGGCACACAAATCGACGGGGTCTCAGGTCGTAGCGATGTTTCGCGTAGACCCGAGAATTCTGTTTGCGGGGAGTGAAACCGCAAAGTCCGGAGCAGCGGATGCTCCGCCCGTAGAACCGGCGAATTGGGCATGGAGCTAAGCCCCAGAGGGAAGAGTCGTCGATGGCGGCTCGACCCCGAAGGTCCATCGTCCAGGAGGCGAGCGTGCGGAAACGCACGCGTTCAACAACTCCTCGCGTCCCAGGCCGGGAAAAACGATTTGGCACAGGGCGCGTGAAGACACGCGGCGTTGCACGGCGACGTGTAGCGCACCCCAAAGGCACTACCTAGCGCGTCTCACGCGCCCTGCTCCCGGCTTTCGCGGAGCTTCTCTCAGAAAACCCGGATCGCCGGCCGCGTCACTGCGTCGAAGAGGTATCGCTGCGCGCGGTGATCAGAGCGTCCGGCTGCGCCGGGTCGCCGAGCAAATCCAAAGATGCGCCATGGCGCGCAAACCGCGTCACCGAAGGCAGCACGCCCAGGAAGCGCGCTTCGTTCGTCTGCGCCGCTTCGCTCGGACAAACGCCATCGCTCTCGACCACATTGCCAATGCTGATCGAACCGGAGAATTGCGAAACACTGGCGGTGAAGTCGTTGCAGCCGGTCGAGCCGCGCATGGTCTCGCCTTCGACGCTGAAATGGATGCGCTCGTCGGCATTGAGCGAGGCGCCCGCGATCTCCTGCACCTGCCAGGCGCCATCAAGTTCGCTCGGCGCCTGCTGCGCGCAGGAAGCGGTCAGCAAAGCAGCAAGTGCGAGGGCGGCTCTGCGATACATGGGCGATCTCCTATCCTGATCTCCCAGGATGGCCCCTCAGCCATGCGCCGCTTTGCGGCAGATCAATCGCGCCGCCTTTTGCGAAGCGGCTCACCAACCGTAATTGAAACTCACGCTGATGCGGCTCTTCTTTGCTTGGTTCATCGGCACTTCGTGGCGCACGAAGCTTTCCCACATCAACACGTCGCCGGCATTCGGCGTGATATAGACGAAGCTCCGCTCGCTCTCCGGCGCATCCTCGCGCCGGCCAGGCGCCGCCATCATCATGGCGTGGCGCGGATCTTCGAGCTTCAGCGCCGACGCATTGTTGGGCACATCGACATAATAGGTGCCGCTCAGAACCGAATGCGGATGAATGTGGCCGGTGTGAATGCCGTTCGGCTCCAGCACATTGATCCAGATCGAGTCGAGCTTGAGTTTGCGGCGGCCGAGATCGAGGTGCAGCTCACGCGCAAACGCCGCCGCGTGCTTATCCAACACCTTCACAAGTGCGCTAAACTCAGGATCGCGCTTCGGCAGATCATCGAGCGAGGCGTAGGAGGTGTACCCCTTATACCCGTGCTCCCTGCTCCACCCCTGCCCCGCGACATCATCCTCGGCGATCGCGCGGCAACTCTTCAGCAGCCCGGCATTGTCGACACCGGCAACTGCAGCGCGATAAAGTTTGGTGACGAAGAGTGTCTTGATCTCCATGGGCGCTGCTTAGAAGCGCGAAGGCGGCGAAAGCAAACTCATTCGCTCCAACAAGAAAGTGGCGCCCCCCGTTTCCAAAAATTGGAACGAAGGGCGCCAGTGGGAAACGTCCACGCGGGAGGCAGAGGACGCTTTGGTCGGGGCAGGACTAACGGGCGAGGGCCGCGGTTTGCAGCACAGGCGTGATGGAGGCGATCGTCAGCTCTTGGCCGCGGGCGACGTCGCAGCGGACGTTCTGGAGCGCATTGCCGCGCCACACGTCGAGATCGACACGCACAACGCGCGGACGAACACGGGCCTGGTCGAGGCGCACGGTCGCGTCGGCCCCAGCCTGGGCTTGAACTTCAGCGCGGCAGAGCGCGATGGCCTGGCTGCGATCCGCGATCTGGTCCGCGCTGGCCACGTTTGGGATCACCAGAGCAACGGCTAACGCCATGGCGGACATAACAAAATTCTTCATTTGACCCTCCGGGGAGATGAGGCGGCCGGACGACTATGATGACCGGTCTATTTATGAGTTATCACTAGACCGGTCGTCATACAAGTGCTATTTTCAGGGCATGGCGAAAGTTTCATCAGCTCGCGAGAACATGCTGTCGGCTGCGTCGGAGCTGTTTCGCGCGCGCGGCTATGAGGGCATCGGCATCGCGCAGTTGTTAGAGAAATCCGGCGCCCCGCGGGGATCGCTGTATTTCCACTTTCCTGGCGGCAAGGAGCAGATCGGCGCCGAGGTCATCAATGCCTTTGCCGCGCGCACCGCCGCGCGCTTCCGCGATCTCGATGAAAGCGGCGTCGACCTCGACACCTTCATCGTCAGTGTCTTCAAGACCACAGCAAGAGAATCGAAGACCTGCGATTTCGAAGGGTCTTGCCCGATCGCTGCAATGGCGGCCGGCTTCGGCGCCGAGGATAAGCTTCTCGCCGCCGCGATTCACGATTGTTTCGCCGCCTGGGAGGCTGCGATCCACGACGCTGCGCACAAGCGCGGCATGAGCGTAAAGAACGCCGCCATCTTCGCGTCGGCCTTCCTCGCTTCGATGGAAGGCGCGTTTGTGCTCTCCAAGGCGCAGCGCTCAACGGCGCCGCACATCAACGCGTCGCGCGCCATGCAGGCGCTCGCGGCGGCTTTGCTCATCACCTGAACGCGCATTAGTCCTCGTCGAGGACACACCTGCGCAGGTCTTCATCGAAGGTTGTCAGCCGAACGGCGTGCTCCCAAGAGCCTTCCCACTCTTCGCAATGATGATCAGCTTGAAGCTATTGGTAGAGCGAACGTCTCCTTGGCCGTTGACAAAGCAATGATGGTCTGCGTCCGCGTGACCCCGCCCACTGCCTTGATCGTTCCCGCCAGAAAGAGTTCGAGCGCGCGTGTGCCGGCTACGCGAATTTTGAGCATGTAGTTCCAGTCGCCAGTTACGTGGTGACATTCGAGTACAGCTGGCGAGCACCTTACCCGCTCGAGAAACTCAGCTTCAACCGCGGGCTCGGCCCACGCCACGAATACAAACGCCAAGAGCCCGAGCCCCACGGCGTCGGGATCCAAACGCGCGTGGTGGCCGGTGATAATCCCTCGCTTCGCTAGGCGCTTCAGCCGGTCATTGACTGTGGAAGTGGCGACGCCCGCCGCTTCGCCGAGTTCCTGAAGTGAAAGCTGGTCGTTTGCCTGGAGGAGCTCCAGGAGCCGAGCATCAGTCTCGTCAAAGCGAGTCATTTACGTACCTGCAATAAATTGTCGTAATATATCCGGCTTATTGACTTCATTTCCGTAACAGAATCGGATATTCGCCACATTAACCGGACTGAATGCGCACTCCGCCGTGCTCCTTTAGCCGAGATTATCGAAATTGTCCGGAAATTTCACGGAGGCATATGTGGGACGCACGGTAAACAATGGAAAATCGCGGTTGGCGCTGACACTTGCTGCCAGCGCGATCGCCCCGTTCGGCCTAGCTTTCCTCCCGGCCAGCGAAGCACAGGCGTGCTCGATAACTGGCTCAGGCACAGTCAACGCGCCGAACGCGGGCGACATGATCGAGTGCACCACGGACGATGCGGTCAACATCTCCACCACGGAAAATGTGAGCATCACCATCGGCGGCGCCGGGCCAGCCGTGGTTTCCCCGCAAGACAGCGCGCTAGACACCATCTTTCTGGACAACGCCGATGGCAGCATCGTTGCGATCGAAGCCGGTGGTTCGCTGACAAGTCTCGGGCAACCTGCCGTCAATCTGAACGGCGTCGATAGCAGCACAATCGTCGTCGCCGAAGGTGGCGATATTTCCGCCAGCGGTGCGCCGTTCGGTGTCGCCATCTGGATGAATACTGCCAGCGACAACACGATCACAGTGCACGGGTCCATAAGCGGCCATCAAGCCATTTCCTTTGGAAGCGGCAGCGGAAACATCTTCACCAACACCGGCACGATGACCGGCGCGAGCGGCGCCGCAGTTTTTTTTGGCACCGCCGCCGGCGAAGCCAATACGCTAATAAACGCCGGGACAATTGAGGGTGTCATTCAAACGACGGACGGCGACGAAACCGTGATCAATTCCGGCGTCATCAATGGAGGGGTTTTTCTTGGCGCCGGGAACGACATCCTGGAACTGCGCGCCGGCTATTCAATCACTGGCCAAGTCCGCGGCGGCGTCGGAGGACTCGATACACTGAGATTCGGTGGCAGCGCCGACACCGGCTTCAACCTGAGTTTGCTTGGGACCAACCTTCAGTACGATCAGTTCGAGTCCATTGTCCAAACTGGCGCCGCGAGCTGGACTCTCACAGGATCATCAGCGTTTGCTGGCACGTTGGTTCCAAACAATAGCGGCATCCTGCTCAACGGGTCGTTGGTGAATGCACAAACGCAGGTCCAGAACGGATGGCTTGGCGGCGCTGGCGCCGCGGGCAACGTTTCGATCGGCGTTGGCGGATTTCTTCGCCCCGGACTCACTGCTGGCTCCGACATCGGCACCCTCGGCGTCTCAAGCCTGAATTTCAACGTCGGCGCCGGAGGCTATGTCGTTGACATCGCCCCCGATGGAAGCTCCGACCAAATCGCCGCTTCCGGGACGGTCGTGATCAATGGCGGCACGGTGATGATCAATCCGATCGTGTCGAGCGGCTACACGGCGGGGACGACGTATACGATCATCACGGCGAGCGGCGGCGTCAGCGGTACGTTCTCCGACCTCCAACTGCTGGATACGCCGCTGATTGCCGGAAACCTGAGCTACGACGCCAACAACGTCTATTTTGAACTGCTGCAAGTCCTCGGATTCGCAGATGCTGCTCAAACGCCAAACCAACAGAGTATTGGCGAAGCGCTTGATGAAATCTTGGCGTCTGGCGGCGCATCAGCGGACCTCGATGCCACCATCAATGCCCTGGCTGTTCAGCCGTCCGACTCCCTGGAAGCAGGCCTGGATGACCTCGCCGGACAGTTCAACGCCGACACTTTTCGTTTCCTCTCGCGGCTAGGGGCCGAATTCCATCGCTTTGTCGCTTCTTCCACGCGCGGTGAAGGTGGCGCCCAGAGGCTTTGGTACGGCCTCTATCACCACGAGGACCATCAGGATGGGGAAGAGGACGCGTTCGGTTACGACGGCGCGATCACCGGAGGCGCCATTGGTCTGCGTCTCTATCAGACGGAAGAATTCACTGCTGGCATCGCCGCCGGATTCTCAACCGGCGACATGGAAAGCGACGGGCAGAACGACAAAGCTGAGAGCAGCGCGCTACATTTGGCGGGTTACGCGCAGGCCAGAGCCGGTGGATTCGAATTGAGAGGTGACGCAAGCCTAGGCTTCGCATCTCTAGATATCAGGCGCGAACTGGAATTCTTGTCCGAGACAGCGTCGGGCGAGGCGGATGCGCTTCTCTTTGGCGTATCATTCGATGTCGCCTATCCGATCGCGTTCACCGAAACGACAACTGTATCGCCATACTTGGCGCTAGGATACTTCGCCGCCGACCGTGACGGCTACGCGGAAACTGGAGCGCCTGGCGTCAATCAAATCCTTCGCGGTGCAAGCGATCACGTCACTGACATCAGTGCTGGCGCGCGCTTTGCCTACCGCAGCGAAGCGTTGGTGCTGAGCGGCGATCTCGGCGCCCGTCACCGAGTCGACAATGCTGCGCCTGAGTTTACTGCGGCGCTCGAGGGCAATCCGACTGTACCCTTCGTGATTGTTGGCGTGGAAGAGCCAGACCTACTCGCTCTTGTCGGCCTGGAATCGGAATGGCAGGTGAACGACAATTCTTCGCTGCGTATTGGTTATGACGGCGCTTTCGGTGATGGCGCCGCCATGCAATCAATCCGCGCTTCGGTGAACATGCGGTTCTGACGCCGGAGCGCAGGATGAAGTGGGTTGACGATCCTAAGTACTACGGCCCCGACCGGCGGAGGCGCACGGTCGATCCGCGCCGGCCGGAGCGCCGAAACGGCGACGAATTCAGCGGCGCCGAACCGTCTGTCGCGATGGCGATCCGTCAGCTTCGGCTGCGGCTAATTGATGCGAATACGCCGCGTGGCCTGACGGAGGTGCGCAGTCGCATCAGCGGTATCGCTCAGTTGGCGACACTGCAAAACAAGCATGAGGCTGCACAGTTGCTGACGAAGCTCCACCTCGCGCTCGGCGACAAGAGCCAAAGCGCGCGCGTATTGGAGCGAATTGACGAAATCCTGAATCGCGTTGTCGAGCTCGGAAGCTGAACACACCGCCCTTCTGCTTCGAGCCTAGAACGGCAGAATTGGGCCAATTGTAGCCGCTGGGACAAATTCCCACCAGTGACCGCTTTCGCTCCCGCCGGAACAACGGTCAGATCCGTTCCCCTGCAAGAGCCAGCCGCAGCGATACGTGAAACGAGACACCGAGACAGGCCGCATCATTGATATGAAAGCCGACTAAGGCCCCTTTCAAAGGTGCTCGCACGCCGAAGAACACAAAGATTTAGCTCAAGCTTGATCGGTGACGAAGGACCGGATGTGAGTGGTTGAGCGACGCCGCCATTCGGACCATAGAGAAGCCGCAAGATACCGCCCCAGTCTCTGGAGACCTAGAATGCTGCGCACTCTGACTTTCGTTACCGCTGTGTTTGCTGCGAGCGCCGCATACGCGGATCAATCTCGCTTTAGCCCTGGTCCGGCTATCGTCATCTATGGCAACACCGCCGAAGTCCAAGGCGCCGCGCCACTTCCCCCAACCGCCACGTTCAAAGTGGCGTTTGACGTTTCAGAAGCGGCCGAAACTGGCGCCGTCAATCGACGTCTTGAATCCGCCGCTCGGTTTCTGAACATGCATGTTCGCGCCGGCGTACCGCGCGAGAACATTCGTTTGGCGATCGTCGTTCACGGGGGAGCGGCGCGCGATCTCACCACGAGCCCAAGCGAGGACGCAACGAATGCGAACGCCGCGCTCATCGAGGCCCTCGTTACAAGTGGCGTCGACATCTATCTCTGCGGACAGACCGCCGCGCACTACGACATTGAACAGGAGGACTTGTTGCCGGGCGTGCGAATGGCGCTCTCGGCGATGACGGCGCACGCGCTGCTGCAACAAGATGGATATACGCTCAATCCATTCTAACGAACGTCGAAGCGACCATCTGCGCGACCGCTTCGACGTCGTTCAGTCTACTCCGCCGCCATCGCGGCCGGCGCGCTTTGCGGGCCGCGGATGAGTTTACCGGGGTGGACGCCCTTGTACTCGCCGTTGCGGAACGTCACCTGCCCCGACTTGATGGTGGCGATGTAACCGTCGGCTTTCTGCAGCAAGCGCTTGCCGCCCGCCGGGAGATCGAAGGCGAGCCAGGGTTTGCCGAGCTTGACCGCGTCGAAGTCGATGACATTGATATCGGCTACATAACCGGGCGCAATGAGGCCCCGGTCGGAGAGGCCGTAGAGCACGGCGGTGTCGCGCGATTGGCGCTTCACGGCGTTCTCGAGCGTGATGCGTTTGCCGTCGCGATCGCGGACCCAATGCTGAAGCATGAAGGTGGGCGAAGCGGCGTCGCAGATGGTGCCGCAATGCGCGCCGCCGTCTGAGAGCGAATTCACGCAATCATCGGAGTGCTGCAGCTCTTCGAGGAAGTTCAGATTGCCATCGGCGTAGTTGAGGATCGGGAAGTAGACGAAACCCGTGCCCTCGTTTTGCATCAAGAGATCGTAGGTGTATTCCGCCGGCGAGACGCCCGCGGCGGCGGCACGCGCGGCGATGGTTTCCGACTGCGTCGGCTCGTAATTGAAGTCCGGACCCATTTCAAAGTGCATCGACCAGCCGCCGGCGATGATCATCAGCAAGCCGATGACATCGCTTTCCGGGAAGACGTTGTCTTCCGTCAGCATGCGCTGCTTGAAGGCGGGATCTTTAAGGTGCGCAAGCTGTTCGACCCACGGCTTGTCGATGATTTCGTTCCAGGCGGGCTTGAAGCGGAACGGATGCACTGTGCCTTGCCAGGCCATGACGATGCCGTTTCCGCGCAGCGCGATCTGCGCGACGATGTTGGCGCCCTTGGCGTTCTGGGCCCGCATTTCGCTGATCTGTTCGGGCAACGGCAATTCCTTGGCGATCGATTGCAGCGCCGCGAACGTGACTGGCAGGCCGGTTTCGCGCGAGAGTTCGCCCATCCACTCGAACTCGTTCCATTCGCGTTTCAGGTCCGACGCCATTTCGAAGACGCCGTAACCGACGCGACCCATGGCGCGGCCGATGCCGAGCAATTCTTCCTTCGTCGCCGTGGTGCCGGGGACCAGTTCGCGATCGACGGATTTGTGCAGGATGGTGCGTGATGTCGAGAAGCCGAGTGCGCCGGCGCGCAGGCCCTCCTCCACGACCTTCGACATCTGCGCGATATCGGTTTCGGTTGGTTCTTCGTTACGCGCGCCGCGTTCGCCCATGACGTAGGTGCGCACGGCGCCGTGCGGAACGTGGGTGCCGACATCGACGGTGCGCGGCAAACGCTCAAGTTCGTCGAGATATTCCGGGAAGGATTCCCAGTTCCAGGTCATGCCTTCGGCCAGCGCGGTGCCGGGAATGTCTTCTACGCCCTCCATCAAGCCGATGAGCCAATCGTGTTTGTCGGGCTTGGCCGGCGCGAAGCCGACGCCGCAATTGCCCATCACAACTGTGGTGACGCCGTGCCAGGACGACGGCGCCATTTCCTGATCCCAGGTGGCTTGGCCGTCATAGTGGGTGTGGATGTCGACCCAGCCGGGCGACACGATCTTGCCGGCCGCGTCGATCTCTTCCTTGCCCTTCGGCAGGTTTTGGCCGACCGCGGTAATCAGGCCGCCATCAATGGCGACATCGCCCACGAAGCGCGGCGCGCCGGACCCATCGACGATTGTGCCGTTGCGAATGACCAGATCGTGCATCTCGACCTCCCGTTTTCTTGTTGGCGCCAGTAGAGGCGCCGACACGGGCGGATGGCAATGTTCTCCGTGCGGAAACCCGCTTCAGTCGTTAGCGACTGGGTTCTTCTTGGCGGCCCTCTTCAGCTTGGGCGACTTCTTGGGACGAGCCTCAGGCGGCATTGCTTTCAAAGCGCTGAGCTGCTCAGCGAGCGCGCGCAACCGGGTCGCGCTGAGTTCGAGTTGCTCGGCTGCGGCGGCGATGTCCTCAGGCGCGTAGTTCTTGGCGCGGTCGGCGCGCAAGCGCTTCACGCGATCCCAGACCGCTTTGACCTCTCGCTTCAGCGTCTTCTTTTCCGACATGAGCACCCTGACTTTCACAACTCCTCTACGACTTCACACATGAATGTCGCGCGCCTCTTCGCCCGTTGCGCGAGCAATTGTCATAAAACTGAAACATTAGAGCGTCGTGCCAATAGTGTGGATCAATCATCGCACCGTGATATCGGCGCCCGGAGACTCGCCACAACCTTTGCCTATGCCGATCTTTCGAGTGATCTGTGGTGCGCGCGGTGTATCTGCAACTCATATTCGTAGCGGAGACCGCAGCGTGACCAGCCTCGACGCCGAAGAGTGCGTGCTGCGTTGCCCGCGTGGACACGCCGCAATGGCAGCTGGCGATAGCGCCGTTGCAAGTGTGGGCAGGTGTAAGCACCTCGCCGACGCTCTGCGCGCGCAATGCGCGAAAGACGCGACGCCAGTCAGACGCTAACGCTCGATCCGGAGACCCCTGAGCTGCAATTGCACGGGCGACCGGAGTTCAAATCGCGCGCGTGCACTGACCGCTCCCGGAGCGTAAACTGAACCTCATGCGCCTCAATCAAGTCACTGCGCCAGCGAGCAACATCGATGCGTCGATTGCTTTCTATGAAGCGTTGGGCCTTCGCCTCATCGTGAAGAGTCCGCATTATGCGCGCTTCGAACTGCCAAAGGGCGAAGCGACTTTTTCGCTGCATCTGGCCGATGGCGCCATTCCCCGCGAGAACGCGCCACACCTCTATTTTGAGGTACCGGACACCAGCCTCGATCCGCTGGTTGAGCGACTGAAGGCGGCGGGTCTGAAATTCGAGCGCGAGCCGGTGACGCAGAGTTGGCTCTGGCGCGAGGCGTGGCTGCGCGATCCGGCCGGCAATGCAATCTGTCTCTACCACGCGGGCGAGAACCGGCGCTTCCCGCCTTGGCGTATCGATGCACCACCCGGCGAAAAGAACCTTCATCTCGTCATCCGCGCCAGCCGCGGCTTCGTCGTTGTGAAATCCGACGCCGGCACCGAGGCCCGGCGGGGGTTTCAGGATCAGTACGCAGACTTCAAGACGTCACTCGGCCCCTACGACCTGCATGGGCTGCTTTCGATCATGGAGAACGAATGGCCCGAGATGGTGGGCGCGCAACATGATCGCATCCGCTCCTTCGTGGAGGGCGATGCAGCATTGTTGGAACTCTAGAAGTTCCAGTCGCCCCAACCCTGCCAAAAGCCAGCGAAGCCAAGCGTCCCGACGAAAGCAATGAGCGCAAGCACGATCAGCAGGCCAATGCCCAACATCACCACAGCGCCGATCCAGGAGATGCGTGCGAGCAGAAGCGAGGTGTCGTCGCGCTCTTGTTGCGCCTGGCCGGCGGCGATGACGCCGAGCACGAAGGCCGCGATGGTCGGGATGAACGGGATGACAAAGCTAACCACCAAACTGATGACGCCGATAATGCCCAACACGCGCGAGCTGGATTGCGCGCCGACGCTGAAGCTTTGCGCGGAACCCATGCCAGGCACCGCGAAGACGGCGCGGGCTTGGCCGCCCTCCTCAAGAAAATCGACGATCTGCCCCGGGTATGGCGAACCGCCGGAACGCCATTCAGTCAGCGGGAATTCAAGGCGCCGCTCGCCCTCGCCGAGCAGAACGCCGCGCCCGTCATGGATACCGAGGATAGTGCCGCGCATGTGAACTCCGCTGACTCGTCAGCTTCGTATGTCCCACGCGCGCGCCGCGTTCTCAAGCGCGATCAGTTCCCCGAGCGTCGGCAGGTCCAAGACGCCGATCCCGAGCGCCAAAGCACTTCGCGCGCATTGCCACGCAACTCATGTGTATTGCGGCGCGCGTAGTGAAAATTGGGGCCGCCCGCGACGCGATCAAGGCGGATGCTCGGACGGCCAAACGGCACAACTGTCGCTGTTCCGCGCTCTTCGTCGAAGATCACACGCAATGCGGTGCTGTTGGAGCAGCGGTATGTCCGGTAGGTTTGCGCCGAAGCTGGCGCCGCGCCGAGAGCGCAGATCATTGCCGCGGCGAGCATGAAGCGTTTCATCCCGTTCTCTCCGTAACGTCGCAACGCATAAGAACACGCACTGCAGCACACTGCTGCTCACGGTTACGCGATTGCGACGAACGCGGGCGACGATCAGACGAAACACCCACCCGCTTCGGCGATTGTGCTTATTTCATGGACATTGGCGCGCGAAAGCTGCGCCTGTCATTCGGCGATGAGCCGGCTCGGCGCCCGGATCGCGTCGGGTGATTGATTGAGCGCCAGGATTTCAGCGATCAGCGACAGCACCGAGGATGAACGGTCGCCTTCTTCCGCGACGTCCTCGCAGACGCCGACAGCAGACGCTTCGGCGCACGAGCGGCCGATCGCGGGACCCGCACGGTAGCGGTGGCCGCCGTAACTGACTTCGGCCGCGTAGTAACCGCGCGCGGCTTCGGAGACCGGCATCACACGGAAGAGCGGAACGCCTCTGCCACCGCCACGTAGACCTGCGGCGCGGATTGTAATTTGCGCTTCAATGACGCCATCCGGACCGACTTGGGTCGCGTCGGCGCGCAGCAATTCGCCGACGTAGTAGACCATGTCGTCGAGGGAGCGCAGACGCAAACGGAGCGTGTCGCCGCCGATCGCAAACACCGGATCGCACACTTGCCCCTCGCGCGGCGCGATCGGGCGGACTGGCGCGACCGGACCATAGGCTTCGACAAGCCCGCACAAGGCACGCCCGGTGGTCAGATCAATGTTGCTCTGAAGCGGGTGCTGCTCGGCCGCCGCGAGGAACGCGCGCATCTCGCGAACAAACTCGCAGCCTTCGGTTTGCACGCTCGCGACGCAATCATTGGCGATCGTGTTCGCTTCATTGGTGTATGTGTAGAGATGGCCATCGGGGCCGATTTTCTCGATCGATTCCACCATCATCAACAGCAGCAGATCGCGCGGCCAGCCACTATACCAATAGTGCTCGAACACGTTGGAAGGCGTTGGCTGAAACGCCGTGCGCGTCAACGTCTCGGCGCTGAACGGTTGCACAGCGTAGCTCGGACGCGACGAACGCTCGCCCGAGACGCCGAGTCCGCCAACGCCCCACGGCGAATTGATGTCTCCCAGTGGCACACCGCCGAGTGTCGCGGATCGGGACGTTGTCCAAGACGGGCTGTCGGAGATGCCTGTCATGGCAAGGTAATGACGCGGCAAGCGATCGCGCGAGCGGAGAATATTCAGCAAGATTTGGGCGGAGACGGCCTGGGCGTAGGCTTCGTTGAAGCCGACCGCGTCGTCGGCAATTTGGCGCGCGAGACGTTCGCGTTGTGAGGGAAAATCGGGCGCGCTGGCGCAGGACGCGACGAGCAGCGCGGCAGCGAACGCGGCAATGACGGACTTCATTCTTCCCTCCGAGCACTGGAGAGTTTGCGCGCGCGGTTGACGCCGCCAAGCAGGTTCGCTTGAAGAGCGCGCATGGAGCACCTGATCGAGGGTTACCGGATCTACCGGGAAAAGCGCTGGCCTGAGCTGCGGAGCCTGCACCGGTATCTCGCCGATCGCGGACAGGCGCCCCGCACGTTGGTCATCGCCTGCGCGGACAGCCGAGTGGACCCGGCGACCATCTTCAACGCCGGCCCAGGCGAGCTTTTCGTTGTCCGCAACGTCGCAAACCTAGCTCCACCGTTCGAAGAGGCGCCCGGCTTTCACGGTGTCAGCGCCGCCATTGAGTTCGCGGTGAAGCACCTGAAGGTCGAGACGATCTTGGTGCTCGGCCACGCCCAGTGCGGCGGCTGCGCGGCCGCGCTCGACGAGCGCGAGCGCGACCCCCATTCCTTCCTGGATTCCTGGATCAGCCTCCTCGACACCGCCAAGTCTCGCATCCCGCCGGGCGGCGACCGGCTCTCGGAACTCGAGCACGAAAGCATCCGGGTGACATTGGAGAACCTCGCCACATTTCCGTTCATTCAGGATGCAATCAAGACGCGAGGGCTTAACCTTGTTGGCATGCGCTACGGCGTGGCGGACGGCGGGCTTGAACTGTTGAATGCTGCGACGGGCGCCTTTGAGCCGGTGCTTTGACGCGAATTCACAGTAATGCCGGGTCTCGCCGGGTGGCATGACTTTTGTTCCGTGGTATCGAGGTCACGGTGGTGACTGGGACGGGGCGCAGGAGACGTCATGGCGGACGTACTCATAGTTTGTGTCCGCGAGGACGAACCGCAGGCCAAGGCGCTTGCGGATATGTTCGAGGCGGCCGGTTTCTCGATTGGCGGAGCGCCTTCGAGCGACGGCGCATTGCGATCAAGCGGCGCTGGCGTCGTCGTGTGGTCACAGGCCTCGATCCGCTCGCGGCCATTCCTTGATGCAGCACAACGGGTGATCAACGCTGAAAAGGCGGTGGTCGCGAGTCTTATCGAGCCACCACCGCCGTCGAGCATCGGTGAATCGCCGGCGTTCGATCTGTCGCGCTGGAGCGGCGATCCGAACGATCCCGCGCTCGACCCACTCTTTTTCGCCGTCGACCGCATGGTGAATGCGGCGCGCGCCGGCGTCGGCGCCGCGCAGCGCGAGACGCGCGACTATGATCCGCCGCCCGCGCCACGCCGCACCGCGATCCAGGCAGAACCGCCGCCGCGCCGGCAAGAACCACAATATCGAGCGCCACAGCCGGAGCCGCCGCAGAGCTATCGCGTGCCGCCGTCCTCTGACCCGCTCGGCTCGGAAGCCGAGCACTGGCGCGCTATCCGCGACAGCCGCAACCCGTCCGACTTCATGGACTATCTCGCGCGCTACGGCCCAGACGGCGCGTTCTCCGAAGTTGCCGAACTGCGCTTGAAGCAGCTTACCGGCCCCGGCGACGCACGCGCCCCGGCCGCGCCGCCATCGCGGCCGGCCGTACGTCAGCCCGCAACGACGCCGCGCGCAGAAGCGCCGCGACGCGACGGCGGTTTGCCGCCAACGCAACGCCGGCTCGATCCGCCGCCACAAGCGTCACGCCGACCGCCAATCGATCGAGACTACACGCGCGACCTCCGCGATCCTCCGAAAGGACAAGGCGGGCCGCTGCGTGCGTTCGTGCTGATTGCGCTGCTTGGCGGGGCCGCTCTGATTGGCGGGATCTACTTCGGCGGCGGCATGGGCAACGCACCGCCGAGCGCGGAGCAAACTGCGGAGACGCAAACGGCAACCGCGGACCAAAGCTCAGGCGACGAGTCGTTCTCGGACTTGGAAGAAGCGCCAAGCGTGCCGCTCTCCGAAGCGGTCACCGCCCGCGCCGACCGGCAAACGGTCACGCGCCCTGAGCAGCGTGAAACGCAGCGTACGACACGCGAGGAGCCGCAGCGCACTGCCGAACGTGAGCAACCGCGCCGCGACCCACCCGCTTCGAACCCAAACAGCGCAGCAGCTCCAAGCGGTCCGGTAACATTTGCGCCGAGCACGACGTCAAGCACGCCCGTGCCGCTCAATCCGAGCGTCACCCCGCCGCCCACGCAAATGGCCAATGTCGAGCCCTCAATTATCGGCTCGGCCACCCCACAACAGCCGCCTCAGCGCGCCGGCACGGTGGTATGGACGCAGCGGCCAACGTCGCGTCGCATCTCCGACCTTTATCCGCGCTCAGCGCTGAACAACGGCGTTGGCGGGCGGGTCGTGCTCGACTGCCGCGTGCTCGGCGATCTTTCGGTGAGTTGCACCATCGCGTCGGAGACGCCTTCAGGCGCTGGCTTCGGCCGCGCCGCGCTCAGCGCCTCCAACTCCTACCGCGCGCGGGCGACATTGTCTGATGGCTCAAGCGCAGTCGGTTCAACCACGCGCATCGCCGTGAATTTCCAGGCGCCTCAATAACAAAGGAAAAGTGAGCAGATTGGTCATCTGCTCACTCCATCCTGTTCGCTTATCGGGTCAGACGCAGTGCGCCGATACCGGTGCCGATCGCATCGAACGCCGCGGCGAGTTCCTGCGCATTGTCGGCCCGGTAGAAGTGGCCGCTGCTGGAAGCGCAGTTGCGCATCAAGTTCTCAGTGGTCGTATCAGTTTCTCGGAAAATGACCGTGTAGATCTCGATGCCTTCGTTTTTGATGTTGGTGCAAAGCTGCGCTTCGCGGCTGTTGATGTAGTTCACGTAGCTGTTGGAACCGTTGATGCTGCGGCGGTATTGCGGCGGCAGGATGCCACGCAAAATGCCGCCGACCAGCTGACTGAGAAGACCGCCATCATCCAGATCGCGCCAGAGGCCGAGATGGTTGTAGGCGGAATAATCGCTCGCCAACACTGGATCGCTGCCGACGTTGGTGTTTTCACCGTCAGACATCAGAACGATGACCTTGCGAACGTTGTCGCGTGCAGCGTTGAAAGGCTCGCCTTCGGTGAACGGCGCTCCCGGCGAGAGCACGCGCCAGCCCCAGGCAAGACCTTCGGCCTGGTTGGTGCCGCCACCGCTCCAGTGAGTCATCGCGGCGATGTTCGACTGAATGGTCGAGTTGTTCGATGTCAACGGCACGATGGGCGTCGGGCACCCGCGGTTGGGGCCGCGGATCGATGGCGGCGAGCTCGTGGTCGAAGCGCTGTTGTTGCGATACTTGAAGACGTTGAACATCCGCGCTTGCTGCTGCTGCTGCGTGCTGCCGGAGGTGGTGCCCATGCTTGTCGTCATCGTCGCGCCGGAAATGTCGCCGACGCTGTCCGTGAGATACGAGTTCGAATAGCCGTCGGTGGTGTCGAGCCAGAAGAACGGCACGAACATCGTGTCGGGATCGGTCGTGTTCGGCGCCGCATCGGTGATGTCGTAAGGCTCCGGCCGGGCCTCGACGCACCCCTTCCAGCTTTCGTTTGTGAGCAAATCGAAGAGTTCCAGGTGGCTGATGCCATCAGCCGGCGTCCAGGCATAACAACGGTTCGAGGCGCCGCCAGCACCGCCGCCGCCGCGCCGCCAGGTGATCTCATACGGTCCGGTGTAACCCGCTGGCGTTGTCGAGAGCGCCTCGCACTCGGAGCCCGTGTAGCTTGAACTCGAGGTGTTGGTGACGCGCGAGCGGTGAGCGATGGAACGGTCTTCGAGAATTTCGCCGTTGTATGGCGCATTGCCCGCCTGATCGATCCAGGCGAGGTGTGCGCTCTGGTTGCCGATGTTCACCTGCGCCACGAACGGCACCAGCGCGACGCGCACGGTGTCGCCGTCGAGCGCCAACAGGTCGCTGGCCAGATCGCTGGACGCATCGCGTAGCGCCTGCATGTCGTTGGACATCGAACCGGTATTGTCGAGCACGAGCGCGACTTCGATCGGCGGGCTCGCATTGGCCTGAGCTTCGGCTGCTACCGCGATCGTCCAAGGATTGTCGCTGACGATGCGCGCAAGGCTCATCGGCATCGGCGTCGAGGCGTCGACGCGGTGGCCGCCATCGGCGAGCTGAACGACGTTGAAGGTGACGTTGCCGGCCAAGCTGCCGACCTCAGCGTCAAAGAAGGCGCGAGCCGCCGCTGTGCGGTCGCCCATCGACAGGTTCGAGCTGCGCTCGGCCACAAGCGCCGCGCCGTCAGCCGCGTTCTGCATCGTGTTGCGGATGGCCTGCGCGCGGGTGAAGTCCACGGTCAGACCGACCAAACCGATCAGGACGGTGCCCATCAGCGCCCACATCATGGCCACGTTGCCGCTTTCGTCGCGCAACATGGCGCGCCGCGTACGTTTCGTGGTGAACCGCTCGATAACCATTTTCCGCCCCAAAAACGGACCTTTAGACGATCCGTTGGGGGTACCAGATCGCGCTTAATACGAGATTTTAGAACTTGGTGAACGGCCCCCTGTGGCGCCGATTTCCCTTGCTTATGATACCTTCATGCTACTATGATGATATCACTTTGATGGCATGAGAGGGTATGTCATGGCCGCAGCCGAGTTGAATCGCACACAAGAACGCAAAGCAAATACGTCCAACGGCGGCATGATGCTGCTGGTGGCGCTCCTCCTACTGGCGGGGCTGATCTGGGCGGTGGTGGAGCTCATCCGCTACGAGGACGGGGTCATGGGGCTGGTCGTCCTGGTCCTCTCCCTCGCCTTCACGCTGGTGCTCTGCGGCTTCTACACCCTGCAGCCCAATGAGGGCGCGGCCATCACGCTCTTCGGCAACTACAAGGGCACTGACCGCAATGCGGGCCTCCGCTGGGTCCTGCCCTGGTATACGCGCAAGAAAATCAGCCTGCGCGTGCGCAACGTCACCGGCGAGAAGCTGAAGGTTAACGACAAGCGCGGCAACCCGATCGAGATCGCGGCGGTGGTGGTGTGGCGCGTCACCGATACGGCGCAAGCGCTGTTCGATGTCGACGCCTATCAGACTTTCGTCGACATCCAGATCGAAACGGCCGTGCGCGAGATCGCCTCGCACTTTGCCTACGACCACGCCGAGCACGAAGAGCCGACCCTGCGCGGCGACGCAGAACAGGTCTCGACGCTGCTGCGAGAGAAGCTGCAGGAGCGTGTCTCGGTTGCCGGTGTCGTCATCGACGAGACCAAGCTCAGCCACCTCGCCTATGCGCCGGAAATCGCCGGCGCCATGCTGCGCCGCCAGCAAGCCGAAGCCGTGCTCGCTGCACGCCAGAAGATCGTGCAAGGCGCGGTGATGATGGTGGAAAGCGCGCTGGCGCAGCTTAGCGAACGCGACATCGTCAAGCTCGACGACGAACGCCGCGCCGCGATGGTGTCCAACCTGCTGGTCGTGCTCTGCGGCGACCGAGACGCCCAGCCGGTCGTCAACGCAGGCTCGCTCTACCAATAGGCGAGAGAGAGAGCCATGCCCCCCGAACGCAAAGCCTTCGCGCTCAGGCTCGATCCGGCGCTGCACGACGCCATCGCCCGCTTGGCGAACGCGGACCTGCGCAGCGTCAATGCTGAGATCGAATTCCTGCTGCGCGAAGCGCTGCGCGCAAGGGGCGTCAAGCTCGGGGAAGCAACCGAAGACAAGAACGGGGGTGCGTGATGTCGACGACCAATAAATCGATCATCTTTCTGGTGCTGACGTTTGCGATCTCTTGGACCATCGCAATCGGCGGTTGGTCGGCGGGCACGACCGACGAACCGCTTGGCGCGGTCATCACTCTATTCGGGATGATGATGGGCCCCGCGATTGCGGCCATCATCTGCACCTTCGCATTCGAGAAAGACCGCCGCATCATAGCGCTTGGCCTGAAGTTCAAACCGAGCTGGTGGCTGCTCTTCGCGTATTTGATCGGTCTTGCGCTTTGCGCCGGTTCGGTGGCGTTCACGGTGCTTCTATCGGATCGTCAGCTCGGCGATCTGAATGCCAACATCCTGCTCGCCGCGGAACAAGCCGGCCAAGATACAAGTCGCCTGCAGTCTCTGCCCCTTGTGCCGCTCGTCCTTTTCCAGGCGCTTGTGGTCGGCTCGCTGATCAATTCCGTAATGACACTGAGCGAAGAACTCGGCTGGCGCGGCTACTTGCACTATCTGTGGCGTCCCGGCGGCTTCTGGCGCACGTCGCTTGTCACAGGCGCGGTCTGGGGCGTGTGGCATGCCCCGGCAATCTATCTGATGGGCCACAACTATCCGAGTGAGCGGGTGCTGGGTGTCGGCATGTTCGTTGGCTTCTGCATGCTGCTCGCGCCGATCATGACCTTAGTACGCGACCGCGCCGGTTCGGTGTGGTCGGCAGGCATTCTGCACGGCACGATAAACGCCGCTGGCGGCGTCACTGCACTGGCGCTCTCCAATCCTGCCTTTCCCTGGAGCGGTCTGACCGGCATTGGCGGGTTTGTCGCCCTAGCCCTGGGCGCCGTGATCGTGGCGCTGCTACCGCAGAAAACCGCTGAGCCAACTCCCACCGCTGCAACCGCCGCCTAGCCCTTCCGGACAAGCCTGCGCTGCACCGCGCGGGCTTGTCCCCCTCCGCCCCTTGCCGTAATCACGCGCGATCCCCTGAAGGATCGATTCTTAGGCCGCACAACGCGGGCGGAGACGCATGCCGAAACGTACAGACATCAACTCGATCCTGATCATTGGGGCCGGGCCAATCATTATCGGCCAGGCGTGCGAGTTCGATTATTCCGGCGTGCAAGCGGTGAAGGTGCTGAAGGCCGAGGGCTATCGCGTCATCCTGGTGAACTCGAACCCAGCGACGATCATGACCGATCCCGGCCTGGCGCACGCGACCTACATCGAACCGATCACCCCGGAGATGGTCGAGAAGATCATCGAGAAGGAAAAGCCGGATGCGTTGCTGCCGACGATGGGCGGGCAAACCGCGCTCAACTGCGCGCTGACATTGGAGCGCACCGGCGTGCTGGCGAAGCACGGCGTCGAGATGATCGGCGCAAAGGCTGACGTCATCGAGAAAGCCGAGCACCGGATGAAGTTCCGCGACGCAATGGACAAGATCGGCCTGGAGTCGCCGCGCTCGCGTCTGGTCAACACAATGGAGCAAGCGCTCGAGGCGCTTGAGCATGTGCAACTGCCATCGATCATCCGCCCGTCGCTGACGCTGGGCGGCTTGGGCGGCGGCGTCGCCTACAATCTGGAAGAGTTCAAGGAGATCGTGGAGCGCGGGCTCGCTGCGTCTCCGATCACGGAAATTCTGGTCGAAGAAAGCATCATCGGCTGGAAGGAGTACGAGATGGAGGTTGTTCGCGACAAAGCGGACAACTGCATCATCATCTGCTCGATCGAGAACATCGATCCGATGGGCGTGCACACGGGCGACTCCATCACTGTCGCACCGGCGCTGACGCTGACCGACCGCGAATATCAAATCATGCGCAATGCGAGCATCGCGGTGCTGCGCGAGATCGGCGTTGAGACCGGTGGTTCGAACGTGCAGTTCGCGGTGAACCCGGCGAATGGGCGCATGGTCGTCATCGAGATGAACCCGCGTGTGTCGCGTTCCTCTGCGCTGGCCTCGAAGGCGACGGGCTTCCCCATCGCCAAGGTCGCGGCCAAGTGCGCCATCGGCTACACGCTCGACGAAATCGCCAACGACATCACCGGCGGCGCAATGCCAGCCAGCTTCGAGCCGACGATCGATTACGTCGTCACCAAAATCCCGCGCTTCGCGTTCGAACGCTTCCAAGGTTCAGACACGACGCTGACGACCTCGATGAAGTCGGTCGGCGAAGCGATGGCGATTGGGCGAACGTTCCAGGAATCTCTGCAGAAAGCGCTACGCTCGCTCGACACCGGCCTGACCGGCTTGGATGAGATCGCCATCGAAGGTGCGGCCGACGAAGACAATGGTCGCGCGGCTGTGCGCGCGCGTCTGGTGACGCCGAAGTCCGATCGCTTGCTCGTGTGCGCGGAAGCCTTGCGTCGCGGCTTGAGCGTTGAAGAAATTTGCGCGGCCTCGCATTTCGACCCGTGGTTCGTGCGCCAGATAGCTGAAATCATCGAAAAAGAGGCGGAAATCCGCGCCGAAGGATTGCCTAAGGATGCCGTCGGCTTCCGCGCGCTGAAGGCGCAAGGCTTCTCCGACGCGCGCCTCGGCAAGCTCACCGGCCAGCGCGAGCGCGACGTACGCGCCGCGCGCCGCAAGCTCGGCGTGCGCCCGCAATTCAAGCGCATCGATAGCTGCGCCGCCGAATTCCGCGCGACGACGCCGTACATGTACTCGACCTACGAATATCCGGCGTATGGTTCGGATGTTGCTGAGTGCGAAGCTGATCCGAGCGATCGTGAGAAGGTCATCATTCTGGGCGGCGGGCCGAACCGGATCGGCCAAGGCATCGAGTTCGACTATTGCTGCTGCCACGCTGCGTTTGCTTGCACCGAGATCGGCGTCGAGTCGATCATGGTCAATTGCAACCCCGAAACCGTGTCGACCGACTACGACACCTCCGATCGCCTCTACTTCGAGCCGCTGACGACGGAAGACGTGCTTGAGATTGTCGAGACAGAGAAGTCGCGCGGCAATGTCCAGGGCTTGATCGTGCAGTTCGGCGGGCAGACGCCGCTGAAGCTGGCGCAGCCGCTGGCAGACGAAGGCGCGCCGATCCTCGGCACCAGCGTCGATGCGATCGATCTCGCCGAAGATCGCGATCGCTTCCAAGCGTTGCTGCGGAAGATCGGCTTGAAGCAACCCGACAATACCATCGCGGCGTCGCTCGATGCGGCGCGCGCGGGCGCGGGCAAGATCGGTTATCCGGTGATGCTGCGCCCGTCTTACGTGCTGGGCGGCCTTGCAATGCAGATTGTGCAGAACGAAGGCGAACTGGACGAATACGTCGCCCGGATCTCGCGCGCACTCGGGGGGCCGAGCGAGCTTGCTGTTTCAGAGAAGAAGCCGCTGCTGGTCGATCGTTACCTGCGAGACGCCATCGAGGTCGACGTCGATGCGATCTGCGACGGCGAAGAGGTTTTCGTCGCCGGTGTCATGGAGCACATAGAGGAAGCGGGCGTGCACTCAGGCGATAGCGCCTGCGCGCTGCCGCCCTACTCGCTGCCCAAGAAGCTCATCGACGAGATCGAAGCACAGACCAAGAAGCTGGCGCTGGCGCTCGACGTGCGCGGCCTGATCAACATTCAGTTTGCGGTGAAGGACGACGAGATCTTCATCCTGGAAGCCAACCCGCGCGCGTCGCGGACGGCGCCGTTCGTGGCGAAGGCGATCAACCGGCCGATCGCGGCGGCGGCGGCAAAGGTCATGGCCGGGGTGAAGCTGAAGGAGCTGAAGCTCGACCGGCCATCGAAGAAGCATGTCGCGGTGAAGGAAGCCGTCTTCCCATTTGCCCGCTTCCCAGGCGTCGATCCGGTGCTGGGCCCAGAGATGCGCTCGACCGGCGAGGTCATGGGGCTCGACGAGAACTTCGTGGCGGCCTTCGCCAAGAGCCAGATCGCCTCCGGCATCAATCTGCCAACGGCGGGCACATGCTTCATCTCGGTGAAGAATGCCGACAAGCCAGCGATGATCCCCGTGGCGAAGGACCTCATCGAACTCGGCTTCGCCGTGATGGCGACAGGAGGCACCGCCGATTACCTCATTGAGCAAGGCCTTACGATCCAAAAGATCAACAAGGTTGCCGAGGGCCGCCCCCACATCGTCGACGCCATGAAGAACGGCGAAGTCCAGTTGCTGTTCAATACAACCGAAGGCGCTCAGTCCCACCGGGATAGCCATTCGATCCGTCGAACAGCGCTGGTGCAGAACATCCCGTATTATACGACTGTGTCGGGCGCACGGGCGGCCATCCAGGCCATCCGGTTGCTCAAATCCGGGGCGCCTCTAGGCGTTCGGGCCCTTCAGGCCTATGCTTGACGTCAGGCCGGATCGGACCCAAATTTTCATATCCAAAACGGACTATAACACCACACCCATGGAAAAAATCCCAATGACCGCCGAGGGTTATACCGCCCTCGACGCAGAGCTAAAGCGTCTCAAGACCGAAGAACGCCCCGCCGTAATCCAGGCGATCGCGGAAGCGCGCGCCCACGGCGACCTCTCCGAGAACGCCGAATATCATGCGGCGAAAGAGCGCCAGGCCTTCATCGAGGGCCGCGTGACCGAGCTTGAGGACAAGATCGCCCGCGCTCAGGTCATCGATATCTCGAAGCTCACAGGCAAGCAGGTGAAGTTCGGCGCGACCGTGAACCTCCTCGACGAGGATTCAGGCGCGAAGTCCAAGTACAAGATCGTCGGCGAAGACGAGTCCGATGTGAAGGGCGGCAAGATTTCGATCACCTCCCCGATCGCGCGCGCGCTGATCGGCAAGGAGGAAGGCGACGTCGTCGAGGTCATGGCGCCTGGCGGGCCGAAATCGTACGAAATCGTCAAGGTGAAGTACCTCTGATTTTTCGGGACGGACGGGGGCTGAATGCGTAGCGCTGGCTATCAGCCCGCAGAGCCTCTGAACGTCTGGATCGTCACGGACGGCCGCGCCGGCATCGAAGCGCAAGCGCTCGGGCTGGCCGAAGCGATTGCGCGGCGCGCACCGATATCCCTCACGACCAAGCGCGTGCGCCTGCGTACGCCGTGGCGCTGGCTGCCGGCGGGCCTCGTGCCTGCACCGAGGCAGGCGCTGAGCATCGACTCGGATGCGCTCGAAGCGCCCTGGCCAGATATCTTCATCGGCTGCGGCCGAGCTTCCATCCCGTTTGCACTGGGCGTGCGCGACTGGTCGCATGGGAAGACCTTTGTCGTGCAGCTGCAAGACCCGCGGATGAACCCGCGCGAGTTCGACGTGGTGATCCCGCCAATGCATGACGGCCTTGAGGGGCAGAACGTCCTGCCGATCGTCGGTGCATGCAGTCGCATTACCGCGGAGCGCATGGATCGCGCAGTTTTCGAGTACAAGCCGGCGAATTTAGAAGAGCTTCCTTCGCCACGCTTCGCGATCCTCATTGGCGGTAAGTCCAAGCGCCAAGACATCTCGCCAGAGAGGGCGCGCGCCATTTCAGACTCACTTGTCGCCGTGCAGCGCGGCACGGGCGGCACCCTGATGGCGACACTTTCGCGTCGCACCAGCCACGCCGCGCGCATGCAATTCCGCACCTGGCTCGCGCCGCACTGCGCGGTCTTCTACGAAGACGAAGGTGCGAACCCCTACCCCGCGATCCTGGGCGTCGCCGACCACATCTTCGTCACCGCCGACAGCGTGAACATGGCGACGGAGGCCGCCGCCACCGGCAAACCGGTGCACATTCTCGCGGTCGACGGCCAGCTCGGAAAACTCGCCCGCTTCCACCAAAGTCTGGCGCGACGCGGCTGCGCGCGGCCATTCAACGGCAGGCTGGAGACGTGGTCCTACCCACCATTGCTGGAAACGGATCGCGCAGCGGCGGCAGTGCTAACAGCATGGGCAGCGCGCACGCGCGCGAACTAGCTCAGCAGCTCTTCGAGGCAGGCTTTAAGGTCGGCGTCGCTGACAGGCTTGGTCAGCACCGGCGCGCTCGCCAATTCCGGCGGCGCGTCCTTCACCTTGTCGTAGCCAGTGCAAAACACGACGGGCACGCCCTTGGCATGCAGGGCCATGCCCAGCGGCACGCTAGACACGCCACCAGCCAAACTTACATCGAGCACTGCGCCGTCGGGGGTCTCGCGAGCAAGCAGCGCCTCCGCCTCGGCGATCGAGTGCGCGGGTCCGAGAACCTCGTAACCCATGCCCGTCAGCCGCTGGCCAAATTCCATGGCGATCAGCACGTCATCATCGACAACCAAGATTTTCGGCAAGCTGTGTTGGCCCGTCAGCGTTCGCGCCCCGTCCCGGAGGCCACCATAGCTGTGGAGCATCAAGGCGCAATTCTCGGCTTCAGCATGCGTTCGCCGTGGTTTCGAACGTCTTTCAGACTGGCCTGTGTAACGCCATATTGGGCCCGCACGAATCCGTCCAAGAGCCCAGAATGACCTCCAACACCGCCCGTCACGCCCCCATCGTCATCATCGGTTCCGGCCCTGCCGGCTACACCGCCGCGATCTATGCAGCGCGGGCGCTGCGCAAGCCCATGCTCATTGCGGGTTTGCAACCTGGTGGTCAGCTGACGATCACGACCGACGTCGAGAATTATCCGGGGTTCGCCGACACCATCCAAGGCCCGTGGCTCATGGAGCAGATGCGGGCGCAGGCCAAGCACGTCGGCACGGACATGGTCGAGGACATCATCGTCAAGGCTGAGCTGGATCAGCGGCCGTTCAAACTCACCGGCGATAGCGGCCAAGTTTATTTGGCCGACGCTGTGATCATCGCCACCGGCGCGCAAGCGAAGTGGCTAGGGCTTGAGAGCGAGCAGAAGTTCCAAGGCTTTGGCGTAAGCGCCTGCGCGACGTGCGATGGCTTCTTCTATCGCGGCAAGGAAGTGGCGGTGATCGGCGGCGGCAATAGCGCCGTGGAAGAAGCGCTCTACTTAGCTCACCTCGCCAGCAAAGTGACGCTGGTCCACCGCCGGGATTCTCTGAAAGCCGAGAAGGTGCTGCAAGAGCGCCTCTTCAATCACCCGAAGATCGAGGTGGTGTGGGATTCCGCGCTTGAGGAAATTCAGGGTGCCGAAGATCCGAAGGGTGTCACCGGCATTGTGATCAAGAACGTAAAGACCGGCGCGCGTGAAGAGCGGAAACTCGACGGCGTGTTCGTCGCCATCGGTCACGCCCCGGCGACGGAGCTGTTCAAGGGCCAAGTGG
Organism: Hyphomonadaceae bacterium; assembly: GCA_041398325.1. Taxonomy (GTDB): domain Bacteria; phylum Pseudomonadota; class Alphaproteobacteria; order Caulobacterales; family Aquidulcibacteraceae; genus Vitreimonas. The sequence goes on along the minus strand of JAWKUX010000016.1, from coordinate 29,120 downwards.
CAATGAAGGACAGCGGCTACATCATCGTGAAGCCGGGCACGACTGAAACGAACATTCCAGGCGTATTTGCCGCCGGCGATGTCGCCGACGATACCTACCGCCAGGCTGTGACGGCGGCCGGGCTGGGCTGCATGGCGGCGCTTGAGGCCGAGCGCTATCTGGCGAAGCTGGAGTTGGACCGCGCGCGCGGCGCAAAGGCCGGCGCAGCGGCCTAATCCGCGCCTCATTCCGGATCGCCGGAATGATCACACCGCCGACGAATAGATCGCGCGGAGCGCGACCGAATTCCGCCTGTTTGGCCGCTTTCGCGCCACGCCCAATGGACCACCGACCCGAGCTATGCAATATTGCAACGGGGCCAGCCGGCCCGAGGTCGGGCCGATATGGATTGGGACAAGCTCAAGACTTTTCACTTTGCCGCTGAAACAGGCAGCCTGACGGCAGCAGCCGAGAAACTCGGCGTCAGCCAGTCTTCGGTGAGCCGTCAGATAGCGGCGCTCGAAAACGACATGGGCGTACCGCTGTTTCAGCGTCACGCGCGCGGGCTGCTGTTGACCGGGCCGGGCATGGCGCTTCGCGAGTTCACCCGCGAAATGGCCGGCGCTGCGGTGATTGCAGAATCGACGTTGAAAGATGCGCGCGAAAAGGTCATCGGCGATCTGAAGGTCACCGCGCCCGTTGCGTTCGGTTCAACTTGGCTCGCGCCGCGCCTTGGCGCCTTTGCCGACACCTACCCAGAAACACGCCTGCAGATTTTGCTCGATGACCGCGAGTACGATCTGCTGAAGCTGGAGGCTGAGTGCGCGATCCGCCTTTGGGCGGCGACACACGCGGATCTCATCCAACGCAAGCTGCTCGATGTACGCGTCAGCCTCTATGCATCGGCGAGCTATCTGCAGCGGCACGGCACGCCGAAGAAGGTCGAGGACCTCGATGAGCACCGCATCATTGCCTACCAGGCCGGCGTGCCGACGCCGATGCGCGAACTCGATTGGGCACAGCGCGCCGGTCGCGAGGACGCTAAGCCACGCCCACCACTGCTCGAGATCAACAATGTCTATGGCATGCTGCGCGCAGTTGAGTCCGGCTTCGGCATCGCCAGCGTCCCCGACTACATGGCGCGCGAGAACCCGAACCTCGTGAAAGTGCTGCCTGAACTCCAAGGCCCGAGCTTCGAAGTCTACTTCATCTATCCGAGCGACCTGAAACGCTCGAAGCGCATCGCGGCGTTCAGACAGTTCTTGATCGATCAGGCGGCCAGCTGGGAGCCATAACTCCCAGCCTTCACCTCTTCAGAGTTGGCCCGCCGGCACGTTAAACGTGTCGCACTGACGCGCGTCGCCGCTGTCGAAACCGCGGCGGAACCACGTCATACGCTGGGCGCTAGAGCCGTGGGTGAACTGACTCTCGTTCTGGTGGCCGAGCGCGTCATCACCGATCGCGTGCGCGGCGTTGAGGGCTTCGCGCAAGTCCGACTCATCGATCGCGAGATTGGCGCGCGCCGTATGCCCCCAGACACCAGCCAAGCAATCAGCCTGCAGTTCAACCCGCACTGAGGTTTGGTTCTGGCTCTCGCCTTGCACTTGGATCTGTGTTGCGCCGATCAGGTTCTGCACGTGGTGACCCACTTCGTGCGCGATGACGTACGCTTGCGCGAAATCGCCGGGCGCACGCAGGCGACTTTCCATGACCTGGTAGAAACCCGGATCAATGTAGAGCTTGCGATCGCCCGGGCAGTAGAACGGACCCACGTCCGAACTCGCGGCGCCGCAGCCTTCAGTGGCCACGCCGCCTTGGAAGACCACGAGCGTCGGATGAACGTAGGCGCCTGGCTGGCGGCCATAATTCGGCAGACGACCCTGCGCGAACTGCTGGGTCCAAACATCTTCTGTCGAAGCGAGAACGACGCGCGAGAAGTCGCAAGCTTGGCCCGCCTCTGTAGAACTTTCACAGACGCTGCCTTCGCCCGTCGTCTGCGTTTGACCTGGCACTTGGCCGAGGATCGCGCCGAAGACCAATTGCTTGATGTTGGGAGGCGCGAAGAACCAGACGCCAGCCAGCACGATGCCGGCAATCAGGATGCCGCGAAGGCCGATGCGGCGCAGAATTGCAAACAGAACGCCGCCGGGCAGACCGCCGCCGCCCATGCCACCGCTGCCGCGACCGCGATCTTCGAAATTATCGGAACGGCGTTGGCCTTCTGTGCGCATAGGTACGTCCTCCTACCCCTCAAGGCTCGTCTTAGCCCGCGAGGCGGGTCAGCGCTACTCCGAGGCGAAAAGGTCCGGCTGGCCGTCTTTCCCCAACGGGCGGCGGAATTGGGTGTGATCGAGCGGCAAGCTGGGCCCGTCCAAGCCAAAGCGCCTGCGCGCCGCGAGAAAGCGGTCCGCGATAAGCTTGGCGTAAGGTCCCTCGCCCCTTTGCCTCTTGCCCCAATCCGGATCGTAGTCGCGACCGTTCCGCATCTGCCGCACCAGCGCCATCACGCGCGTGGCGCGATCGGGAAAATGGGCGTGCAGCCACTCGCGAAAGAGATCTTTGATCTCGAGCGGTAGCCGCAGCACCACGTAGCCCGCGGCGCTTGCCCCGGCCTTCGCGCACTCCTCCAGCACTGCCTCGATCTCGCTGTCGTTTATGGCCGGCACGATGGGCGCCATCATCACTGTGACGGGCACGCCTGCGTCGGCCAGCATGCGGACAGCTTCAACGCGCCGGTGCGGCGCGGCCGCGCGCGGCTCCATTACGCGTGCGATCCGGCGCTCAAGCGTGGTGACGGAGATCGCCGCCTTTGCGAGCCCGCGCTCGGCAAGACGCGCGAGAATGTCGATATCGCGAATAACCAGCTGCGATTTGGTGATCAGCGAAACCGGATGGCGCCAGCGCTCCATCACTTCGAGAACGCCGCGCGTGATGCCGTAGCCGCGCTCGATCGGCTGATAAATGTCGGTGACGCCACCGAGCATGATCGTCTTCGGCTTGTAGCTCGGCTTGGCGAACTCGCGCTCAAGGAGCTCGACAGCGTTAGCTTTCACGAACAGCTTGGTCTCGAAATCCAGTCCCGGCGAAAGCCCGACATAGGCGTGGTTGGGTCGCGCGTAGCAATAGATGCAGCCGTGCTCGCAGCCCCGGTAGGGATTGATCGACTGATCGAAGGAAATGTCGGGGCTCTGATTGGTGGAGATGATGCTCTTGGCCAGCTCCGGCGTAACGATCGTCTCCAGCGGCCGCGCACCGTCCTCGCCGACCCAGCCGTCGTCATAGGCTTCGCGGGCAAAGCGCTCGTATCGGCCGCTCGCATTGGTACGAGCGCCTCGGCCGTGCAACGGGTCGGACTTCATGAATAGGACCATAGTCCCAACAGCGGAACATTACAAGAACATCCTGGGCAAACGAAGAGGGCGCCGGTTGGACCAGCGCCCTCAATCCTGTGAGCTTTTCATGGGATCTGCCTGGTTCTTGCGCTCCCCATTTCTGCTTGGGAGCTTGGGAAAGTTCAGGTCAGGGACCCGTTACGCAACCATCTGCGCGGCTTGGTTCATCGTGGCGAACGCGAAGGGGGCAAACACCGCCAGCGCCGCAACCAGACAATAAAACTTGGCCATTTCCTGCTCCATCTCTCTTCGAACCGTCCATCGATCCGATGAGTGGAAGGTAATCGACCCTTAGCCGTAACGATGTGACGTGCGTCACGGGGTGAAGAAGGCGAAGTCGCGATCGCGCGGCAAGAAGCGCTGACCGGCGTCGACATAGATCACCTGCCCCGTCACCGCTGGCGCGCTGAGCAAGTAGAGCGCTGCTGCCGCGACATCATCTGGCGTCACGCCATAGCCAAGCGGCGTTAGTGCGTGTTGGCGCTCAAAAGATTCTTGCGGCTGACCCGGCGAGGGCAGCGCATAGGCCGGCGCAACAGCATTGACGCGCACATGCGGCGCGAGTGCGCGCGCAAACATCTCCGTCGCCCCTGCCAACGCGAATTTCGACACCGTGTACGAGAAGTGGTCCTGATACGGCGCGGCCAGCTTGTAATCGAGCAGGTTCACAACGGTGCGTTGCTCCACGCTCGTTTGCGCGGCGAGCGCCTGCGTAAGGAGCAAGGGCGCCGTCGTGTTGATGGTGAAGTGACGCGTAAGCGCTTCTGGCGTAAACGTCGCTGCATCGTCGTGCTCGAAGATCGCGGCGGAATTGACAAGGCCTACCATCGGCGCACCTGCCGCTTGGGTGCAGCGAGAGATGAGTGCGGCGGCCGAGGCGCTATCGGCAAAGTCGGCTTGGATTGTCTTCGCTACGCCGCCGCTTGAGCGAATGTCGTCGACCAATTGCGCCGCCTCGGCGCTTGAGTGACTGTGGTGAAGCATCACGCTCCAACCTTCGGCGGACGCCCGCATCGCGATCTTCGCGCCGAGCCTGCGCGCGCCCGTTACCAGTAACCAGCGCGTCATGACGTGCACTCACGGCGGATCGAGACAGCCACCAACCCATCACCTGAAAGCACCGAGGGTTTCTTCACAGTCACCTCGACCCACAGCGCGCGCTGCGACAACGAGAGGCAATGTCCGGCGACGCGATCCGCTAGCGTTTCGATCAGATGCGCGGGTTCGCCAAGGTCGTCGCGGATGAAGTGGATGATGCGGTCATAGTCGACAGTCGCGCCGATGCGATCTTCCGCTGGGAAGTTCGGCGGCTCGCCGAGCGCGAGCGTCACTGAGATGCGCACTTCTTGCGGCGTCGCGCGCTCGGGATCGGGAACGCCAACGCGCACCAGCGCTTTGGCGTCGTCAATACGGATGATCTGAAGGTCAGCCATTGATGCAAACTTACTCAAGCGAAGGCGATCAAGCCAGCGCCCGTAGCGACAATCGCAGCGCCAACCCAACGGCGCGCACCCAATTGCTCGCGCAGGAAGAAGAACGCGATCAGTGCGCCCCAGACAACCGATGTCTCACGCAGCGCCGTCACCTGCGCGATGGGCGCAAACGTCTGCGCCCAGAGCACAAGACCATAACCAGCGAAGCTGATCACGCCGATGCCAATGCCGCGCCATGGTGCGACGGCGGCGTCCGCCAGCAACCGCTTCACGCCGCGCCGCCAGAACGCAAACGCGGCCATCGGCACAGACATCAGCGCCATTGACCAGCCGAGGAAGATCACCGCGTTATCCGCCGCCCTCGATCCCAAAGCGTCCACGAGCGAGTAAGAGGCGATGCATAACCCGATCGCAACCGCCCACAGCGTCGCCTTCAATGGCGCGCGTGGGCTAGCGCCGACGGCGAATACGCCAAGCGAAACGAGCGCGATGCCGAGGACTTTGAGCGGCGGCGGCATCTCTTGCGCAAAGATCGCGGCGCCAAAGCCGACCAGCATCGGCGCCATGCCCCGCGAGAGCGTGTAGACATGGCTCATGTCACCGGCGTCGTAGCCCTTGAAGAGGCAGAACCAGTAAGCGAGATGGATGCAGACCGTCATCGCCAAGAATGGCCAAGCGGCCTGAGGCAGCCCGCCCATGAACATGATGATCAGCGCGCCGGCGCCTAAGCCGCCAACAGCAATCAGGAATGAGTCGGTGACGCGATCGTTCCCGCCTTTCAACGCGGCGTTCCAGCTGGCGTGAATGATCGCCGAGGCGATGGCGGCGGCGATGGCGAGCGGCGGCATGAGTCTCGGACACTAGAGCACGGCGCGGGCGACGCACGAACACCAAACCTCGGGCGCCTCCCCTGCGGGTCGTTGACGTGCTAGGGGTCGGCGCTTGGAGGCGGGCATGAGCGCACAGGAATTCGACGTCATCGTTTACGGCGCGAGCGGTTTCACCGGGAAACTGGTGGCAGAGCATTTGCTCAAGACTTACGGAGCGTCAGGCGAAGTGCGCTGGGCGATCGCGGGACGTGACGAGCAGAAGCTGCTAGCCGTGCGGACGGAGATCGGCGCGCCCTACTCGCTCCCCATCATCGTAGCAGGCGCTACGGATTCTAACGCGCTCGATTCATTGGCGCATCGCACGCGCGTTGTGATCACCACGGTCGGCCCCTATCAGCGCTACGGCGAAGGCTTGCTGGCGGCGTGCGCCAAGGCCGGTACGGATTACGTCGACCTCTGCGGCGAGCCGAACTGGATGGCCGCAATGATCGAGAAGTACGAAAAGACCGCCAAGGAGAGTGGGGCGCGCATCGTGTTCTCTTGCGGTTTCGACTCGATCCCGTTCGACGGCGGAGTCTGGTTTGCGCAACAAGAAGCAAAGGCCCGCTTCGGCCAACCGCTTCGCGACGTGCGCGGCCGTGTGCGCAAGATGAAGGGCACCTTCTCTGGTGGCACCATGGCTTCGATGCTGGCGACGCTCGAGGCGGTGCGCCGCGACCCGAGCCTAGCGACCCAGATGAGCGATCCCTTCCTACTCTCGCCCGAGCGCCTCGCGCCGCAGCCCAACGGCGATATCGTTACAGAAGATGCGGACATCAATTCGTGGTCTGCACCATTCGTGATGGCTTCGATCAACACAAAGAACGTGCACCGCACCAACGCGCTCGCGAAGTATCCCTACGGGCGCGACTTCACCTATAGCGAGATGATGCTCACTGGCGGCGGGCCGAAGGGGAAACAGCGCGCCAAAGCAGCGCTCGGCGCTTCGAACATGCAGCGCGCCTTGCTTGGCTTTGCACCGACACGGGCGCTGCTGCAGCAGTTCGCTCTGCCGAAACCGGGTCAAGGCCCCGACAAGGAACAACGCGAGACTGGCATGTATGACGTGCTCGTCGTCGGCACGACCGCCGATGGCCGCACGCTGCGCGCCAGCGTCTATGGCGACAAGGACCCGGGCTACGGCTCCACATCCAAGATGATCTCAGAGGCGGCGCTGACGTTGAACGACACTAGCCGTCAAACAACGCCAGGCGGCATCTGGACGCCAGCCTCGGCCATGGGCGACGCGCTGATCGCACGCCTGCAGCAGAAGGCCGGGCTGACGTTCAAGCTGGAGAACTGATTGCTCAGTTCCGCCGCACCTGAAAGCGCGCGAGCTCCGTTCGCGGCGAACGCCAACCCGGCGCCAGATCGGCGGCGCGACTATAATCAGCGTAGGCGGCGTGCGTGTTGCCGGCCTCTTCATGCGCGGCGCCGCGGTAATAGTAAGCACGCTCTGGCCGCGTGACGTCGAGCGTGATCGCTTGCGTCAGCGCATCGTTTGCTTCGCCAAGCCTGCCAAGCTGCAGTAGCGCGATACCACGCATCAGGTGCGCCTCGCCGGCGCTGGGATTGAGGGTGACGGAATGGTCGAAGTCGGAGAGAGCGCGCGCATCTGCGCCACGGCGCAGATAGAGCACGCCGCGATTGATGTGGGTTGCGGCGCGATCGACGCGCGTGAGGAAGTCATGGTTCAAGGCCAGATCGCAGACTCCGATCGAGACCCTATCGCTCGCGCCATTCACCGCTGACACGTAGCAATCCTGCGACGGACCGCGTCCGTAGACGACGATCTGCGCATGTGCGGACGTTGCGAAAAAGCTGGCGGCGATAACGGCGCCAGCAAGTAATGCTTGCTTCATTGGGCGTTCCTCCTCGCGATAACGAGGGAGCGCCTCAGTGCGCCACCCGGCAATTCACAATCCCGGGAGCCAGCCGCCATTCATCGCAAACTAGGCAAGGCTCGCGCAGAAACGCTGAATACGCGCGCAAGCATCTTCCAGGCATTTGTTTGATGTAGCGTAGGAAATGCGGAAGTTCGGCGAAAGGCCGAACGCGCCGCCGTGAACTAGCGCCACGTGCTCAGCTTGCAGCAATTCGAGAGCGAAGGTTTCGTCGTTGTCGATGACTTTACCGCATTGCGTCTTCTTGCCGATCAGTTCGGCACAGGAGGGATAGACGTAGAAGGCTCCTTCCGGCGTCGGGCACTTCAGGCCTTTCGCTTGATTGAGCATCGAGACGACAAGATCGCGGCGTTCCTGAAAGAGCTTCTTGTTCTTCGGAATGAAATCCTGCGTACCGTTCAACGCTTCAACCGCGGCCCATTGCGAAATCGAACACGGATTCGAGGTGGTCTGCGCCATCACGTTTGCCATGGCCTTGATCAACCATTGCGGGCCGCCTGCGTAGCCAATGCGCCAGCCGGTCATCGAGTAGGCCTTCGACACACCGTTCATCGTCAGCGTGCGCTCGTACAGGCGCGGTTCGACTTGCGCGATCGTCGTGAACTCGAAGTCACCGTAGGTGAGATGCTCGTACATGTCATCGGTGAGGATGAGCACGTGCGGATAATCGACCAGCACCGCGGCGATCGCCTTGAGTTCTTCGCGCGTATAGGCAGCGCCGGAAGGGTTCGACGGCGAGTTCAGCAGCAGCCACTTCGTGTGCGGCGTGATCGCCTTCGCGAGCGCCGATGGCTGGATCTTGAATCCATCTTCAATCGTCGTGTTGATGAGCACCGGCGTGCCGCCGCACATGATCGCCATGTCCGGATAGCTCACCCAATACGGCGCCGGGATGATGACTTCATCGCCCGGATTGAGCGTGGCCATCCAGGCGTTGAAGATCACCGGCTTGCCGCCGGGCGACACGTTGATCTGCTCGCGCTTGTACTCAAGACCATTCTCGCGCTTGAACTTGCCGCAGATCGCATCTTTCAGTTCAGGAATGCCGTCGACATCGGTGTACTTCGTCTTGCCTTCGCGCATAGCGCGGATGGCGGCTTCCTTGATGTTCTCTGGCGTGTCGAAATCCGGCTCGCCCTGCGAGAGTGCAATGCAATCATGGCCCGCTGCTTTGAGCGCGCGCGCCTTCGCGCTCATCGCCATGGTGGCCGACGGCTTCACGCGCTTCAGCGCCTCTGAGACTTGATTTGTCATGATGTCTGCTCGATTCGCACGTGCGCTAGCCTAGGGCAACCCAAGTTACGTTGCGAAAATCAGCCGCGGATATGCACGATTGCGAAGTCGCCTCCCGATCCTATATCGGGCCCGAAACCGGAGGACCCATGCCGCTGCTGATGTGCCCTAACTGCAACGCCTCAATGACCGAGGTGAAGCGGAACAATGTCGCGTTCGACATGTGTCCGACCTGCCGAGGCGTATGGCTGGACCGCGGCGAACTCGAGAAGATCATCAGCGGCGTCCAGGCCGATAGCCAAGCACAAGCGGCCCCTCCCCCGCCCCAGGACAATTATCGCCAACAGCAGGCGCGCCCGCAGCACGGCTATGGCGAGCGCGGAGAGTATGGCGAGCGCGGCGAAGGCGACGACGATCTGCGGAGCGGCCAGCGCCGGCGCCGCAGCGGCTTCGACCTAATGGACATTTTTGGCGACTAGCAGCCGCCCATTAGCGCGTTCTGACACAACCCGACACGAAGGCGCTGACCAACGGCAGCTGTCGCGCACGCGTTGCTCTGCGGCGCGAATTCCCTGAGGTTCCCGCCCAAACGGGGACCGTTCGATGAAGCGTATTCTGTATTCCGGCCTGGCGGCCACAATCGTTGCCAGCACCGGCGTTGCGCACGCCCAACATGCGCCGCCACCTTCGCCACCGTCGCCGCCGCCAGCGACGGACGCCGCGGTCGTGGAAGAAGCGCTTGTCGACGACATCGTCGTCGTCGCTGAGCGCGGCGACCAAGTCCGCATTGACCGGCGCACTTACGCTTTGCGCGACGATCCCGCAGCGCAGAGCACCAACATGTTCGATGTGCTGGGACGCATTCCCTCGGTGAGCGTCGCTCCGTCCGGGGCGGTGAGCTTGCTCGGAGCGGACAACGTCACCATTCAAATCAACGGCCAGCCGGTGCCCAACACCAACCTCGAACAGGTGCTGCGCAGCATCACCGGCGCCGAGGTGGAGCGTATTGAGGTGATCACCAATCCCTCCGCGCAATACTCGGCCGCCACCTCCGGCGGCATCATCAACATCATCACACGCCAGCGCCTCAACACTGGCTTCACGGGATCGGTGCAAGCGGGCGCCGATAGCATGGGCACTTCCAATGGCGGCGTCTCCGCGAATTGGTCTCGCGGCCCGTGGGCGCTAAGCGGCGGCATGGGTTTTTGGGACGGTGAACAAACTCAGGACTTCGAACGCGAGCGAGAAATTTTCGGTTCGGGCGATCAGACGCGAGAAACCGGTGAGCAGGTGGTCGAGTTTGGCGGGCGTTATCTCAGCCGCCTCACCTTGGGCTACCGGCCGAATGACCGCCGGCGCATGAGCATTGCGCTCGACAATATGCGCGGCGGCAGCGATGTCCGGCGAGAAACCGAAACAACCCTCAATGAAGCGCCGTCATCCTCGCAATCGTACCTGAACGAGGTCGAGTTCTATAACGATCAGATCAATCTCGATTTTCAACAGGACGGCGGCCGGCAGCGCGAACAACTTCGCGCCAATTCCATGTTTCAGTGGCATGGCGTCGACTTCGAACAGAACTTTGGCGTGACTCCAATCATCGGCGTCGCGAGCGAGGCGTTCGCCAGCAACAGCGTCGACCTGATGAACACCAACACGCGCCTCGAGTACGATCGGCCCTTTCACGAAGATCAGTTTCTCAGCGTCGGACTCTCATTCGAAACCTCTCATCAAGAGATCAACAATTCACGGACCACGCTTCTTGGCCCAGCAATACCACCTGACTACGTGACACTGCTTGAAGGCCGCCAACAGACGCTTTCGGCCTATGGCACATTCCAGTTCGAGACCGGCGACTGGACGTGGCAGCCCGGCGTGCGCGCCGAAAACTACCGTCGCGAAGTTGTCTCTGGCGGCCTCGAGGATGACGATGTCGACCTTGAGTATTTTCCGAGCATCCACCTCCGGCGCGCGCTGACAGACAACATCAACTTGGATCTGAGCTATACAAGCCGCATCCAACGACCCGGCTTCCAGCAGCTTGATCCGAACCCACGCTTCGTTGACCTCGATCGCGTAGTCGTTGGCAACCCAACGCTGCAACCTTCGTTCACCGATGCGTATGAAGCCAACTTTACCTATCAGGGCGGAGGCAAGAGCTACAGTCTCACCTTCTACAATCGCATCAGCGATGACGTATTTTCGCCATTCACCGAAGTGATCGGCGGCATCATCACCACCACCACCGTCAACGCTGGAACGAGCGAGCAGCGCGGCGCACAAGCCATTTTGCGCGCGCCGATCAACTCGAACTGGCGCTACGCGGCGACAGTCAACTTGATGGAGCGAGAGTTCGACGCGCTCAGCGGCGGTCTCATCACACGCCGCAATGAGCTCGAATACGACGGGTCGGTTTCACTCGACTATCGCGATGTCGATCAGAACGCGATTGGGGCCGATCAAGTGCAGTTCGAAGTGCGATTTCAAGGCCCCCGCCACACGCTGCAAAGCGATCTCGATGAGTTCGTCTTCGCCAACGTCACTTGGCGCCGGAAGATGACGGATCGTCTCTACTTTTCGCTGATCGCGCAAGACATCTTCAGCTCACAGAGCAACGTGTCCGAGATTACGACCGACGACTATTTTGAACGCGCGTCGTACGAGAGCCCCGGTGCGCGCGTTCGCCTCGGCCTAACTTATCAGTTCGGCTCAGGGCCACAGCGTCCGCCACAAGATCAGCAGCCGCCGGGCGGACCACCTGTTCCGCAATTCTAGCGCTCCGCGAAGCACGGGCGACGAGCACACATGAAACGGCCCGGGATCGCTCCCGGGCCGTTTGTTTATGGACGTTCTTCCCTGGCTCTTATTCGGCTGCTTCCGGCTGGCCGAGGCGCGCGTCTTCCGCACGCTCGATCGCCAGTTGCGCATCGCGTTCGGCCGCGAGCTTTTGATAGCGACGCAACTGACCACCCGTACCGGCCGGGATGAGGCGGCCGACGATGACGTTTTCCTTGAGGCCTTCGAGCGTGTCCGACTTGCCGTAGGAGGCAGCTTCGGTGAGCACGCGCGTGGTTTCCTGGAACGACGCCGCCGAGATAAACGAACGCGTTTGCAGCGAGGCCTTGGTGATGCCGAGCAACATCGGCTGCGCCGTCGCCGGCTGCAGACCTAGTTCCTTCACGCGACGGTTCTCGTCTTCGAGATCCAGCGCTTCGACGGCTTCGCCCTTCAGGAATTCGGTGTCACCCGCTTCCATGATTTCGACCTTCTGCAGCATCTGGCGAACGATCACCTCGATGTGCTTGTCGTTAATCGGCACGCCCTGCAGGCGGTACACCTTCTGAATTTCCTCAACGAGGTAATTCGCCAGCGCTTCGACGCCCATGATCGAGAGGATGTCCTGCGGCGCGGGGTTGCCGTCGAGCAGGTAATCGCCCTTCTTCACGAAGTCGCCTTCTTGCACCGGAATGTGCTTGCCCTTCGGGATCATGTACTCGATCGCCTCGAGGCTCTCGTCTTCCGGCACAACGCGCAGGCGGCGCTTGTTCTTGTAGTCCTTGCCGAACTCTACGCGGCCATCGCCTTCGGAGATGATCGCGTGATCTTTCGGACGGCGGGCTTCGAACAGTTCCGCGACGCGCGGCAGACCACCGGTGATGTCGCGGGTCTTAGCGCCACCCGTCGGCATGCGCGCGAGGTCCTGGCCAGGGGTGACTTCGTCGCCATCGGCCACCGAGAGAATGGCGCCGACGGGCAGAGAGTACGTCTTCGCCGCAACGCCCTTGGAATTGAGCACCGAGATGCTCGGCTTCAGATCCGAACCCTTGGTGGTCGAGCGCCAGTCGATAACGACCTTCGACGAAATGCCAGTGGCTTCGTCGAACTCGTCGCGAACCGCCACGCCTTCCGTCAGATCCTCGAAGCGGACCTTACCGGCCACTTCGGTGAGGATCGGCGTCGCATAAGGGTCCCATTCGGCGATGCGATCGCCGCGCTTGATCTTCGACTTCTCGTCCACGCGAAGGCGCGCGCCGAACGGCGGCTTGAACGTTTGACGTTCCTTGCCGTCGTCATCGACGACCGTGACCTTCATGTTCCGGCTCATCACGATGAGATCGCCTTGGGCGTTCTTCACCGTGTTGCGGTCGATGAACTTCACCGACCCGTCGTGCGCCGATTCCATCACCGACGATTCCGCAAGCTGCGCGGCGCCGCCGATGTGGAACGTACGCATCGTGAGCTGGGTGCCCGGCTCGCCGATCGATTGCGCCGCGATGACGCCGACCGCTTCGCCGATGTTCACTTGCGTGCCGCGCGCGAGGTCGCGGCCGTAGCAAGCGCCGCAGACGCCGGTACGGGTTTCGCAGGTCAGCACCGAGCGAACCTTCACGGCCTGCACGCCGGCCTTCTCGATCATCAGCACGGTGTCTTCATCGAGGAAGGCGCCCGCCGGCACGAGCTGCTTGCCCGTACCTGGATCATTGACCGGAAGTGCCGCGGTGCGACCGAGGATACGCGTCGCCAGCGAGACGACGATGTCGGCGCCATCGATGACCGGTGTCATCTGGATGCCGTCCTGCGTGCCGCAATCTTCTTCGGTGATGATGCAGTCCTGCGCGACGTCGACCAGACGGCGCGTGAGGTAGCCCGAGTTCGCGGTCTTCAGCGCGGTGTCCGCGAGGCCCTTACGGGCGCCGTGGGTCGAGTTGAAGTACTCGAGGACCGAGAGGCCCTCCTTGAAGTTCGAGATGATCGGCGTCTCGATGATTTCACCCGACGGCTTGGCCATAAGGCCGCGCATGCCAGCGAGCTGCTTCATCTGGTTCTTCGAACCACGTGCACCTGAGTGCGCCATCATGAAGACGGAGTTGAGTTCGCCGAGACGGCCGTCCTTCAGACTTGAGCCGGTTTGACGCCTCTTCCATCATCGCGTCGGCGACTTTGTCGGTGCACTTCGACCAGGCGTCGACAACCTTGTTGTACTTTTCACCCTTGGTGATGAGGCCGTCGGCGTATTGCTGCTCATATTCCGAAGCGCGCTTGCGCGTATCTTCGACGAGCGTTTCCTTCGCCTTCGGCACGACCATGTCGGCCATACCGAACGAAATGCCGGCGCGTGCGGCTTCCTTGAAACCGAGTTGCATCATGCGGTCGGCAAAGATCACCGTCGCCTTCTGACCGCAGAAACGATAGACGTTGTCGATCAGGTTGCCGATTTCCTTCTTCGTCAGCGTCTGATCGAGCAGCGCGTAGCTGATCTTCGGGTGCTTCGGCAGAACTTCCGCGAGCTTCATACGGCCCGGCGTGGTGTCGATCGTCTTGCGCACCGGCTTATTGTCGGCATCCACGGTTTCGTAGCGCGCCTTGATCTTGGTGTGCAGCGTCACGACGCCCGCTTCGAGCGCCGACTCTATTTCACCGATCGAACCGAACAGCTTGCCTTCGCCCGGCTCGCCTTCCTTCATAATCGAAAGATAGTAGAGACCGAGAACGATATCCTGCGACGGCACGATGATCGCCTTGCCGTTCGCTGGCGAGAGGATGTTGTTGGTCGACATCATCAGCACGCGCGCTTCCAGCTGCGCTTCGAGCGACAGCGGAACGTGCACGGCCATTTGGTCGCCGTCGAAGTCAGCGTTGAACGCGGCGCAAACCAGCGGGTGAAGCTGGATTGCCTTGCCTTCGATGAGCTTCGGCTCGAACGCTTGGATGCCCAACCGGTGAAGCGTCGGCGCGCGGTTCAGAAGAACCGGATGCTCGCGAATGACTTCTTCGAGCACATCCCAAACTTCCGGACGTTCTTTTTCGACCATGCGCCGCGATTGCTTCACGGTGCCCGAGAGGCCTTTGATGTCGAGCGCGCGTAGATGAACGGCTTGAACAGTTCGAGCGCCATCTTCTTCGGCAAGCCGCACTGGTGCAGCTTGAGATCCGGACCGACGACGATGACCGAACGGCCAGAATAGTCGACGCGCTTGCCGAGCAAGTTCTGACGGAAGCGGCCTTGCTTGCCCTTCAGCATGTCGGCGAGCGACTTCAGCGGACGCTTGTTGGCTACCTGTGATGACACGGCCGCGGCGGCCGTTATCGAACAGCGCATCGACGGCTTCCTGCAGCATCCGCTTTTCGTTGCGGATGATGATGTCCGGCGCGCGGAGCTCCATCAGACGCTTCAGGCGGTTGTTGCGGTTGATCACGCGGCGATAGAGGTCGTTCAGATCCGACGTCGCGAAGTGCCGCCATCGAGCGGCACCAGCGGACGCAGTTCCGGCGGGATCACCGGCACGATCGTCAGAATCATCCATTCCGGCTTGTTGCCCGAACGAATGAACGCCTCGACCAGCTTCAGGCGCTTGGCCAGCTTCTTCGGCTTCAATTCCAGTACGATTCCGCGATTTCCTTGCGCAGCTGCTCAGCCTCTTTCTCGAGGTTGAGCGCCATCAGCAATCGCGCACAGCTTCCGCGCCGATCGAGGCGGTGAAGCTATCTTCGCCTACATTCGTCCTGCGCGCTTGATGTAGTCTTCTTCGGTCAGCAGCTGCTTGCTTTCGAGCGGCGTCAGGCTCGGGTTCGAGAACGATGTACTGTTCGAAGTACAGAACCTTCTCGATGTCCTTCAGCGCCATGTCGAGCATCAGCGCGATGCGGCTCGGGAGCGACTTCAGGAACCAGATGTGCGCGACCAGGCGCGGCGAGTTCGATGTGACCCATGCGCTCACGGCGGACGCGCGCCAATGTAACTTGGACACCGCACTTTTCGCAGATGATGTCCTTGTACTTCATCCGCTTGTACTTGCCGCAAATGCACTCGTAGTCCTTCATGCGGGCCAAAGATGCGCGCGCAGAAGAGACCGTCACGCTCGGGCTTGAACGTGCGGTAGTTGATCGTTTCCGGCTTCTTGATTTCGCCGAAGCTCCATGACTTGATCTGCTCGGGGCTCGCGATCGAAATCTTGATCTGATCGAACACAGGCCGGCGGCTGGTTGTTGCCGAAAGTGTTGTTGATCAGCTCTTGGTTCATAGCGCTCATTCTTCTCTACCTTCCTGCGCCCCAGTGGTGCGGCCCGGGCTCTGGCGGTGAATTTTCACATTTTGCGCCGCGCGCCGCTTTCACGACGCGCGGGGTATTCCAATCTTATTCGGCTGCCTTCAGGCGCGTGCCGTCGACCAGTTCGACGTTGAGGCCCAGCGAGCGCATTTCCTTCACGAGCACGTTGAACGACCTCGGGAATGCCCGCTTCGAACGTGTCGTGGCCGCGCGTGATGGCCTCGTAGACCTTGGTCCGGCCGGCGACGTCGTCCGACTTCACCGTCAGCATTTCCTGGAGCGTGTAGGCCGCGCCGTAAGCTTCGAGCGCCCACACTTCCATTTCGCCGAAGCGCTGACCGCCGAACTGCGCCTTGCCGCCCAGCGGTTGCTGAGTGACGAGCGAGTACGGACCGATCGAACGCGCGTGGATCTTGTCGTCCACCAGGTGGTGCAGCTTCAGCATGTAGATGTAGCCGACCGTGACCGGACGCTTGAATGTTTCGCCCGTGGTGCCGTCGCGGAGTTGGACTTGGCCGGTTTCGGCGAAGCCCGCGTCCTTCAGCATGTTGCGAATGTCCGCGTCCTTGGCGCCGTCGAACACAGGTGTCGCGATCGGAACACCCTTGGAGATGTTCTGCGCGAGTTCCTTCAGTTCTTCGGTCGTCTTCGGCAGCTCTTCCTTGCCATACACATCCTTCAGCTTGGCCTCGAGCGGCTTGCGGTCACCGTCACGTTCGAACGTTTCGAGCGCGTGGCGAACTTGCTTGCCGATGCCGGCGCAAGCCCAACCCAAGTGGGTTTCGAGGATCTGACCGACGTTCATGCGCGACGGCACGCCCAGCGGATTCAGCACGATGTCGACATGCGTGCCGTCATCGAGGAACGGCATGTCTTCCACAGGCACGATCTTCGAAATGACGCCCTTTGTTGCCGTGACGGCCAGCCATCTTGTCGCCCGGCTGCAGCTTGCGCTTCACCGCAACGAACACTTTGACGACTTTCATCACGCCCGGCGGCAGTTCGTCGCCGCGGGTGAGCTTGTCGACCTTGTCGGCGAAGCGCGCGTCGAGACGCTTCTTTGCGTCGTCGTACTGCTTCTTCAGGCCCTCGATCTCGGCCATCGCCGGCTTCGTCTTCGAGGCCGAACTGCCACCATTGACCCTTCGAGAACGGCTCAAGCGCCTTCAGCAGTGATTTCGCCCTTCTTGAAGCCCTTCGGACCTGACGCGGCTTGCTTGCCGACCAGGATTTCTCTGCAGGCGACCGAAGATGTTGCGCTCCAGGATCGCGAGTTCGTCATCGCGGTCCTTCGCAAGGCGTTCGATTTCTTCCTTCTCGATCTGAAGCGCACGCTGATCCTTATCGACGCCGTGGCGGTTGAACACGCGCACTTCGACGACCGTGCCGTTCACGCCCGGCGGCAGACGCAGAGACGTGTCACGCACGTCCGAAGCCTTTTCACCGAAGATAGGCGCAGCAGCTTTTCTTCCGGCGTCATCGGGCTTTCGCCCTTCGGCGTCACCTTGCCGACCAGAATGTCGCCCGGCTCCAGTTCAGCGCCGATAGCGACGATGCCCGCTTCGTCAAGGTTGCGGAAGCGCTTCTTCGCCGACGTTCGGAATGTCGCGCGTAATTTCTTCCGGACCGAGCTTCGTATCGCGAGCCGCGACTTCGAACTCTTCGATATGGATCGAGGTGAACACGTCGTCTTTGACGATGCTCGCTCAGAGATCAAGATCGAGTCTTCGAAGTTGTAGCCGTTCCACGGCATGAACGCGACGAGCACATTGCGGCCAAGCGCGAGTTCGCCCAGTTCGGTCGACGGACCGTCGCCGATAATGTCGCCTTCGCGCACCTGATCGCCCACGCTGCACGATCGGACGCTGCGTGATGCAGGTGTTCTGGTTCGAACGCTGGAACTTCAGTAGACGATAGATGTCGACGCCCGGCTTAGTGGGGTCTTTTCTTCCGTCGCGCGTACAACGATACGCTGCGAGTCCACTTGCTCAACCACGCCCGTGCGGCGTGCGGTGATGGCGGCCGGGTCGCGCGCGACCGTTCCTTCCATGCCCGTGCCGACGATCGGTGCATCTGCGCGAAGCAGCGGCACCGCTTGGCGTTGCATGTTGGAGCCCATGAGCGCGCGGTTGGCGTCGTCGTTCTCGAGGAACGGAATGAGCGCCGCGGCAACCGAAACAACCTGCTTCGGCGACACGTCCATAAGATCGATTTCTTCGCGCGCAATGAGTTGCGCTTCGCCGTTTTCACGGGCCTGCACGAACTCTTCCGAGAGATTGCCCTTCTCGTCGATGATGGCGTTGGCCTGCGCAATCTTGTGCTTGGCCTCTTCCATCGCCGAGAGATAGACGATGTCTTTCGACGGCTTGCCGTGGGAGACCTTGCGGTACGGGCTTTCGATGAAGCCGTACTTGTTGACGCGCGCATGTGTCGCCAGCGAGTTGATCAGACCGATGTTCGGGCCTTCCGGCGTTTCGATCGGGCAGATGCGGCCGTAATGAGTCGGTGCACGTCGCGGACTTCGAAGCCCGCACGCTCGCGCGTCAGACCACCCGGGCCCGAGCGCCGAGAGACGACGCTTGTGCGTGATCTCGGAGAGCGGGTTGGTTTGGTCCATGAACTGTGAAAGCTGCGACGAACCGAAGAACTCGCGCACAGCGGCAGCCGCCGGCTTTGCGTTGATCAGGTCGTGCGGCATCACGGTTTCGATGTCGACGGACGACATACGTTCCTTAATCGCGCGCTCCATGCGCAGCAGACCGATGCGATACTGATTTTCCATCAGTTCGCCGACCGAGCGCATCGCGGCGGTTGCCCAGGTTGTCGATGTCGTCGACCTCACCGCGGCCATCGCGCAGGTCGGTCAGCGTCTTCAGTACTTCGAGAATGTCTTCCAGACGCAGGATGCGGACGGTGTCGTCCGTATCGAGACCCAGGCGCATATTCATCTTCACGCGGCCTACCGCGGAAAGATCATAACGCTCGCCATCCGAGAACAGGCCGAGTTGAACAGCGTCTTCGGCCGTCTTCCGGCGTCGGCGGTTCGCCGGGACGCATGACACGATAGATGTCAAACAGCGCCTGTTCGCGGTTCTCGTTCTTGTCCAGCTTCAGCGTGCTGCGAACATACGGGCCAACAGTCGCCGGATCGATGTCCAGGATCGGCAGGTCATGGATGCCAGCTTCGATCAGCGTCGCGAGCACGTTTTCGCTCAGCGCGTCACCGGCTTCGACGTAGATCTCGCCAGTTTCCGGGTTGACGATGTCTTCGGCGATGAAACGATCGAACAGATCTTCCGATGGGACTTGGATGTCCACGACGCCATCTTCGACCAGCTTGTTGGCGTTGCGCGCCGATATTTTCTTGCCCGCTTCAGCGACAACCTTGCCGGTCTCTCGCGTCGACGAGATCATATGTCGGCTTCACACCGCGCCAGCGCTCGGCGCGATACTTCGTCGTCCAGCCCGCCTTCACGCGCTTGTAGATCGAGGTTTGATAGAACGTCGCAAGGATTTGCTCGCTCGACATGCCGAGCGCGTAAAGCAGCGTGGTCGCCGGCAGCTTACGCTTACGGTCGATGCGGACGAACATGATGTCCTTGGCGTCGAACTCGAAGTCGAGCCACGAGCCGCGGTACGGGATCACGCGCGCGGCGAACAGCAGCTTGCCGGAAGCGTGCGTCTTGCCCTTGTCGTGATCGAAGAACGCCCGGCGAACGATGCATCTGAGACACGATCACGCGCTCGGTGCCGTTCACGACGAACGTGCTCCTTGTCCGTCATCAGCGGGATGTCGCCGAGATAGACGTCTTGTTCTTTGATGTCCTTGACCGACTTCGCGCCAGTCTCTTCGTCCGTTTCGAACACGATGAGGCGCAGCTTCACCTTCAAGGGAGCCGCGTACGTCATATCGCGTTGTTGGCACTCTTCGACGTCGAACTTAGGTTCTTCGAATTTGTAGCTCACGTATTCCAGCACCGCGCGATCCGAGAAATCGCGGATTGGGAATACGGACTTGAAAACGGCCTGCAGGCCCTCTTCAATGCGCTCATAGGAGTGAGCGTCTTTCTGCAGGAATTGATCGTAGGAGCTCTTTTGCACCTCGATCAGGTTCGGCATCGAACCTGCTTCGGGAATCTTCCCGAACGACTTACGGATACGCTTCTTACCGGTGTAGGACAGAGCCATCTGTTCTTCCCAATGCGCGCTGCGCTCGTGTGCGAACCCCGGCCACTAGGTTCACCAAGCGCGGCACATGAGCCGCCTCTTCCGCCCTGGCTCCGCGCTCGAAAGCACGGACCCGACCCGTCATTCAGAACGTCCCGGGCGGGAGACATTCCGGCGCGTCCCAAGTTGGACGCGCAATGCGGAAGCCGAGGCTTTGAGGGCCTCCGCTTCCGCTTGCTGTTTGCGAGTTACTTCAGATCGACCTTCGCACCGGCCTTTTCAAGTTGGGCCTTGAACTTTTCGGCATCCGCCTTGTTCACGCCTTCCTTGATCGGCTTCGGAGCGCCTTCGACGAGGTCCTTGGCTTCCTTCAGGCCGAGACCCGTGATCGCGCGGACTTCCTTGATGACTTCGATCTTCTTGTCGCCGGCCGCGGTGAGTTGGACCGTGAACTCGGTCTTCTCTTCAGCAGCGGCGGCCGGAGCAGCGCCACCGCCAGCAGCGGCGACAGCAACCGGAGCGGCGGCGCTAACGCCCCACTTTTCTTCCAGCATCTTCGAAAGCTCAGCGGCTTCGAGGACGGTCAGCGCCGAAAGGTCTTCGACGATCTTTTCGAGGTTTGCCATAATCTTTGTTCCTGACGTTTTGTCTGTATTTTCAATCGAATACGGAAATGACGGTTAAGCGGCGTCCTTTGTGGCGTAGGCGTTGAGCACGCGCGCCAGTTGGCCACCGGGCGCGGCCAGCACGCCGGCGATCTTGGTCGCGGGCGCCTGCACCAGGCCGATGATTTTCCCACGCAGCTCGTCGAGCGAAGGCATCGTGGCGAGCGCCTGGATGCCTTGCGTGTCGAGCAGCTGGTCGCCGAACAGGCCGCCGAGAATGGCGAACTTGTCCTTTTCCTTCGCGTACGCGACGGCGACCTTGGCGGCCGAAATCGGGTCAGCGGAGTAAGCGATAGCCGTGGGGCCTGAGAACAAGTCAGCGGCGGCAGCTTTTGGCGTGCCGTCGATCGCGAGTTTCACCAGGCGGTTTTTCACCACTTTGAGCGCGGCGCCTTCCGAACGAAGTCGGGTGCGCAGCACCGTCAGTTCCGCAACAGTCAAGCCGGTGTAGTGGCCAACGACCACGACGCCCGCTCCGGCGAACACGCCTTTCAGCGACTCCACCGTTTCGGCTTTCTGAGCACGATCCATTGCGGTCTCCTCAGTCAGCGCCCGGCCAATCCGGGCGCTGTCGTAAGCGCGCGCGGACCAACCGGCCGGTGGTTAAAACCCCCGAGCGGCGCGCGGTCTGCGCGCAGCCTGTCCCAGGAGCCGGCCTGCGGAGACGGCTTGACAGCCACCCCCGAAAAACGTCAGCTTCTGTCTATTGCAGGTGAGAAAACCCGTGGGTTTTCAGCACATTAAGCCGCGCAAACAGCGCCCTCTCGGGCAAACCATCCACGTGGCGCCTGCAGTCTCGGACAGGATCGACGGGGGTTAACCCCGCCGGATCGCGGCATATGCACGCTTTATTGCAGCGCCGCAAGAGGCGCAGGCACGCTTCTCTGCGTTTGGCAAGAGGGTGACTGCGCCGGGTGGTCCGGGAGACACGGTTCCGCGCTAACGGTTCCCGTCCCCCACCAACTTGGCGATCGCCTCCAGATAGGCGGCAAACGCAGCCCGGCCAGCGTCGGTCATTCGCACTCGCGTCAGCGGCTTCCGGTCGATGAAGCTCTTGTCGATCGAGACGTAGCCCGCCTCCTCCAACTTGCGCAGGTGGACCGACAGGTTTCCCTGCGTAACGTCGAGTAGCGTCTTGAGTTCGGTGAAGTCCGCGACTTCGGCTTCGGCCAGATACGCCATCACCCCCAGGCGCACGCGCCCGTGGATGACGTCATCCAGCTTGCCGATGTCGAACGCGGCCATAGTCGCTAGCCGCCGGCCTTCGTCGCACTGCGCCAGATCACGAAGCCCGGGACCCCCATAAGGGTGATAAGCCCGACACCGAGGACCAGCAGATACGAACCGATATCCCCGAAGACAGTGACGCCAAGGGCCACCGTCATCACGAACCAGCCGGCCGCAACCAACCCAAGCCAAGCACGCTTCAGGACTATCCAGGCAACGTACCAAGCCACGCCTTGAAACATGCAGACCACGATGGGGTGGTAGAGCCAAAGTCCAAAGCTCTCCGACTTCTGCGCGCCATACCCAAGGACAAACGCCATCACGAGGTTAGCAAGCCCCGCGCCTTGAAACACCGCCGTCAGCGCGCGTGACGCCACGCCGCCCGGCGGCTTCTTGCGATCCTTCCAAATGATGAAGCCAAGCACGATGCAGAAGATGAGCGTCGGACCAACCGCGATCGCCAGCGCGCTGAGGCCCACTTCCGGCATCACATGCAGCGTCTGCAGCCAATGCAGTAAGCACTGTCCGCCGTAGATGGCGCCCGCCCACATGAACGCTTCACCCATCGTCGCTTGCAACGGGCCGGAGCCGGTGACGAGCGTGCGCATGTAAGCGAGATCGTCGCGCGCACTCTGCAGATCGGATGTCATGCTGCCCTCCTACTCCGCCGCCGCGAGTTGCGGCTCGCTGCGCCTAGCCTTCAGCGGCCTCTGCTTCTTGCCGTTGAGAATCGACCCGATGAAAGAATAGCGCACAAACAGCTGATAGCTCGCCAGCATGATCGCGAACGCGACCGCAAGGATCAGCGGATACTTCGCGAACCACGGCCACGGGTAGGGCGCGAGCCACGTCTGCAGCGCGATCAGGATCGGTAGATGGACGATGTAGATCCAGTACGACGCATCGGCGAGATAACGCCGCGCCGGGCTGTGACCCGAAAGATGGCGTACAGCAAAGCCGATAATCGCGATGGTCCATGCCCAGGATGCAAAGCCGTAGAGCGCGGCAAAGCCCAGTGTCTTCAAGCTTTGATCTGCGATCCTCGTCACAGGCGCAGCGCCGCCGGCAACGACGAGCGCCGCCCCGGTCGCGCCGAGCGCAGCGGCGATATAGATCGCCCACCGATTGCCCCAGCCCTGGAGAATCTGCGGTTGGCGCTGGATGAGCCAGCCAAGGCTGAACGCCATCCCATAGATCACGAGCGCGCTAGTGTTCGGAATGACGCCCGTATCCGGCGTCGGAATGCCGAACCACATCATCCAGTTTGGCTTGAAGAACAGTGCCGCAGCGACAGGGACTGCCAGCAAGACCGGAGCGAACGGACCCGCCGCGAGGCGCACAGCCGGATCAACCAAACGCACGCGCAATGCACCGTTTCGGTCGAGAGCATGGACCATCGCGCGCAGCAGCAATGCCGCAGCGTAGAAGATCAGCAGCACGTAGAGAAACCAGAGGTGCAGGAACGGGAACGTCTCAGCCGTGATCGGAGGCGGCGGCGGACCTTCGGGCGCTACGCCGCCATTGGCTTGGATCGCCGCCCAGATGATCACTGCGATGAATGCCGTCATCACGATGGGCCAGAACATCACGAGCGGCATCGCGATGCGTTTGGCGCGGTTCATCATGAAACCGCCAGCGCCGAGCCGCTCCAGCAGTAGGCGACCAAAGAAGCCCGCCAGCACGAAGAATACCGTCATCCGGAAGATGTGCAGCGCAAAGAACAGCACCGACAGTTCGAGGCTGCGCGATGCGTCCATGACGAGCCACATCTGCTCACCCGGAAGAAAAGATAGGGTCGCGTGGAAGAAGACCCCGAGGATCAAAACTCCGCCGCGCACCGCGTCCAGCGCGTGATAGCGCTCCCCGCCCATACCACTCATCGCCAACTCCATCGCCGGGCAGACCCCGACTGGCGGCTTCGTATATCAACTAGTCTGTTTTGTAAACTAGTCTGTCACTAACCAGAGTTGGCAGGGCTGGCCTTACGGCATGGGCCGTTTGCTGCTGGGAAGAACTGCTTAGGCGGCGACCGGTGTCAGCACCAACGCGCCGCGCTTGGTGGCGACCAAAGTGTGCTCGTACTGCACCGTTGGCCGCCCGGTGTCGGCGCGCAGTGTCCACTCGTCGCCGCCTTCAACCGCCCACTCAGAGCCCAATGACAAGAACGGCTCGATCGTGAACACCATGCCCTCGTGGATGCGGCGGCGCTCGCTCGGGTCGCGCCATGTCGCGATCGAGGTTGGCTCTTCGTGCAATCCCCGGCCGACGCCATGGCTGGCCAGATTGCGGATTAGCGAATAGCCGTTCTTGTCGGCGAAATTCTCAATCGCGCTGCCGATGTCCCCGAGCCGTGCGCCCGAGCGAACACAATTGATGCCCGACCACATGGCGCGCTTGCCGTCACGCGTCAGCTTCTCGATCTTCGTTGCCACCGGCGCCATCGCAAAGCTCGCGCCGGTGTCGGCGAAATAGCCATTGAGCTCGGCAGACACGTCGATGTTCACCAGATCGCCCGCCTTCAGCACGCGATCGCCGGGGATGCCGTGCGCGATATCCGGGAACACCGAAATGCAGGTCGCGCCCGGAAAGTTGTAGGTCAACGCCGGCGCAGGCCGCGCGCCTTCGCCCTCCAGCAACACGCGACCGATATCATCCAGCTCGCGCGTCGTCATGCCCGGCTCAAGCGCTCTGCCCATGGCGTGCAAGGTCTGCGCGACGATGCTGCCGATCCGTTTTAGCGCTTCCAGATCGTTGTCGTTATCTATGGTCACTCAATTCGCCGCCGGTTTGCGCACGACGTACACCTTCTCCGCCGCCAGGCGGTGACGCTCATTCTCTTCTGTCGAAAACAAGATTTCCTCGGCGACGAAACCATGGCTCGCCAACAGCTTTGGGAAGTCGAGGCCATACAAACGCACGTGCGTGCGTCCGCAGATACGCTCGATCTCGGCTTGCGGCGTACCCGGCGGCGGGTTCCAGGTCTCTTCCGCGTTGACGTCCATCGGCACCGAGAAAATGCCGACACCACCCGGTTTCATAACCCGGAAGCACTCGGCCATGCCTTTGGCGTCTTCCGGCACGTGCTCAAGCACATGATTGCAGATGATCACGTCGAACTCATTGTCCGGATACGTCAGCGCCGTGATGTCAACGACGGCGTTGGCGACGGCGCTCTTCTTGATGTCGCCGGCGACATATTGCGGATTGCGCTTCCACTGGTGGAAGAACGGGCGCTCGGCTGAGAAGTGCAGCACGCGCTTGTTCTTCGGATCGAGGTTCGAGCGCTTCAAGTAGAGCGCAATGATCCGGTCACGCTCCTTGGAAGCGCAGTTCGGGCAGCGCGCTTCCTGGCGCGGGCCTGCACTCAGGAAATAGCCGGTGAAACCGCAAAGCGGGCAATTGCGCCGCTGGCGCGCACGAAAGTGCTGCAACGGATCGCGCACAGTGCCACGGGAAATCTCTTCAGCGAGCGTCGGCCAATTCAACTGGGTCATGCCGGTGCCTTAGCATGAGAGATTTGCGGCGTGTAGCTGGAACGCCTGCCGATCCCGTGACCGCTCAGGTCAGCGGCGCCTTGGGCGGCGGCATCTCGATCGCCATGCCGACGGTGCGCAGATCAAGCTTCGACGCCGGCACCGCCGCCTCTAGGTAGAGCTTCACGATATCGACCCGCTTCATCGCAACATCGACCTCGACTTCCTTAATCTCGCCCGCGGCGAACGGCGCAAAACTCTGCGCCACCGAACCCCACACCCACATCAGATTCGGCGGATCGAGATTGTGCTCAAGGAAGCGCACCAGCAGCCACGGCCCGTGTGCGCGCACGGCGTCGATCGGCATTTCGCTGAGCTTGTAGCGCTTGTCGATCCGTGGCTTGCCGAACTCTGGCGTGCCAACCGCCTTGGCCGCATGCCGCGCGATATCGATGACGTCGACCTTGTTGCCGATCTTTGGATCCTTCGCGGCGCCCGCCGCCAAGTTCCAGAATGACGGCCGTTCACGGTTGCCCTCAAGCACGCAAGCGTTGATGGCATCGCCAAAATAGTAGACTTCGCCGGTCGTGGTAGAGACCTCGGCAAGCGTGCTCTCAGTCTGCGGGATCGCACCGGACATCAGCATCGCGCGCGCCTGCAGCTGGGCGAATATCCCAGCCAAGGCGCCAAGTGCACTCACCGCATCCGCCGCGCGCAGCACGCCGGTTTTCTTATCGCGATAAGTTCCGAGGATGTAACCGCCAGCTTCAGCGGTCGATTTCTGGACAGCAGGATCAGTCGTCGTCATGCCCCTCGCCTAGCACGCCCCAAACAAAAACGCCCCGGCTTTCGCCAGGGCGTTTCGGTGTTCAGCTGAACTTGAGAGCCTACGACGCGGCAGCCGCGACTGCAGCGGCCGGATCGAGGCGCACGCCCGGACCCATCGTCGTCGACAGAGCAACCTTCTTCACGAACGTGCCCTTCGCGCCTGGCGGCTTCGCCTTCGCGACAGCATCCACGAACGCTTTCGCGTTCTGCAGGATTTGCTCTTCACTGAAGCTCGCCTTGCCGATGCCGGCGTGGATGATGCCCGCCTTCTCGACGCGGAATTCGACGGCGCCGCCCTTAGCGTCGGCGACTGCCTTCTTCACGTCCATGGTCACGGTGCCGACCTTCGGGTTCGGCATCAGACCGCGCGGACCGAGGACCTTACCGAGACGGCCAACGAGCGCCATCATGTCCGGCGTCGCGATCAAGCGATCGAAATCGATCTTGCCGCCATTGACGGTCTCGAACAGGTCCTGCTCGCCGACGATGTCACGCCCAGCGGCCTTCGCTTCTTCGGCCTTTGCACCCTTCGCGAACACGGCGACGCGCGCAGTGCGGCCCGTGCCATTCGGCAGCGAGACAACACCACGGACTTGCTGGTCCGGATATTTCGGATCGACGCCCAGGTTCATCGCGATTTCGACGGTTTCGTCGAACTTCGCGCTGGCGCGGGATTTGATCAGCTTCACGGCTTCATCGAGCGTGTGGAGCTTGCGCGGATCGATGCCGGCGTGGCTGACAGCCATACGCTTGGTCATGCCCGGCGTTTTCTTCTTCGGAGCTTGTGCCATCTGATTAGCCCACCACTTCCACGCCCATCGAACGGGCAGTGCCGGCGATCATTTTCGCGGCTTGGTCCAAGTCAGCGGCGTTCAGATCTTTCTGCTTCGCCTTAGCGATTTCCTTGCACTGGGCCATCGTGATCTTGCCCACAACGTCAACGCCCGGCTTCTTCGAGCCCGAGCCCGGCTTTTTCTGCCGTCGACATCTTGGCGGCCTTCTTGATCAGGAACGACGCCGGCGGCGTCTTGATCTCGAAGGTGAAGGACTTGTCTTGGTAGTAGGTGATGACGACAGGGCACGGATCGCCCTTCGGCATGTCCTGGGTGCGGGCGTTAAAGCCCTTGCAGAATTCCATGATGTTGAGACCGCGCTGACCGAGCGCGGGACCGATTGGAGGTGACGGGTTGGCAGCGCCAGCCGGCACCTGGAGCTTAATCTGCCCCAGTACCTTTTTTGCCATTTTGGCCTCTCGCTTAACGCCGGACGATCGCTAAACCGCCCGACCTGAGTGGGTGCGTGGTCCGGGCGGCCCAAATGGACTTTGAGGGCCCCTCCCACGCAGGAAGGCGGCGCGTATAGCGGAACCGTAGCGGCTTGTCGACTAGCCCTAGCGCCGCCTTTGGGCCGCAACCCGGCCCACCCAAGCCTCGAGTTCGGCTGTATTCGCGATATCCGGGTCGTAGCGGATTTCTGGCTCGTACGGCCCCATCTGCGCCAGACTGGCGGGCGAGAACGCCTGCAGGGTTGAGAAATACGAAAGCCCCGAAGGCAGCCGTTCCTCCCGAACCTCCATGTAGTGCGTGGCCGCATCCGTCGCCTGGCCCACGTGCAGCGCGCCAAGGCGCCGGAACATGTCCGTCACGATCAGGCACGAACTGAAGCATGTATTGTCCGTCACAAGCACAATGAGCCCGCGCGCCGATGGCGCGGGCGCCCGCCCGGGAGCAGCCCGATCGCTGCCGCAAGTGACGGGGCCGGTAAGCTCTCCGCCCGAGGCCTGCGCCTGCTCAGCGCGGCGGACCAGCTCGCGCATGCCACGCGAAAAATCCGGATTGCTTCGCTCGAACCGCGTCACATAGCTTCGCATCGTTGCTAGATTGCGCGGCGAAACACGCCAGGCCGTACTGCAATCCGCACCGCTGCCATTGTACTGATGGTTGAGTAGCGCTTCGCCAAACAGCACGCGCGCAATCTGCGCGCCGAAATCGCTGTTGCCACCGCCATTGCCGCGCATGTCAAGCACAACAACCGGCGCCGCGCGCAACTGCGCCTGCTGCTCGCGCACTTGCGCAACCACAGCCGTCGCATTGTCGTCCAGGCTTTGCAGCGCGATCCACATGCCGCCATCGAACTGGCGCACACCGAAGCCCGCCGCACCGCGATTTTGTGCTGGCCGGACCAGCTGCGACAACGCCGCCCGGTCCGCGTCCCGCCACTGCAGCGTGTACGAAATACGCCGCCGGTCGCGCATGAACTCACACTGACTTGGCTTGAGCACGAAGGGATTGCCGCTATCGATCAGTAACGTCGGCGCGCGCTGGATGCGCTGCGCCTCAATACCCCACACAGCGCTAAACCCACCAAGCTTCGCCGCCGCGAAATCATCCGCGGAAACGCCATCGCAAGAGAGTAACGTCGCGCCGACCAGCGATACCTCATCACCCTGCGTCTCATGCGAGAACACGGCATAATCGTCACCGAGCCGCCGCATGATTATGCCAGCCCATTGCGCGGTGCTCGCAACGTAAGGGCTCCGCCACCAGATATGCTTGTCGCCCGCAACGTTGGCGAGGCCCGCCATCGTCGCGAAATAACCCTCGATCGTCTGCACCTGATCGGCGCGCTGTAGCGCCAATGTCCGCCCGGCTTCTAAGCGCGAGCGAAACGCCGTGTCGTTGATCGTTCGAGAAAGCGCGGGGTGATCTTCCATCAGTAGCTGATAGGCTGCCTCAACATCGACGCGCGTGATCTCGCGCCACTGGGCCGCCGTGTCGGCGCTTTGGGCGACAGCGGACGTCATGCCCATGCACACCAGTGCCAATGCAAAAAGCAAACGCTTCATCGAGACCCCCAAAACCCTAGTAGCCGCTGCGCGTGACGCCGAGCAACCTGAAGCGA
>JAWKUX010000015.1:0-59097 GCA_041398325.1 Hyphomonadaceae bacterium | reverse complement strand
CAGCTAGCGCTTCCTCAAGGCTCGACGGCGACCGTTCGCGGCACCGTATTTATTTGAGGCGGGTGTTCATTAAACGCTTCTCCGAGGCGCTCCACATAGCGACTGTGTCGCCTTGCGTAAAGGAAAAGCCGCGCGCATGACGCCGACGTGACCGATTTGAAACCCGCCGATGCGTTGAAGCAACATTGGACGGATTCCCTGCCCAGCGCGTGGAAACCGTTCGCGCAGCTCTCGCGCCTTGATCGCCCTATCGGTTGGCAATTGTTGCTGCTGCCCTGCTTCATGGGCATCGCCGTCGCGCGCACGGGCTATGGATTCTACTGGGAAGACGCGCGCTTCGCGCTCGCCTTTATCCTCGGCGCCATCGCCATGCGCGGCGCCGGCTGCACCTATAATGACATCCTCGATCGTGACATCGACGCCAAAGTCGAACGTACGCGCCTGCGCCCGCTGCCCTCGGGTGCGGTGTCGCTAAAACAAGCGTGGGCCTGGCTCATGGCGCAGTGCGGCATCGGTCTCATCGCGCTACTGATGCTGCCAACGCTCGCGCAGATCGTCTCGCTGATCGCCATTCCTCTGGTCGCGCTTTATCCGATGATGAAGCGCATCACCTGGTGGCCGCAAGCGTGGCTGGGCATCGTCTTCTCATGGGGCGCGCTGGTTGGCGGCGCGGCGTCGACCTACGAAACCGGCATCGTTCCGCAGGAAGTGTTCGCGCTCTACGCCGGTTGCACCCTCTGGACCATCGCCTACGACACCATCTACGCGCTGCAGGACCGCGAAGACGACGCGCTCGTCGGCGTCCGCTCGACCGCACGCCTCTTCGCCGACAAATGGCGCACATGGACCAGCGCCTTCTACATCGCGGCGCTGGCGCTCTGGGCGGTCGCGGGCGCGATGTCTGGCGCCGGCATGTGGGTGGCGGCGCCGCTCAGCCTGATTGGTGCGCTCATGATCTGGCCGATGCTCGCAGGCGTGGACAACCAACGTCCGGAAACGGCGCTTGCGGCGTTCAAGTTCAACGCCATCATAGGTGCGGCCGTCTTGTTGGCGTTTGCGCTCGAACCCATCTGGCGCACGATAAGGCCGTCATTGGGAGTGTGACGTGGGCGAAGCCGAGCAGCATCTGAGCAGCGTCTGCAAACGCTTCGCCAAGATCGTCGTCAAACAAGAGCCCTACCCGACGACGTTCGAGAAGAAGAAGGACCCGTACCGCTCGCTGGTGCGCTCTGTTGTCTATCAGCAGCTCTCCGGCAAAGCCGCGGGCACCATCCACGGCCGCATGCTCGCGCTTTTCCCGGACAAGGATCACCCCGATCCGGAAGATTTGCTCGCCGCCCCGCCCGAACTGCTGCGCACCGCCGGCCTTTCACGTCAGAAGATCGCCGCCATCAAGGACGTCGCGCAAAAGCGCCTCGACGGCATCATTCCGGAATCGCGCAAGCTCTCGCGCATGCCGAGCGAGGAGATCATCGAACGCCTCACGCAAGCGCGCGGCGTCGGCCGCTGGACGGTCGAGATGTATCTGATGTTCACACTCGGCCGCCCCGACATCCTGCCGATCGACGATCTAGGCGTGCGCAAAGGCGCAGAGAAACTCTACCGCCGCGAGTTCACGCCAAAGACGTTAGGCGCCTACGGCGAACGCTGGGCGCCCTACCGCAGCGCCGCCGCCTGGCACTTGTGGCGCCTGCTCGACACGCAGACGCCGGAACAGAGCAAGATCTAGTCGTGCGTTGCACGCGAGTCGCGCGGCGCCTCCTGTCGCTCGCGCATCCCATAATCCCGCACCACCTCCGCAACGCGCAGCCGGTAATCGCGAAACACGCCGCCGCGTCCTGCACTCTGCGCAGCGCGATGCGCCTCGACATTTCGCCAGCGCGCGACCGCATCCTCGTCTCGCCAGAACGACAGCGACAGAACGCGCTCCGGATCGTTCAAGCTCTGAAACCGCTCAATCGAGATGAAGCCGTCGATCTCACCCAACAACGGCCGCAGCTCGCCAGCGATCCGGAAATACGCATCCCGATCTGCCGGCTCGACCTCGAAGATCACGGCAATCATCGCGAGCACAACTTCAGAAACGTCCGATCCTCGCGCAGAATAAATCGCTCCGCTTTCGCGAACCCATAATTCTCCCGCCCCGCCGCATCGGCGGCCAGCCGCGCCCGGTATTCCTCGTATGCCGCCAAACTCTCTATGTTGTACAATCCGTACGCCAGCGTCGCCGATCCCTCGTGCGGCGCGAAATACCCAATAAGGTCAGCCCCGCAGCGGGGAATTGCTTCTCCCCAGACGCGCGCATACCGCTCAAACTGCTCTTTTTTGAATGGATCGATTTCGTAACGAATACAGCATGTCAGCATAGGAGCACTCCTTCCCCGCCAGACCTAGCGGATTGCTGGCGCCCCATGGTTCGATTATGGTCGAACCATCCCTATATGAGCTCTAGATGAGAGACGGTCCCAATATCGCAGCAATCGCCGCCATGGTCGGCGACCCCGCACGCGCCAACATGTTAACGGCGCTGCTCAACGGTGACGCGTTCACCGCAAGCGAACTTTCACTCGAAGCTGGCGTCACCAAACAAACCGCAAGCTCGCATTTGTCGAAGCTCGTTGATGGCGGCTTAGTCGCTGTCGAAGCGCAAGGGCGCCACCGCTACTACCGCCTCGCCGACGCTGACGTTGCAGGGTTGCTTGAAACGTTGATGGGCGTTGCCGCGCGCGCCAAAGCGCTGCGCGTTCGACCTGGTCCGAGGGAGCCGCAGCTCCGTCACGCGCGCGTCTGCTACGATCACCTCGCCGGCGATCTCGGCGTCGCGCTCTACGACGCGTTCAAGAAGAACAAGTGGATCCTGCCCGGCCCGGAGAAGACATTCACGCTCACCAAGCTTGGCCGCATCAAGGTGCAAACCTTCGGCGTCGACCTCGAGGAATTGGAACAAGGCGCGCGACCGCTCTGCCGCGCCTGCCTCGATTGGAGCGTTCGCCGCCATCACATCGCCGGCGCGCTTGGCGCGGCGATACTCGACGAAATCTTCGAACGCGGCTGGGTGACGCAGAAGCGCGGCAGCCGCGTGCTCGAATTCACCCGGATCGGCGAAGCCGGCCTACGCCGCGTCTTCGCCTTTCCGGAACAGCAGCCAAGCTAGGCTTTGCGGACGCCGCAGGTGTTGATGCCAAGAATCGCGTAGAGCGGGCAGAAGCCAACAAGGCCGGTGAGCAGCGGAATGACGCCCAGATACGCCCACGGCGTCTGCGGTCCAATGAACGCCAGGGACAGAACGCCCGCGCCCACGAGCACGCGCAAGACCCGATCAATTGCGCCTTCATTCGCTTTCATTTCCGCCTCCATGATCCCAGCCGTGCGGCTGGTGTTGGCGTCAATCTGCGCCCGCACCGCCGCCAGCGTCTGTGACGAGATCACATTGCCGCTTGCGCCAGGCGCGACAGGCCGTCGCGGCTTTTGATCTCAACCCGGCCGCGCGCGAGCGCAACCAGCCCCTGGCGCGCAAACAGCCCCAATTGGCGGCTTACCGCTTCCCGCGCCGAGCCGATCTCGGCGGCGAGCGCTTCGTGCGTCGCAGTCACGATCCCCGCCGCATCCGCCAGCCGCAACAAGGCGCTGGCGACGCGCGCGTCGAGCCCGGTGAACGCGAGCGTTTCCACCACCTGTTCGAAATCCGAGAAGCGAGCGGCGACGGAGCCGAGTACGGCCGAACGAAACGACTCGTTCTCGGCCATCAGCCGCTCGAACGCGCGCGGCGGCACCAGCAACGCTTCAACCTCGTCCTCAGCAACCCCCTCCGCCGCGTAATGCTTGTTCTCCAACAGGCAGGAGAACGTCTGCAGGCAGATCTCGCCAGGGCGCACACGATAGAGCACGATTTCACGCCCACCGGCCGAGCTCAGCGCCACGCGGATGGTACCGCGGCGCAAGGTGATGAAGCCCTGGCACGGATCGTCCGGCCGGAACAACACATCGCCAGGACCGGCGCGAACGGGGGTCGCGCCTGCCGCGGCCGCAATATCGGCCAGAGATTGTTGAGCCACTTCATTCTCCGCGCACTCTTGATGTGCTAGCATCGTAGCCATGCCAGCGGTTGCCCGCATTGATCCTAAAGACGTGTTCACGCCCGAGGAATGGGCGCGCTTCTCCAAGCGCTCATCGTGGTTGGGCCTCGTCTGCGTCGCCGGCGCCTGGGGGCTGATCTTCGCGGCGGGCGCGATGTTCGTCATCTGGCCGAACCCGCTGACGTACGTTCTCGCCGTCATGCTGATCGGCGCGCGCCAGCTCGGCCTTGCGATCCTGATGCACGACGCTGCTCACGGAGCGCTGCACGCGAACATGAAAGTCAACAATTGGGTTGGTGAATGGCTCTGTGCCGCGCCCGTCGGCGCGCGGCTCGCCTCCTATCGCGAATACCATCTGAAGCACCACCGCTTCACCGAGCAGCCGGAAGATCCAGACCTCGCGCTCTCGGCGCCGTTCCCGATCACGCGGGCGTCACTCTGGCGCAAGATCGTGCGTGACCTCACGGGTCAGACATTCTTCAAGCAGCGCAAAACGCAGCTCTTCGGCAATCGCAAACCCGGCGAAGTGCTGAACTCCAGCAACGGTCACTTCCTATTCGCGAACGCCGTGCTGTTGATCGGCCTCAGCGTCGCCGGCTATTGGTGGGCTTATTTCGCGCTCTGGATCGTGCCGATGGCGACGTGGCTGCCGCTGGTCACGCGCCTGCGCAACATCGCCGAGCACGCTTGCGTCAACACCAAGGATGATCCCTTTACGCACGCGCGCACCACGCTCGCCAACGTGCTCGAACGCCTCTTCATTGCGCCCTACTGGGTGCACTTCCACGGCGAGCACCACGTCTTCATGCACGTGCCCTGCTATCGGCTCGAAAGCCTACACAACGCGCTGATGGACAAAGGCTACTGGTCGCGCATGCACATCGCGCCGGGCTATGTGAGCGTACTGGGCGAAGCGACATCGAAACGGGCGCCGCAGCCCGCGTGATTTCCGACATCCCTGCTTTCATCCGCGAAAACACACGCGTGCTTGCGCCGAGCCACGTGCCGGAACTTCAGCTTTATCTTGCCGATGACGCCGTGAGCTTGTGGGAGCTCACCGAAGAACAACTTGGCGAACTCGGCTTGCCGCCTCCGTTTTGGGCGTTCGCGTGGGCGGGCGGCCAAGCGCTCGCGCGTTATGTGCTGGATCATCCGGAGACGGTGCGCGGCAGGAGCGTGATGGATGTCGCCTCCGGCTCGGGTCTCGTCGCCATCGCGGCGATGAAAGCCGGCGCCACATCGACGCTCGCGATCGACATCGACGCCTTCGCTTCACACGCCGCCATCCTCAACGCCGAACTCAACAGCGTCCGGGTCGAAACCAGCGACGCTGATCCCGTAGGCAAACCGACGGACGCACAAGTGATCCTCGTCGGCGATCTTTTCTACGACCGCGATCTCGCGCCGCGCGTGCTCGCTTGGCTTATCGAGCAACAAGTCGCCGGCAAAACCGTCCTCATCGGCGACCCCGGCCGCACGTACTTGCCACGCGACAAACTCGAGCAAATCGCCGCCTACGACATCCCGGTCACGCGCGCACTCGAAGACGCGGAAGTGAAACGCGCCGCAGTGTGGAAGCTGCGCTGAACGGCGCATCGCGCTTCGATGAGCTTTTCGGCGCGTGGCGCTGCGCCCCTATTCCATCGCGCACGCGAGCTGGCGTTCTTCATCCGTTGTCGCGCGTGTACGCGCATCTTCGCAGACGGCGTTCCATAAGCGCATCACTTCCTGACCCAGCGCATCGCTGCGGCTTTGGATTTCTTCGAGCGTGGGTTCGACCTCAGAAGATTCCGCGATCCAGACCGGCTCATAGGCGGGTCCGCAGGTAATTTCGAATAGAGGCCGCGCGCGCAATTGCGCGAGCGTTCGAGATTGTATTCCCACACCGTCTCGCGCAGGCGGCGCGCGAGCTCGCGCGGCGACGTCACCTCGGGTTCGCCCGAGCCAGGCCGCTCGAAGGTTTGATCGTGAACCTGGCTCAGCATCGCGCCATAGCGGCCGATCTCGATGTTCAGATTGAATGGATCGGGTCCAGCCGGCGCAGTCGGCACATCCTGCTGCTCGCCAGTTTGTCCGCACGCGGCCAAAGCCAGCGCCAGCACGATTGCACGTAATTTCATGAGCACGCCTCCACGCGCGCGACCTTAGCGGCGCTGCGTGCTGCGTGTCGTTGTGTTTTTCGTAAGATTAGTCGCCGGTCACCGGCGCGAGCGCGTTGTAGCCCGCGGCGAAATCGTAATCGCTGTCTTCAGCCTTACGGAACAAGGCTATCGCGGCGGCTGTCAGGCCCACGCCTGCTGCCGCCGCGAACATCGCCCATGCGACGCCTGAGATGAAACCCGCGTCGATCAAAACCACCCAACCCTGCCTTCGAGGCATTCT
This sequence comes from Hyphomonadaceae bacterium, assembly GCA_041398325.1. GTDB lineage: Bacteria > Pseudomonadota > Alphaproteobacteria > Caulobacterales > Aquidulcibacteraceae > Vitreimonas. The sequence continues at coordinate 52,639 of JAWKUX010000015.1, read as the reverse complement.
TTGTTGGGCAGATAATGCCTAGTCCCGATGAACACGCGGTTTCTGAAAGCAAAACAAAAGGTTGAAATGCAGATTGTGTGCGGACTAGAGCAGACGCGTCCGGGAGTTCATCAATGCTGCGTCTCGAGGTTGCCGCGCTTTACGCGGGCGTAAACATTCTCATTCTGCTAGTCCTCGCAGTGCTAGTGGTGAGCGGTCGCCGCAAGCACAAGATCACGTTGGGCCACGGCGATCATGAGGGGTTCACGCGTGCTGTCCGCGCCCACGCCAACGCCGCAGAATACATCCCGGCGGGCCTCGCCGGCATCACTTTGCTCGCCCTATTCGATCCGGCGACACCGTTCTGGCTTCTCCACGCCGCAGGAATTTCATTGACCCTCGGCAGAATTTTGCACGGCTGGGGCCTCCACACCGGCACGCTCAACTTTGGCCGGGTGTTCGGCACGATCCTGACCTGGACCTCCTATGCCCTCATTGGCGGGGGGCTGATCTGGGCCGGGCTCGCCCAACAGTTGTGAACGAGTTCACGATCTCCGCTCACGCTTGGCTGACCTTTACCACCCTTTTGGCCGGGACCGTTTTCTGGCTGGGGGATGGCTTCATAGCCGAACGCTTCAAGGTTGATCGCGAGATGGGTTTGGGCGGGCTGCCGACCCCAGACAATCTTCCCCAACCGCCTGAAGACCCTCGGCAGGTGCTGGAAACAGCCGAAAAATCCTCACGGATTGTAGGGTTTTCGCTTCTGGGCGTCGGCGCACTTCTGGCGCTCGCCTTGCTCGCACGCCTCCTCATCTGAGCCGCAGATTTGCTCCAGCGCACCAGCAGGCCCATGTTGCCGTCATGGCCTTCGACACTGATTCACAAGCCGCGCTCGCGGCCTTGATCGATTACGCAAAACAAGCCGGCGCCGACGCCTCAGAAGCCTCGCTAGCGGTCCGCGAGAGCATTTCCGCCGAAGTCCGTATGGGCGACCTCGAAGGCATGGAGCGGGAGGAAGCGCGCTCGGTGGCGCTCCGGGCCTTCGTCGGCAAGCAGCAGGCCGCCGCCTCCTCGACTGACCTCTCCGCCAAGGGCCTGAAGGACCTGGCCGAGCGCACCGTGGCGATGGCCAAACACGCGCCCGAGGACAAGTTCGCTGGCCTGCTCGATGCTCGTTATCACGCCAAGGGCCCCGGCCCCGATCTCGAACAATCCGACACCGCCCGCCCGACGCCCGAGCAATTGCTCGATCTGGCGAAGCGCTGCGAGGCGGCCTCGCTCGCCATCCCCGGCATCGTCAATTCCGGCGGCGGTGGCGCGTCGAGCGAACACTCGACTTTCGTCCACTTCACCTCGAATGGCTTTCAAGGCTTCGAGAGCGGCACCTCTTATTCGCTTGGCACCCAGCCGGTGGCGGAGAAGGACGACGAAATGGAGCGCGACTATGAGTGGCGCACCAAACGTTTCTTTGCTGACCTGCCGTCACCGGAGGAGATCGGCCGCATCGCCGGCGAGCGCACCGCCAAGCGCATCGGCGCGCGCAAGATCGCCAGCCAAAAAGCGTCGGTGATTTTCGAGAACCGCCTCGCCGGCCGCATCATCTCGCCGTTCTTCGGGGCGATCTCAGGCGCTGCCGTCGCGCGCGGCGTCTCGTTCCTGAAAGACAAGATGGGCGAGCGCATCTTCGCCGAAGGCTTCCGCATCCGCGAAGATCCGTTTGTGAAACGCCTTCCATCGAGCCATTGGTTCGACGGCGAAGGCAGTGCGGTTGGCGCACATACCCTGATCGATGACGGCGTGCTGACGATGTGGCTGCTGAATTCCTCCGCCGCCAAACAGCTCAATCTTGAGCCCAATGGCCACGCCACTGCCGGCCATGGCGGCCCGCCGGGCATCGGCACGTCGAACGTCTTCGTGAAGCCCGGCGCGGAAGATCTCGCCACCATGATGAAGAATGCCGGCAAAGGCGTCTTCGTCACCGACATGTTCTCGCCTTCGCTCAATCCGAACACGGCCGATTGGTCCGTCGGTGTCTCGGGCTATTGGTTCGAGAATGGCGAAATCGCCCACCCCGTGAGCGAGATCACCGTCGCGGGCAATCTGCTCGACATCTTCAAGCGCGTTCGCACCGGCTCCGACGTCGATAACCGCGGCTCCCTCGAAATCTCCAGCCTGATTGTGGATGACCTTGCAATCGGCGGCGTCTGAACTCGAACTGCTGGAAGCATGCGCCCGCGAAGCGGGAACGATGGCGCGCGCGCTGTCGATGCAGCCACTTGAAATTGAGTCAAAGGGCGAAGCCGGGCCCGTGACCAATGTCGACAAAGCGGTCGACGCGATGTTGGAGATCAAACTCCTCTCCAGCCGTCCCGATTACGGCTGGCTGTCGGAGGAATCTCCGGACAAGCCCGAATATCGCGTAGGCAAAGCGCGCACCTTCATGCTCGACCCGATCGACGGCACCGCCTCTTTGATCGGCAAGACGCCGCAATGGACCGTCAGCATCGGCCTCCTCGACGGCGCCCGCGCATATGGCGGCGCCATCTACAATCCGATGACCGATGAGATGTTCACCGGCATTGTCGGCCACGGCGCCTTCTTCAACGGGCGGCCGATGAAGGTGAGCGAGATCGGCTTTCTTGAAGGCGCGCGTATGATCGGCCAGAAAGCGCGCTTCGCCGACAAGCGTTGGTCCGCGCCCTGGCCCAAAATGGACATCATCGAGCGCCACTCGATCGCCTACCGCTTGGGCCTCGTCGCCGCCGGCATGGGCGACGTGACGCTACTCTTCAACTGGAAGCACGAATGGGACGTCGCCGCTGGCGCGGCCATAGTCGAAGCGGCAGGCGGCGTGGTCACCGACATGTGGGGAGATCCGCTCCGCTTCAACAACGAAAACCCGCGCGTCCCGGGCGTCGTAGCCGCTGGCGCAGCCCTGCACGCTTTGGTAATCGAGCGCACGAAGAGCCTGCCCGATCCGCGCGCGCAGGCCAGCGGCTAGGACATATGAGCGACCAGCAACGCCAACTTCTCCACCTCGTTATCGGCGGCGAGATGAAGGACCTTGATCGTCCTGAGTTCATCGATCTGAAGGCGGTCGATTTCATCGGCGCCTATCCGAACTATCGCCAAGCTTACGACGCTTGGAAGAGCGCGGCGCAACGCACCATCGATAACGCGCGCATGCGCTACTTCATCATCCACGCCCACCGCCTACTCGATCCCGGCACCGATCCTGAAGGCGAGATGTGATCTGACGCATGACAGCCGGCGCCATCCTTACGCGGCTCTGGCGCCAGTACATCTGGCGCTACAAAGTCGATCTCTTGGCGCTAGCGCCGGTGCTGGTCGTCGTTGCAGCGGCCGCAGCCTCCTATGCCTGGATACTGAAGTTCGCGACCGACAGCATCCAAGGCGGCAATCTTCAAGAGATCGCGCTGATCCCGATCGCGGTGATCGGTATCGTCACGCTCCGCGCCGCTGGCATGTGGGGCCAAGCAATCATGACGCAGGGCCTTGCGCTCAAGGTCCTGCGCGACCTGCAGAGCGCGATGTTCGCCAAGCTGATGAACACCGACTTCGCCCGCTTCGCGCGCGAAGATGTCGGACGCTTGGTCTCTCGCTTCACCAACGACATCACAATTGTCGGTTACGCGCTGGTGCGCGCTGCGCAAACGTCGCTTCGCGATAGCCTAACGCTGATCGGTTCGATCGGCATGATGTTCTATCTCGATTGGGTGCTGGCGGCGGTCGTTATCGGCGTTTTCGCACTCGCGGCCCGCCCGCTTGGGGCCATCGCCAAGCGCGCGCGCAAGCAGACCAGCATCGCCCAAGAACAGATCGGCCACGTTACCGCCCTGCTCGGCGAAATCTTCGGCGCCTCGCGGTTCGTGAAGACCTATGGCCTTGAACGCCGCGAAACCGAGCGCGCCGACGCCGCATTTGAGGAACAGCGCCGTCTCGGCATGAAGCTCGCGCACAATCGGGCGCGCAGCGAGCCGCTGCTCGAAATCCTCGGCGGCGTCGCCCTTGCTGGCGTGCTCTACTTGGCCGGCGTCCGCATCGCCAACGAGCACATGACGCTGGGCGACCTCTTCGGTATGATCGGCGCCGTCGGTGTCGCCACGCCCGCCGCTCGTTCCATAAGCGGCTTCAACACCATGCTGAACGAGGCGCTCGCAGCGGTGACGCGCATCTTCACGCTGATCGATGAGCCGGAAACCATCAACGACAAGCCCGGCGCCAAGCCGCTGAAGGTGAGCGCCGGCCGCATCGATTTCTCAGGCGTCAGCTTCAGCTATGGCGACGCGCCCGCGGTAGAGGACGTGACCTTCACCGTCGAGCCGGGTGAGACGGTTGCGCTAGTCGGCCCATCGGGCTCCGGCAAGTCCACCATCTTCAATCTGCTGCCGCGCCTCTACGACGTCACCAAGGGCGCGGTCAGTATCGATGGCCAGGATGTCCGCGACGTGCAGGTTGTTTCACTGCGCAATTCGATCTCGCTGGTTGCGCAGGAATCCGCGCTCTTCAACGACACCATCCGCAACAACATCGCCCTCGGTCGCGCCGGCGCCACCCATGCCGAGATCGAGCAGGCCGCGCGTGACGCGGCGGCGCACGATTTCATCACCGCGCTGCCCAACGGCTACGACACCGTCGCTGGCGAACGCGGCGGCAATCTTTCCGGCGGCGAACGCCAGCGCATTGCGCTTGCCCGTGCCTTCCTACGCGATGCCCCAATTCTGCTGCTCGACGAAGCCACCAGCGCGCTCGACGCCGCCAGCGAAGCGCAGGTGCAAGCAGCGCTGAAGCGGCTCTCGAAGGGCCGCACTGTCCTCGTGATCGCCCACCGCCTCGCCACCGTGCGCGACGCCGACCGTATCCTGGCGCTTGAGGATGGCCGCATCGTCGAAGTTGGCCGTCACGACGAACTGGTCGCCAAGGGCGGGCTCTACGCGCAACTTTCGCGGCTGCAATTCCAAAGTTCGGAACAAGCGAGCTAGGCCCCTACTCGCGGCGCAGGATCTTGTCGGTGAGGATGTTGGCCCACCATTGGCCGGTGAACGCGGCTTTGACGCGCTCCTGATCATAATCTTCATCAACCCAATCGATGAACGGCTTGCCGCTCACTTTCGTCTCTTCGAGATAGGTCTCGAAGAAATAGTCGATCATGCCGGTCTTGCCCTGCTTCACGTGCAGATACTTGAGCGAGAGTTGTTCCACCGCTTCTGAGATCGGCAGCCCCATCTTGAAGTGCTTGTAAAGCACCGCCGCCACGCCAGCGCGGTCCGCGCCCGACTTGCAGTGCAAGAGCGCCGGATACTCGATGGTCTCGAAGATCTGCTTGCAGCGATGGATCGCCTCGATGCTTGGCGGCTCGCGCGAGCGCAGGCGCAGATCGATCAGAGTGATGCCATGCTGCTCGCAGGCTTCCCTTTCGAGTGCGTAATAGCCGGTGTCGGATTTGCCGCGGGCATTGATGATCGTCTTGAAGCCCAGACCCGCATATTTTGCGATGTGCTCCGGCGACGGCTGGTTCGAGCGCGCCATGGCGCCGGGTTCGATCCAGTGGAAGTTCTGGTAGATATTTCGGAGGAAGCCGTGGTCGGCCCAGACCAGGTCATGTTCGGCCGCACGCCGCCCTTCGGGCGTCGAGAGGTCGAAAGCAGGGAATTTGACCGGGCTGGACATGTGAGTTGTGTCGTCGACTCGCTTGGGCTTCTGGTGCGGAACGGGGGACGCCCCCTATAAGGGTCCAGCCCCCGCTGCGGAAGCGGGAGCGCCAGCAGGCGAGATCGTGAAGTCCTTACTCGGCAATCCGGTTTTCCAGTTCATCGTGGGGCGGCTGATCGGCGGCTACATGCTGTTCGTGGGCGTCACCACCCGCTGGGAGCGCGTGAACGAGGAGGCTGTGCGTCCGTTCTGGAAGCCGGATGGCGGCAAGGTCATTGGCTGTATCTGGCACGGCAGGTTCTCACTCATCCACAAGATGTGGTCATTCAAGCGCGGCGTCCCGAAGGCGAAGATGCTGATCTCGCAGTCACGCGAGGGCGGCATCGTAGCACACACCTCCCGGACGGTTGGCGCCGAGGTGATCCGCGGCTCGGAGGCCAAGAAAGGTTCGACCAAGCCCAAGCGCGGCATCGAGGCGATGCGCGACATGGCTCGACATATCGAGGCCGGGGGCGTGATGGCGATGACGCCGGACGGACCGCGCGGTCCGCGCATGCGTGTAAAGCGCGGGCCCGTGGTGCTGGCCAAGATCGCAGGCGCGCCTTTGCTGGCGGTGACTTGGGCGACCTCGAACCGCGTCGTCTTCGACAGCTGGGATCAGTTCGTGTTGCCGCTGCCGTTCGGTCGCGGCGCGTTGATCTGGGGCGACCCAATCGCCCCGCCCTCGCCCGATGCTACTGACGCGGAAGTCGAAACCGTGCGGCGGGCGCTCGAAGCCGAGATGAATCGCATCGCGGCGGAGGCCGACCGGATCGCTGGCGTCCCGAAGATTGAGCCGGCGCCGCCGCGCGACGAGCCGCTCTCACACGCCGCGGAAATGGCGGCGCAGACAACGTGAGCTTTTCGCCCGTCCTTGGTTTCTATCGCGCCGCAAGTTCGGTGCTCGGCGCCTTTGCGGGCGTCTATCTCAATGGTCGCGCCACGCGCGGCAAGGAAGATCCCGCACGCCTCGGCGAACGCTTCGGACGCTACGCGCAGGCGCGGCCTACGGGTGCGCTGATTTGGATCCATGCGGCGAGCGTTGGCGAGAGCGGCGTGGCTCTGGCGGTGATCGAAGCGCTGGCCGCGCGCAATGCTTCGCTCTCGTTTTTGATCAGCACCGGCACGCGCACGTCGGCTGGACTGATCGCACGGCGCATGCCGACGCGTACGACGCATGTGTATGCGCCGCTCGATCGCGCCGATTGCGTGCGGCGGTTCCTGGATCATTGGCGACCGGAGGTCGGCGTGTTCGTCGAGAGCGAGCTCTGGCCGAACCTGATTATTGAGTCCGAGGCGCGCGGCGTGAAGTTGGCGCTGGTCAATGCGCGCATGAGCCCGAGGTCGCTGCGGCGCTGGACGCGCTGGCGCACGGCGGGGCGGCGCTTGGTCGGCGCCTTCAGCTATGTCTCGCCTGCCGACGCACGGACCAGGGATGCGCTGGCCGCGTTGCGTCCCGCACCCGTCGGCGCGCCGGGCAATCTGAAACTTGCGGCGCCGGCGCCGCGTGTCGATGCAGTGGCGCGCGCGGCGCTGGTGGCGGAGATTGGCGAACGGCCGGTTTGGCTCGCGGCTTCGACGCACGAAGGTGAGGACGTAATTGCTCTAGAGGCACACGACATCCTTCGTGCCTCGCATCCCGATGCTTTGCTGATCATCGCGCCGCGCCATCCTGAACGCGGCGAGAATGTCTCGCATCTTGCTGGCGGCGCACCGATGCGCTCGCGCGGCGGTTCGCCGACAAATGCACCGGTCTATGTCGCCGACACGATGGGCGAGCTTGGGACGCTCTACGATCTCGCGCCGGTCTCGCTCATCGCGGGCAGCTTGCTGCCGCATCTGAAGGGTCACAATCCGATTGAACCGGCAAAGCTCGGCTCGGCCATTTTGACCGGCCCCTACGTTGAGAGCTTCCAGGACTTGTTTGCCACCATGACCGCCGCGGGCGCCGCACTAACGGTGACGGATGCGGCAAGCATCGCCGCCCGCGTCGCCGAGCTTTGGCGCAATGAGAGCCAGCGCGCCAAGCAGCTTGCGGACGCTCGCACCGTCACGACGGAAGGCGCCGACGCGTTTGAGAGAACGATCGATGCGGTGATGGCGCTCGCTCCGTCAACCCCCACACCACAGAGCACAGCCAATGCGTCCGCCTGAGTTCTGGAAGGCAGAGACTGATGGCCGCGACGCAGCGCTGGCGTTGCGTGCGCTGCTGACGCCGGTGGCGTGGGCCTACGCGGCAGTGGCGTCGCATCGGTTTCGCAGCACAACCGCGCGGCACGCGGCGGCACCAGTCGTATGTATTGGCAATCTCACCGTTGGCGGTGCTGGCAAGACGCCGATCAGCCGCGCCATTCGCGCCAAGCTCGGACCGCATGCGCACACGCTGTCGCGCGGCTATGGTGGACGCGCCATCGGCCCCTTGCGGGTGACGCCGGACATGGATGCGAGCGAGGTCGGCGATGAGCCGTTGCTGCATGCCCGCGATGGCGCCGCGTGGGTGTCGCGCGATCGCTACGCTGGCGCGCAGGCGGCGGCGCAAGCCGGCGCGCATGTAATCATCATGGACGACGGCTTTCAGAATCCGACGCTCGCCAAGGATCTCTGCATTGTCGCCGTCGATCCCGCTTACGGCATCGGCAACGGCCAGGTGTTTCCCGCAGGCCCGTTGCGCGAGCGTCTGAGCGAAGGGCTCACACGCACAGACGCGGTGGTGATGCTGCACAATACCTGGAGCGAAGACACGCCCGAGCAGCCCGACTGGTTGCGCGGGTTTGCGAAGCCGGTGCTGCAAGCTTCGGTATCTCCGATCGGTGGGGCGCCGGGCGGGCCGCTGGTGGCGTTCGCGGGATTGGCGCGGCCAGAGAAATTCTTCGACACACTAGAAGCTGTCGGCGCCGACTTGGCTGAGACGGTGCCCTATCCCGACCATCATCCGTTTTCTAAAGATGATCTCGCCTGGCTTACACAGCTCGCCGCCGAGCGCGGCGCCAAACTCATCACCACCGAGAAGGACGCCGCCCGGCTTTCGCCGGAATGGCGGGAGCGCATGGCGGTGTTGCCTGTGGCCGCGCGATTTGCGGACGAGGCCGCGTTGGACGCCTTGCTTGCGCCAATCCTTTCGCGGATTACGGCAACGCATGGCGAAGTCTAAACCACTCGATCTCGGCTTTCGGTTCGAAGCCCTCGCTTGGAACGCCTATGTCGGCGGCCTCAGCGCGCTGGGGCTTGAACGCGCCGCACGTTGGGGCGGCGCCATCGTGCCGGCGATCGCACCGATCAACAGCGCTTGGAAGACGGCGATCCGTAACATCCGCATGTCGTTCCCGAATGAGAGCGACGCGTTTCACAAGGAAGTGCGGAAGGAATCGTTCGTCGAGCTTGGGCGGATGACGGGCGAGTTTCCGCATATGCCCAAGTACCTCGACCTCTATCACCAGGGCGTCGTTGAGTTCCGCGGCAAGGAAATTATCGAAGCAACGCGCGGCAAGGGCGCGGTGTTCATCGGCGGGCATTTCTCGAACTGGGAGATCACCTCGCTGTGCTTGGCGCAGGTCGATCCGAATTCCCACTTCACCTATCGGCCCGCCAACAATCCGATCATCGATAAGTACATAGTCGATACGCGTGCGCAATTTGGGCTGACGCTGCAAGCGGCAAAGGGCAAAGAAGGCGGCATGGGGCTGTTGCGCTCGCTGAAGCGCGGACGTTCCGTGGCGTTGATGAACGACCAGAAATACAATGCCGGCCTCGCGGTGCCATTCTTCGGGCACAAATGCATGACCGCGGACGGGCCGACGCGGCTGGCGCTCAAGTTCGGCGTGCCGCTGATCCCGATTACTGGCCGGCGGATCGAGGGCACGCGCTTCGTCGCCACCGCGTATCCAGCAATTGAACTCGACTACAGCAAGCCGGATGACGAACAGACCGTGTTTGACGGCGTGACCCGTGTGAACCAATTCATGGAAGCGCGCGTGCGCGAGGCGCCGGGGCAATGGTTCTGGTCGCACCGACGCTGGCCGAAGAGCGCCTGGGTTGAGGCGGGGGTGATGTGAAGCTCCTTCCGTATCACCGCTTTGAAATCACGTCGGGGCTGCCGCAAACGGAGGCGCTGCACGCGATCGCGTCACGGATCGAGGAGCGTAGGTGGTTTCGCATCACAGCGATGGGTTCCGCCAATGACGAGCGCTTCGACGGCAGGGTGACGGGCAACGGGTTCAACGTCACGCGCATCATGGGTTATCGCAATTCGTTTGCTCCTGTGATCGAGGGCGAGGTCAACGAAGGCGGACGCTTCTCGCGGATTACGGTCACGATGCGGCCTTCGATCATCGTCGCCATATTCTTGAGCTTCTTCATCTTGGTCTTCTTCTCGGTGCCCGTTGGTATGGGCAGTCCGTTTTGGCCTGTCCTCGCTGCTCCGCTCCTCTTGTATGCGATGGTCATGTTCGGATTTTGGATCGAAGCGAACAAACTCGAACCAACGTTCCGTAAAATCTTTCGGGCCATGTGAGCCGCAGGCCGCAGCGGGGTTTCTCAGACGCGCCAAGCGCGCTAGGAATGCACTTGGAGGGACTGAGCATGTGGCGTGCGGTGTTGGCGGCATCATTGTTGGCGGGATGCGCGACGGTGGATCGGGCGGCGCAAACCGTTGGCTTGAGCGATGGGCGCGGCCAAGCACCGGATACGGCGCTTGAAGCAATCATATCAGCGAGCCCGCGCGCCTGCCCGAATGGACGCACGCTCGATGGCGCCAATCACGAAGCGTTTGGCCCGCAGCATGGCGTAACATCAACCGACATCGCGCTGACACCTGTGGCAAGCGATCCAACGCGCGCAGTGCGCATGCGGCGATTGGTGATCGAACCCGGCGGCGTGATTGCCTGGCACACACATCAAGCGGTACAAGGCATGGCGATCATCGTTTCAGGTCAAGCGACCGAGATCCGCAACACCTGCATGGACCCGATCGTCTATCGCGCCGGCGACGTGGCGATTGAAGACGCAAACACCGCGCATGGGTGGCGCAATGACGGCGATACGCCGGCGGTCGTGCTAGTCGCACACTACGTGCAGCGCCAGCCCAACTAGTTCGCGCCTAGCAGTTCCGCGCGCGCCTGCGCGAGACCTTCGATGGCGACGCTTGGATCGAGCTGCTGAGTGTTGCGGAGTTTCATGCGCCAGCAGAGGTGCGGGCCGGTCGCGCGGCCGCTGGAGCCGACGGCGCCGATGATCTGGCCCTGCTCCAGCCTGTCGCCGACGCGCACGTCCACGCGGCTCATGTGCAGGTACATGGTGATCAGGCCTTGGCCGTGATCGATGAACACGAGGCCGCCTTCGTAATGCATGTCGGATTCGGCGAGCGTGACGACGCCGCCGGCGGGGGCGCGGATCGGCGTGCCTTCGGGAACGGCGATGTCGTAACCGAAGTGTGGCGTCGACGGCGTTCCGTTGAGGATGCGCTGATTGCCCCAGCGGCCGGTGACTGTGCCGCCTTCGACCGGACGAATGAAGCCTTCGAGGAAACCTTCGATATTGGCTTCCGATCTGAACGCAGCCTGCTTCAACGCTGACTCGCGCTGGATGCGCGCGAGCACCGCGGGATCGGTTGGCGTGACCGTCTGCTGCGGCAGGCCGTTGATGCGTTGAATGTCAAACTCACGCGGGGCGACGTCGTAGCGCTCGGTGACGACGGCGTTGTGCATGCTGGCACTAATCTCGGCGTTGGCAGGATGCTCGCGCGTGAAGCCGATCACGATCCAACCATCAGCGTCGGCTGCGCCCACGCGTGCACCATTAAGGCTTACAATAGCTCCAGGCATGGCGCGACAAAGTACGACACCACCTTGGGTGAAGGCGCCAGCGCAGCGAAGCGACGGCGTTTCCGGAGCTGGCGGGTTCGCGGCCTCGGTGCTCTCGGCCGGCGCGTCCGCAACGACGGGCGCGGACTCAGGTTGCGCGGGCGCTTCGGCCGCGGCGCAAGCGACGAGCATGAAGGCGACAAAAGCTCCGGCCAGCGCGCGCATTATTTCTTCTCCGCGTGAATTTGCTTCCAGCGCGCCGTAGCCTCGGCCGGCCCGCGATAGGCTTCCTGCAGATCGACGCTCCAATAGCGCAGCGCATCGAGCGTGATCGGCTCCCCGGTTACCGCGCAGCGGACGTGCGTGCCCTGTCGCAGAATGGTGATTTCGTTATCGCCATAATGGACCTTGGCTTCAGGTCCGCCGGGATCGTGCTTATTCATCTGAGTGTCTTAGCCCCTGCGACCTCAGCGGCCAACCGCTCGGGGCTGCAGAAAATGGGTGAATCCGAATGGTCTTGAAGCGGTTGAGCCTGAGCTTCTAGCACGCTGGCGGGGCGCCCTGAAGCGCGAAGCCGGTGCTTCAGCGCACGGCCTCGTGCTAGCACAACGCCATGAGCACCCTTCTCGCCCCACTTTCGCTTGGCGAACTGATCGACCGACTGACGATCCTCGAGATCAAGGCGCGCCGAATCGCGTCGCCCACCAAGCGGGCAAAAATCCGGCGCGAGCTTGAGGGCTTACGCAAGATCGCCGAGCCGTACGAAAAGCTGGCGGCGCTGATTGTGCTAAAACGGCGGCTGCGTGCGGTGAACGTGGTGCTGTGGTCGCTCGAAGAAGCCTCGCGGCAGCGGTTTCGGCGCGCGCCGAATGCGCCGACAAAAGCGGCGGCGCTGCTGACGCGGATCGCGCGCGGCAACGACCTGCGCCACCGGATCAAGCAACGGATCAGCCGCTTGGCCAAGGGCGGCTTGGTCGAACAGAAATCGTATTATTCCTGAAGCGCGGCGTGAACGCCTGCGATCACGCTCTGCCAATCGCCGAAGCGGGCTTGGCGGAAGAGGCGCATGTTCGGATACCACGGCGTATCGTCACGATCGCGCAGCCAGCGCCAGTCGGGACGGAACGGCAGCATCAGAAAAACCGGCTTGCCGAGAGCGCCTGCGAGGTGAGCGACGCCGGTGTCGATGCTGACGACCGCGTCAACTGTTTCGATTAGCGCGGCGAGGTCGGCGAAGTCACCGATGTCATTGCCGCACTGGCGCACGCTTCTCGACGCGGCGACCCTGCTCTCTTCCATCTGCAGGCTGATGAAGTCGGCGTCGGCGTTCAAGAGCTGCATGAGCGCGGCGTCGTCAAGGCTGCGCCAGTGCTGCGAGGCATGGCGCGTGACGCCGGACCAGACGACACCGATGCGGTGGCGCTGTGCGGGACCGAGGGTTTCGCGCCAACGCGCGACGCGCGCGCGTTCGGCGCGGAGATAGGGAATAGGCGCAGGGATCGAGTCGACCCGCAGATTGAGCGCGCGCATCAAGCTCGCGAGCGGGATCTGAAAATCGGCCCCGGGCGGCGGTTCGCTGGCGGGCGCGAAGTGTGCGACACCCTCCAAGCTTTGCATGAGCTCGCAGGTCTGTGAGCGCTCTTGCAGGATGACGCGCGCGCCACGCGCGGCGAGTTGGGGAATGAAGCGGCAGAACTGAAAGAGATCGCCAAAGCCCTGCTCGCCCTGCACGAGGATGGTCTTGCCGCCGAGCGGTTCGCCGCGCCAGAGGGGCGCCTTCGACGACGCGGCGAAACGTCGGTGCACAGCGTGGCGCACTTCGTAGAGCGGCAGACCGCGCTCAAAATCGCCAGCGCCGAGCAAGAGATCGCATTTTGCGTAGAGCGCACGTGGATCGTTGGGCGTCTTTGCGAGCAGAAGATCGTAGGCTGCAAGAGCTTCCTGGTAGCGAGCTGCGGAACTCAGGATATAGGCGCGCCGGGCGAGCAGTTCGGCGCGGCTGGGATCGCGGGCGAGCGCCGCTTCGATATCGGCGAGCGCTTCATCGAAACGGCCGACATTGGCGAGCGCCGGCGCGCGGGCGGCGCGGATGGTGAGATTGTTAGGCGCGAGCTTGATCGCGAGGTCGAAGACCTCAACGGCTTCGCGCCAAAGTTCGAGGGCGCCGAAGGCGAGGCCACGATGATACTGCGCGTCGGCGTTGTTGGGATCGATGCCGCAGGCGCGCGCGGCGGCGGTCAACGCGTCTTCAGTTCGACCAAGGCGCAGCAGCGACGCCGCACGGCGAGTGTGAACGTCGGCGCGATGTTCGTAGGTTTTCTCGAAAGCGGCGACCGCCTCTTGGTGCCGGCCTAGCGCCGCCAGCGCGACGCCTTGCATGAGCAACGCCTCGGGATCGTAGGGCCGAAGCTTCAGAAAGCCCTCACATGCTTCGAAACACTCAGCGTGGCGCGCCAGCGTAGACAGCATAACCGCGCGGTTGAACGCAATTTCAGCGTCATGAGGTTGCGCCTTGTGAGCGCGCTCGAAGAACGCGAGTGCGCCTAGGAGATCACCCTTGGCATGATGGACGGCGCCCATCAGGTGGAGCGCGTCCGCATCTTCCGGCGCACCTGCGATGATGGCCGCAAGCTTTGCTTCGGCGTCGGCGAGATCGCCGCTCTGAAAAACCTCGAAGGCGTCGCCAAACGCGCTCATCAGATCACCACGTCTGACGCAGCGGCGTCGTTGGGGCAGACGGCGCAGCTGGGCTCTGCGGGCAAGTTGATGACGATGAAGCGCATTGAGGGCGCTTTTGCCATCGCCTGCTCGCGCCGCAAAGGGCCGCTGCGGCGCGTTACCGCTTTGCGTAAACAGCAAGATCGCGCAATCATGATGACCGACTCACATGACAAGCCAGGCTGGAAATTCGCCCACACGCGCGCCGTCGCGTGATTGGCGGCTATTTGTTCCTAAGTCTATCACCGTGCCCGCGCAGGAGGGCTATTCCTGGGCCAAGGCGCGTGCGGACGCGATGGCGGGCCTGACGGTCGCGATAGTGGCTGTACCGCTAGCCATGGCGATCGCCATCGCCTCTGGTGTGACGCCAGCGCAAGGACTAGTGACGGCGGTGATCGCCGGCTTCCTGATTTCGGCGCTCGGCGGATCGCGGTTTCAGATTGGCGGGCCAACGGGGGCGTTCATCGTCGTCGTCTACGGCGTCGTGCATCAGTTTGGCTATGACGGCTTGGCGCTGGCGACGATGATGGCCGGCGCCGTCCTGATCGTCGCCGGACTGCTGCGCATCGGCGATTGGATCAAATACATCCCTGAACCGGTGGTGACCGGCTTCACCGCGGGCATCGCTGTCATCATCTTCACCAGCCAGATCCGCGATCTGCTCGGACTCTCGATGACGGAAGTCCCAGCTGAGTTCATCGAAAAGATCAGCGCGTTCTGGGCGGCGCGCGAGAGCGTGAACCTTGTCGCGATCGGCGTCGCAGGCGCGGTGCTGGCCGCGATCCTGCTCCTACAAAAATACTTGCCGCGCTGGCCTTCGCTGCTGATTGCGGTGGGCGGCGCAACGCTTGCGGTGTGGGCGCTGAAGCTGCCTGTCGAGACCATCGGCTCCCGCTTCGGCGCTGACGCGGCTGCAACATTGCCAGCAATGCACATGCCGGAGGTGACCTGGGCGCGCGTGCAGCAGCTGGCGCCTTCCGCGCTCACGATCGCGTTTCTGGCCGGCGTCGAAAGCTTGCTTTCGGCCATGGTCGCGGACGGCATGACTGGGCGGCGGCATCGCTCGAACTGCGAGATCGTGGCGCAAGGTGTGGCCAATGTCGCCGCGCCGCTGTTTGGCGGCATTTCCGCGACCGGCGCGATAGCGCGCACCGCCACAAACATCCGCGCCGGCGCGCAGACGCCGTTCGCCGGAATGTTCCACGCGCTGTTCGTGCTCGCCTTCATGCTGGCGCTCGGACCATTAGTGGCGCTGGTGCCGCTGGCCAGCTTGGCCGCGGTGCTGGCCGTGGTTGCGTGGAACATGAGCGAGCGGGAGCGCTTCAAGCACTTGCTGTTTGGCCTGGCGGGCGATCGGGTTGTGCTGCTGGCGACGTTCTTGCTCACCGTGCTCGTCGATCTGACGGTGGCGATTGAAGTTGGCGTTGTGCTTGCGGCGATCATCTTCATGCACCGCATGAGCGAAGCGACGGCGGTGTCGCGTGGGGTTTCGCTGATCGAACGAGATCAGGATGATTTCACGCAACCGCGGGCAGAGTATGAAGCCCGCGCCGAGCTGCCGAAGGGGGTCGAAGTCTTCGAACTGCGCGGGCCTCTCTTCTTCGGCGCGGCAAGCAGGCTGCTCGATGCGCTCGAAGCCGCCTTCCCGCCGCCGCGCGCCTTCATTCTGCGCTTTCACGAAGTGCCGCTGGCGGATGCCTCGGGCGTGAACGCGCTAGAGCGGTTCCTGAAGCGCTGCGAGTCGCAAGATGTGACGGTGGTGTTCTGCGAACTGCGCCCCGACGTGCGCGCGACGCTGGCGAAGTTAGGGGTGATGACCCACGTGCAAGAGACGCCGAGCTACGAAGAAGCAATCACGCTGGCGGCAAGTTCTTTCAACTAGAACAAATCGCCCTGATTGCCGCTGGGCTTGGGTTTCGCCTTTGGCTTCGGCGGTTCGGAGTCGCTGGCGCGGGCACGCGCAGGGTCGATGACGGCGCGTTGCTTTTCGTCGGAGAAGGTGAGTTCGACTTCATCACCTGGCGAGAGATCCTTGGCGGCGCGGACGAGCGAGCCGTCTTCGCGATGAACCATGACGAAGCCGCGCGCGAGCACGCTCTTGTGCGAGAGTGACTCGAGCATACGCGCGGTGCCGTCGAGATGCTTTTTGTGCGCTTCGAGCGTGCGTTTCATCGCTGGCGCGATGCGGGCGGAGGCGCGGGTCAGCAACTCGCGGCGGCGGGTGATATCTTGGGCGAGCGCTTCGGGGCGTAGGCGCGCGGCGACGCGGTCGAGCTTCGATTGCGCGGCGCGGGTGTTGGCGACAAGCGCGGCGTTGAGGCGCTCGGCGGCGCGGTCGTAACGCTGTTGCGGGATCTGGAAGAGTGTTTCGAGACGCGGCAGTTTCGCAGCGGCGGCGCGGAGTTCGGTGCGGCGGCGCTCCAACCCGCGCACAAGGCCGTTCTTCAAGCGGCCATCGGCTGAGGTGACGCGTTCAACCAATTCGGCGCGCACCGGCACGGCGCGCTCGGCGGCGGCGGTGGGCGTGGGCGCGCGGTGATCGGAGGCGTAGTCGATCAGCGTGGTATCGGTTTCGTGGCCGACGGCGCTAATCAGTGGGATGTCGCTCGCCGCTGCGGCGCGGACGACAATCTCTTCGTTGAACGCCCAGAGGTCTTCGATCGAACCACCGCCGCGGGCGACAATGAGCACGTCGGGGCGGTCGCGACCTTGAACAGTGTTGAAGCCCTTGATGGCGCGCGCTACTTGCCCCGCTGCTTCCGGCCCCTGCACAAGAACGGGCCACACGATGACGCGGCACGGAAACCGTTCGCCCAGGCGATGCAGGATGTCGCGGATGACGGCGCCGGTTGGCGAGGTCACAACCCCGATGGTGCGCGGCAGGTACGGGATCGGCTTCTTGCGCTCACGCGCGAAGAGCCCTTCGCTCTGCAGCTTCTGCTTCAACTTTTCGAGTTGCGCCAACAGCGCGCCGACGCCGGCAGGCGACATGCGCTCGCAGATGAGCTGATATTGCGAGCGGTTCGGGAAAGTCGAGAGCCGGCCTTCGGCGACGACTTCAAGCCCCTCTTCCGGCTTGAACGCAAGTTGGTGGACGTTCGACTTCCACATCACGGTCGAGATCGTGGCGTCGGCGTCCTTGAGATCGACATAGAGGTGGCCGGACTTGGCGATCATCACGCGGCCGAGTTCGCCGCGCACGCGAACGCGATCGAAATTGGCCTCCATCGTGCGCTTCACCGCCTGCGCGAGTTCGCTGACCGATAACTCGGGCAGGTTGCCCGGGGTGGTGGCGGCCGCAGCGTCTGACATCTCTTTCATATAAGGCGACTCGCCTGCCCTCGCGCGGGATGGTTTAACGGTCCCTGGCTTGGGGGAGCCGGGGGATCATGCATGGCGTTTGACGCCAACGACCTGTCGCCGCACGAGCATTTCGTGGTGGAGCGGACAAACGCTGGGGAAATCGCGGATTTCTCGGCCATGGGCGGCCCAGGCGGGGCCAAGCCGATCGTGCGGGCTGGTTTTTTGCGGAAGCTGCTGCTGCGGCTCGACCCAAGCTGGGCGATCCGGACGCCGGGGGTGCGGATCAAGAGCGCTAGGATCGAGGGCGTTCTAGACCTTACGGATTGTTCAGGCGAAGGCCTGCCGGCGCTGTCGCTGGTGGAATGCGAAATCCCGGAGACGGTGGATTTGAGCCATGCGCGGCTAGCGCGGGTTTCGTTCGCGGGCAGCCGCATGTCGAAGCTGATGGCGATTGAGACGGAGGTCGCGGGCGAGCTGAATTTGTGTGACGTGGCGCCGCTGGATGTTGCGGGAACGCTGACAGCGAAATTGCGCGGCGTACGCATCGATGGCGACGTGCTGGCGCGCGGCGCCAAATTCGCACGCGCCATCGATAGCGATGAGGACGCGCTGATGCTGCAAGGCGCCGAGATCGCCGGCAATTTGCTGCTCGATGACGGATTTGAAGCCTTCGGCTGCGTGTGGATGCAGAACGCAAGGGTTGATGGCAGCTTTTCGTGCGAAAGCGCCACCATGCTCAACCGCAGCGAAGATGCGAGCGGCCAAGCCATCAACGCTGACGGCGCGCAGTTCGACACCGTGCTGATGCGCAAAGTGAAGACTGAAGGCGAAGTGCGCTTCTGCGGCGCGCGGATCGCGCGCGATTTTGTCATGAGCGACAACGCTTCGTTCCGCAACGAGATGGGCGCGGCGGTGATGCTATCGAATGCAGCGGTCGGCGGACAGGTCTGGGCCGATACGGCAAAGATCGCGGGCATGTTCTGGCTGCAGGGCGCAACGATCGCACGCAATCTGGAAATGCGGGCGACAGAAGTCGTGCATCGGACCACCATGCGCGGAGACGCCTACGGCCGCGCTGTAGACGCCACCAGCGTCACCATTGGCGGCGCGTGGCTGCTGCACGGCGCAAATATCAAGGGCGAGTTGTTCCTGGCCGACGCTCGGATCGCGGGCTACCTCGCGTTCGGCGGCGGGCGCTACATTAATGGCAGCGCCTGGGCCATCCGCGCGCCGAATGCGCGCGTCGGCGGCAATCTCACCTTGAAGCTCGCCGAGGACGGCTTTGCGCCACACGGGCAGAAGACTGTAATCGAAGGCGGCGCGAAGTTTGATCGCGCGCGGGTCGACGGCGCGATGTCGTGGTCGCAGTTGGAACTCCGTGGACCCGGGCCCGATGGCTCCAAGGGCGCGATCTTCTCCTTTGCCGACGCGCAGATCGCCGGGCCAGTGCAGGCGCGGGCGCTGACAACGCAACAGGATGCTTTCATCGACGCCTCCGGCGCGAGTTGCGCTGCGCTAGATGATGATGTGAAGGCCGGCTGGGGCGCGGAGACTGCGCGGTTGGGGCTCGATGGCTTTGTCTATGGGCGCATCGACAGCGACGGCGAGAAGTGGCGAGTGCGACTTGGCTGGTTGAAGCGCTCGCGCCGCGACGGCGAGAAGTTCTCGCCGCAGCCGTTTACGCATGCGGCTTCGGTCTATGCGCGGATGGGACGGCGCGAGGACGCGCGGCGTGTGCAGTTAGCGCAGCATGATCTGCACACGCTTTCTGGATCGGCCGGGCCGTTCTCTTGGGCGCTCTCTTCGCTGTTTGGCGTGATCGCTGGCTATGGATTGGCGCCAGTGCGTGTGATGCGGGCGTTGGCGTTGTTCTTGGCGCTGGGCGTTTTCGGCGTGCTGGCGATGAACGCGCAAGGCGCGCTGGTGACGCCGCAAGGGCGCGCCTGCAATGGCGCGGTGGAACCGACACTTTACGCGCTCGATGTGGCGCTGCCGGTGATCGATCTGGGGCAAGAGAGCCGCTGCGCGCCGGGACGAACGGCGCGGGCCGAGCTTTCACAAGGCGTTGCGGTGTCGGAAACCAGCGATTGGCGCTGGTTTGAGGGCGTCGCGCTCTGGCACTGGGCGCATGCGCTTTACGCCTTGCTGGGCGCGATCCTGACGGCGCTGACAATCGTGACCTTCTCCGGGATCATGAAGCCGAAGGACGAGTGAGCGCCGTTGCGCGCGATCGGGCCCCGCCCTAGCCTCCGCTCGGGGGTGGACTATGGTCATTTTCAACCGGCTGATGGCCGCGCTATTTGCGATCGCGTTCGCGGTCGTGGCGCCGATCGGCGCTGTGGCGTTCAATGTCGACAAGAACGTGCTGTCCGAGCCGGTCTGGCATCGGGCGATCGATCAGACACACTTCGCGGAAGGCATCCGCAACATCGTCGTTGAGCAATTCGGAAGTGAGCCAGATTCGCCGTACGCAAATTTGCCTGAAGAAGAACGTCAGCAATTGGCGCTTGCGTTGCTACCCGACGAAGCATTGCAGCCGGTTCTGAACGAGATGGTAGTGCAGTGGGTCGCTTACGGGCGAGCCGAACGCGATGACATCGTGATCCCGGCCTCCGACCTGATACACGGTATGAAGGACCGTTTTCCCGCCGCGATCCTCGCAATTATCGCCGACAAGCCCGTCTGCCAAGATCGTGAGAGCTATGGTTCATTTCTGTGCCGGCCGCGACCCGAGGATCAAACCGAGTTCGAGCGTCGATTGAACGAGTCGACCGAGCGAGGATGGCGCGACGCGTCGGAGAACCAATTCACCTTTCCGGCCGGTGCGCGTAGCGCCGATGCCATCGAGATGCATCGGGCGTTCATTCAACTCATGAACGTGACCCCTTACATCGCCGTAGGTCTGATCGTGTTGGTCGCCTTCTTTGCCGTACGCGGCGTGCGCGGCATGCTGCTATGGATCGGCGTGCCGCTGATGATTGCAGGCGCGCTGGTGATCGGGTTTGCGTTCCTCGGCAATCTGATGCTGCTCGATATGGTGAGTTCGCTGCCAGCGAATTTGTCGCGGCCGGAACAAGATGCGACGCGGCGATTGCTCGAGTTCGTGTTCGGCGACTTTGTCGAGAACTTCATGATCTGGGGCGTCGCCGGAGCCGCGACTGGCTTCGGTATGACCGTCGGCGGTTCATTCATGCCTCGCGCTGATAGCGCGACCGCTGCATAATGCGCGGATGAGTGAAATCGAAGGCAGCCTCGAGATCGCAGCGCTGCGTGGCGGTGATCTGACGGGCGCGATCTATGCGCGGTTATTCGCGGAGTTTCCGCAAACAGAGGCGCTGTTCGCGCTGGATCGCGACGGGCAAGTGCGTGGGGCAATGCTGGCGCATGTGTTCGAAACGATTCTCGATTTCATCGGCGAGCGGCGCTACGCCCACCGCTTCATCGGCGCAGAAATCGTCACCCATGACGGATACGGCGTTGATCCAGTTGCGTTCGCGGCATTCTTCGGCGTGGTGCGCGACGAAGTGCGTTCGGCCTGCGGCGCTGAGTGGACCGACACGATGGAAGAGGCATGGCGGCGGCTTCTGACTGAACTTAGCGCCTACACGACCCGCCCGCCGTCTTGACCCTGGGCGCGGCTGGTCGCAATCCAGCTTCCCATGAAGATTCTGATCGTTGGCTCGGGCGGGCGAGAGCACGCTTTGGGCTGGAAGCTGAAGCAGAGCCCGCTGGTGACCGAAATCATCGCCGCACCCGGCAATCCGGGGCTGGCGGAGCTTGGCCGCTGTGTTGCGATCAAGGCTGACGATGCGCGCGAGCTGGCGGCGTTTGCGCTGCGCGAGCAGATCGAGCTTGTGGTTATCGGACCGGAAGCGGCGGCGGCGGCGGGCCTGGCCGACGCGTTGAAGCATGTCGGCATCCCCTGCTTCGGCCCGACCAAGGCAGCGGCGGAATTGGAAGCATCGAAGGCGTTCATGAAGGAGTTCTGCGTGCGCCACGGCGTGCCGACCGCGGAATACAAAGTGTTCGACGATGCAATTCGCGCGAAGGCCTATCTCGGCGATCGCGAGCCGCCGTTTGTGATCAAGGCAGACGGCTTGGCGGCGGGCAAAGGCGTCGTCATCGCGGCGACCCGGCGCGAGGCCGATGCGGCGATCGATGAGATCTTGTTCTTGCGCAAGTTCGGCACCGCCGGTCAGCGCATCGTGATCGAAGATTTCTTGCCGGGCGAAGAAGCGAGCTTCTTTGCGCTGTGCGACGGCGAAACGGCGGTCGCATTCGGCGCCGCGCAAGATCACAAGCGCGCCTACGATGGCGACAAAGGTCCCAACACCGGCGGCATGGGCGCCTTTTCCCCGGCGCCGATCTTTACCGAGGCGGTGCGCGATCAGACCATGGAGCAGATTGTTCTGCCAACGCTGCGCGGCATGAAGGCCGAGGGCAATCCATTCGTCGGCGTGTTGTTCGCTGGCCTGATGATCACGCCGGCGGGGCCGAAGCTGATCGAGTTCAATGTGCGCTTCGGCGATCCGGAATGTCAGACCTTGATGCGCCGGATGAAGAGCGATCTAGCGCCTGTCCTGTTGCTGGCAGCGCAAGGCAATCTGGCGGGAGCGCCGAAGATTGTGTGGGACGAGCGGCCAGCGGTGACAGTGGTCTACGCGGCGCAGGGCTATCCGGATGAGCCGCTGAAAGGCTCGGTCATCCGCGGGCTGCCGCAGGCGAATGCAGTCGAGGATGTCGTCGTGTTTCACGCGGGCACGCGCGTCGACAGCGACGGCTTGCTGCGAGCGGATGGCGGGCGGGTGCTCAACGTGACAGCGACAGGCGCCACGCTGCGCGACGCCGTGGACGCCGCCTATGAGGGCGTCAGCCGGATTGATTGGCCGGGCGGCTTCTGCCGCAGGGACATCGCCTGGCGAGCGTTGAGCTAGACTTGCACTTGGCGGCGTAGCGTCCTTTAGTCCGGCCATGACTGAACCTGCCGAGGACCCGCACGAAAACTTCAAAGGCGTGAAGCCGGTTGAGGAGCGCCATAAGCTCGACGAAGGCGCGCTGGATACTTGGCTGAAGGCGAACGTCGAAGGCTATGCCGGGCCACTGACGATCAATCAGTTCAAGGGCGGGCAATCGAATCCGACCTATCAGCTGGTGACGCCGTCGCGGAAATACGTGCTGCGCAAGAAGCCGGGCGGGAAACTGCTGCCGTCGGCGCACGCGGTGGACCGCGAGTTTCGCGTGATGTCGGCGCTCTACCCCACCGGCTTCCCGGTGGCGCGACAGTACGCGCTCTGCACCGACGACAGCGTCCTCGGCGCCATGTTCTATGTGATGGAGATGGTCGAGGGGCGCATCCTGTGGAATGGCGCGCTGCCGGAAATGGACAAAACCGACCGGCGCAAGACCTACGAGCACAAGATCACGACGCTGGCGAAGCTGCACAGCACCGATTTCGAGAAGATCGGCCTCGGCGATTACGGCAAGCCCGGCAACTATTTCGGCCGTCAGATCGATCGCTGGTCGAAGCAATATAAGTTGAGCGAAACGGAAGACATCGATGAGATGAACCGTCTGATCGAGTGGTTACCGCAGACAATCCCCGCCGGCGAGCGCACGTCAATTGTCCATGGCGACTATCGCCTCGACAACATGGTGCTGCACGCGAGCGAACCCCGCGTTGTTGCTGTGCTCGACTGGGAACTTTCCACGCTCGGCGATCCGTTAGGCGATTTCACCTACTATCTCATGAATTGGGTGATGCCGAGCGATGGCCGCGCGGGGCTCGGCGGCGTTGATGTCGCCGCGCTTGGCATTCCGACGCTTGAGGAGGCCGTGAAGCTCTATTGCGAGCAGACGGGGCGCGACGGAATTCCGGAACTCGACTGGTACTTCTCCTATAACGCCTTCCGCCTTGCCTGCATCTTGCAGGGCATCGCTGGACGCGTGCGCGACGGCACGGCGGCAAGCGCGCATGCGGCAACGATGATCCAGCGCATTCGTCCGCTGGCTGCGGCATCCTTCATGTACGCCCAGAAGGCCGGCCTGAAGTGAACGAGCGGCAGCGCGACTTGTTCTTGTATATCTGGTCGCGGCGACGCGCCCCGGGTCAGGCAGCGGTGGCGATGCGCGGCGCGATCATCGGTGCGCTCGCCGGGTTGGTATTTTCGGCGGTCTTGGCTGGTGACATCGATCCGGCGCAGCTGGCCGCGCGCGGCGGCACATTGCTGCTGGCTTCGGTAGCCGTGTTCGCAGGCATCGGCTTCTTCCTGTCCAATCGCGTGTTCGCGTCGCAAGAAGCGATGTACCAAAACATGCTGGCGCAGGGCGCGCGTGTGCCCGCAGAGAAGCCGGTGATGCAGGGCGCGGATCGCTGGCCCGGGATTGCCGTCGGCATCACTGCGGCTGTGATCGCTGGTTTCATCGCATTTGTTTGGATCACGCTGGGTTAGCGCCCTAAAATTCGGGCGTAAGCAGTTGACGCGCCCCTCTCCCCGGGCGGATCAAAACCGCCTGATTTGGGGAGATCACATGTTGAAGCGCGCAATGACGTTCGCGGGAGCCGTCGCGGGCCTAGCCTTGTTGGCTGGTTCGAGTTTCGCTCAGGATCAAGAGCCGCAGGTCGCAAGCATCGTCCACGCCGGACGCCTGCTGGCGGACGCCTCGACCGGGCGCGTGCTGACTGCGCAATCGATCCTCATCGGGGCTGATGGCAACATTATCGGCATTGAGGCGGGTTACGTCGAACGCCAAGGCGCGACGGTCATCGATCAACGCAATCGCTTCGTGCTCGCAGGGCTGATCGACAGTCATGTGCACCTGACCAGCGAACTTGGCCCCAACCAGCTGATCGAAGAAGTCACACTAACCGCTTCGGACGCGGCGCTGCGCGGCGCGGAGAATGCACGTATCACTGTGCGCGCAGGCTTCACGACGGTCGCCGATCTCGGCGCCAACAACGACGCCATCTTCGCGCTGCGCCGCGCCATTGCTGAGCGCCGGGTGCCTGGGCCGCGCATCATCGCGTCAGGATCCGCGGTCACACCGGATGGCGGCCACGCCGACGCAAACGGCTTTTCGCCGGCGATCGTTGATGTCATGCGCAGCCCATCGGCATGCTCGGGCGCGGATTCGTGCCGGCGGGCCGTGCGCCGCCAAATCCAGGCTGGTGCTGACATCATAAAGATCACCGCGACCGGCGGCGTGCTTTCGAACACGGCGGCAGGCGTTGAACAGCAATTCAGCGACGCCGAACTGCAAGCCATCGTGGAAGCAGCGCACGCCATGGGCCGGCGCGTGACGGCGCACGCGCATGGCGCGGGTGGCATTAATGCGGCGCTTCGCGCGGGCGTTGATTCGATCGAGCACGGTTCGTACACGGACCAAACCTCGCTGCGCCTCTTCCGCCAAAACAACGCCTATCTCGTGCCGACCATCCTCGCTGGCGTGACGGTGGAGGAAATGGCGGCGCAAGGCGGCGTGCTGACGCCGAACCAAGCGGCGAAGGCGCGCGAAGTTGGCACGCGGATGCGCCAGTCGATCCAGAATGCGCGCCGCGCGGGCGTGCGCGTTGCGTTCGGCACCGATAGCGGCGTCTCGCGCCATGGCATCAATGCGCGCGAGTTCCAGTTCCTGGTCGAAGGTGGTTACACACCCATGCAGGCCATTGCGATCGCGACCGTCAATGCGGCCGACCACTTGCAGCTTACCGGCGTCGCCGGCCGCATCGCACCGGGCTATTCAGCCGACATCATCGCGGTCGATGGCGATCCTACGCAGGACGTCGAGACATTGATGCATGTCCGCTTCGTCATGGCGCGCGGCGGCGTGGCGCGGGACGATTGATCGTTTCGCGGCGGGAGTGTTCAGCCGGCGCGAATAGAGCTATGGCCCGCCCATGCTACGCGTGATTGCAAAGGGCGGCGGACAGGTGGCGTGCGAAGACGCCACCGCGCTTTGGTACGACCTTGAGTCACCGGATGACCGCGAAGAACGCGCCGTCGAGCAGTCGCTCGGCATCGATGTGCCGGCGCTCGCGGAGCGCTCGGCGTTCGAGGAATCCGCGCGCTACTACGAAGAAGGCGAAGCGCTGCATTTGACGGCGACCCTACTGGGGCGACGCGACGAAGGTCCGCTGGTTTCGGGCGCAGTGACGTTCATTCTGGCCAAGGGCAAACTGGTCACCGTGCGTCATGTGCGCCCGCGCGCGTTTGAGATCGGCGAAGGGCGCTCGTCGGCGCGCATCGGCTCAGCGAAGACCGGTGCGGACGTGCTGATGGCGCTAGCAGAAGGCGCGGCGGAGCGGTTGGCGGATGTGCTCGCGGAAGCCAAACGCGATGCAAACGCGCTGTCGTTGAAGGTGTTCGCCGCAGAAGGCGCGCCGGATTTGGAAGACTCACTGCGTGAGTTGGGGCGCATCGGCGCACTCGCCGCGCTGGCGCACGATTCTCTATCGAGCATGCAGCGGCTGCTGGTCTATGCGCGCGCGTCGAAGGGGAAGCACGGCTTGGACCCGGCGCGTATTTCAGCGCTGGCACGTGATGTGAGCGAGCTTGAACGCATCGCCGAGACCATGCAGCCGCGCCTCTCTTTCCTGCAGGATGCGCTGCTCGGGCTGATCAATTCATCGCAGACGAATGTGCTGAAAGCGCTCTCGTTGGCGACGATCGCGTTTGTTCCGCCAACTTTGGTGGCTTCGATTTTCGGCATGAACTTCGAGGCTATGACGTGGTTCAAGACTGGCTGGGGTCCGTGGATCGGCTTTGCGCTGATGTTCCTGGCGCCGGCGGCGCTGTTCGCCATCGCCAAGTGGCGGAAGTGGTTCTGACCCGGCATCCGCGCCGAAACGCTAACACGCGTTAAGAGAATCGCCTCACTCGCGCCCTAAGCTACGCCTACTGAAATTGGCGGACTTCCCGGTTCACGCGAAGCGTGAACCGACCTGTGCTGAGGAGTAAGACGATGAAGAACGTTATTCTCGTTGCAGCGGCGGCGGCGGCGCTTGCTGGCTGCGGTACGCAGATGGGTGATCGCCTCGCCTCGGGCGCGGCGATCGGCGGCGGCGTTGGCCTTGTTGCTGGCGGCGTCGGCGCGGTGCCGGGCGCGATCATTGGCGCGGCCGTAGGCGGACTCACCTCTCCCGACCAGGTCAACCTCGGCAAGCCCGTCTGGGACTAAGGATTGCGCTTAGCGGCGTCCGCGCCTAGAGACCGCGCGGGCGCCTGTCTGTTCTGCAGGAATGCCTGAGGACAGATTATGGCCGCGTTGGAATTCACCCGTCGCTACGCGATGGCGCATCGCCTGTTGGCGACCAAGAGCCCAAAATGCGCGATCCCGCACGGGCATAATGAGTTTGTCACCGTGCGGCTTGATCCGGTGACCAGCTTCAAATTCTCAGACACGAACTCGACGGCGCCGTTCGAAGCAGCGAAGAAGCGCTGGCATGTATGGATCGACGAGGCCGTCGATCACGCACTGCATCTTGGCGAAAGCGACCCACTGATCGGCTATTTCCGCGAGAACGAACCAGGGCTCTTGAAGCAGATCATGACCTTCCAGGGCGATCCGACGACGGAGGCGCTGGCGGCGTGCTTCTTTATCAAGCTCTCGGCCTTCGTCGCCGATGACGGCCTGCCCTTCGTCGTACGCGAGGTAAGGATCGAAGAGACGCCGACGAACACTGTTGTCGTCACACGCGAGACGTTCGATCCAGCGTCATGCGGCCTGCGCGCGGGCGCGTGGGCGTGGCGCGCGGACATGAGCATAAACGATTTCTGATAGGCTCCGCGGCAAACTCGCCTAATCGTCATCCAGGTGCATGTCGTAGTAGGCGCGGACGCCCTCGTCTGTATCGAGCATGTCCGGATCAGCGTGTCGCCATGCATGCTCAATCATGAGCGGTAGGTCTGGATCGTCATGCTCATCGGCGCAATAGGCGCCGCACAAGAAGGACGCGGCCAATTTCTCTGCGGTGGTGTCGCGCGCGCAGGCATGGCGCGAGAGACGGCGGAAGGCCTCGTCCGAGACCTCGACAAGCATCACTTTCATGGTGCCAGTCTTTTGTACAACAATGGCGGCGATATGGCGATTCAGAAGAAGAACCAAACCAGCCAAGGCATCGCGATAGCAGCCGCCATCGAGATCTCCACAGCGATACTGAGGCGGTTGAACCTGGTGTCGGCGCCATCGCGCCAGATGGAGACCGCGCGCCCGAATGCAGCGCCGCCCCAGCCAGCCGCGATGGCGGCGCACGCGCCCGTGGCGGTAACGCCAATCACGTATGCGCCGCTGCGCAGATAAAGCAGCGTGAACAGTAGCGCGACGAGGTGGAGGCCAAGAAAGACACCACCATAGGTG
This sequence comes from Hyphomonadaceae bacterium, assembly GCA_041398325.1. Taxonomy (GTDB): domain Bacteria; phylum Pseudomonadota; class Alphaproteobacteria; order Caulobacterales; family Aquidulcibacteraceae; genus Vitreimonas. The sequence goes on along the minus strand of JAWKUX010000015.1, from coordinate 24,776 downwards.
GCGCGAAACTCGGCCTGGCCGCCGCCCTGTTCGTCCGCCTTGAGGCGCACGAGCTTGGCAGCCCACGCGGGATCCCAGAGCGCACGCGCACCGAGCCCGACGCCGACCAACAACGCCAGCGCGCTTACCCCCCAAGCAAAGAGCATCAGCGCATGCCGGGCAGGCTCTCGCCTTCCGTCTTCGCGCGCTTGCCAGTCCAGCCGTACTTGCCGAGCTCTTGCATAGCGATTGAGCGGGCGTGGACTTCATCCGGGCCGTCCGCGAGGCGTAGCGTGCGGATGCCGGCGTAGGACTTGGCGAGACCGAAGTCTTGGCAGACACCAGCGCCGCCGTGCGCCTGGATCGCGTCGTCGATGATCTTCAACGCCATACGCGGCGCCGCGAGTTTGATCATCGCGATCTCGTTCTTGGCGACCTTGTTGCCGGCGACGTCCATCATGTAGGCGGCCTTGAGGCAGAGGAGCCGGTTCATCTCGATGTCAGTGCGCGCTTCGGCGATGCGCTGCTCCCAGACGCTGTGCTCGGCGATCGTCTTGCCGAAAGCGACGCGGTTGGTAATGCGCTTGCAAAGTGCTTCGAGCGCCGCCTCCGCCGCGCCGATGGTGCGCATGCAGTGATGGATGCGGCCCGGGCCCAAGCGGCCCTGCGCGATTTCAAAGCCGCGGCCTTCGCCAAGAAGAAGGTTCGAAACCGGGACGCGCACGTCCTTCAACTCGATTTCCATGTGGCCATGCGGGGCGTCATCGTAGCCGAACACGGTCAGCGGCCGGAGAATAGTGACGCCCTTCGCATCAAGCGGGACGAGGATCTGGCTTTGCTGACTGTGCTTTGGGTTATCCGGATTAGTCTTGCCCATCAGGATCGCGATCTTGCAGCGCGGATCGCCAGCGCCGGACGACCACCACTTGCGGCCGTTGATCACGTAGCTATCGCCATCGCGCTTGATCTCGCACTGGATGTTGGTCGCGTCTGACGAGGCGACGGCCGGTTCGGTCATCAAGAATGCGGAGCGGATCTCGCCGTTCATCAGCGGCGTCAGCCACTGATCCTTCTGCGCGCGCGTGCCATAACGCTCGAGCACCTCCATGTTGCCGGTGTCCGGCGCCGAACAGTTGAAAACCTCGGACGCAAAGCCAACGCGGCCCATGATTTCCGCAAGCGGCGCGTATTCAAGGTTGGTGAGCTGTTCGCCTTCGAACTGGAACGTGTCATCGACCTTCGGGTGGCCGCTCGACGGTGGCATGAAGAAGTTCCACAGGCCTGCTTTCTTGGCCTTCACTTTCAAGTCTTCCACAACCTGAATGACCTTCCAGCGCCCACCCTCTTTCTGCTGCGCTTCGTAGGTTGGGACGGCCGGGACGATGTGGTCATCCATGAACTTGCTGACGCGGCCCATCCATTCCTTGGTCTTGGGTGAGTGCTCGAAATGCATGGGCGTCCTCCGCGGCTAGCGACTTGTTTGGCGGCACGCTAAAGCCGGGGCGTGACGGGGGCAATGCGCGCTATGGACCTTGCCGCAAGGATATTGGAACACGGACGGGTCCGCCTGGAGCCGTTCGAGGAAAACCACCGCGAGGGCTTGGCGGCAATCGCTGACGCCGACACCGACATTTTCAGGCACATGCCGTTTCCGGTGGCCAAGTTAGGCTACAGCGCCTGGTTCGATTTTCTGCGCAGGGATCAAGCGGCAGGTCACTCTATTCCGCACGCCGTGCTGCTTGACGGGCAGATCGTCGGCCAGAGCTGCTACCTCAACATCCGCCCGCGCGATGCCGGCGTCGAGATCGGCTCGACTTGGTACGCGCGCGCCGCGCAAGGCGGGATCGTCAACCCAAGCGCGAAGCTCCTCCTCATTGGCAACGCCTTCGACCAAGGCGCTGAGCGCGTCGAGTTGAAGACCGACGCGCTCAATTCCCGCTCGCGTGCGGCGATGCTGAAAATGGGTGGAGTGTTTGAAGGCATTCACCGCAAGCACATGCGGCGCGCGGATGGCACGCTCAGGGATACGGCTTGGTTCTCGGTGGTACGGGATGAGTGGCCGGGCGTGAAGGCTGGGCTCGAGGCGCGCCTGGCGGCAGCCTAGGAGGCTGTGCATCCAGGACCGCCAGCACAAGCATCTTCAAAGCGCGCGGCCTGCGCGGCGGGGATAATTCAAATGAGCTTATTGCAACGCGGAACACTGATCATGACCGCCGCTGCGGCCTATGCCGTGGGCTTTTGGCCGACATGGTGGTTGCGCGATTTCGTCCTGCAGCTGTTTGGCGATCCGCCCTACGAGGGCGTCTGGATCGTCATCCCACACGTTTTCCTCTACACAACGCTGCAGGCGCTGTTTTGTATCGCGGCGTGGACAATCCTCGCGCGCCTTCAATGGATGCCGGGGGTGAAATTTTCACTCCGTCCGTCGACGTTCGGTTGGGGCTTTGCGGTAGGCTTGGTGTCGCTCGCCATTCTCGTCGGCTTCTTCATTGCCATCGGCCAGGGCGGCGCATTCCACGAACCGCGGATCGATCCATGGATCATGAGCGCCAATGTCTTCTCCAACTTCTATGAGGAATTAATCTTCCGCGGGTTCATTCTCGCCGCGCTTACGGCCGCGCTTGGCTTCTGGCCCGCCGCCATCATGTCCAGCATCGCCTTCGGAGCGACGCACGCGCAGTACCCGTTTGAGCTACAAGCTTTGATCGCCGTTATCGCGGTTCTGTGGGCCTGGGCAGCCAAGAAGGGCCACGGACTTCTCGCGCCCTACATAGCCCATATGACGCTCGATTGGTTGATCGATCCGCTGCTCTGAGCGCGCAGCGGCCCGCTCGTTGCAATCATCACGAATGAGCGTACATTTCCAATAGACGCGAGCGCCGCATCTGCGGCTTTCGGGGCGCTCCCCGCCGCGCCGTTCTCCAGTTCAAGTTTGGAGGCGTGCGTGGGATTTCTTGTGACAATTGCCCTTCTTGTCGTCGTCCTGGTGACGGCGACGGTTTCTGGCGTCTTTGGCATGGCCGGCGGCCTCATGCTGATGGGCGCGCTGACATTGGCGATGCCGGTCAGCGCCGCGATGGTGACGCACGGCGCGGTACAGTTCGTGTCAAACGGTTGGCGCGCATTCTTGCATCGGGCGCACATCGATTGGCGGATCATCGTCATGTACGGCGCCGGCTCAGCCCTTGCCGCGGGCGTGCTGGCGTCAATCACGTATGAGCCGACGAAAGCGTGGGTCTATTTGATGCTTGGCCTAGTGCCAGGCCTGGCGTGGCTGCCCAAGGGCAAGTTTCATCTCGACGCGGCGAAGCCAACGCACGCCGTGGCGTGCGGACTTTCGGTGACGGGGCTCAACGTCATCGCCGGCGTTTCCGGCCCGCTGCTCGATGTCTTCTTCGTCCGCACAAATCTGTCGCGCCACGCGATCGTGGCCACCAAAGCTGCAACGCAAGCCTTCAGCCACACGGTCAAAATGATCTTCTACGGCGTGCCGCTGATCACGGCCGTCGATACGGGATTGCCGCCCTGGTGGTTCTTCCTGGTCGCGGCGCCCCTTGCGATGATCGGCGCGTGGCTTGGAGGCATGGTGCTCGACCGGCTGAGCGACGTGAACTTCCTGAAGTACACGCGCTGGATCGTGACAGGGTTGGGCGCGGTGTATCTTCTTCAGGCAATGGTGCTATTCGCGACAGGCTAGACGTCGCCACCTTCACTCGGCGTGGCGCCGGCTTCCACATCCAGTAAATCGGCCGGTTTACACTCGAGAGCTTCGCAAATTTTCGCCAACGTCTCGAAGCGCACGCCTTTGACCCTGCCATTGCGCAGCAGCGAGAGGTTCGCCTCGGTGATGCCGACGCGCTCGGCCAAGTCTTTCGACTTCATCTTGCGGCGCGCAAGCATCACATCGAGGGTGACGACGATCCGCATCAGACGATCTCGTCGTTTTCCTCTTTGATGCGGGCAGCGGCTTCGAGCACGCGGCCAAGCACAGCGACAAAAGCGGCAAAGGCGATGAGCCCCCAATCGAAGGGCTCCATGCGCCAGATGAAGCCGCGGCCTTCTTGCGTGATCCAAGAGTAGATGGTCGGCGAACCGACAATCTTGAACCCGAGCGCCCAGAGCGCGCCTTCAGCGGCTTTGCGGACGCCCGCGCTCGCGCGAAGCGTGAAGAAGCGCCCCTTGCCGTATTCTTCGAGCACCTTGCTCAGATCGAGCAGCGCGCCGGCGAGCAGTAAGCTAGGCAGAGCGAGCACAATGAACGCCCCCACAGCTCGGATCACCGTCAGCACCCCATTCCAGTCGGCAGTGACCACCTCCGCGCGCAGTGCGGCGGCCCCGGGCACGACGACTTCACGCGCGATCGCCCCGAGGGCGACCAGAACGGCGCCGATCACCGCCACGGTGGCGGCGCCGTCGGCGAGTTGCTGCGCACGCTTCAACGGCGCGACGGCGGCTTCAGTCATTTACGGAACCCCTCAAGTATGACGATAATATATTATCGTCATACAATAATTTTGTCAAGGAGCGGCCGCAGGATGTTTAAGACCTCATCAACCGCTGCGCTGGTCCCATGGATCACTTGAGATTCGAGGCGGCAAATAATGCCTATCATCACCCACATCTTGCTCTACGCGGCGTACGCTATGGTCTCGCTGACCGTGGGACTGGCGCTGAACCAGATCGGCGGTGAAGGACTAGGTGCGTCCATCCTCGGCGGCATCGCGCTCTTCTCAGCATGCGCGGTTACACATGCGGGGATTTCCGCGAGCGCCGCAGCAGGGCGGATCGGTCAAGCCGAAAAGAAGATCAAGCACGACATGGATCGCTTGCGCACCGCGCACCGCGAAGTGGCGGCTGACATCGACGCAGTACAGACGCGCCTCGATCAAATCGAAACGCAAGTCGCGTTCGGCGCGCCGCCCGCACAGCCGCAACAGATCGAGTCGCAACCCGCAGCGCAGATCGAGTTGCGCATGATCGACCAGATCGTCGACAAGCTCGGCGCCGCCATGGACGCGCGTCTCAGCACAATCCAAAGCGCCGGCAACATCACCGCGATCAATCCAACCGCCGCGCGCGGGCCGATGGATTTGGTCCGCGAAGCGCTGATGGAGAACCGCGTCGAACTGCACCTTCAGCCGATCATGCAGCTTCCGCAGCGCAAGACCGCATTCTACGAAGGCTTCACGCGCCTGAAGGACGCGAACGGCCGCTTGATCCTGCCTACGGAGTTTATTCCAGCAGCCGAGCAAGCAGGGCTAATGGGCACTATCGACAACGTGCTGCTGTTCCGCTGCGTGCAGATCGTACGTAAGCTGATGAAGCAGGATCGCCGCATCGGCATCTTCTGCAACCTTTCGCCGGCAGCGCTGGCCGATGAGCACTTCTTCCCGCAATTCCTCGACTTCATGCGCGAGAACCGCGATCTGGCCGGCAGCGTGATTTTTGAGATCCCGCAGGATTCCTACGAGAACCGCACCTCGATCGAGGCGCGGGCGATGGCGAAGCTTGTCGACCTCGGCTTCCGTTTCTCGATCGACCGCGTGACTAATACCGAGATCGACCTGCCGGACCTGGAGCGCTCGGGCGTTCGCTACGTAAAGATCGCCGCCGGCACGTTGGTCGAGCAGATCGTCCATCGTGGCCTGCGCCCGCGCTCAGCGATCACGCGCGAGATCGCGGCGGCGGATATCGCGGCGGTCTTCCAGCGTTATGGCGTCGATCTGATCGCTGAGCGGATCGAGGCGGAGGACACCGTGCTCGAAGTGCTCGACCTCGATGTCCCCTACGCGCAGGGCCACCTGTTCGGCGCGCCGCGGGCGATCAAGGAAAGCCTGATGGAAGAAACCGCGCCGCCGCGGGAATTCTACCTGAAGCAGAGCGGACGCGTCAGCTAGCCGCTTGCGCGTGGGTCGGCTCTCGTCCACCTAACGGCCAATGACAAAACTCATCGCCATCACCGGCGGCTCGGGCGCGGGCAAGACGACGGTCGCCAATGCGCTGGCGCGGCGGCTCGGCGCAGGCGCGGTGGTGATCGCCGAGGACGACTATTACCGGTGCTCGTCGCGCGTGCCGAATTTCGATCCAGCCACCTACAATTTCGACATTCCAAACTCGAAAGAGCATTCATTGCTGGCCGAGCACCTGGCGCTGGCGAAGAGCGGCGTGGCCTTCGATAAACCCGTGTACGATCTGGTGACGCACACGCGCACGCCGAAGATTGAACGGATCGTCCACGCTGAATGGGTAATCGTCGAGGGCATCCACCTGCTGGTGGCGGACGAACTACGCGGATTGTTCGATGTAAGCGTGTTCATGCATTCTGACGAGGCGCTCCGCCTCGGACGAAGAATGATCCGCGACGTCGAGAGCCGCGGGCGGACGCCAGAATCGGTGATGGCTCAGTTCTTCACCCACGTGCGCGCCATGCACGAGGCGCATGTCGAGCCACAGCGCGCCCTCGCCGATCTTGTTATCGTGTGCCCGTTCGAGGCTGGGCCTGCCCATGCGGACGCCAGCGCCGCGCAAATCGCGGAACGACTTGCGTGACGCGGATTATCAGCAGCGTCGATGAAGTCGTCGAGAACTACGATGCCATCCTCTGTGACGTGTGGGGCGTGCTTCACAACGGGCGCACGGCGTACCCCGCCGCTTGCGCCGCTCTGCAGCGCGTTCGCGGCGCGGGCAAAGCCGTGGTGCTAATTACCAATGTGCCTAAGCCACGTGGCCCGATACCGGCGCAGCTTGATCGCGCCGGCGTGCCGCGCGATGCCTGGGACGCTATCGTGACCTCAGGTGACGCGACGCGGGCGGAATTGGCGGCGCGCGCGCCGGGGCCCGTCTATCGCATCGGCCCACGCGACTATGACCGGCAATTGTGGGAAGGCCTCAGTCTCGCCGAGGCGCCGCTCAGCGAAGCGCGCTTCATCGGCATCTCCGGACTCAATCGCGATGACGAGACGCCAGCGGATTACGCGGACGTTCTGCGTGAAGCCCGCGCGCGCGATCTGGAAATGATCTGCGCCAATCCGGACATCATCGTGCAATTCGGCGACCGCATGATCTGGTGCGCCGGCGCTATTGCCCGCGATTACACCGCGATCGGCGGCAAGGTGGTGATGGCGGGCAAACCGTTCGCGCCGATCTATGATCTGGCGCGGAACGAACTTGCGCCTCTGCTTGGCAAGCGCGTTACGCCCCCATCAATCCTATGCATTGGCGACGGCATCCCGACCGACGTCGCTGGCGCCAATGCGCAGCAGATGGATAGCCTGTTCATCGCCTCGGGGATGCATGGCGAAACACTGTGGAGCGGCGGCAAGCTCGATCCCGCAAAAGTCAATGCAGCGCTAGCGGCTGAGAATGCAAGCGCCACCTACGCGATGGCGTCGCTGGCTTAGTACGTCCGCACGCCGAGCTGGTCGAACTGCTCGCCGATGTGCCCGTCGAAGTCGCGCGCTTGGTTCATGTCTTCGGAGCCGTCGCGATCGCCGCTGCGACGGCGGGCGACGCCACGGCCGAACAGCGCGATCGGGTTGCCAGACTCAATCGCCAACGCGGCTTCGAATGAAATCTTGGCGTCGGCCCAGTGCCCCTCGCGCAATTGCAGAATGCCGCGGCAGAGTTGACCTTCGACATTGCGCGGATCGGATGTGACGGCGGCGTCCGCGTCTTGGCTGGCGCGTTCGAGTTCGCGATCTTCATTGAGATCGAGCCAGCAGCGGCCGGCTCGAGCGGCGGCGAGATTGCCCTCAGCCCGGATGGCTTGGTCATAGTCGTTGGCGGCGCCTTCCAGATCGCCGAGGCGCTGCTTCGCGCGTGCACGGCCGGCAAGTGCGGAAGCAGAACGCGGCTCGCGGTCGAGGGCAGTGTTGAAGAAAGTGATGGCCTCGGAGAATTCACCACGCAGAACCATGATCTGGCCCATGAGTTCGTGCGCCTGCCCAGAATCGCTCAGGGCAATGACTTGCTGAAGCACGGGCTCGGCGGCGTCGAGCTGGCCGCTGGCGAGTAAGATGCGGCCACGGCCAAGCAGTGCAGCCGGATTTTCGTCATCGAGTTCGAGCGCCGAGCCGTAGTCTCGCAGAGCTGCAGTGACATCGCCGGCTTCGTCATTGGCGCCACCGCGAATGCTGAACGCGACTGAGCGTTGTTCGGGCGTCAGCGACTGATCTTGCGCCGCGGCCGTGCAGGCTTCGATCTTGGCTTCGGCTTCCTCCGCCGCGAGGCAGCGCTCAGAGGTGCTGACTTCCTGCGTACGCTCGCACGCGACCAGCGCAGCCGCCAGAACCGCACCCACAAGCCAAATTCTGCGCATGCGCGCCTCCCCGAAGTCAGCCTAGACCGCCCCGCGCGGGCGCGCCTAGAGTGCCCTCACATAACAAGGGAGGGTGCGGTGGCCAATCTGTTCGATCTTTCGGGCAAAAGCGCGATTGTCACAGGCTCCTCGCGCGGCATCGGCAAACAGATCGCCTACCGCTTGGCTGAGCATGGCGCCAATGTCGTCGTCTCGTCGCGCAAGCAGGATGCCTGCGAAGCGGCGGCGACCGAGATCAACGACCAGGTTGGCCGGCGCGCCGCGATCGCGGTGGCGGCCAATATCGGCGCGAAAGAAGCGCTGCAGGAGCTTGTGGATCAGACCAATTCCGCCTTCGGCAAGATCGACATCTGCATCTGCAACGCCGCCTCGAACCCCTATTTCGGCCCGATGAGCGGGATTAGCGACGATCAGTTCCTGAAGATCCTGCAGAACAACGTCATTTCCAATCACTGGCTGATCAACATGTGCGCACCGCAGATGCGCGCGCGCAAGGATGGCGCGATCATCATCATTTCGTCGGTTGGGGGGCTGAAAGGCTCGCCGGTGATCGGCGCTTACGACATTTCGAAAGCCGCCGATATGCAGCTCGCGCGCAATCTCGCGGTGGAGTTCGGCGCCGACAATGTGCGCGTGAACACGATCGCGCCGGGCCTGGTGCAAACAGATTTCGCCAAGGCGCTCTGGGAAAACCCAGATATCCTGAAGGCATCGACCTCACGGGCAGCGCTGAAGCGCATCGGTCAGCCCGATGAAATCGCCGGCATGGCGGTGCTTCTCGCCTCGCAGGCGGGCGCGTTCGTAACCGGGCAGACGTTGATTATCGATGGCGGTGTAATGGCCGCTTAGAACGCGCCGATCACCGGCACGAGCGTCGACTTCAGCGCCTGGGCGCTGAACGGCTTGACGATGTAGGTCGAGGCGCCTTGGGCTTCCGCGCCTTCGGAATTGTCGTTGGCGACCATCACGAACGGCGTTTGCGCGATGCGCTCTTCGGCGCGGACGCGCTTCAGGAACTCCATCCCGGTCATCGGGCTCATGTAAGAGTCCGAGATCACCAGGCCGTATTCCTTGGTGCGCATCTTCGCCAAAGCGGCGGCGCCGTCATTGGCTTCGTCAATGTTGGTGAAACCGAGTTGGCGGAGCAGGTTTCGCATGATGCGGATCATGGTGTTGTAGTCATCCACGATCAAAATCGGCATCGTCATCGAAACAGACATCAGCGCCAGCCCTTTTCCCAATGACCGGCGCTTGTTGTTGGAACTCGGGAAGGGCACACCGCCGAGCCAGGGTGCGATAGCCCGGCGGTGAGACGTTTCCGGCTCTTAAGTGCGCCGTGTCGTGAGAACACAGATAGCAAAGAGACGAGAATTTTCGGTAAAACAGCACTTAAGTATGAATGAACGCGGACCGATTGAGGCGGCTTGAAGTTAGGGATTGGAAACGGATAAGCGCAGTTCCGGCGCTTTCGCGAAAGACTTTGTGAACGAATGACGAGCCTGGGACCAACCTCAACAATTCCTAATGATGCGCGCGGCGCTGCGATCGCGCTTGGCAATTTCGATGGCGTGCATCTTGGCCACCAAGCTGTGATCGCGAGCGCAGCTGACGCGGCGGAAGAACTTGGTGTTGCCTTGGGCGTCGCCGTGTTCGAGCCGCACCCGCGCCGCTACTTCAAACCTGACACCCCGCCTTTTCGTTTGCAGAGCACGCGTCAACGCGCGCGAGCGCTGAGCGAGCTTGGCGTCGAGGAAGTGTTTGAGATCGGCTTCGACGCGGCGCTCGCCGGCTCGAGCGACCGTGAGTTTGCCGAACGCGTCCTTCGCGATCTGCTCGGCATCGCGCATGTGAGCGTCGGCGCGGACTTCGAGTTCGGCAAAGGCCGTTGCGGCAATGCTGCGAGCTTGGCCCGACTCGGCGATGTGCTTGGCTTTGGCGTCGCTGCGGTGGAGCCCATCGGCGGTGACGCTAAGGTTTCGTCAACCAGCATCCGCGAGGCGATCGCGCGTGGCGATATGACGGCGGCCAGCGAGATGCTGACGCGCCCCTGGGCGATCGAAGGCGAAGTACTGAAGGGCTTTCAACGCGGGCGCACGCTCGGCTTTCCCACCGCGAACGTGGCGCTCGGCGACTATGTGCGGCCACGCCTCGGCGTTTACGCCGTGCGCGTGGATCTGGGCGATGGCGTGCTGTTGCCGGGCGTCGCCAGCGTCGGCGTGAACCCGACAGTTGGCGCCCTCCCCGAGCCGTTGCTTGAGGCGCACCTCTTCGACTTCAGCGGCGATCTTTACGGCAAGACCACCGAGGTCGAGCTGGTGGCGTTCCTGCGCGACGAAGCGCGGTTCGACTCATTAGGCGAACTGAAGCGGCAAATGACGCAGGACGTGATCGACGCGCGCCGGGCGCTCGTCGGCGCCTAGGCCGGTTTCGCCGTCGCTTTCACTTCGGCTTCGCCTTCGAGCACGACCTTGTCGCCGACACGGCATTCACACTTCAGCTTCACGCGCCGCCCGCGTTCGACAAGTTCGGTCACCTCAATTGTGGTCTCGACTGTCGCCCCGACCATCACCGGGGCGCGAAAGCTCAGGCTCTGCGAGATGTAGATCGAGCCCGGCCCTGGCATCCGCGTGGCGATGGCCGCCGAAACGAAGCTGGCGGTAAGGACGCCATGCGCAATGCAGGCGCCAAACGGCGTGGTCGCGGCGAAGGCCTCATCCAGATGGATCGGATTGTGATCGCCGCTGATCTCGGCAAAGGCGGCGACCTTCTCCTTGGTGACAACATTGCGCGAGGTTTCGCGCATGCCGACGCGGAGGTCTTCGAAATAGATGGTTTGGAAGGCTGTCACTTATTGCTCGCTCGTTTGGGCTTCTGGGGCCGGATTGGTCGCGTTGCCGCACTCTGCATCTACGAGTGCCACTGACCGGTTCAGCATCTGTCCGACCTCCAGATAGTCCGCTCGCGTGTAGCCTTCATTGTCGATCATGCGCTGCAGCTCGGCGCCGGCGGCGGCGCGGTCTGGGTAATGCGCGAACACGCGCGTGAACAGCACCAGCAAGCGCTCGTCGCCATCACGCACGGTGAACTCACCAGCGCATTGGCGCATTGCGCTCGCGTTCGGCCGATCCACCATGGTCGGCGCGGTGACGCAAACCGCCGCAAGCATGCGCGCGGCTTCGGTGCGAACAGGAACGGGCTGCGCGGAAGCAGGCATGATCGACGCAACCAGGAAGCTGCTCGCGAGAATCGTCGCTCTAAGCATGGGCACCCACCCTCATCGCCGTGCCTTGAAGAAGTTGCGCAGCAGGTTTGCCGCAGCCTCGGCTTCGACGCCAGCCGTGACCTGCGGTTTCCAATGCGTTTGGGGTTGCTCCCAGACTCTTGCACCCTGCTCGACGCCACCGCTCTTGGGATCGCTTGCGCCATAGACGACCCGCGCAATCCGCGCATGGCTGATCGCGCCGGCGCACATGGCGCAGGGTTCGAGTGTGACGTAGAGCGTGAGATCTGGCTTCAGTCGATAATTGCCAAGTTTCTGCGCGGCTTGCCGAAGCGCCTGGATTTCCGCGTGTGCTGTCGGGTCATGGGCGCTGATCGGCGCGTTGGCGCCGGTGGCGATCACTTGCCCTTCGGCGTCAACTATAACGCAGCCGATCGGTGCTTCACCGGCCTCGGCAGCGGCGCGCGCGAGATCAAGCGCTTGGGCCATGAAGACCTCGTCGCTCATGGGCGGCGCAGCTCCAAAAGATCAGCGACGACTTCGCCTTTGGCGAGGGTTTCGAACGTGCCGGGCACAATGGCCTCGCGGTACATTTTGCGGGCCTCGTCGTCTGAGTGGTCCATGCGGGTTTCCATCGCCTTCTTCCAGGCGTCTTCGTTGGGCCATTGCGCGTAGGCGATGTAGACGCCGTCATCCTGTTTATGGAGACGAGACCCCCAACCGCCGAATTCGGCCGCAATCCGCTCGGTGCCGCGACGCCAGCCCGCCTCGAATTGCGCCTCACACCCTGGTAGCACCTGCCACCTGTAGATCACCGCGAACATGGCCAAACCCTCAGAGCCCCCTTCTAACCCGGAAGCCGAGCGCATTGCGAAGTTCCTCGCACGCGCCGGCGTCTGCTCGCGCCGCGATGCCGAGCGGCTGATCGCTGACGGGCGGGTGAAGCTCAATGGCAAGGTGCTGGATACGCCGGCGGTGAAGGTCACGGCGGCGGACATTGTGCTGGTAGACGGCCGTCAAGTCGGCTCGGCCGAAGCGACGCGGATGTGGCTCTATCACAAGCCCTCCGGCCTGGTGACGACGCACCGCGATCCGGCCGGGCGGCCGACGGTGTTTGAGAACTTGCCCGAGAACATGCCACGAGTGATTTCTGTCGGGCGGCTCGATCTCACGTCGGAAGGTTTGCTGCTGCTGACCAATGACGGCGAGTTGGCGCGTAAGCTGGAATTGCCGGCGAACGGCTGGCTCAGGCGCTATCGGGCACGGGCGTTTGGGCGCGTGAGCCAGGAAGAACTCGATACGCTGAAGAATGGCATCACCGTCGATGGCGTGCGCTATGGGTCGATCGACGCGAAGCTTGAGCGCGGTTCGGGCGCGAACGCATGGATCACGGTCGCCATCACCGAAGGCAAGAACCGCGAAGTACGGCGCGTCCTCGATGCGCTGGGGCTCAAAGTAAACCGGCTGATCCGCACCTCGTACGGGCCCTTTCAGCTCGGCACGTTGCCGCCCGGCGCGGTGGAGGAAGTGCCGCGCCGCGTGCTGAAAGCTGAGCTGGGCAAAGACGCGACTTAGTGGCCACCGAGGAAGCTAGGCATCGCCGGAACGACGCCAGGCCAGAGAATGTGGCCACCTTCCCAAATCATGCGCGTGCCGGCGAAGATGATGATGACCACGCCGACCACAGCGATCCAGCGATACTTCTCGATGACGCGCGCGATCAAGGTCGCGGCCACGCCCATCAGGATCACTGAAAGCACGAGGCCGAACCACATGATCACTTCGTTGTGGCGTGACACCGCCGCCACCGCGAGCACGTTGTCGAGCGACATGGAAACGTCGGCGATGATGATAGTCATCAGCGCGCTGAAGAAAGTTGTCGGCGCCTTTCCGTGCGTGACGATGGCTTCGGCGACGTGCTCACCCGCGACTGGATCGCCGACTTGAATGGGTTGGTGCTTGCGCAAATCGTCCCACATGCGCCAAGCCACCCAATAGAGCAGCAAGCCGCCGGCAAGCAGCAGCCAATCGATAGCAAGCAATTGCTGCGTCACCGTCGCGAAGACGATGCGGAGCAGCAGCGCAATGATAATGCCCCAAAAGATCGCGCGGCGGCGTTGAACCACCGGTAGCGCCGCAGCCGCGAGGCCAACGGCCACCGCATTGTCGCCCGCAAGCGCCAAGTCGATCAGAATGACCGAAAACAGCGCGGCGAGATTGGTAAGGGCAAGATCGGGGTTGAATAGATCGGCGAAGTGAGCGGCCAGCGATTCCACGATTATTCGACTCCCGCCCGATTCAGACCCCGTTCGCGGGGCCGCTCTTGTTCACGAACGCTAGCGCGCACGTCAAGCGCCCGGCGACCGTCTGGGCACGCTAAATACCGCTAGCGATACTGGGAGCAGCTCTGCTCAACCGCCGCACGGGTCTGAGCGACGTGTGCGCGGGTCGACTGGGAGGCCTGGATGCTCTGCCCCGAGAACTCCGCCGTAGCGATGGCCAGCTCCGCCGGCGGCAGCGCCTGCGCCATGCCGCCCGTCATGCATTCGCACCAATCATCTGAGCGGCTCTGCTGGCACGCCGAACGGTAGGCGCGGCGCGCGTCGCGAACCGCTGCGTCCGACGCGACCGAGCGCGCATCCTGGTAGTTGGGCTCTGACGAAGACTGCGACGCCTGCGAAAGCTGCGAGGATTGAGTGTCGGCAGGTTCCGGACTGGCGCACGAGACGACAACGGCGACCGCCGCAATAGCCAATAATTTCATGGTCGACCTCCCACCCCCAACACTAGCGCGAAGCAGCGCCCGATGCAGCCAAAACCGAGTTGCGCCGAGGAACCGCTCGGGCGATGCAGCGCGGATGAGAATTGTCGGAGGGACCTTCAAGGGGCGCGCGATTGCCGCGCCGCCGGGGCGCGGTACGCGCCCGACCTCCGATCGCGCGCGGGAAAGCGTGTTCAATGTTCTGGCCCACGCGGATTGGTCGAACGGATTGGATGGCCGCCGGGCATTGGACCTGTTCGCGGGGTCTGGTGCGCTGGGGCTTGAGGCAATGTCGCGCGGGGCGGCGTTTGCGCTGTTTGTGGAAAACGACGCAGCCGCGCGCGGCGTGATCCGGGACAATATCGAAGCACTCGGCCTGTTCGGGACGACACGCATTCATCGTCGCGATGCGACTGACCTTGGCGTGAAGCCTGCGGGGCTGGGCGATCCGTTTGATCTTGTGTTTCTCGATCCGCCTTACGGCAAAGGTTTGGGCGAGCGGACGCTGGCGCGGTTGGGCGACGGCGGCTGGATTACTGCGGATGCGGTGATCATGCTCGAAGTTGGCGCCGACGAGACACCGCACGTGCCGGCGTTCGAGACGCTGGATGAGCGCGGCTATGGCGCGGCCAAGGTGCTGTTCCTTAGGCCGCGCTAGAGCTCACGGCGTCGGCGTCACCCGTTGTGGCGTCACCTGCGGGTTCACCACAATCGCGCGCTCGCGCAGCTGCGGCGCCAATTGCACATCGTTGCGCAGATTAGTGCGGTAGAGACGCTGGCAGCGCGCCAACAGTTCCTCGTCCGGCGCGGCGACATCGTGCTGCTCTTGAGCTTGGCGCAAGCGCTCGCAGGCTTCACGCGTACGGCCTGAACGATCGAGCGCGCGCACGAGTTGCTGTGCGTCGGCATCGATCACTTCGGCGGCGGCGGAGTTTGGAGCGGCTGCGGCCACCTCCTCACGCGCGGTGTAGGCTTGCGAGAAACGGGCGCTGGCGGCGGTGAAGTCACCACGCTGTTCAGCGATCTGACCGAGCTCAGACGCAACGGGCGCGCGCAATTGCGGCGCCGTCAGCTGCGGCAGCGCTCGCTGCAGCTGCACTTCAGCTTCCGCAGCGTTGCCGGCGTTTTGCGCTTCGACACCCTCGGAGACCAGAGCCGCCGCCTGCGCTTCGCCACTGCGGTTCGCGCGATCATAGGAGTGCGCCAACATTCGCCACACAGCCGGATCGCGGGAGCGCAGGCTCGTGGCTTGTTCAAGCGCGCGCTGGCCAAGCGGATCGGCATGGGCTTCGCCAACGGAGCCACAGAGCAGATAGATTTCATCGCGTAGCGGATCATCCGGATGGGCGCCGGCGTAGTCCCAAAGCGTCTGCATGGCTGCGGCGCGGCTGCTGTCTTGCGACATCTGTGCAACCGCCAGGCGGACTTGGGCGTCCGGGTGTGCGGCGAGCGCGGCGAAGGCGGTGCGGTAAGCTTCGCTGGCGGTGGCGTCGAACGAGGCTTCAGTGAAGATGCCGTCCTCCGTCACGCTGGCCGAAGGCGCCATTTCGGACGCGGCTCCTGGCGGCGGAGCCCCCTGTGTGCGCGACTCGGCGGTTTGGTTGAGCGCGCCGGACTCGAGGATTTGAGCGAGCTGGATCGCCTGCTCTGGAGTGAGCTGGCCCTCGGCCAACAAACGCAGAAGCTCAGCGCGCAGATCCGGCGGCGGCGGATCGGGGCGGACGAAATCGTTCACGACCCAAGCGATACCGGCAATCAGCGCGATCACGGTCAACAGCGAAACAATACGGATGCGCGCGCCGAGGCGGCGGCGGCGGCGCTCGATTTCGCTGGTGTTGACGGCGCGGCCGGAAAGCTTCGCGCTCAAGACTTCCACGAGCAGCTGCATTTGCGGGGCGTTGGTGCCGCCGTTCCAGCGGGTGAAGTCTTCGGCTTGGAAGGCACCGAAGCCGAGCGGAATCTGCACTTGATCCAGCATCACCGGCACGAGACGGCCTTCGTCACGCGCACGGCCAGCTTCATCGCGCACGAACGTCGAGTTGGCGGAGCTTTGCGTCCACACAACGATGACCGCCTTCGCGTCCTTCAATTCTTTCTCGATGATGGCGGTGTAGTCTTGGCCCGCCGCCAGCGAGCGATCCCACCAGACATTGAAGCCGCGCTCTTGCAGCGCTTCAGCGAGGGGCCGGACCCGATTGCGATCTTCGCTGGCGTAAGAAATGAAGATGTCCGCCATACGCGTACCCCTGCCTCGGCGCGTTCTCGCACCGGCCTCGCTTGTCCCTGGGACCGTATTAGGCGCTCAAGAACGCGACGGGAAGATGACGCCGGTCACGGAAGCGTGGGTTTGGGAAAATTCCCTGTGCATGCTTTGACTTAGGGACGGACGTAGAGGCGCGGCCCCGCGCGAGAGTTCGCGCAGGTTAGGCGGATTTGGCGCATTTTGAGGACCCCGATCAGGATGTGTCGGCGGCGCGCAGGAAGCTCAATGATTGGGCGCGCAGTGGCGCGGCGCGATCGCGGGTGCCCCACGTGCGGGCGAGACGGGTCAGGCCGCCGGCGCGGCGGCGCGCGAGCGCGCCGGCAAATTCGCGCCAGTTGCGGAGCGCGGCGAGCAGTTGCGCTGCGCGTGTGACGAGATCGCCGCGGGTGCGGAGACGGCGGCGCAGCCAAACGCCGGCGACGGCGCGCAAGCGAATTCGTGGCGGTTTAAATCCGTGGCGCCGGCGCGGTCTTGTCGTGCGCGGCGGCAGAAGTTGCGCGGCGCGTATGATGATGAGGTTTCGTACCGCGCGCTCGATCTTTGTGAAGCTCGTCTCGGCACGGCGGCGTTGCCGTTCACTGCCATGGCCGCCCAACGCGAACCACGCAAGCAACGCGAGGAGCCATACGGCTAGCCTGGCGAGGCGATGGTTAGTGATGAGGGGCGGCGAAGACATTTGCGCGGGAGTATGCGGCAGGTCTGGGGGCCACCGGATAGATCGGCATCTATCCCCGGTTTTTGGGGGCGGTCCGCTTGTGGCCCGAAACGGTCACTCGGGCGTTCGTCTAAAGTGAAGTCCAATCGCCTTTGAGCATGGCCAATGCGGGGCTTGTATTGTGGCGGGGCCCGGGGCTGAAAAGGCCGATCACCGAGATATCATTGATCGCGTTGGTGAAGGCTGTCCCGCTCGTTGTGTTGCCCCATGGGCGGATGCAAACCGCGCTGAGCGGAGACGCCAGCAGGTTGGACAGCGCCTCGGCTGCCAGGCGACTATCGTGCCGAACTCGTTCACCGAGGTCGCTCGCAATGGCGAAGATGCATTTGGAGGAGAATTGCAGCTTTGCTGTGCCGCTCTCCGACGCTGGGCTGAGTTCTTCGTTGGATATGCAGAGGTAGACGTCGGGAGCTTTTCCATCACGTTCACAAGCATTCCACGATGGCGCCCAGACCTCTGAACCAAGAAAATGGGCTGCGTCGCCAGACACTAGTTGACCGTCTCTCTCATGCGTCCACTTGGCTGCACCTTTCTCGTCGTGAGCAATTCGGCCAAATGAAATTGACCGCATCCGAGGGGCGGCCCCGCCAAGCTGGGTAGATCGGACCGCGGGACGGTCGCGAGCGGCGGAGAAAACCGACGCGGTAGCTTCAGAAATGCTGCGCCAGCAGGGTGCTAGCCAAGGCTTCGGTGCCTCCGACCCGACAAGGATCGCGTAGACATCGTAATCTCGTTTGTGAAACGCCACTGACAATCCCCCAATCCGAGGCGACTTATATCCAAACAAGCGAATGTCAGAAATCGGCGAAAAGCAGACGTTGGTCGAACACGCCAACTTGCTCCTCTCCCCTTGTGGGAGAGGGATCGCAGGCGCTGACGTTTCGCTCGCGCAGGTTTGGGTGAGTGGTGTGAGCGCAATGGCGTTACACGTTCGCTTTCACCCCTCATCCGTCCGCCTTCGCTGAGGCTACGGCGGACACCTTCTCCCACAGGGGGAGAAGGACGATGTTCGCGTTCGGCGAAACGGACGCGCGACTACCGCTCGATGAAGAGCGCCGCGGGGTGTTCCAGCAGCCCCTTCACGCGTTGGATGAAGGCGGCTGCGTCGTAGCCGTCGACGACGCGGTGATCGAAGGACGAGCTTAGGTTCATCATCTTGCGGACGACAATCTGGCCGTTCTTCACCACCGGGCGCTCGACGAGCTTGTTCACGCCGATGATCGCGACTTCCGGATGATTGATCACCGGCGTCGTGACGATACCGCCGAGGGCGCCGAGCGAGGTGATGGTGATGGTCGAGCCTGAAAGTTCATCCTTGCCGGCGCTGTTGTTGCGGACGGCGTTGGCGAGGCGCGAGACTTCGAGTGCGGCGGACCAAACGTCGAGCGCTTCGACGTGGCGCACGACCGGCACGATGAGACCGTTATCGGTTTGGGTAGCGATGCCGATGTCGACGTTCTCGTGCCGATAGACGACGCCCTGCTCGTCATCGTAGCGGGCGTTGATTTGCGGGAAGTCCGGCAGCGCCAGCACAAGCGCGCGCATCAGGAACGGAAGCATGGTGAGCTTCGGCTGATCGTTGCGCTTGGTGGCGTTCAGATGCGCACGGAGTTCTTCAAGCTCGGTGAGATCGGCTTCTTCGACATAGGCGAAGTGCGGAATGCGGCGCTTGGCGTCCTGCATCTTCTCCGCGATCTTGCGGCGCAGGCCGATGACCTTCACCGGCTCGATGCCGTTGCGCTCAGCAAGCGCAGAGCCGCTTGAGCGGCGCTTGCCAACAGCGGGCACGAGCACGGCGTCGAGGTCTTCGTGAGTGATGCGGCCATCGGGGCCAGTGCCGCGCACCAGACCCAGATCAATGCCGAGCTTCTGCGCGCGCGCGCGCACGGCCGGCGAGGCTTGCGCCTGGCTCCACTCGTGCACGGAGGCGTCGCGCGCGGCGGGCATAGCGACCGCTTGCGCTGGCGTGGGCTTCGGCTTGGGCGCGGCGGCTCCCGGCATTGCGGCGGCCGGGACGGCGGTCGCCTTCGGCGCGGAGCCCTGCATAGCGGCTTGCACTTGGTCTTCCGACCAAGTGGCGCCAGCGGGCGCTTTGATCTTGGGCTTTGGCGCAGAAGCGCCGTTGGCTTGTGGCGCCGGCGTGGATGCAACCGCCGGCGGCGGTGGTGGCGGCGCCGCGACCTCAGCTTCGCCCTCGCCTTCGGTCTCGAACACCGCGATCGGCCCGCCGACGGGCGCCATGTCGCCAGGTTCACCGTGGATCGAGACGATCTTGCCGGCAACGGGAGATGTCATCTCCACCGTCGCTTTATCGGTCATCACGTCGACAAGCGGCGCATCTTCTTTGACAACGTCGCCCACGCGCACGTGCCAGGCGACGATCTCAGCCTCGGCGGTGCCTTCGCCCACATCAGGAAGTTTGAAAACGAACTGGCCCACTGGTGCTTAGCCTTCAATCACGGTGCGCATGGCTTTGATGATGCGCGGCGGGGTCGGGAAATACTCCCATTCGAGGGAGTGCGGATAGGGCGTGTCGTAGCCGGTCACGCGTTGGATCGGCGCTTCAAGCTTGTAGAAGCAACGCTCCTGCACCAGCGCACTCAATTCGGCGCCGTAGCCAGAGGTGCGCGTGGCTTCATGGACGATCACGCAGCGGCCGGTCTTTTCGACGGAAGTTTCGATCGCTTCGATGTCGACCGGCACAAGCGTGCGCAGATCGATAATCTCGGCATCGATGCCGGCTTCTTCGGCGGCGGCGAGCGCCACGTGGACCATGGTGCCATAGGCAAGCACGGTGACGGCTTCGCCTTCGCGGACGATGTTCGCCTTGCCGAGAGGGATTTTATAGTAGCTGTCCGGCACTTCGCTGGCCGGATGCTTCGACCACGGCTGCACTTGGCGATCGTGGAAGCCGTCGAACGGGCCGTTATAAATCCGCTTCGGCTCCATGAAGATGACCGGGTCGTCGTCTTCGATACACGAGATGAGCAGGCCCTTGGCGTCGTAGGGCGTTGACGGGATCACCGTCTTCAAACCGGCGACGTGGGTGAAGAGCGCTTCCGGCGATTGGCTGTGCGTCTGGCCGCCACGGATACCGCCGCCATAGGGCATGCGGACCGTCAGCGGCGAGGTGAAGTCGCCGGCGGAGCGATAGCGCAGGCGCGCGGCCTCGCTGACGAGCTGATCGTAGGCCGGGTACATGTAGTCGGCGAACTGGATCTCGATCACCGGACGCAAACCGTAAGCGGCCATGCCGATGGCGACGCCGGCAATGCCGTTCTCGTTGATCGGCGCATCGAAGCAGCGCTTGGCGCCGTACTTCTTCTGCAGATGCTCGGTGACTTTGAAGACGCCGCCGAAATAGCCGACGTCTTCGCCGAAGGTGAGCACGTTGGGATCGCGCTCCATCATATTGTCGAGCGCCGAGTTCAGCGCCTGGATCATGGTCATGTTGGCCATGGCCTAGACGCCTCCCTGCTCGTCGCGCTGCTCGATGAGGCGCCAGTCCGGTTCCTTGTAGACGTCCTCGAACATGCTCTCGCGCGAGTGCGCGGCGTCAGCGCTCAAGACGCCGACCTTCTCAGCTTCACGGCCGACGGCGCGCACGGTCTCGATGGCCTCTTCCTGAGCCGCGCGATGTTGGCCCTCCGACCATTCGCCGAGCGTGACCAAGTGATCGCGCAAGCGCTCGATCGGATCGCCGAGCGGCCATTGGCGGCCTTCGTCGGCCGGGCGATAGCGCGAGGGGTCGTCTGATGTTGAGTGCGGACCGCCGCGATAGGTGAAGTGCTCGATCATTGTCGGACCGAGATTGAGACGGGCGCGTTCGGCTGCCCATTGGGTAACGGCGTAGACGGCGAGGAAGTCGTTTCCATCGACCCGCAGCGGCGGCATGCCGTAGCCCACGGCGCGCGCAGCGAAGGTGGTGTTCTCACCGCCAGCGATGCCTTGGAACGAAGAGATCGCCCACTGATTGTTGACGACGTTGATGATCACCGGCGCGCGATAGACGGCGGCAAACGTCATCGCGGCGTGGAAATCGCCTTCAGCCGTGGAGCCATCGCCTAACCAAGTCGCGGCGATGCGGCCATCGTTGGAATAGGCTGACGCCATCGCCCAACCCACGGCCTGCGGGACTTGGGTGGCGAGGTTGCCGGAGATGGTGAAGAAGCCGTCCTTCTTCGATGAATACATGACCGGCAGCTGCCGACCCTTCATCGGATCGCGCGCGTTCGAATAGATCTGGTGCATCATGTCGACGAGCGGGTAATCGCGCGCGATCAGGATGCCCTGCTGACGATACGACGGGAAACACATGTCGTCGGGCGCGCGCGCCATGGTTGGCGCGATCGAGATCGCCTCTTCGCCGAGCGACTGCATGTAGAAGCTGGTTTTGCCTTGGCGCTGGGCCCGGTGCATGCGCTCGTCATAGGCGCGCAGCAGCAACATGTGCTTCAAGCCACGGCGTAGTTCGTCCGGCGAAATGCTCGGCGTCCACGGGCCGAGCGCGTTGCCGTCCATATCGAGCACGCGGATGAGGCCATAGGCGTAGTCACGCATTTCGACGGCCGTCTCGTCGATATCCGGCTTCGGCGTCGCGCCCGGCTCGGGGAACGACCAGCCGCTAAAGTCGGGCTTGTCGCCCGGTCGCGCGCGCGGCTTCGGGATGTGCAGCTCGAGCGCGTTCGGCTTGCGGCTCATATCGTCCATTACCCTTTTCTCGCGGCGGCTAGCTTTTCGCGAACGATACGGTCGGCGGCGGCTTGCGGCGTGATGTTCTCGCTCTTGGCGATATCCAACACGCGCAGAACGCGCGGAGCAATGGCGCGAACGCGGGCTTCGACGACATCCGCCGCTTCGCCCAGATACTCGGCGGAGACGTTGATGATGCCGCCGGCGTTGACGACATAGTCGGGCGCATAAGTGATGCCGCGTTCAACCAGGAGCTGGCCGTCAGCTTCGGTGGCCAGCTGGTTGTTGGCGGCGCCGCAAATGATCGGCGCGCCGAGTTCGGGGATGGTCTTTGGGTTCAGCCCCGCGCCGAGGGCGCACGGCGAAAACACGTCGGCCTTAACCGCATGGATCTGATCTACGGGCGCCATTTCGGCGCCAAAGGCCTCTGCGCGCTGGAGGTTTGCCTTGTTCACATCGGCAACCACCAGCTTTGCACCGGCTTCGGACAAGAGTTTGCAGAGGTTGAAGCCGACATTGCCGACGCCCTGCACAGCGATGGTGCGCCCCTGCACAGATCCGCCCAACAGGGCCTTGATAGAAACGAACGTGCCGAGTGCGGTCATCGGAGAAGGATCGCCGCCGGCTTGGCCGTGCTCCTTCGGGATGCCAGCGACGTAGGAGGTGCGGCCAGCGATGGCGCGCATGTCAGCAACGCTCGCGCCGACATCTTCGGCGGTGATGTACTTGCCGTGCAGCGCCTCGACCGCTTCGCCGAATTTCTGGAAGGCGTCCACGCGGTCGGTGTTGATGCGATAGATCACGGCCTTGCCGCCGCCGAGCGGCAGATCTGCCATGGCGTTCTTGTAGGTCATGCCGCGCGAGAGACGCAGCGCATCGGTGAGCGCGTCGTCGGCGCTGTCGTAATCCCAGATGCGGCAACCGCCAGCGGCGGGGCCGACGGCGGTTGAGTGGACAGCGATGATGCCCGCGAAGCCTTGCGACTCCCCGCCTACGAATACGACCTGTTCGTGATTATCGAACGAAGCGTTGCTTTTTGGGTCCATCATTGGATCGGCAGGTCCAGCAAGAGTTGACGGGCGAAGCGGCCAGGAGGCGAACCGAACGCGAGCACGCCGTCGTGGTAGGCTTTGAGATTGAACGCGGCGCCTTGGCGCTGGCGGGCGGCGGCGCGGGTTTCGAGATGCTCTTGGAAGCCGACGAAATAGGTCGAGAGCTGAGTCACAGAGAGCTGGGCGCGGCGCCATTTGCCGGCGGCTTCGCGTTCTTCCTGGAAAGCGGTTTGCGTGAGGAAGGTCATCATCTCTTCTTGCGTCATGCCGTCGACGTGGATGGCGGAATCGATGATGGCGTTGGTGATGGTGCGCAGCTGCACTTTGAGTTGGCTGAGGCGATAGAGCGGATCGTTGGCGCGGAAGCCCTCGTTGACCATCATCTCTTCGGCGTAAACCGCCCAACCTTCGATGAAGGAGCCCGAGCCGAGCACGGCGCGCAGCGTCGAAGGATAGCGGTTCGAGTGGAAGATCTGCACGTAGTGGCCAGGCATGGCTTCGTGCACGGCGATGTCGAGCGTGGCGCGATTGTTGTACTCGCGCAGGAACGACGTCGCCTGCTCGTCCGACCAATCATCGGGGATTGGCGAGACCGCGTAGAACGTGTCGAGGTGGCGCTCCAGCGGGCCGGGCGAGTCACAGTAAGCGACAGCGACACCGCGTTGGAATTCCGGCATCAGGATCACCCGCACTGGACCTTCCGGCAGCGTGATCAGATCCTTCTCCATCACAAAGCTGCGTGCTTCTTCGGTCGCTGCGGTTGCGATCTCGACCAGCTGATCGCGCGGCGGGCGATCGGCGGCTGCGAGATCGAGCGCGGCGCGGATGACGCGCTGTTGCTCTTCAGGCGTTGGCGTCGGGAACGTGCGCTCGCCAATGCCGTCGAAAGCGCCACGGCCATAGTCAGTGCCGCCTTCGAGGGCGATCATGGAGACTCGGTACATCTCGGCGCGAACGGACTCGACCGCCGCATCGGCGCGGCGGCGGATTTCCGCGCGCGACATGTCTGATTGCAGCGTATAGCCGAGCTGCGTGTCGAACACTTCGGCGCCAGCGCGGAAGTCCGCCTGGGCGGCGGGCACAAGCGTGCCATCGATCCAGACTTGATGCTCATCAACCGCGGCGTTGAAGGCTTCGATGGCGCGTTCGAGACGGCGTTGCTTCGAGGCCGAGAGCACGCCCTTGTTCGGCTCGATCATGCCGCTGACGATTGATTTCAGACCCGGGTTCTGCTGCGAATAGGTGGCGGCATGCGGCGCCGGCACGCGCGCTGGCTGCAGCTCTTCGCGGGTTTGACGGAGCAGCGTTGGGATCTTTTCGAGGCGATAGATCGCGCTTTCCATGCGCTGCGGCAGCGGCGCGAACTCGCGCGCCATCAGACCATAGAGCGCTCCGCCCGCCAGCGAGTTGTAGCCGAGCGGATTCCACGCCCAGGTCTGCCAGGTTTCCGTCTGCCAGATCTGCGCGCGCAGCGAATTGCCGAGGATGGCGTAGTCGACTTGGTTGGCGCGGCTGAGTTGGGTTTTGTCGATGGCTTCAAGTTGGCGCAGCGTGTCACGATTGAAGCGCAGGACGGCATTGCGGCCAGCGGCGCTGACGTCATCGATGTTGCGGTCGAAGCGGTGGTCGCCGGTTGTGGTGGCGCTGACAGGTGAGAGACGCAGCGAGCGATCGAGCCAACGTCGGCCTAAGGATACGAAAGCGCGATCGGCGCGGCTTGGGGTCTGCGCGAGTGCGTCGACGCCAATAAGCGGGACGAGCACGGTTGACCCGAGTG
>JAWKUX010000014.1:0-87317 GCA_041398325.1 Hyphomonadaceae bacterium | reverse complement strand
TGGCCGCGTTCATACCGAACCGCTGCTGGAAGCAGGAAAGCACCACGTCGCGCGGATCGCGCAGCGCGAACAAAATCTTGGCCTTCGGAAACACCCGCCGGATGAGTGGTAAGAAAATGATGTTCAGCGGCAACTTGTCGACAACGATGCGACCCCGAACGTCCGTCTCGGCGCTTACGCGTTTCCAATACTCAGCACGGATCGCAGCGATCTCAGCATCGCTCAGAGCAGAAAGCATGTTCGGATCGGCCGCCACCGATCCGGCGGCTAGAGCCAAATGCTCACGCTCTTCAATGCAGACCACCTGCGAGTGCGCTGAAAGCATTTGCTCCAAGAGCGTCGTCCCCGAGCGTGGAAATCCGACCAGGAACACCGGCGCCGCTTCATAGCCACGCGCCCACGCCGAAAAGTCCGCGACCTCTACAAACGCTTTCATTCGCTCCACGCCATCCGGGTGGTACGGCCGTTGCGTTTCCTTCTGATGCGCCGCGTGAAGCGAAATCAGGATTCGGTTCGCCTCGGTGAACGCCGAGAAGGCGGAGGCGGCATCGTCTTGCTTGTCACGTACATCGCCAATGACACCCCACGCCAGCGCACGGTTTGTTGGCGATGTTCCACCCCGCGCGACGCGCATCGCCGCCGCTTCAGCCTCAGGCCAAACCCGCTCGCGGGCCGCGACCTGCGCCAACGTCAACAATGCGATCTCGTTGTTGGCGTCGTGCGCCAATGCGCTCTCTGCGTACGAGCGCGCAGCGAGCAGATCGTGCAGCAGCTCTTTGGCCTGCGCGAGCCCGGCGAGCGACGCCACATCGGCGGCGTTGAGTTTGAGCGCCCGCTCATATGCCTTTGTCGTCGCGATCGCGTCGCCAGCCAGTGCTTCCAGGTTGCCCAGATTGCGCCAGCCGTCGATCAACCCCCGCTCGCCCGCGCGACGGAACGCGCGGCGCGCATCCACGACATCGCCGGAACGGCGCAGCGCGATGCCGAGTGCGTTCAGGATGTGCGGCTTCCCTGGCGCGGCTTTGTCGGCCCTTTGGAGATAGAGCTTCGCATTAAACAGATCGCCCTGCTCGAGCGCACAAAGGCCAAGAATTTGGTTGGCGCCCGCATCACTCTGCCGCTCGCGCAAGACCTGCAGGGCTGCTTGCTTTGCTGCGCCGAAATCGCGCCGCGCCAGCGCAGCCTGCGCCGCTTGCAGCAGCGCCAAACTCATTTGGGATACGCATCGGGAAGCGGGCGGCGAATGCGCCCAGCTATTCTGATCTTAGATCCCGCCCGCTGGATAAATCTGGCCTGCAGTCTCATCGATACGTCCGGGCGCGCGCTGGCGCGTGTCTGTTCCCGGTTCGTTTATCGCTGCGCGCGAGGCCGCGGCAAGGACAAAAGCCCGTTGGGGCGGCGCCTTTGGAGCGTCGAATGCGCCGCCGCCTGCGCGGCGACGGCGCTCTCGAGGCTAGAAGCGATAGGCGACAGCCGTGGTCACGACCCACGGATTGATGTCGACGCTATCGGTCGCGTTGATCGCGCCGGAGATGGTCACATCGGTATTAATCCAGATGCGGCGAACATCGAAGTTCAGACCCCAGTGATCGTCGAGGCGATAATCGAAGCCCGCTTGCAGCGCGCCGCCAAACGAGGAGTCGTAGTCGACGCTGAGGCCGGCTGGCGGATCGCTGTCAATGAACGCGGTGTAGTTCACGCCAGCGCCGAGATACGGCTGGAACGCGCCGAAATCGGTCCAGTGATACTTAAGCGTTACCGTCGGCGGGAAGTGAGTGACCTCGCCGAGGTCAATCGTGCCGCCGGCGGCTGTCACATCGTGAGTCGCGACGCAGCACAGCAGTTCGGCTGAGATGTTGTCGTTGAAGAAGTACTCGACCTGGAGGGTCGGCACGTATTCGTCGGAGATTTCCGCCGGGATCGGGCTGCCATCTTCGTCAGGCAGGATGCCGCTGATCCCAAACTTGATTTGAACGTTGTCCAGAATCCCCGCGTTGGCCGGCGCCGTGAACGCCAGCGCCGCAATTGCCGCTACGGCGGCCGCGCCAAACTTCTTCATTCTGAATCCCCTTAGTTGCAGTGGGGTCAAGAATGACGCGCGCGTCATTTTTTGGATTTGAGGCAGATCAAAAGCCAGATTAGACAAACGGTCGCGGCCCTTTTTGGCGAAGTGTTCAGAGTGTTTTCGCCAATGCCTCGAGCTGGCGAGCGGTTTGACCCCAGCCTTCGTGGAAACCCATCTGCTTGTGCTGTTCCATGGTCTCTTCGGTCCAGTGGCGGGCGATAGCGCGATACTTCGTCTTGCCGTTGCCGAGATCCTCAAAGATGACCTCAGCGATCATGAACGGACCGGCGGGTTCGTAGGTGGTGGCGTTGATCGCGTCGGTTGTCACGATGCGCTTGTTCAATTCAGCTGCGAGGACCATGCCGCTATACGGATGCTCCACCCCCTCGGGCGACGCCATCACGAAATTGAATTTGCCGCCGGCGCGGAAATCGATGTCCGTGCTTTTGATCGTCCAGGGCTTTGGCGCAAACCATTGCTGCAAGAGCTTCTGATCTACGTAGCAGCGATAGAGTTTGTCGGCCGGCGCATCGAGTTCGAGGTCCAGGATTAGCTCGTGTTGGGACATTCAGTTCCTTCCTTCGTATCTGTACCTAGGACGCAATGGCCCGGCGTGAACCGACAGGAGTGGTCACTATTCTTGGGCTGCGCTTGCGGCGAGCGAGTCCAGGTGCTGGCGAATGTGCGCCGCTTCGGCAGGCGTGTTTGCAAGCGCGATAGCTTGATTGAAGGCTTCGCGCGCTTCGGCGGTTTGGCCCAGTTCCTTCAAGAACGCGCCGCGTGCGCCGTGAAAATAGAAGTAGCCGCTCAGACGCTCAGCCAGCGGCCCGATAAGATCAAGTGCGGCCTGAGGCCCGCGCAGTTTGGCGACCGCGACTGCGCGATTGAGGGTAATCACGGGCGATGGCGTCATGCGCTCGAGTGCTTGGTAGAGCACGTCGATGTGGGCCCAATCGGTCTCGCTTGGCGCGGACGCGCGCGCATGCAGGCCCGCGATGGCAGCTTGGATTTGATAGGTTCCGGGGTTGCGCAAGCGCATGGCCTTATCGATCAGCGCCAGCCCCTCTTGGATCAGGGGGCGCTTCCAATGGCTGCGGTCTTGGTCTTCGAGCAGGATGACGTTGCCGTCTAAATCGAAGCGCGCGGCAACACGGGAGTGCTGGAGCAGCATCAGCGCCAGGAGCCCCATAATCTCCGGCTCACTCGGATACATGCGCAGCAACAAGCGCGCGAGGCGGATAGCTTCGTCGCATAACGTGGCGCGGTCGCTGGCGGGGTCGGCGGCGGAATAGCCTTCGTTGAAGACGAGGTAGGTCATGGCCGCAACCGAAGCCAGACGCTTGCTACGCTCGGCGGCATGCGGCGCTTCGAACGGAACGCCCGCGCTGGCGACTTTTGCTTTGGCGCGCGTGATGCGCTGCTCCATGGCGCTCTCGCCTACGAGAAATGCACGCGCGATTTGCGGCACCGTGAGACCCGAGACGATGCGGAGCGCAAGTGCGATTTGCTGGGTCGCGGGCAAGTCAGGGTGGCAGCAGATGAAGAGCAGCCGCAGCACGTCGTCGCGATAGTCGGCTTCATCGAGCTTCCGCACGACCTCGGCTTCGACGTCGCTTAGATCAGAAATCTGATCCTCCTCAGGAAGCTCGGCCTGCCTGGCGCGGCGGCGGGTGACATCGATGGCGGCATTGCGGCCGACCATGATGAGCCAGGCAGCCGGATCGCGCGGCGGGCCATTCGACGGCCAGTTCTTCAGCGCCCGCAAGCAGGCTTCCTGATAAGCCTCCTCGGCTAGATCGAGGTCACGGAAATAGCGCAACAGCGCCGCCACCGCCTGAGGCCGCGCGGAGACGAGCGCCGCGTCGATCCAGGCTAGATCCGTCACTCAGCGCGGCTCCACCGGGGCGCCAGTATTGTAGATCATGATGGGCCTTAGCTCGTAGGCGCCGCCGGGGTTGGCGACCGCCAATTCGCGGGTGAACTTGAGCCCCTCCTCAAGGTCTTGGACCTCAATGATATAGAAGCCGAGCAATTGCTCCTTGGTCTCGGCGTAGGGCCCGTCCAACACCTCGTTGTCCTTCTTGCGCAGGGTGGTGGCGGCCGAGGTGGGCAACAGCCGGATCGAGGGCTTGAGCTTGCCCTGGGCTTCCCACTTCTCGTGGACCTTGGCGAGGCGATCCATGACCGCGGCGTCTTCCTCCTTGGTCCAGGAGAAGACAACGGCTTCGTCATTGTAGCAAAGCACCGCATAGAGCATCGGATGTAGCCTCATAGGGGAAGGACGAACCGCCTACCCTCCTTCCCGACACGGCGTCGAGAATTTCCTCACATGACCGTCACCAACTTAAGACACAGCAATGTTCCACGTCCGCGCTTGACGCTGCCGCATTGCCTTCGGTTCAACTTGGTCTGAGGTGGGAGACGAATGGCGGAAGTTTTCATTGCTGCGGCGCCCGACGCCGATGCGCAGGCGGGAGGTCTTGCGCAGGCTTTGAAGACCCTGGGCTTCGACGCCGCAGCCGGCGCGCCGAGCGAAGCCGAGATCGCAAAGCTCGTCGATGACTCGAAGTGCGTGATCGGCCTTTGGTCGCGCGGGGCGCCGACGGCGGAGCTGGCGATGCTGGCGGCGCTCGCGCACGAGCGGAAGAAGCTCGTAAGCGCCGAGTTGCTGACCGACGCGACGCCGACGCCCTTCCGGGCCGCGCCACGAGTGGATCTGGCTTTGCGGGATCGCACAGCGTTCAAGACCCGGTTCCAGACGCTGGTCGTTGAGATCGACAAGCTCTCGCCAACGAAAGCAAACGTGGCGGCGTTGCCCAGCGTGCTGGCGGTAGTGCGTTCGGCACTGCTGAAGCGGCGCGAGACCAGCGGCGAAAAGCAACTCAAGACGCTTGCGGTGTTCGCGGCGGCGGTAGGCGCGCTGTTTGTCGTGGGCTTCGGCGCCGGGCGCGTGATCAACATGGTCCGCTCCGGCGAACTCACGATGGCCTCGTTCCAATTCTCGACGCCACAAGCGCAGGCGTCGGCAACACCGACGACGGCGGAAGCGCCCGCGCTGACCTCGGCGGCGCTCGAGCGTACGCCTTGGCGCGAGGTGGCGGCGCGGATCGATGAAACGCTGGCCCAACAGATCGAGGCGCGCGCAGCGGCTGGCGATGCTGACGCGCAGACCCTGGCATGCCTGGGGCATATGGCCGGCACGGGCGGCTTGCTACCGAGTCCGACGGCTGCGCGCGAGCAGTGCGACCTGGCGTCCGCGCAGAACAATGCGGCGGCGCTCTACCTCTCCTGGCAACTGCGGCGGACCGCGCCACACGCGGGCATCGATGAGGCGACCGCCTATGCCCGCTTGCGGCAAGCCGCCGATGCTGGCTTTACGGCGGCGCAGATCGATTATGCGGCGAGCCTGCCGGCTGATCGCGCCTCGCAGGCGGAAGCTGGCCGCTTGTGGCTGGCGGCGGCCGAGCGCGGCGACCCGCGGGCGCAGTACTTCTACGCACGCTGGTTGCGTGACAGTCCCGCGGGCCCACAAAATCCAACCGCGGCAATCCCCTTCCTCCAGCGCGCGGCCGAAGCAGATCAGCCCGATGCACTGCATATGCTGGCAACGCACTATCGCGATGGCATTGGGACGCCTCGCAATGAAGCGGAGGCCAAGTCGCTCTACACACGCGCGGCACAGCAGAATTATGCGCCATCGATGTCCAACCTCGCCGACTTGCTGCGTGATGGTTCGCCAGAGGAGCGAGCGCGGTCAATTGAGCTTTATCGCCAATTGGCGTGCATGCCCGATGAGCACCAAATCCAGCCGCGGGCGGCTGGGCGTCTGCGCGCATTGCAGCTGAGTTACTCCTGCGGCTAACAAGCGCCGATGGCATGGCGCAAAACCTATGACGGTGCCGAACCACAGCGGGTCAATAAGTGGCTCGCTGGCGAAGGCGTTTGCTCGCGGCGCGAGGCCGAAGAACTGATCGCCAACGGGCTGGTGAGCATCGACGGCGCCGTGGTCGCCGAGCCGGGACGAAAGATTGAGCGCGGGCAGACGATTGAGGTCGCCGATGCACATGGCGCGCCGGCGAAGATCAGTGTCGCGATCAATAAGCCGGTCGGATTTGTTTCATCGCAGCCAGAAGCCGATCAGACGCCCGCTGCGCGCCTACTGACGAAAGCCAACTTGGTTGGCGGCGCCGATCCGATGCCGACATCGCGCACGAGCCTCGCCCCACTCGGGCGGCTGGATCAAGATTCGCGCGGACTGCTTTTGCTGAGTGAAGACGGCGTGCTGGCGAAGGCGGCGATTGGCGAAGAGTCGAAGCTCGACAAGGAATATCTCGTCGGCGTGCGCGGGCAGATCAATGATCGCAAGCTTGCGCTGCTGCGGCATGGATTGGAGCTCGACGGGCGCAAGCTGAAGCCGGCGAAGATCGACGTTGTGGAGCCGTGGCGGATCCGCTTCATCCTCACTGAAGGTCGCAAACGCCAGGTCCGGCGGATGTGCGAGCTTGTGGAGCTTGAGGTTGTCGATCTGCTGCGGGTGCGGATCGGGCCGTTATGGCTGGGCGATTTGCCCGAAGGCAAGTGGCGGGCGATCACGGCGGCGGAGCGCGAGGCGCTGATCAGGGCGTCAAAGTGAGGCTGTTGCGCCGCCTAAGCTCCGCAAGCAGTGCGCGATCGAATGTCTCGCGGGGCGCGTGGTTCAGCGCTTGCACGAACTCGGTGATGTCTGAGCGGCGGTGCGCTTCTTCGAAGGTCGCGCCCGGCAGGATGCCGCGGCGATAGAGATATTCGTCGGAACGGCCGGTAAGCACATAGGCAGGCGCCCAGTGGAAGCCTGCCGCCTTGGCCAACTCATTGGTGCAGTTCGAGACGATGGTGTTGTAGTAGCGCGCCGCGTGCGAGAGCGATTGCGAGCGGGCGAGAATGTTGCGCAGCAAATTGCGGTTCTGCTCATCGCTGACGTTCACCGGATAAACGAATACTTCGTGGTCGAGCATGGTGGCGCGGCGAACCAGGAGGTCGCGCGCAGTCGCCCAAATGTAGATCAGCTCGAACGCATTAAACTGGCCGCGAATGGCGTCGTATTCCTCGCCCTCCTCGCGCCGCGCCTCGATGGTGACGCCGAGCAGACGATCGCCTTCGAACTCAAACAACAGCAATGTGTGCGCCGCGAGTTGTGAGCCCGGTTGCGGCTCCAGCATGAACCAAACGCCGCGCAACTGATAGAAATCGTAGGAAGCGGAGTCGAGATAGGTCGTGTCTGTTTCTCGATTGAACTCGTAGCTCCAATCGCTCACCGGCGAGACCGTAAAGCCGGTATCCGTCATCTCCACTTGTGGCGTATGCGACAGGTAGGGGTACCAGTTCCGGATCATCTGCGGCGGGCTCAGCATATTGGCCGCCGAACCCAGAACCAGGATCGCAACGATCGACGCGATCGCCGGCCGCAATGGGTTCTCGCCAAACCAGTTCAGGATACGCTTCACGCCCGCCTCCGCCATCGCGTGACGCTCTCCTAAAATGATGCGGAGCTTACGTTAAGCGGCGCTTGCTAAAGTTGTGCGCCGCCCCATCTCCGTTTCGATGCCGGTTCGCTGTTATTCCGGCTCGCGACCGGTTCAGTTTGAGGAGGCCTCACCATGGCTCTACGCATCAATGACAAAGCACCCGATTTCGAAGCAGAGACCACGCAGGGCCGGATCAAGTTTCACGAGTGGATCGGCGATAGCTACGCGATCCTGTTCTCGCACCCCAAGGATTTCACGCCGGTCTGCACGACAGAGCTTGGGTATTTAGCCAAGCTTGAACCTGAGTTTAGAAAACGCAACGTCAAGATTATAGGACTTTCGGTCGATCCCGTCGGCGAGCACGAACGCTGGCGCGGCGACATCAAGGAAGTGACTGGCGGCGACGTGCAATATCCGATGATCGGCGACAGCGACCTCAATGTTGCGAAGCTCTATGACATGCTGCCGGGCGATGCCGGCGAGACGAGCCAGGGACGCACGGCGGCGACGAACGCCACCGTGCGCACGGTGTTCATTATCGGCCCAGACAAGCTGATCAAAGCGACATTGCAATATCCAATGTCGTCCGGGAGAAACTTCGATGAGGTGCTGCGCCTGGTCGACTCCATCCAACTCACCGCGAACCACAAGGTCGCGACGCCGGTGAACTGGAAGAACGGCGAGGACGTCATCATCGTACCGGCGGTGTCGGACGACGAAGCCAAGACCCGCTTTCCAGGCGGCTGGAAGGCGCTGAAGCCCTATCTTCGGATCGTGCCGCAACCGAAGGCGCCTCGCGAGGGCTAGGCGTTGCAGTTTCCTTCCCGGGCGCCATGCTGAGGCAAAGGGTGCTTTGCCAGACGCCCGGGAGGAACGCATGATTTTCGAGCAGGTCGCCACCGGCGGCTGCCAGTCATACTTCATCGCCTGCGGCGACACTTGTGCGGCGGCGGTGATCGACCCCGAGGTGCGCCAGATCGCGCGCTACCAGGCGCTGGCGACGCAGTACGGCGCGCGCATCCGCTATGTGATCGACACTCATACGCACGCCGATCACTTCAGCGGCAGCAAACAGCTCGGCCAGCTGTTGGGCGCGCCGGTGGTGGCGCATCAGCTCTCGCCCTCCCCGTACGTGACGATGCGCGTTGATGAGGGCGACGTGATCAAGGTCGGTAATCTGCGGCTGACCGTGATGCACACACCGGGTCACACCAAGGATTCGATGAGCTTGGTGATGAACGATCGAGTCTTTACCGGCGATGCGTTGCTGATTGGCGCGACGGGGCGCACGGACTTGCCATCCGGCGATCCAGATCAACTCTACGACAGCTTGTTCAACAAGTTGCTGAAACTCGATCCTGCCCTGCGCATCTATCCAGCGCACGATTACAAGGGCCACACCTGCTCGACACTCGAGGAGGAGAAACGTTCGAACCCGCGCCTGCAGAAAAAGGAGCGCGAAGAGTTCGTGGCGATGATGCAGGCGCATTCGCCGTCGATGCCGGAACATCTCAACGAGGCGCTGCGCGTCAATATGAGCGGCGGCACCAGCGTGGCGCAATTGCTGAGTGAGGCGGCGGCGGAAGTGCCGTTCATCTCGATGGACGAAGTGAAGAACCGGGTTGCGAGCGGCGCGAACGACACGATCGTGCTCGACGTGCGCGAGAAGGAACAATTCGAGGCGGGCCACATTCCGAACGCGCGGCATCTTTCGCGCGGACAGCTGGAATTGCGCGTCAACGAAGCCTTCCCCGACCCTACGGTGCGGATCGTGACCTATTGCGAAGTGGGCAAAATCTCGACGCTTGCGGCCGCCACTTTGCGACGCATGGGCTTCACACGCGTGCTGGCGCTGGACGGCGGCATGAAGTCCTGGCGCGAGAAAGGCTTCCCAGTCGAGACTGGCGCATCGGCGCCTCAGACGTGAACGTCTGAGGCCTCCGGATGGCGGCGAAAGTAAGCGACTGCATACGAGCAGCTGGAGCGAAGACGCCGGTTTGAAGCGCGCACCTCGTCGACCACGTGAGCCATGAGCTTCGCCGCGTAGCCGCGTCCACGCGCCTCTACCGGTGTCTCGACGTGCAAGATCACCCGAACGCCGGCGACATCACGATAGTCGGCGAAGGACTGCCCCTCTGGCGCATCCATTTCGTATCGATGGGCGGCAGCGTTATCGCGGAAATCGCTCATGCTTGCGGCTGCTCCGGCATTGGCTTTGGCTCCCACAACTCAATCTTGCGACCTTCAATATCCATGATGTGGGCAAAGCGGCCGTAACTTTCATCCTGGGTCTTCACCGGCTCGACGCCTTCGGCGCGTGCGCGGGCGAGCATGCCATCCATGTCGTCAACGATGAGGTTGAACATGAATTCCTTGTCGGAGGGAGTGAAGTAGTCAGTGTCGGCCTTGAACGGACTGAAGGCTGTCCCAGAGCCTGGCTTGTCTTTGACCATGTCGGGTGTGAAGAAGCAGCCCCAATCCGGTATTTCGAGGCCGAGCACGCGGTGGTACCACGCCTTCAGTGCGGCAGCGTCTTTGGTCTTGAAGAACACGCCGCCGATGCCGAGAACCTTTGCCATTTCACCGTCTCCCGCTAAGCCGCTCACGTGAACTATCGTCACGCCTTCCACGCCGGCAATCATGCCGATGTCCTGAAGCACGCTGTCCTGCTTTACTGCCTAGACGCGCTCAAACGCAAAGAGACGGGGTTCGCGGTGCTGGATACGCATGCGGGGCGCGGGCTTTATGATCTTGCCGGCTCGGAAGCTGAACGCAGTCCGGAATGGCGCGACGGTATCGAGCGGCTCTGGGCTTGGCCCGATCCGCCGCCGCTGGTCGCACGCTACCTGGAGGCGGTGCGCGGCATCAACGCGGATGGCGCACTGCGGACGTATCCAGGATCACCGGCTTTGGTGACGACGAACTTGCGCGATCAGGATGTGCTGATGGCGTGCGAGCTGCATCCGGAAGACGCTGGATCATTGCGCCGCGCGTTGCCCCGCAAAGCCAACGTGCAGGTGCACGAGCGCGATGGTTGGGAAGCGCTGGGCGCACTGCTGCCGCCTGCGCAGAAACGCGGGCTAGTGCTGATCGATCCGCCCTATGAGACAACAGATGAGATGGATGTTTCGGTGGAGGCCTTGCGCGCTTCGATGAAGCGCTTTGCGCATGGCGTCTATCTCTGGTGGCGGCCACTGAAGAGCGGCGCGGTGCTTGATGACGCCGATCGTGAAGTGCGCGGCTTTGCTGATCGCGAGACGCTGCGGGCGGACCTTTGGGTGGCGACGCCGCAGCGGGAAGGAAAGCTGGTTGGCTCAAGCGTGCTCTTGATCAATCCGCCGTACGGTTTGAGCGACGCCTTGAAAGAGGCGCTGCCATTCTTGAGCGAAGCGCTGACAAAAGGCCAAAGCGGCTGGCGCTTGAGCCTGAATTAAAAGGGCGCGGATCGCTCCGCGCCCTTCCCCCTTGCCACGAGCGTCGCGCATCTAAGCGACGATCATCGCGGCTTGGTTCATTGTCGCCATTGCAATGGGGAGAAACACGGCCGCCGCTGCGATCAGGCAATAAAACTTGGCCATTTGGTGCTCCCCTCTTCGAACCGTTGTCAATCGCGCCTTCGCGATGATCCCAAGGTATGAGCGGAGGGGCAGAGAGGCTGTTACTTCCGTCACGCCGCTGGACGAATCCGCGCGCACGAGGGCATGAACAAGGCATGACGTTCGAAGACGCGTTCGCGTTTGCACAGCAATGGTGGGTGGCGCTGCCGGTCGTCCTGGCGGTGATGGCGGCTTTCTTCTTTGCCGGATATCGCTGGGCGGCGCTCTATGTCGGGCTGATGCCGTTCATCAATTGGTCGTTCGGTATGGTGCCGACTGCGCCAATTCCAGAGGCCTTCGGCGGCGGCGCTTTCCAACCGCTCGCCATTGTCACGGGTCTCGTGCTCGTCGTGCGCGACTTTGCACAGCGCGAGATGAAGCACTGGGTTTGGGGCGCTATGCTGACCGGCCTCGTGCTCTCGATGCTGACGTCGTGGATCGTCGTCGTGTTCGCAAGCGCAGCGGCGTTCCTCATCAGCGAGACGGTAGACTGGGCCGTCTACACCTTCTCCAAGCGCCCGCTCTCGCAACGCATCATGCTTTCCAGCGTCGCCTCAGCGCCGCTCGACCAAATGGTGTTCATTTGGCTGGCGTCGCAGATCCCCGGCCAAGGCGGCATTTTCGCCTGGGGGACGATTATGACGGGTATCGCCTCCAAGCTCATCGGGGCCTACGTCGTCTCCCGCATCGTGGCGTCACAAGAACGCCGAAACGCCCCACAAAACGACATGAATCCCGCGTAAACTAGGACTTGCCGCTTGCGTGGGGGAATCCCCTCGCGCATAAGCGCGGTGTGAAGAGCCGATCGTGTTGACCGGCGGTGGTGCGAAGTTCCGCAGAGTGCGGCTGAAGATTTACTCTCCAACAAAGCAGAAATTCGCGGTGACGTGCGTGCGTGGAAGCGTGCGCACGGCCGATGGCGTTCGCCTCGGCCTATTATCAGGACAAGTGGAATGAGTTTCGACGACGATTTCGGTGGTGACGACGACAACAACGACCGCAAGAAAGAAAAGCGCGGTGGCCGTGGCCGCGAACGTGATCATCAGGAATTTGGCGGCGGTGACGTAGGCGGTGGTGGCTTCGGCGGCGGCGGTGGTGACCGGTTCGGCGGCGGTGGTGGCGGTGGCTACGGCGGCGGCGGTGGTGGCGGTGGCTACCGCGGCGGCGGCGGTGGCGGCGGCTATCGGGGCGGCGGCGGTGGCGACCGCGGCGGCGGAGGCGGCTACGGCGGCGGCGGATATCGCGGCGGCGGCGGCGGCTTCGGCGGCGGCGATCGTGGCGGCGGCGGTGGTGGTGGCTATCGTGGCGGCGGCGGTGGCGGCTACGGCGGCGGCGGCGGTGGATTCCGTGGCGGCGGCGGTGGCGGCGGCTTCCGTGGCGGCGACCGTGGCGGCGGCGGTGGTTTCGGCGGTGGCGATCGTCCCCCGCGCGCACCGCTCGGCGATCCGCAGGATGGCGTCGTGAAGTTCTTCAACGGCGCGCGTGGCTTCGGCTTCATCACGCCAGACGGCGGCGGTGCGGACGTGTTTGTCCACGTCAGTGCCGTGGAGCGCGCCGGTCTCACGCAGCTCGTTGAAGGCCAAAAGGTCAACTTCCAGACCCTGCCTGACACCAAGGGCAAAGGCCCGAAGGCCGTGAACCTGAAGGTTCTCGACTAG
This sequence comes from Hyphomonadaceae bacterium, assembly GCA_041398325.1. Lineage (GTDB taxonomy): Bacteria > Pseudomonadota > Alphaproteobacteria > Caulobacterales > Aquidulcibacteraceae > Vitreimonas. The sequence continues at coordinate 74,494 of JAWKUX010000014.1, read as the reverse complement.
TCTTCGACGTAGCTGAAAGACCAAGGCCCGCGGGATCGCTCCCGCGGGCCTTTTGTTTGTCCCTCACCCCCGCTCACTGAAGCGGCATGAAGATCTCTATCTGCGCCGGCGACCCGTCCGTCCCGGCATTGTGCACGCGGTGCCACGGGAAGACGCCCTCGCGCTTAGCGATCCGGTGCGCCTGCAAGTAGGCCTCCATCTGGGCGTAGGCGGCGCCGACATTGTTGCGGTCGCCCTGCACGAGCACATGCATGACCTGCCCCGACGGGGTCTCGCCCACTTGCACGCCGACCACCGTCAGCGGTCGCGCACCCGAGTAGGGATAGCCAACGCGATAGGTCATGCGCTCGCCGCTCTGTTCTGTGACGACGCGCGTCAACGGGCCAGCTTGCGTCAGTTGATATTCACCCATGAAGCGGCGGACTTGATCGAGACCAAGCGCTTCGGCGCGCTCGATCTCTGTCGCGTTGTTCGGCGCGGTCTCGACGACGGAATAGACGAATGGCTGCGGCGCGACTTCGTCGAATTGCGGATTGAGATCTTCGAAGTCGACGTTTGGAAGTTGCTCCGCCAGCGTCTTCAGGCGCGCCAGGCCGCTATCGAGCTCCTTTTGCACCACGCCGCGCAGGATGAGGTTCATGTAGCGGCACGGTACGTTGATCCAGCCTGCGGCGCATTCGGCGGTGACGGTCCAGTTCACGGCCGTGCCGCCTTCGACGCGGCGCAGGATCATGTCTGCGTTCAGCGTCGCGCGCTCCCCCATTTCGAGGATGCTTTGAACTTCCTCGTTGTGGACAGAATCCACGATCGACATGCGGCCCGAGCCGACTTCGCGCACGTCCGAGACCCAGCGCATCGTCTGGCCAGCGCCAGAGTCGCCGCTGAACGTGTAGTCTGCATCCGGGTCGCGGGCGTAGTACGGCGACCATTCCTTGCCGATGCGCAGATCGTTCACCATGGCGAATACCGCCGCGCGCGGCCGCTCCACGGTCACCGTGCGAGTCACCTCAAGCGAGTTGGGCAGTAGAAACGTGCCGACGGCGAAAAGTGCGCCCAGGACGAGCGCAATCACCAACAGCAACCCAAGAAACCATCTCATACGCCAGTCCCCGCGCGTAAGATCAGGCACTTAGCATTGACGCGTAATCCTCGCCACGACGCGCCATGCATGCTTGCAAGACAGGTCGCTGCCTCGCGCCTGGCGCGAACGCGCGGATAATTTTTTTGCGTCATCACCCAACCCGGACGACGCCCTCCCAGCCAAGATTGGGTTAACACAGAGACAGACTAGCCGTCAGCCCGCTGCTGCAGATGCTCAGACCCGCGTGGCGTCCCAGACATCAAATTCGTGGGCGATGCAGCGTTCCATCATTTCGCGCCAAACCGGCTCGGCGATGGCCCAGGAAAGGCCCGTGCGCTCCGCCTCGGCCTTCACATTGGAAAGCACCTGATTGATGCGGGCTTCGTCGCGCACCACATCGCGGCTGGGCTTAATTCGGGCCGCAGCGTGCATATAGCCCTGGCGGCGGGTGATGAGCGCAACAAGCATGCGGTCGATTTCATCGACGCCAGCGCGGACATCGAGCATCGTCTTGCAGTCGTCAGGATCGGGCGCTTCAAAGCGGGTGTCCGCCTGGGGCGCCTCGACGCGGTTGAGATTTTTCATGTGGATACCGTGGCGGGAGCCGCTTCCCCCGTCCAGGGGGCGGAGGGCCGCAGGACCGCGGGTTCCCAAGAGGGTTTGGGTCTCCTCCCTGGGATAGGCCCGCGCCCAACCCCATTTGTGACGATACACTGACGACTCGATGAGCGGCGCCGACAAACCCATCACGCCTCCGCTGGAGCACTTGCCCACGGAAGATGCGCCGACGCCTGCTCTGAAGGGCATCGAGGCGATCCGCGATACGTGGAAGCGCCTGCCGATGAAGCCGGGCGTTTATCGGATGATCGGGGCCGACAGCGAGGTGCTCTATGTGGGCAAGGCCAAGAGCCTGAAGAACCGCGTCGGCCAGTACGCGCAAGGACGCGGCCACACCAACGCGATCTACCGGATGATCCACCAGACGGTGTCGATGGAGATCATCGTCACGGCGACAGAGACGGAAGCTCTGTTGCTTGAGACGAACATGATCAAGCGGCTCAGGCCGCGCTACAATGTGCTGATGCGGGACGATAAGAGTTTCCCGTTCATCGCCATCCGCACGGATCACATAATCCCGGTTCTGCAAAAGCATCGCGGCGCTAAGAGCTTTAAGGGCAAGTTCTACGGACCCTTCGCGAGCGCAGGCGCCGTGAACCGCACGCTCAACACGCTGCAAAAGGCTTTTCTGTTGCGCTCGTGTTCTGATTCCACGTTTGGCGGCCGCACACGGCCCTGCATGCTCTATCAGATCAAACGCTGCGCCGCGCCATGCACCGGCTTGGTGAATGAGGCCGAATATGCAGCGCTGGTAAAGGATAGCGTCGACTTTCTCGAAGGTCGCTCGGTTGAGCTACAGGATCGGCTTGCGGTCGAAATGCGCGAAGCCTCCGACAGGCTGGAGTTCGAGCACGCCGCGCGCTTGCGCAACCGCATCCGCGCGTTAGCCAGCGTACGCGCATCGCAGGGCATCAATCCGCACACGTTCGACGAAGCCGACGTGTTCGCGCTTCATGTAGAAGGCGGGCAATCCTGCATTCAGGTCTTCTTCTTTCGCGCCGGCCAGAACTGGGGCAACCGCGCTTACTTCCCGCGCCACGGCGGCGAGGAGTCAGCGGAAGACATTCTCGGGGCGTTTGTCGCTCAGTTCTATGACGACCGAGAGCCGCCCAAGCTCATCCTGAGCAACATAGAACCGACCGATCAAGACTTGCTCGAGGAAGCACTCTGCGTGCGCGCGGAATGCAAAGTCGAGATCCGCAAGCCGGAGCGCGGTGAGAAACGCGAAATCGTTGACGCCGCCCTACTCAATGCGCGCGAAGCACTCGGACGGCGCATGGCCGAAACTGGCAGCGTCGCCAAGCTGCTGGATGGCGTGGCGGAAGTGTTCGGCCTTTCGCAGCGGCCCGAACGGATCGAGGTTTACGACAACAGCCACATCCAAGGCACAAACGCGCTTGGCGCGATGATCGTCGCCGGGCCGGAAGGCTTCACCAAGAACCAGTACCGCAAGTTCAACATGAAGGCGGAAGAGTTCGACGGCGACGACTTCGCCATGATGAAAGCGATGATCCGCCGCCGCTTCGCGCGGATGATGCAAGAGCGCGAAGAAGACGATCGTCCTTCTCCCCTTGTGGGAGAAGGTGATCCTCGCGACAGCGAGGATCGGATGAGGGGTGACGGCAGCGCAAGCACCCCTCACCCGACCGACTTCGTCGGCCACCCTCTCCCACAAGGGGAGAGGGACAATGGCGGACGTGTCAGCGACGGCGGCGTCGACTTCTCCAAGGAACGCGACAGCGACGCGTCCGAAACAAAATTCGGCGCCTGGCCGGACCTCGTCCTGATCGACGGCGGCGATGGCCAGCTCAACGCCGCGCTCGAAGCGCTGGACGAACTTGGCCTCAAGAACCGCATCACCATCGCCGGCATCGCCAAGGGCGTGGACCGCGACGCAGGCCGTGAGCGTTTCTTCATTCCAGGCAAGCCGGCGTTTCGGCTCGACGAAAAGAGCCCGGTTCTCTACTACCTGCAGCGGCTCCGGGACGAAGCGCACCGCTTCGCCATCGGCGCCCATCGCGGCAAGCGCAGCGCCGGCATCGCCAAGAATCCGCTCGATGAAATCGGCGGCATTGGCCCCGCACGCAAACGCGCTCTGCTTGATCGCTTTGGCTCGGCGCGCGGCGTTTCGCGCGCGGCGCTGGCGGAGTTGGAAGGCGTCGAGGGCGTCAACAAGGAACTGGCGAAGCGCATCTATGACTTCTTCCACGACAACAAGCGTTGAGACACCCACGAAGCCGAGCGCGATCCCGACGCTGCTTACTGTGTTTCGCATCGCGATGGGGCCGGCAATTGCTGCACTGGTTCTATGGGCTTCCAACGATCTGCATAGCGACCCACTGCTCTCAGGCTTCATCTACGCGCTGGCGCTCATCCTCTTCCTGCTCGCCGCGTCGACCGATTGGCTCGACGGCTATCTGGCGCGCAAATGGAATGCCGTAACGCCGCTCGGCGCCGCGCTCGATCATGCGGCCGACAAAGTTCTGATCACGTGTGTGCTTGTTGCGCTCGCATATGCTGCGCTGCCGATGATGCTGGTGGCGGCGGCGGTGTTGATCCTCGGCCGCGACGTGGCGGTCGCGGGATTGCGCGAAGGCCTCTCGGCCCGAGGCAAGTCACTACCGGTGAGCCAACTTGGAAAGTGGAAAGCGGCAACCGAGATGGCGGGCGTCGGCGCGTTCCTGGCGTTTCAATCCGTGGCGTTGCTCGAGTCCGCCTTCGGAATCCCGGGCAGTATAGGCGTTGGCCTTGATTGGGCGGCGCGCATCCTGTTGTGGACGGCGGCGGCGTTGGCGCTGGTGAGCGGCGCTCAATACGTCGGCGCGCTCCTGAAGCGCGATTAGTCCGCCAGATTAGTCTGGACGCCCGAACTCAATCGTATTCAGAACGAAAATCGCCACGATGAAAATGCCGATGGCAATGAGCGCGGCCATGAACTTCCCCGGATTCGAAACCTAAGCCCCGGCTCTAGCTGATCCGCCCCCGCCCCGCCAAGGGGCGAACCGTCACACGACCCTGGATATCTCCCATTCCGCCCTCAGGATGGACACCCGAACGCTGTCCACCCGCGTACCGTCCGCCAACCTGTACGCTTCCCGCTCAATGCCTTCAGGCTGAAATCCGGTGTTGTTGTAGAGGCACCGCCCAGGTTCGTTCTGCGCAGAAAAATGCAGGTGGAAGCGATGGGTGTCAGGCCGACCGAAAACCCAATCCTGCAACAGCAGCATCGCCCGTGTCCCAATGCGCTGACGCTGGCGAGCGACCGCAAGGCGCTTCAAATAGATGTTGCCGCCCGGGTCATCGAGTGTTTGCAGAATAGCAAATGCAACCCGCTCGCCCTCATCCTCCGCGATAAGGTAGCGGCTATCGGCCTTCGCCATTTCAGCCTCGTGTTCACTGGCGCTCCACCGCCCGACGACCGTCTCGTAGCCTGGCAAGCGCTCGGTGTGCATGATGAAGCCAACATCACCCCGCGTTGCGTCGCGGAGGATCATGCGTGTTGGACAACCGATAGAAGGTTCAGGTCCGGGTCGTGGAACCAAGCGACCTTCGTGCCGTCGGGGGCGCTCCAGATGCCCTTGGCGTCCTGCACGAAGAAGCCGAAGCGGGCGAAGACGACGCCCTTGGCCGTCAGCCCGTCCACGGTCTTCTCGATGTCATCAACCTCGAAAGCGAGCACCGCGTAGGCCGCCGGCGTCACGCCCGGCACGCGCGAGACACGCACCCGCGCGTTCTTGCCTTCGAACACGAGCGCGAAGCCGTCGTCGCTGATGAACTTGAGCCCGAGCGTGTCGCCGTAGAACGCCTTCGATATCTCCGGCTTCATGGTGCCCACCAAAGCCGTGACGGTCGCTGATCCGAGCATGTGCGCCTCCCGCTGTTCGACGGCGTACCACAGCACAAAGCTCGAAACAAAACCGGCGACCCTTGGGCCGCCGGTTCGTGTGTTGCTAGGCGCCTTGCGGCTGGGCTCCACCCCATCCGCTCGCAGGCTTTTCATCCTCGTCCGTGACCGGCAGCGCCGGCGTCGGCGGCAGCGGCGTCGACGGCGTGTCTTCCGGGCGGTCGAGCTTTTCGCCACGCAGAACCTTCGCGATCTCATCACCGTTCAGCGTCTCGTACTCAAGCAGCGCTTCAGCCAGATACTTATGCTGCTCGGCCTTCTCAGAGAGAATGCGCTTAGCTTCGTTGTAGCCTTCGTCAACGAGGCGCTTCACTTCCGCGTCGATCTTCTGCGCGGTCGCTTCAGCAACGTTCTGCGTGCGTCCGACTTGCATGCCGAGGAACACTTCGTCGTTGTTGTCGCCGTAGGCGACGAAGCCGAGTTCGTCTGAATAACCCCAGCGCGTCACCATCATGCGCGCAAGGCGCGTGGCGGCGGAGATATCGCTGGCGGCGCCGGACGTGACCTTGTCCTTGCCGAAGTGAAGTTCTTCAGCGACGCGGCCGCCCATCATGACCGCGAGGCGCGACGTCATCTGGGTGTAGTTCATCGAGTATTTGTCGCTCTCCGGCAGCTGCATAACCATGCCCAGCGCGCGGCCGCGCGGGATGATCGTGGCTTTGTGCACCGGATCGGATTCCGGCACTTCGAGCGCGACGATAGCGTGGCCAGCTTCGTGCCAGGCCGTGAGCTGCTTTTCGCTTTCGCTCATGACGAGGCTGCGGCGTTCCGCGCCCATCATGACCTTGTCTTTCGCGTCCTCGAACTCCTTGTTCGTGACGACGCGTTTGCCGCGACGGGCCGCAAGCAGCGCCGCTTCGTTGACGAGGTTGGCGAGATCGGCGCCGGAGAAGCCTGGCGTGCCGCGCGCGATCGTCTTCAGATCCACGCCCTGCGCCACCGGCACGTTGCGGGTGTGGACGCGGAGAATCTTTTCGCGGCCGCCCAGGTCTGGGTTCGGCACGACGATCTGCCGGTCGAAACGACCGGGACGCAGCAGCGCCGGATCCAGAACGTCAGGGCGGTTGGTCGCCGCGATCAGGATGATGCCTTCATTGGCTTCAAAGCCGTCCATCTCGACGAGCAATTGGTTGAGCGTCTGTTCGCGTTCGTCGTTGCCACCGCCGAGACCTGCGCCACGGTGACGGCCGACAGCGTCGATTTCGTCGATAAAGATAATGCACGGCGCGTTCTTCTTGGCCTGCTCGAACATGTCGCGCACGCGGCTGGCGCCGACGCCGACGAACATTTCGACGAAGTCCGAACCAGAGATCGAGAAGAACGGCACGTTGGCTTCGCCTGCGATGGCGCGCGCGAGCAGCGTCTTACCCGTACCTGGTGGGCCAACGAGCAGCGCGCCTTTTGGAATCTTGCCACCCAAGCGTTGGAACTTGCCGGGGTCCTTCAGGAACTCGACGATCTCGCCGAGTTCTTCCTTGGCTTCATCGATGCCGGCGACGTCTTCGAACGTCACGCGGCCTTTCGCTTCAGTAAGCAGGCGCGCCTTCGAACGGCCAAAGCCCATGGCGCCGCCACGACCTCCGCCCTGCATCTGACGCATGAAGAAGAACCAGGCGCCGATCAGCAGCAGCATCGGCAGAATTGCGAGCATCATGTCGCCAATGCCCGGGCCTTGCTTCGGCTGCTTGGTGTCGACGGTAACGCCAGCGCCGACGAGACGCTCGACAACGTTCGGCATCGTGCCGGTCGGCAGATAGGTGACGAAGGTTTGCTTGCCGTCCTTCGACGTCGCAATGATCATGTCGGCTTGCGTGGTGACGCCGCCGATGCCGCCCTCTTCCACCCGATTCAGCAGCGTCGAATACGGCAACTCCTGCGCGTTCCGGAGAGGGTTGTTCCCGCCGTTCATGGCCGTGAACAGAACCACCAAAACCAGAGCGATAACGCCCCAGATGAGCAGCGAACGGATAGGCATTCTTTTGATCCGACCTTCTGGTCCGCGGTCCGCCCCGGACGCGGTAATAATCTCTTCAGCAAGATAGGGACCGCGCCCGCCGCTGAACACCCCTTACTGCCATCAGGCGCGTCAAGGGCGGGTGAACGTTTCGTGGAGCAATGCCGCGAAAATCATGGTTTCGCACGGTTAATATCCGGCGCGAACGCATGCGCGACACGCTGTGGCGCCAAAAACCTCAATCGAAAGCGCTCTTTCGATTGCTTGTAGGACAAGCGGGCTTGGTCGCTTTCAAACGCGAGGCGGTGGCGGCTTCGCGCCGGTACTGCGCGCCAGCCGGGCTCCAGCGCCGTGATCGCGACGCGGCCGTCCCAAATCACCTCCTCACCTTCCGGCAGCGCCAGCGGCGCAAGCGGCGGGGCGCCATCGGAGCGCCCCACGACAGCGCCCAGTTCGCGCAGCAGCGTGACACCACCCCTTGCTACGGTGAAATCGACCCCTGCGTGGGTGGAACCGCGATGCTCGGGGCACATCACGCGCTGCTCGATGCGCTTCATCTCCGTCCATGCCGGTTCGCGCGACGCGCCGGCAGCGGCGGTGATGAGCGCCGAGAGAGCGCGGCAGCGAACCTCAGCCGGCGCATGCCAAGCATCGCGGCGGATCTCGGGTTCGGGATCAAACGCAACGGCGTGGGCAATCAACTCACGCGCGGCTGTGTCGAGCGCGTCGCCGCGCGCGCGCAGACGCTTGGCCACGCGCACCAATCGCGAAGGATCAAGGCCATCAGCTTCCAACTCAGCCAAACGCTGGCGAACACGAACGCGCTCGAAGCGCGAATTGAGGTTGGCTGGATCCTCGATCCACGCCGCACGTCGATCACGAAGATAGGTCCGGAGCTCTTCGCGCCGCGTCCCAAGCAGCGGGCGGGCCAGCGCGATGCCCAGCCCCTCCGGCCACAGCGGCGCAAAGGCCAAGGGCGCAATCCCACCCAACCCACGCCAAGTCGAACCGTTGGCTGCGCGCATGATCACCGTTTCAGCTTGATCATCGGCTGTGTGCGCGGTGGCGACCGTGTTCAGGTCTTCGGCGCGGGCGAATTCGCAGATCGCCTTGTACCGCGCCTGACGCGCGGCTTGCTGCGCGCGATTTGCCCCCTCCTCCCAGGTCAGGGTGAGAATTTCGACGCCGACATCGAGGGCTTCAGCGAAGCCGGCGGCGCGTTTCGCGTCATCAGCAGAGCCATAGCGCAGCGCATGATCCACGACGACGGCGCGCAATCGCGCCGCACCGAGTTCGGCATTCAAGAGGTGAAGCAGCGCAACGGAATCGCCGCCGCCCGATAGCGCAACAAGGACCGGCTTACCGCCGGTCCACGCCATCATGCGCTCGATCGTCAGCCGATCGAGCATGATGGCATCTTAGCTGGCGCAGTTCGCGGCGCGGGCTTCGCGGACAGCGAGGTCGCGGACGTTGCGCGGGGCGTTGGGATAGCGCGAGGCAAGCGAAGAGAACGCGCCGCAAGCTTGACGCAGCTCGGCCGCGTCGTTGTTGCCGTCACGCGCCATCCCAGCGAGCGCCATGCCGAGACGCACTTGCGCTTCGGGCGCACGCGGGCCTTGCGGCGTACGCTGCAGGTACTGAGTAAAACTCTGCGCGGCATCGGGATAATTGTTTCGCGCCAACAAAGTGAACGCATACCAGAAGCGCGCGTTCGGTGTCTGCACTACATTCGGATAGCGCTCGAGGAATTCAGAAAACGCGACTTCAGCGTCGGGATAACGGCCAGCGGAGAGGAAGCCCTGGGCGCGAGCGTAGAGTTCATCCGCGGTCGGCGCCGCCGTTTCCGGCGCTGCAGTCGCTGCCGCGGCGGGTATCGTGCCCAACGTGCCGGTGTTGGCCTGCTGCGATGGGCTTAAGCTCGATGGCGCTGGGCCGTTGTCGCTGCGCTGGCCACTTGGGGCGGGTTGAGCCGCGCCATCGGCCGGCGGCGATGAGAGTTGCTGGTTCACACCAGCAAGCTCGCCCACCATCGTACGCAGACGTTGGATCTCGCGGTCACGCTGATTGAGTTCGTACTGCAGCCGCTCGTTCTCGGCGGTCGCTTCGGTGAGCTGCTGCTGCAGCTCCTCAATGCGATCCTGCCGCGCATCGGCGCCGCCATATTGCACAGGAGGCGGCAATTGCGTTTGCGCCAAAGCTGGCGCGGAGAAAAGAAACCCGGCCGCAGCGAGAAACGCCGCGAGCCGGGTTGTTGCCTGATGAGAGGCCGAACGTTTGGTCATGGGAATCTTCCTAGTCCACTCGCTCGGGCCAAATTTTGACGCTTACGAGACAGCGCCGCTCACGATGTTGGTGTGTGCGTTCCGGTTCACGCTCCACGCCTCTTCGTTGGCGCGGGCGTCGAGCGGGCGCTCCTTGCCGTACGAGACGGTTTCGACGCGGCTGGCGTTGACGCCGAGCGACACGAGGTAATCGCGCGCAGCCGCAGCGCGGCGGGCGCCGAGCGCGAGGTTGTATTCGCGGGTGCCGCGTTCATCGCAATTGCCGGCCACGAGAATGCGGACGTTCGGATACTGACGCAGCCATGCAGCTTGGCGCTCAAGCACCGAGCGGGCTTCCGCCGAGAGATCAAAGCGATCGTAACCGAAGAACACGCGGTCACCGACGGATACGCGGAAATCTTCAACCGAACCAGGCGCCGGGCCTTGCGGCGTGGTGACAGGCGGCGTCGTCGGGCCAGTCGGACCGGTCGGCGTCGGCTCAGGACGGCTCGCGCAAGCGGCCAGCGAGGCCACGGCGGCCAGTGCAAGGATGGTGTTACGCATTAGGACAATTCTCCCCTAGAAGCGGCGCATTCGGCGTTCGCCGTACCCCCGGTACAACAATGCAGAGCTTACAGAGCAGGTTCCTAGCCTACAATCGTGTTCCCGTCATGGCAGCAAGGGCGACCAAGCCGGGTCTGAGGCATCAGTTTGCGTTGGGATCCGGCGCAAATTTCGCCCGGTAAGGTCAACAGACCAAAGTTGTGGACCTTCACCTCGGCCCTCTCGGAAGAACATGATGACACGTCCATTCGGCGACCACGTCGGAGATTCATCAAGATAGCTCTCGGTTAAAATGCGTTCACCCGTCCCGTCAGGTCGCATCACGCCGATCGCGAAGCGGCTGCCGTTTTGGCGCGTGAAGGCGATGAGATCGCCGCGCGGCGACCACACCGGCGTCGAGTAGCGGCCTTCGCCGAAACTGATGCGGCGCTGGCCCGAACCGTTCGCGGCCATCACGTAGAGCTGCGGAGAGCCGCCGCGATCCGAGTTGAACACGATCTGGGAACCGTCTGGCGAATAGCTGGGAGAGGTGTCGATCGAGGGATGATTGGTCAGCCGCTGGCGCGCCCGGGTGCCGAGATCCATCGCGAAGATTTCGGAGTTTCCATTCATGTCGAGCGTGAACACGATGCCATTGCCGTCCGGCCGGAAGCGCGGCGCGAACGTCATGCCCGGAAAATCGCCCAGCACTTCGCGGCGGTTTGTGGCGAGGTTGTAGAGGAAGACACGCGGCGCGCCGGTCTCGTAGCTCATGTAGGTGAGCACGCGGGTGTTCGGCGCAAAGCGCGGCGTCAGCACCATCGCATCCGGGCTGGTGAGGAAGCTCGGATTGGCGCCGTCCTGATCCATGATCATCAGGCGCTTGATGCGGCGCGTGCGTGGGCCGCTCTCTGAGACGAACAGAATCTGCGTGTCGAAGTAACCGCGCTCACCTGTCAGCTGCTGGTAGATTTCATCCGCGATGCGGTGAGCAATACGACGCCAGCCATCGGGCGTGCGCGGCGGCACCGCGATCGCCGTCATCTGACGCTCGCCGAAAACATCCCACAGCGTGAAGCGCACAAGGATACGGCCGTCGGGTTGCGGCAACACTTCGCCGACGCCCAGCGCTTGCGCATCGATAATCTTCCAATCGGCAAAGCGCGGCGTGATGTTCATCGCCTCAATGCGCTCGATGAACGCATCGGTTCCGATCGGCCTGAAGAGGCCTGAGCGATCAAGGTCAGCGCGGATAACGCCAGAGATGTCGCGGCCAATCTGCTGGGCTGCAGCGCTATCGCCCAGAAAGTCGATCACGGCGATTGGCATCGGGTTTAGGTGACCCTGCTCGATGTCGACCTGCACGCGATCAGGCTGCTGTGCGACGCTTGGCGTCGCGACGAAAGCTACGGCGAGCAGAGCTGCCAAAGTGGCGAGGAAGGATTTCATCAGGCGCATGGGCTTCTTGCCTCTGGGTGCTCAGGTGCGTGGGATAAATCTGAAACGGAGCCGGGCCCAGGTGTCGTAGTGCTCGCCGACAACCGGATCGGTTGGGAACGGATAGGGATCGCAGGTGGTCACCGCCCGCTGCGCGCTCTCGACGGCGACACGCATCGGTGGATCGAAGGTGTAGTTCGTGGGGCTGATAACGCGTGGCGGACCGCGAAGGTTGCCGTTGCGATCGAGATCAAACTCAAGGACGACGATGAGACGCTCAGGATCAGGTTGGTCCAGCGGCATCCGCCAGCAGCGCTGCAAGTGGCGCTGTGTCAAAGTGCGCACACGATCTTCCATCGCCACGCGCTGTTCGGTGCCGAGCCCTGCCCCGCGCTGATTGCGATCCGAACGCTGCCCTTCGTTGCGCTCGCGGCCAGGTTCACGCTGCTTGTCCAAGAGACCAGACACGGCCGCCAGATCGAAGCTGTCATTGTTCTGACGTTGGCGCGTCGGCGTCGGCTCTGGCGCCGGCGTGGGTTCTGACACCTCCTCCGAAGGCGTTTCTTCGGAAGGTGCGGGATCTTCGTCCGGCGCCTCAATCGCCAGCGCACGCACGTTTGACTCGTCGGCGACATCGACGATCTCGATCGGTACGATCGAGCCGATCGTCGGCGCGAGCGTGGTTCGCGTTTCCCAGGCCAACATCGTCAGCATGACGAAGCCGATATGCCCTACGATGGAAACGGCGACCCCGGCGCGCATCTACTGCTCGCGCCGTTGAGTGTCAGACCTGCGCGGCCCCTCGCGCGTATCGGTGACCAGTTGAATTTTGCGAAAACCGCCCGAGCTCACGCGCGCCAGGACATCCGCCATGACGCCATAATTGGCGTTAGCGTCGCCCCGGATGTAGATGCTGCGGTCGTAGCCTTCCCGAGAGATGGCGCGCAGACGCGGCACCAATTCTTCGATTTCGACCTTTGTTTCCTGCAGGAACACCGAGCCATCAGCAAGCACAGTGATGGAAAGCGGCTCGGTCTCCGACGGAGATTGCTTTGCGTCCGTACGCGGGAGCTCGATCGGGATGCTGACCGTCAACAACGGCGCAGTGACCATGAACACGATCAGCAGCACCAACATCACGTCCACGAACGGCGTGACGTTGATTTCACTCAGCCGCGATTTGCGGGCGCCTCTACGTCCGCGTCCGCCGCGCTTTGAGGAAGCAGCCATGCCTCCGGCCATCAGCCGCGCTCGCTCAAGCGGCGCGAGAGCCGCGCGGCGACTTCATCGCTGAAGGTGTCCAGGCGATCGCCGAAGCGATCAAGGTCGCCAGTGAACTTGTTGTAGAAGATGACCGCCGGGATAGCAGCGACCAAGCCAAGCGCCGTCGCGAAGAGCGCCTCGGCGATGCCGGGCGCGACGACAGCGAGATTGGTTTGCTGTTGAGCGGCGATGTTGGTGAAGGCATTCATGATGCCCCACACCGTGCCGAAGAGGCCGATGAACGGCGCCGAAGCGCCGACGGAGGCGAGCACGCCCAAATTTCGCGAGGCGCGGCCAAGCTCGCGCGAGATCTGCGCTTGCATCAATCGATCGACGCGATCGAGCATAAGCTGCGCGTTGTCGCCGCCCGTGCCTGTGCGACGTGCTTCGCGCCATTCGCGCGAGGCCGCGGCATAGACACGCGCGAGCGCGTCGCGCGGACGATCGCCGCCGCGCTCTTCCATCTCGTCGAGCGAACGACCGGACCAGAACTCGCGCTCGAACTTGCGCGCGTTCTGTTCGAGTTCGCCGAACTGCAGCCACTTATCGACCGCGATAGCCCACGACCAGATCGAGGCCACCGCCAGGATCAGCATGACGCCCTTCACGACCGGATCGGCCTGAAGGAACAGCGTCCAAACTGTGATCTGCTCTGCTGCGGATTCCATGCTCGCTCCCGCTTGCGCGGCGTGTCGTTTCAGCCGCGTTCCCCACACGGTTTAGAGCCGTATGAGTTTGTCAAAAGCTGGACGCGGAGGGCTCTAGAAATGGTTTAAGCCGTTCCAAAAGCACCGCTGGCGGCTTCTTGGCCCGTCCCGTGAGCGATATGCAACAGACCTGGACCTTCGCCGTCACCAGTATTTCGCCCGCCTTTTCGAGCGCTTGCGAGATGAAAATGCGAGGTCCCCGCATTGTTTCGAAGGCGGTTTTCACCAGCAACGCATCGTCGATCCGCGCCGCCTTCAGGAACTCGATTTCCATCTTGTTGACAGCAAACGCCGTCGGATCGGCGGCGGCAGCGAGTTCGTTATGGTGAATGCCCGCGACGCGAAGGAAGTCGCTCCGCCCGCGCTCGAAGAAGCGCAGATAATTCGCATGGTACACGATGCCGCTGAAGTCGGTGTCTTCGTAGTAGACACGCACCGGCAGGTGATGGGTGCGGCCTTCGAAGCGGCCAGCATTGGGAACGTCCTCACTCATGACCGCAGCGTTACCACGTTACAGCAGCGCCGCAATCGCGGCGGCGCGAGCGCGGATTTCCGGCACGGCAGTGGACTCCCAGAACGAACCAACCGTGATCGGCCCGAGCGCATAGAGGCTGCCCTGGACCTTCCCGCGCGCATCGAGAACGCGCGCATCAGCGTCGAGGTCTAGACCAAGCCCTGTCGGATGCGCGCGCGCCAGGCCCTCTGTCAGCATTTGCTGGATCAGCGGATCGCTTGAGCAAGTGAGATCGAGTTTGGCCCCAGTGCAGTTGACGATCGCCGCCACCTCTAGGCGGTGGCGCGCCAAGCTGCCGCGCTGGCGATGATAGAGCTCAATCGAGCGCCCCTTCTTTTCGACGGCGGCCACTTCTCCGGCCAACACACGGAGCTTGCCCTCGCGCCGCAATGCCTCTGCGCGTTCGGCAATTTCGGGCGCTGTGCGATGGCGATGAACGTCCCACCACACACGCAAATGCCGCAAGAACCGGCGCTGCTCCTCAAGCGGCAGGGCCCGCCACATCGCTGGCGTTGCGCTGCGCATGCGATCAACCGCGAGCTGCCACGGCTCGCCGCGCTCGGCCATGGCGCGGACTTCCGCGCGGAAAGCATGCAGCGCGTCACTGAGATTTGGCGGCAAGGCGATCGGCGTGGCAGGCGGCGGTTTCGGTGAATCGAGGTGCATTCGCGGCGCCTGCCCCCGGCGCGACAATGCATAGATTGTCTGCGTCTTCGTCCGCGCCGACAATGTCAGCGCCACGTCGATCATAGTGAGCCCCGCCCCAAGCAACAGCACGTCGCCGCGGCTAATCTTATCTAGGGCTTTCTGATCCCAAGCATCGATCACCGGCACGCCGGCATTCGCAAACACCGCCGGCATAGCCGTCGGCTGATTGCCGAGCGCGAGCACAACGCCGTTGGCTTCAATCTCCTTCCCGGAGTCGAGCGTCACATGCCACCAGCCCGAGCCGGCACGGCAAGCAACTGCCTCGCCGCGCACACGCTTCAAGCCACTGAACAACGCCCGGCGTTCAGCGCGCTTCAGCACGCTCTGGGTGTAGGCGCCGTACCGCTTCCGGGAAGCAAATGCGTCTGGCTCCGCGCCGGTCTTGCCTTTCAGCCAGTCAGCAAAGTCATGCGGCTTGTCCGCATAGGCGCTCATGTTCGAGGCGCGGACGTTGAGCAAATGCGCGGGATCTCTCGTTCGATAGGCCAGACCGACGCCAAACTTCGAGCGTTCGATCAGCGTCACCCGCGGGGCGTTCTCGCGGCGCACCACCGCAGCAGCCGCGGCAACACCGGAGAAGCCGCCGCCAATAACGATGACGTGCTTTCTCGTCATCGCCGATGCGGCTCCAGCGTTACCATCCGTCCCGTCACGGCCTACCTCTTGGCCGGCATTATCACCCGGCGCGGAGCCACTTTGCCCATCCAATACGGCATGCCTTAGCCCATTCCCCGTGCGGCAGGCGTTGACATGCAACCTTTTGGTTGCCTATAAGAATGCGTGGACACCGAAGACGAGGCCGTCGACGGCGTTTTCCGCGCCCTGGCCGACAAAAGCCGCCGCGCCCTGCTCGACACGCTTTTCGCGCGCAACGGGCAGACGCTTGGCGAACTTTGCGAAGGCCGCGGCATGACCCGCCAGGCTGTCACCAAGCACCTGGGGATTTTGGAAAGCGCCAATCTCGTAGCGAGCGTGAAGCGCGGCCGCGAGAAGCTGCACTACCTCAACCCGGCGCCCATCCATGAGATCGGCAAACGCTGGATCTCCAAATACGAGCGAGGACGCCTCGAAGCGTTGTTCGACTTGAAGAAGGCGTTGGAGAGCGAAAATGGTGAATGACGGCGACGAACGGATTGTCCCGCCCGACCTGGTCGCTGACAGGGCGCCGGATCATGACATCGACGGGTGGGACAAATGAGCAAACCTGAATTCGTCTATGTCATCTATATCGGCGCGCCGAAACAGAAGGTATGGACCGCAATCACGACGGGCGAACACACAAAGACATTTTGGAAGCGCTTCGTGAAATCGGACTGGATGGTCGGCTCGCGCGTCGAGTTCATGTACCCAGATGATCAAACGAAGCTCAGCCATGACGGCGAAGTGCTGGAAGTTGATCCACCGAACCGGCTGGTGATGACCTTCGATCTGAAACCCGAAGGCATTGACGAGAAGCCGTCGCGTGTGACCTATGAACTGGAAGAGCACGAGCTCGGCACCAAGTTCACTATCATCCACGAAGGCTTCCCGCCGGACAGCAAGGTGCTGCCAGGCATCTCCAACGGCTGGCCGCGCATCCTTTCCAGCATGAAGAGCTATGTCGAGAGCGGCAAACTCGGCTGACCAAACAGCAACGGCCTCAGTTGACGCCGGGGCCGTTTTCATTTGCGCATCTCACGCTATGTATCGCGCCAAGGAGTGCGAGACATGGCGACCATCCTCATCACCGGCGCGAACCGCGGCATCGGCCTGGAACTCGCGCGTCAGCTGAAGGCGCGCGGCGATGATGTGATTGCGGCATGCCGCAAGCCGTCGCCAGAGCTCGACGAGCTCGGCGTGCGCGTGGAGTCCGGCATCGAAGTGAGCAGCGGCGAGTCCGTCGCGGACCTCGCCCGACGCCTGAACGGCGCATCGCTTGATACCATCATCAACAATGCCGGCATTCTGCGCATGGAGAACCTCGCCGGCATGGACTTCACGTCGATCGCGCAGCAGCTCGATGTGAACGCGCTCGGTCCGCTGCGCGTAACAACCGCGTTGCTGCCCCTGCTCAGCGAAGGTTCGAAGGTGGTCATCATCACGAGTCGCATGGGCTCAATCACGGACAATGGCTCAGGCGGTTATTACGGCTACCGTATGTCGAAAGCGGCGGTGAACGCCGCGGGCATGTCACTCGCGCGCGATCTGAAGAGCCGTGGGATCGCTGTGGGTCTCTTCCATCCCGGCATGGTGGCAACCGAAATGACGGGACGAAACGGCATCCCGGCCGAAGATTCCGTACGCGGCATCATTCAGCGCATGGATGCGCTGAAGCTCGAAAGCAGCGGCCGCTTTACGCACGCAGGCACCGGCGAGGAGTTGCCGTGGTGAGCGAAGATCAGCCGAAGCTACAAGTCCGCATCATCCCGGTGACGCCACTGCAGCAGAATTGCTCGCTCATCTGGAATGAGACGACGAAGAATGCAGCTTTCGTCGATCCGGGCGGCGACATTGATCGCCTACTCGGCGCGCTTGAGCATTTCGGCCTCACCCTCACGCGCATCTGGCTGACCCACGGCCACTTTGATCATGCCGGCGCGGCGGCTGAACTGCGTGAACGCACCGGCGTCGCCGTAGAGGGCCCGCATCGCGACGACCAGTTCTGGCTCGATCTCATCGAAGAAGGCGCAAAGCGCTACAACATCGCCGGTCTGCGCAACGTGACGCCGGATCGTTACCTCGAGGATGGCGAGACCCTCGACTTCGAAGGCGTGAGGTTCGGTATCGCGCATACGCCGGGGCACACGCCCGGCCACGTTGTCATTCACAACGCGGAGCTGAAGATTGCTTTCGTTGGCGACGTTTTGTTCGCCGGCTCAATAGGCCGCACCGACTTTCCGCGTGGCAATCACGGCGATCTCATCAACTCAATCACCAGCAAACTCTGGCCGCTTGGCGAAGATATCGCGTTCGTCCCCGGTCACGGTCCGACATCAACGTTCGGCCAGGAACGCCAAAGCAATTCGTTCGTCGCCGACCGACTCACCGGCTATGCTGGCGCTGAGACACAAGCGCCTGATATCGGAGAACAGCGGACAAGCAAGCGCTACACTTAAGCGAAGATCGCCACCATTTGGCGGCCGGTGGCAATGAGATCGCCGCCGCTACTCCACATCGCCATGTTCTGCAGCGAGTAGCCCTCGCCAGCATGCTCACTCGACGCCCACAGCAGATGCCAGCCATCGAGGCTCTCCGGCACGTGCGCGATGTCGACCATCCACGTCATCGTGCTGATTGGCGCAGGCTCCGGAAACAACACCATTGCCGCCGGCGGCAAACAATCGGCGATCGCCAGCAGCGCCGTCGTCGGATCAGCGCCGCCGGTGTCTAGGAAACGGGTCCACGTCCAAAACTCCGGGCGCTCGGCGCTCGTATCGAAGAGACGTCCGCCCGCAGCCAAGCGCGTTTCGAAGTTGTTCCAGAAGCCACGCCGTGTGTTGCCGCCTTCCTTGCGGAAGCCTGGGACGTCGCCTGGCGCAGGCACACTGGGCATCGGAAGAAAGCTGTGCGAGACCTTGCTCTCGCGCACGGTGCCAAACACGAACACAGCCCGCGCCGCCGCCCCATCTTCGTTGAAGCACTCGGCCGCGATGAGCGCCGAAGACTTCCCGCGACGCAGAAGCGTCGACGTGAAGCGCAAGCGCCCCGACGCGGGACCGATAAATGTCAGCTGCGCGGAACGCAGCGGCCCAAGCCCCGTCTGGGTGCGCCGCACCACCTCAAAGGCCAGCGCCGCGGTCATGCCACCATAGAGCGTGCGCCCCTGCGACCAGTCTTCCGGTGCATCGATGACAAAGGCATCGCCCTCCGGGATGAGCGTTTCCAAAACCGCGCGCAATGAAGACATGACATTGGCATGTCTCAGATTTTTCCGATCCGCACCACTGCCGCCACGTCATTTTGGGAACCTTTCACGCGGGCAGGCCGTTGCGATCCTCAAGAATTCCGCTAGCGAAGGCCAATAATGCTCGAACTCGCCGCCATCATCGCTGTCTCAGCCATCGCCCTGACATTCGTCGCCGACGCCACCTCGGACACCATGAAGGTTGCGCGGGCAATGAACCGCCGCAAAGACAAGATCCGCGTCGCCGATCACCACTAGGCGCGGGACGCGCGCGACAGTGCTAAACTCTCGCAATGCCGCAAACACCGCACGAGCACGCCGAAGCCGAGCTTACGAAGCTTGGTCTCACCTTTCCCTCGACAAGCGCCGGCCCAGCCTGGACGCCGGCGCGCGGGCTATACATGCGCAAGAAGATGTTCGCGGTGTTCGGCGCCAAGGCCGAGCCCCTCGACGCGCTCACCATCATCATGAAGCTGCCGATCTCGGCGGAGATGGCCGAAGAGCTCCCCTTCGTCCGCCCCGCGCGCGGCTGGTTCAAGCAACACAATTGGGTGACGGCGCACTTCGGGCCCGAGGACAACATCCTGGCCGAAATGGACACCCTGAAAGGCTGGCTGCGGCAGAGCTACATTGCGGTGGCGCCGAAGAAGCTCGGGCAAATGCTGCAACAAGAACATGCTACAAGTAACAGGAATTGACTTTTGTTACTTCAGGCGCGATATGGCTCCTCAGCAAGGAGCACACACATGCGCACACGCCGTCTCGGAAAAACTGGCCCCACCGTCTCAGCCATCGGCCTCGGGGCCATGGGTATGTCGGACTTCTATGGTCCTGCTGACCAACAGGAATCCATCGCCACCGTTCACGCCGCGATCGAAGCAGGCGTCACGCTGATCGACACAGGCGACTTCTACGGCATGGGCCACAATGAGATGCTGCTGCGCGAGGCGCTCAAAGGTGTGAACCGCGACAAGTACCTGCTCAGCGTGAAGTACGGCGCCCAGCGCGGCCCCAACGGCGATTTCCTTGGGTTCGCCTCCGACCCCGCCGCCACCAAGACCGCCATCGCCTATTCGCTGAAGCGCCTCGGCGCCGATTACATCGATATCTACCGCCCCGCCCGCGTCTCACCGCTCGTCCCGATCGAAGACACTATTGGCGCCATCGCCGACCTCGTAAAGGAAGGATACGTCCGTCATATCGGGCTCTCCGAAGCTGGCGCCGATAACATCCGCCGCGCTCACACCGTCCATCCAATCGTCGACCTGCAGATCGAGTACGCGATGATCACCCGCGGCGTTGAGCGCGAAATTCTACCGGTGCTGCGCGAACTCGGCATCGGCGTCACCGCCTACGGCGTGCTTTCACGCGGTCTGATCAGCGAAAGCGCCCTCGGTGGCGGTTCGATCAGCGGCTTCCGCGCCCACTCGCCCCGCTTCCAGGGCGACAATCTCAACAAGAACCTCGAGCTCGTCCGCGCGCTCAAGACGATCTCGGATGAAAAAAACTGCACCGTCGCACAGCTGGCGATCGCCTGGGTTGCCTCGCGCGGCGACGACATTGTGCCGTTGATCGGCGCCCGCAAGCGCGAACGCCTGGCCGAGGCGCTTGGCGCGGCTACGGTCACGCTCTCGCCAGAGGACCTCAAGCGCATCGACGCATCCGCCCCACCAGAAGCCGTCGCTGGCGCACGTTACGCCGTCGAGCAGATGGCGATGCTCGACAGCGAACGATGAGGGAGGCATCACTCCGCGCGTGAGCACTGATTCAATCAGAGACCGCATTCTCGACGCCACCGTCGAAACGCTGCGACGCCACGGCCCCGCCAAGACGGGTGTCGTGGACGTCGCGCGCGCCCTCGATATGAGCCACTCCAACGTCTACAAACACTTCGCCTCCAAGACCGCCCTCTTCGATGCGGTGGCCGAACGCTGGCTTGCCAACGTGATGGCGCCGCTCTCAAAGATAACGGCGGACAAGAAAACACCGGCGCCGAAGCGGTTGAAGGCTTGGCTGCGCACGCTCGCAGAGATCAAGCGCAAGAAGGTGCTCGAAGACCCAGAGCTCTTCGCCGTCTACCGCTCGATCACCGACGACGCTCATACCGTCGTCGCCGCCCACGTTGCGCATCTGCTCGAAGAGGTAGCAGAGATCCTGCGAGACGGTGTGCGCGAAAGCGCGTGGCGCATTGCTGATGCTGAGAAGAGCGCCGGCCTCTTGCTGCACGCCACGTCGCGCTTCCACCACCCAGCGATGGTGGCGCTCGACGCAGGCGCCACCGATCTGAAGCAACTCGATGCGTTGATCGACCTGCTCATCGCCGGGTTGGAACGCTAGCTAGACGTTATCACCCGATGCCGCAGGCGCACTTGGGGACGTCGCCGCGGCAGCTGCTTCCCTGCGGAGAATGCGTTCGAGCAGCGCCGCGCCTTCTGGCGTGTTTTTCAGCGCTTCGAGCATGCCGCCGATCGCGGTGCCACCGCGTGGGGAAATGAGCCCCATCGCGTCGCGCACGCCCTGCACGGTGTCGCCGGTGTTGGCGATCACCTTCACGTCCGCTTCTGCGATCGCCTTCGCCTGTTCGACGCCCACTTGCGTGTAGGCTTCGACGCCGCGGATCGAGACCAGATAGGCTTGGTAACCCTCGTTCTGACCAATCTCACGCGCGAGCTCGATCTGCGCTGCGACCGGCGCCAGCTGCAGCGCCTTCTCGGCGTCGGCCTTGGCGTTGCCCTCAACACGGATGCCCTCGGCCGAAAGTTTGGTGGCTTGAAGGTCGCCATCGGCGCGCAGGATCGTGGTTTCCTTATCTTGCGTGGCCGCGACGACTTGCTGGTCTTTGGTGATCTCGGCTTGGCGCATGGTCGCGACGCGGACGACTTGCATTTCGCGCTCGCGGGTGACCGCGGCTTCCGCCTGCACTTCTTGCGCGGCCTTTTCGGTGGCGATGCCGACCTGCTTGTCTTTCTCGGCGGTGCGCTGGCCCACGACCTGCTGCGCTTCTTGCTCACGCACTTCGACTTCCTGGCGCGCGGCGATTTCCGCCGTCTGCGCCGCTCGCATGTTGTTTGCGACTTCGATGCGGCTCGTCATCTGGATGTTTGACGCCTTCATCGCCATGATGTCAGCGATGACGCGTGAGCCCTCGGCATCGCGTACATCCATGAGTTCCATGTTCTTGACCGGCTCGACGCCCCAGTTCGCCAATTCCGTCGCAACTTCTTGCGTGAACTGCGCACCGAACGTCGCGCGATCGACCATGATCTGGTGGATGTCGTGCGTCGCCAGAATTTTCCGCGCCGCGCCCTGCACGATGAAGTGCAGCTGCGCCACAAGCTCTTTCATGTTGGCGATGCGAGCTGCGGCAACGTTAGTGTCCGCAATGCGGAAAAACGCGGTGAGATCGAGCCGGAACGGCACACGATCTTTGTCGTAGGCCTCGTAGCCCGTCAGCGAGAGTTCGAAGTTGTTGACCGGCAGAATGATGCGCGTGATGCCGATGAGCGGCACCCAGCTCGGCCAATTATAATAGACGTTTCCGGCCTTCTGCCCCGCGCCGTAGGAGGTGGTCTTGCGCCTCGATTGAACGGTGTGCACCATGTTGGTGGGCACCACCACGCGCAGCAGGATCGAGACAATAACGAACAGCGCAATCAGCGCGCCGATGATCGTGAGCAATGACGCGCCTGAGACGACGTCGAGCAATTCGGACATCTAGCCTTTCCCTCTCGCCATTGCCAAACCTCAAACACTGGCAGCCGGCCTACAGATTCGATGTAGGCGCGCGTCGCTGGAGTTTGAGAGATGACGCGCCGATTTCGTTCGAAAATCGGACACGAAAACCGCGCCAGCGCCGTTATAACGAAACACTGCAAGGCAGATCGCGCGCGCGAAAGGCGGCACACGGGACAGGCGAATGGCGTGCGTCTGATACGCGAGCCTCGCGCGCCCGACTTCAATTCTCGCCGAGGTCTGCCGGATCGTGAGTGATGGTCCGCTGCGTTTGGCTTGAAGCAACCGTTCCGACCTGGACGGCACCAAAATTGGCCCCGATCACCACGGTGTTGGAGACGCCTGCCGCGCCGCGTAGTACCCTGAGTTCATCGACCTTCGTCGCAAGTCGGGACATCATGCTGTCCATGCCATGCTCAAAGAGAGGCGCCCAGTCTGATCCGGATCCACGCAACAATCTGCGCTTCAACTTGCCCTGCCGATCCGACAGTCGAGTTGCAGCAGAGAAAATCATCCCCGCAAACTCTGGGACCGCTGCACCCAACTTTGCATCGGGCACGGCCTCGAGGCCATCCTCGCAAGCGCGAAGATGACGCTCGACAAAATCATCGATGATGGTCCGCGTGAATTGGTCATACCGAATAACTAGGTCACCGCCGAAAGCGAAACCTCCGACATGAAACCGGCCGGTACGAGGATGTTCGATTTCGAGTGGCTTTTTCGATGCGAACGCCATGAACCATCGCGTGATGTATTCGCGATCCAATCGATCTGCGTCCGCAAAGACGTCCGCAGCTAAGCGATGGTAGACTGAAGCGACCATAGCTCAGCCAATCCCCAGCGCCGACCACAACGCCGCACACGCGGTCACAAAGGCTGGAGTAGCCAAGTTACCCGCGATGCCTTCGGCCACTCCTCTCAGACTCTTACCGATCTCTTTGACAACGCTCTCGGACAATGAGGGCTTGGAAGCTTGAGCCCTCAAGGCAATCAGATCGGGCATCATCTTCGCGCGCTCACTTTCAGGGAGGCCTGCCAACGCGACATCAAATTGCTCAAGCGCAACCTTGATCGCGCCGGCATCTAGCGAGACCGTCATGGTCTGAGATGAATCGCGCGTGCCTTGCTGAACATTACCGAAGTTGGAGCCGATGTTGATGTTGTTGGTCACGGCAAAATCCTTCGATGTTGGAGTGTGATCATCTAGGCCGAAGGCGAATTCTTGGAGACGTAGCGTCAGCCGCTGACCCACCGAAGCGATACCGGCGTCAATCACGGCATCAATGCTTTTCGACGGAGCAAATGAACGAAGCAGCGCGGGCCGTATCAGTGCCGAGAATGCGGCCTTGGATGACTGTAGTATTTGCGCTGTCAGGCCTAGCAATTCAGAGCGATCGAGCTCAGTGCGTGAAAGCGTCTTAGCTAAGTACGCTAGCAACTCATCAGTAAGTCTATCGAAATCGGCCGCAAGCAAATCCAAGGATTTCTTGATCGTTGCGCCCGAACGCAGCAGCCCCTTTGCCGCTTGGCTACCGTGCAACGACTTGACGGCCGTTTCAAACTCCGCTTCCGCGTTCTGGGCTCGGAATCGAACCTGATCGAGATAGTTGTTGACCGTTGGCGAGGGCATCACTTCTCCCCGAACAAGCTCCCACTCGACGGCGGAGCACTCGGCGGCTTTTTGCCCAGGCGCTCATAGGCCTTCGGCGCGGCGACGCGCCCGCGCGGTGTGCGCATAACGAAGCCTTGCTGCATCAAGTAAGGCTCGATCACGTCTTCCAGCGCATCGCGCGCTTCGGCGAGCGCCGCGGCCAGCGTTTCAACGCCGACTGGCCCGCCTGAATACGTCTCAACCAGCGCATGCAAATAGCGCCGATCCAACAGATCCAGCCCGTCGCTATCGACATCGAGACGCTTCAGCGCCGCATCCGCCACTTTCGCATCAATGACGCTCTCGCCAGCAAAGTCACGAACCCGTCGGAGCAGACGCACAGCAACACGCGGCGTGCCGCGCGCGCGCTTGGCGATTTCCATCGCGCCTTCCGGCGTGATCGGCGCGCCGAGTTTGGCAGCGCCGCGCGTCACGATGCCGAGCAATTCGTCCGGCCCGTAAAATTCTAGCCGCACAGGAATGCCAAAACGATCGCGGAGCGGCGTCGACAGCATGCCCGCACGAGTTGTCGCGCCAATCAGTGTGAACGGCGCCAGATCAATTCGCACGCTGCGCGCGCTTGGACCTTCGCCGATGATGATGTCGAGGTGATAGTCCTCCATCGCCGGATAGAGGATCTCCTCCACTTGCGGCGCGAGGCGGTGGATCTCGTCGATGAAGAGCACGTCGCGAGGTTCGAGATTGGTCAGCAGCGCGGCGAGATCGCCGGCGCGCGCAATCACCGGCCCGCTGGTCGAGCGAAAACCGACACCCAATTCGCGCGCCACGATCTGCGAGAGCGTCGTCTTGCCGAGGCCCGGCGGGCCGAACAGCAGGACGTGGTCCATCGCCTCGCCGCGATTGCGCGCCGCGTCCACGAACACTTTGAGATTGGCCTTGGCGTGCGGCTGGCCGACGAACTCGTCGAACCCCTGCGGACGGAGCGCACGGTCAGCGCCCTCCCCGGGCATGCGGTCAGCGGTGACGATGCGTTCTGCTTCGGCCATGCGTTGTCCTAGCTCGATTCGGGTTTCCGGATTGTTCCAAGCGACGCCTGTGGATAAGTCCAGAAATGAAACGTCGGCTTTTGATACACGCTTTCGTCCTCCGGTCAGCGCCGCCCACGGCCAAGCCTGAAAGGATCACCCTTGCGCTACATGTTTCTCACGTCCGGCCCCGAAGCTGGCCTCGTGCCGCCGCAGCGCATGATCGATGAGATCGAAAAGCTCACCGAACAAGAGATGGCTGCGGGCCGGATGATTGCGCGCGGCGGACTCATGCCCACCGCTATGGGCAGCACCCGCATGGAATCCCGGCGCGGCAAACTCAAGCTGACTGACGGCCCCTTCACCGAAACCAAGGAAGTGCTCGGCGGCTTCGCCATCTTCGAGTTCGCCACGCGCGAAGAAGCACTCGCTTCGCTCGAAAGCTTCATGGAGCTGCACCGCACACACTGGCCCGAATGGGAGGGCGTCTGCGAGATGCGGCCGATGTTCGGATACCAGACGACCTAGGTCGTCTCGTACTGCGCGATCAGCGCATCGAGGTGGCGGCGCTCGGGTGCGAGCTGGGTGACATACTTCACACCCATCCAGCCCGCGCTGAGCGCCAGCGCCCCGCCCAGCACAAGCGCCGCGCTTTGCATCTCGTGCGACGCCATTTTGCCGGTAGCGACAATCTGGTTGAGCAGCACCAAGAGCAACGGCGCAAACACCAGCATCGCGCCACCGATGATGAAGATACGCAGCCGCGCCGCCGCATTATCAGCCCGCAGCGCGCGGAACGTTTGCAGCAACGAGCCACTTGGCGGCGCCTTAGGCGCGGCCCGCTGCGCGATCACAAACAGCGCGATGAACGGGATCAGAGCAAACGGAACGAGCCCCCACTCGCGGCTGAGATCGATCGCATCCACCTGGCCGGTGAATATATCGACGCCCATCAGCGCCAGCGGAATCGTCAGCATCACACCGGCAAACACCAACATCCGCCGCAAGTTCGATGCGCGCTGCGAAAGCTCCGCTTGCGCTTCAGCCATGACGTAGGCGCTGGCCGCAGCACTCGGATTATTACCGCTCGACGCCCAAGCCGCTTGCAATGCTTCATAATTCATGACGCCTGCTCCGTGAGTTGTGTGAGTTTCTGGCGCGCCCGCGAAAGCCGCGCGCCGACATTGGTTTCCGAAAGCCCGTGCAGCGCGGCGATCTCGGCGTAGCTCTGGCCCTCAAGCGACAAGAGCACGAGCGAGCGATCAAGCGGCTCAAGCTGGCGAATGGCGGCGTAGAGTTGCTCCAGCAGCGGATCTTCGCCGCTAACCTCTTCGACGTGCAGGCGTTGATATTCATCATCGCGCCGCCGCCGGCGCACCTCGCCGCGCCGCCAAGTCAGCGCGCGATTGTGCGCGACGCGGAAGATGAAAGTGCTCGGCGCACTTTCGCCGCGAAACGCCGGCGCCGCGCGCCAGACCGCAATCAGCATTTCCTGCAGCAAATCTTGCTGATCCGCGCCAGTCGCGAAGCCGCGGGCAACGCGATGGAGCACGCCGATGTGCTCCCTAACCAATGCCTGGAATTGTTCTTCGCCCACGAACGCTCCCTTTTCAGCCTTAGACGGCCGGCCGGGACGCGTTCCTTACACTAGCGGCTGACCTCCTTCAGCGCGGCGCGGATCAGTTCCGGCGCCGGCGCATCCGCTTCGAACTGTTTGGCGGCCGAAGCCACCGCGCGCGCGGCGCTCGATTGGTCGATGCCGAGGTTCACCAGCGCCGAGACCGCCTCAGCGCGGGCGCCGGTTCCGGAGACAGCCGATGGCGCGTTCGCGGCCCGTGGCGCCGGCGCGCCCAGACCGATGAAACCCTTAGGCCCGCCCTTGCCTGTCAGTTCCGTCGCCAAGCGCGCGGCAAGCTTCGGACCCACACCGTTGGCGCGTGCGAACGCAGCTTTGTCTTGCAGTGCAATCGCGTCAGCCAGCGCTTCCGGCGGCATCGCGTCGAGAATGCCCAGCGCCACCTTGGCGCCGACGCCTGGAATAGTTTGCAGGTGCGCGAACCAGGCGCGTTCTTCCTCGGAGGCGAAGCCGAACAGCTTGATCGCATCCTCGCGCACATGCGTCTCGACATAAAGCCGCGCCGGTCCGCCAACCTGCAGCCGCGCCAGCGTGCGCCCACCCGACTGCACGACGTACCCGACGCCGCCCACATCGATCAGTGCGGTGTCCTCACCCACTGCCGCCACGACACCACTCAAAGACCCGATCATTCTGACCTCTTGCTGCCGCCATCATCGTGAGATTCGGCGGACACCGGGAAGCTCATGACCGCCGTACCATCCCCACGAATGCGGGACCTCTTGCGAACCATTCTCACGCTGACGAACGCCCCGAACGCGTGTTACTGATTCTGTGCGAGGACAATGGCTGCGAGCACTGGCAGCAAGTCGATCCGGGGGGTTCATGTCCGACAAGAAGAAACTCAACCGCCGTTCTTTTATGACCCGCATCGCGGGGGGCGCGCTAATCGCTGGCGGCGCCACGGCCATGATCACCGGCAAAGCCGAAGCCCAGAACTACACCGGCCGCACCGACAACGACAGCGGCAGCTATGCTGACCGCGGCGGCTACGGTCGCACCGGCCTGACCGACAGCGACAGCGGCAACGGCGCCGACCGCGCAGGTTACGGCCTCGGCGGCAACACCAATGGCCGCGGCCGGACTGGTCTCACCGACACCGATTCCGGCGGCAACGCCGACAATGCGGGCAATGGCCGTGGCGCAACGCGCCGCACCGCAAGCGGCGTCACCGATGGCGACAGCGGCAATGCCGCCGACCGCGGCGGCTACGGACGCGGCCCGCGCCGCAACTGGTAAGTTAGTTCATGTCTCACGAGCCGTGGCTCGTCGATCCGCTCGGCTACCTCATAGGGGCCGGGCGGGAAGACGAGTTCTTTTCGCGCATCTACGAGCGCGAAGCGCTAGTGGTGCATCACGATGCGCCAGACCGCTTTGCTGGCCTCATCTCGCTGGATGATATCGATCGGATCGTCACCACGCTAGATCTGCGCGAAGGCCAACTGGCGCTCGCGAATGCGGCCTCGCAGGTCGATTCAGATTCCTACGTCGACGAAGCCAGCTTCATCGATCGGGGCGCCGTCGCTGATCACTATCGCCGCGGCTCGACCATCATCCTGAACCAGGCGCACCAGTTCGATCCCGCGCTGGCGCGGCTGTGTCGCGGCTTGGAGCACGTGTTTTCTTCACACGTGCAGACCAACATCTACCTCACGCCTCCGAACGCGCAGGGCTTCCGCACCCATTACGACAATCACGACGTGCTTGTGATTCAGGTGGAAGGTGAGAAGGCTTGGCGTCTCTACGACATGCCGATCTCGACACCATTCCGAGGCGAAGGCTTCGAAGCCGGCAAGTATGAGCCAGGCGCGCTGCGCCAGGAGTTCGTGCTGAAGCCCGGCGACTGCGCATACGTACCGCGCGGCCTGATGCACGACGCGCAGACCTCTGGCGACAAGCCCTCGCTTCACATCACGGTCGGCATTATCGCTCGCACGTGGGCCGATCTGATGCTCGAGGCCGTATCGGAGGCGGCGCTGCGCTCACCCGAGTTGCGCCGTAGTTTGCCACCTGGTTTCGCGCGTGGCGATTTCGATCGCGAGAAAGCGCGCGCGCACCTGAGAACACTGATGCAGGGCCTGGTCGACGACGTGAAGCTAGACCCCGCGCTGGATCTGATGGTGGACACCTTCATTCGCTCGCGGCCAGCGCACAATCGCTTTGCCGTGCGCGACATCGACGGCATCGCACCAGGAGATCGTTTCAAAGCCCAGCCACGTACGCCTTCGCGTGTCGCGGAGGATGGCGATGACATCATCCTTATCTGCGCTGGCGGCGAACTCAAATTCGCGCCAGATCAGCGTCTAGCGCTTGAGCGGGCGTTGACCGGCCAAGCGTTTTCGCTGGACGACATTGGCGGCGAAAAACCCGAAGCCATGGTCTCCACCCTGCTCTCCTACGGCCTGATTGCGCGCGCCTAACGCAAGGCCGGCGGGAACACCATCGGCAAGTACTGGGCCAGCATCGCCGCTTCCTGATCCCGGTCATGGCCCATGGCTGGCGTCTGCATCGTCACATCGAACCCACGCGAGCGGAGCGTTTCGGCATACTGGCTTGCGCGCCGTTGACGCCCGATTTCGTAAGGCCCCGCAGACATCAAGAACCGCGCACGCAGTGGCCGCGAGAGATCCTCTTCTGGCAACGCCCGCCAACTCGGTGATAACGGCATCGAAATGCCGAACACATCGGGCCGCCGCAGCGCGGCGAAGAGACTAAACGACCCGCCATTGGAAAAACCGGTCACGACGCGCTGCGCTGGATCACGCGCGCCGCCAAACTCGCGGCTTGCATAGTCGACCAACTCCTCCGAGAAGAAGCGAAGATGTTGCTCGAAGCGCGGAATGCGTTCTTCACGCCCCGGCAGATAGTCAGCCGCTCGGATGTCACTGATGCCGAGGCTCGACCGATCCTCGACAATGGCTTCCCGCCCCGAGGCTGCGCCCGCGAAAATCACCGGCGCGATCTTGCCGTCGTCAATTAGCCGTTCGAACATCGGCGCCAAGACCATCACGCTCGCACCGTCCGCCATAAAGACGACTGGATAGGTGCGCGTGCGATCATGTCCCGGCGGCAAATAGAAATAGAGACGCCGCGTCTCCCCCAAATACTCGCTCCACAACGTGCGCTCGAAGCGTTGCCCACGAAGCTCAGTGACAACCGGCGGTGGCGGGGGCGCGTTCGGACCAATCCAACGCGGCTGGTCTTCCATACGAAATTCACGTTGGTTGCGAAGCCAGGTCGACGGAACGAACGTAAGTACAGCCTCATCCAGCCGCGCGAGCCGATAGCGGGCGACGAAGAGATCCGTTTCGGCAATCCGCGTCATCTCTCCCTGCAGCGAACAACAAAGGCTGGCGCTCTCGGCAGCCACGCGCGCGAACGCCGTGAGACGATCGCCTTCGCGGCGCACGACCAGCTCTTGGTCGCCAAGGACGACTCGCGCGGTCGTCTCATCGATATCGCTGACATCATCTACGCAAATTGGACTCTCCGCCGGCGCCTCGGCACAGAGGGAGCGCTCGTCATAGGCCGCCGTCACGGCAATCGGCGGCGGCGCGACCGCAGACGGCGACGCGCAGGCTGCTAAGACCAGAAGCATCAGCATCGGGCGACGGATCATGGGCCGACTTTGCCTTGCCGGGGAAAACGCGCAAGCGGCGCGTCTTCGTGTCGGCTCGTCTCAAGGCCATTGAGGCGGCTGGCCGGAACAGCGCCCCTAAGGCAAACAGGGCCAAGTTTCAGGGGAGCTTACGACCATGTTCACACGCCGCGCCGTCACAACATCTTCGCTCGCGCTGCTCGCGGGCTGCGCCACTGGCACCGGCGGCGGCTCGACGCCGGGAGGGCGCGCCGCCATCGGCGCCTTCGGCATCGACATGACTGCGGTCGATCCTAGCGTGAGGCCGGGCGACGACTTCTTCCAATACGTGAATGGCGCGTGGTTGAACGCGAACACTATTCCGGACGACCGCACATCGTGGGGCACCAACGACATCCTCACGGTGAAAGCCGAGCATGACGTGCGCGCGATTATCGAAGAAGCTGCCGCGAGCGGCGGTGCGCCTGGTTCGAACCGTCAAAAGATCGCCGACTATTACAACGCCTATCTTGATCAAGACGCGATCGACGCGCGTGGGCTTGAGCCAGTCCAACCCGCACTGGCGCAAATCGCAGCGCTCAGCTCACACGAAGACGTCGTTCGTTTTGTCGGCACGCCGGGCAACGGCGTCTCCTTCCCGATCGCGATCTATATCGGTCTCGATGAGCGCAACCCCGACCGCTACCTGCCGCAGATGACCCACGGCGGCCTCGGCCTGCCGGAGCGCGAATATTATCGCCGCGATGATCGTCAATTTCCCGAGCTGCGCACCGGCTACGAAGCTGCGTGCGCCGATATGCTTGGCCGCGTCGGCCAAAGCAGCGACGCGGCGAAAGCGGCCGGCATTATGGCGCTAGAGCGCCGCATCGCCGACCTGCATTGGCCTGTTGCCGATCGCCGCGAACGCGAGCGCACCTACAATCTGCTGACGCGCGCGCAGGTCCGAGCGCTTGCGCCGAATTTTCCCTGGGATGCGTACTTCGACGCACGCGGACTTTCGAACCAGGAAGAAGTCGTTGTCGCCGAACTGAGCGCGATGGCGCCGCTTGCCGAACTTGTTCTCGCAACGCCGGTCGTGACGTGGAAAGATTATATCACCTGGCACTACGTGCGCGCGCGTGCGTCCGTGCTGCCGCGCGCCATCGACGACGCCAATTTCGATTTCTACGGCCGCCAACTCAGCGGCCAGCAGCGTCAACGCGACCGTTGGCAGCGCGCAATCCAATCCGTCAACGGCACGCTGGGCGAAGCCATTGGCGAACTCTACGTGCAACGTCACTTCCCGCCAGAGACCAAAGCGCAGGCGTTGGAGCTAGTGGAAAACATGCGCCGCGCCTACGGCGAGCGCATCGATCAATCGCAATGGATGAGCGCCGAAACCAAAGTGCGCGCGCGCGAAAAGCTAGCGACTTTCCGTCCGAAGATCGGTTACCCGGATCGCTGGAAAGACTATTCCGGCTTTGAAGTCCGCGCTGGCGACGCTTTCGGCAACCAGAAACGCTTCGCGATTTGGGATTGGCAGAACGATCTGAACCGCCTCGGCCGCCCGAGCGATCGCGAAGAGTGGTTCATGAACCCGCATTCTGTGAACGCCTATTACAACCCGCCGTTCAACGAGATCGTCTTCCCCGCCGGCTATTTGCAGCCGCCGCTGTTTGACCCAAACGCCGATCCAGCCGTGAACTATGGCGCTATTGGTGGCGTCATCGGCCACGAAATGGGTCACGGCTTCGACGACCAAGGCGCCAAGTCCGATGCGCACGGCGTGTTGCGCGACTGGTGGAATGAAGATGACGTGCGCCGCTTCCGCGAAGTGACTGATCGCCTCGCTGATCAATACTCGCAATTCGAACCGCTGCCAGGACTTCACCTAAACGGCCGCCTCTCGCTCGGCGAGAACATCGGCGATTGCGGCGGCTTGCAAGTGGCGCTGCACGCGTATCGCATTTCGCTGAACGGCGCCGAACCGCCAGTGCTGGAAGGTACAACCGGCCTGCAGCGTTTCTTCATGGGACGCGCCCAGCACCGCAAGCAGCTTCAGCGCGAGCAATCGCTACGCAATCAAGTGATGACTGGCCCGCACTCACCGGCGCGCTACCGCATCAACGGTCCCGCCCGCAACATGGATGCGTGGTACGAAGCGTTCAACGTACAGCCAGGGGATGCGCTTTATCTGCCGCCAGATCAGCGCGTCACCATCTGGTAGCGCTCAAAGCGCTTCACCACCGCGCTACGCCCCCGCGCGTCGTTTGAAGCCACCGTGAGCGGCGTGGCAGAGCGCGACGCCCAACGCATCAGCGGCGTCCGCGGTGACATCACCGGCGGTGGGCAGCAAGCGGCGGACCATGAACGCGATCTGGGTCTTGTCCGCCGCGCCCGATCCTACCACCGCCTTTTTGATCGTCGTCGGCGCGTATTCAGCGACAGCGAGCCCCCGCCGTGCGGCAGCCGCGAGCGCAACGCCGCGCGCCTGTCCAAGCGCCAGCGCCGCGCGCGCGTTGGAATTGACGAAAGTCTCTTCGACCGCTGCTTCGTGCGGCTGGAATTGTTCAATCACCGCGCTCAAGCCTTCGAACACATCATGCAGACGCGACGCGAGCTGCTGTTGCTGCGGCGGCTTGATGACGCCGTGCGCGACGTGACTGAGACGCGAGCCTTCGCTTAAGATCAAACCCCAACCGCAACGATTGAGGCCAGGGTCGACACCGAGAATGAGAATAGCCGTCATGCGTGTTGTCTCGCATCAAGCGTGAGTCGCGCGGCGACCGCTACATAGACGATCCAGAAGATGTTGTTGGCCTGCAGCGCGTGGCTCTCGCTCAACGTGTAAAGCGCGAACGTCGCCAGAAATGCCGGCGCCCAGAGCCCGGAGTGGCGTTGCATC
This sequence comes from Hyphomonadaceae bacterium, assembly GCA_041398325.1. Classification (GTDB taxonomy): domain Bacteria; phylum Pseudomonadota; class Alphaproteobacteria; order Caulobacterales; family Aquidulcibacteraceae; genus Vitreimonas. Next base: position 41,134 of record JAWKUX010000014.1, on the reverse strand, counting down.
ACCACGCCCATGCCGCGCGAGAACGTCGCCAAGAGTTGAAGCGCGAACAGAGCGACGCCAACGCGGCCCATGCCAAGCGCGAGTTCAAGCCAGCTTGAGTGCGCAGACGCAACCTGCCAAGCCACCGCCTCGCGCACCCAATACGCAGGCCCGTTGTCCGGCAGCCAGAACGCATAGTAGCCGTAGCCCAGCCACGGTTTGGCTTCGACGAAGCGTGCGGCAGCGTTCCAAATATCCGTGCGCCCTGTTAGCGTGAGATCGCGCCCGAGCGCGACGACAACCAGATCGGGCGCCAGCACGATCGCCCCAACCCCTGCCACCAAGAACACGCCAACAAACGCGCTCGCGCTGATCGTATGAATCGGCCCTTGACGCACGAGCGCACAGAAACACATGACGCCAAGACCAAGCACCGAAGCGATCAGTGCTGTCTTAGACATTGACAACAGCACCAGCAGAAACGCCGCCAACGCGCAGCCAAGCCAGAGCTTGCGCCGCTCCGGCGTAGCGATCGCGGCCGCCGTACAGATCGCAACGCCAAGCGCCATGACGCCGCCGAGCGTATTCTTATGCGTCCACAGGCCCGACCACGCACCGGGGTGCTCGAATGTCATGCGGCCAATGTTGGGCGCGAGCACGCCGAGCACAAACGAACCAGCAATCAGGACGACGAAGCCACCCGCGAGAATGTTGAGCAACGATTTCCAATCATGGCGCCAAGCAAGATAGAGCCCGAACGCCATCGTCAGCGCGAGCCACACCGAGCGCCGCAGCGTTGCCGCGCTATCGATCGACCACAGCGTCGAGAGTGCAGCAAGCGCGAGCAATCCCATCAGCAACGGCACGGCGCGCGCTGTCGCCATCGCCTGCGCGCGATCGCGCCACATCACCCAGGCCAGGAATGCATACACCGGCACGAAGAATACGCGCGCATAGCCAGGCGGATCGGTCAGCCCCTGACTCTGTGCAATCGCGGCAAACAAAGGTTCAGAGAATTGCACCAAGCACAAAGTCGCGGCCACAGGCTCCCAGCGCGCAAAAGTGGGCGCGGCGGTGCTGGCGGGCGCATGCGCAAGTGACATCACCCTAGCCCTGCGCCCAATCCCTTGCCAAAGCGCTAACCCTCGGGCCACGATGCCCGGAACGATTGGGGATTCTCATGGGCGATTGGGTTCGGGCGCTGCTGCTGAGCGCCGTCTTTTTCTGCGGCTTGGGCAGCGCGGCTTCGGCACAAGCGCCGAGCGAGGCGCAGCGCGGGCAAGCGCGCGACATCTACCAACGCGTCATCGCCTTCGACACGTCCGTCGATGGCGGCCAGACCCCTGCCATGGCCGACTATCTCGCAGGCCTCTTTCGCAACGCGGGATTTGCTGCCGAAGACGTTCACGTCCTACCGCTCAATGGCACAGCGGGCCTGCTCGTCCGCTATCGCGGTAACGGCTCAGGCGGCCGTCCTATCTTGCTGCTCGCGCACATGGACGTGGTACCCGCGCTGCGTACCGACTGGGAGCGCGATCCGTTCACGCTCATTGAGGAGCGCGGCTTCTTCTTTGGCCGCGGCACAATCGACAACAAGGGCGGCATTGCTCAACTCACCTCGACCTTCCTGACGCTCCGCGCCGAAGGCTTCGTGCCCACGCGCGATCTCATCATCTGGTTCTCGGGTGACGAAGAAACCACCGGCGCAACGACTGAAGCCTTGCTCGCCAATCATCGCGACCTGCTCGGCAACGCTGAGTATGCGCTCAACTCCGACGCTGGCGGCGGCCAACTCGACGGCAACAATCGCGGCATCGCCTACGTCCTGCAGACAGCAGAGAAGACCTACGCCAGCTTTACCTTCACAGCGCGCAATCCCGGCGGCCACTCCTCGCAGCCGCGCGAAGACAACGCCATCTACGATCTCGGCGATGCGCTTGCCCGGCTGCGCGCTTTCCAGTTCCCGATCATGTGGAACGAAACCACGATCGAGAGCTTCCGCAACGCCGCGCGCGCGTTTCCGGGCGCTGAGGGCGCAGCACTTCGCCGCTTTGCAGAAAACCCCGGTGATCGCGTCGCCGCGCGCACGCTGTCGCGCAACGTTTCGCTTTCCGCGATGATGCGCACCACCTGTGTCGCCACCATGTTGGCCGGCGGCCACGCCGAAAACGCCCTGCCGCAGAGCGCGAGCGCCACCGTAAACTGCCGTATCTTCCCAGGCGTCGCTGTGAATGATGTGCTGGCTGAACTTCGCGCCATCGCCGGCAACAAGGTCGAGGTCACGCAACTCGGGCCGTCTAACTCGAGCGACGCTTCGCCATTGCGTCCCGACGTGATGCAAGCCACCGCACGCGCAGTGCACGTCAACTACCCGAATGCCGTTATGTCTCCCTACATGTCGGCTGGCGCAACCGACGGCATCTTCTTCCGCGCCGCCGGCATCCCGACCTACGGCGTTGGCGCCATCTTCATCAGTGACAACGACGATTTCGCCCATGGGCTCAATGAGCGCGTGCCCGTGGACAGCTTCTACAATGGCCTCACGCAGTGGCATGTGCTGCTAACGGAGCTCGCAGGCGCCCAATGAAACGCCGCATGCCAGGACTGGCCACGCTGCTGCTCGCGCCACTACTCATGGCGCAAACGACGCCGCCGCAAACGGTGAGCGACGCCGCCACGCCAGTTCTGGCGCCGCAGCCCGTCGAAATCAGCACCGAACCGCAAACAGCAACTGGAACAACCGCTCTGCTGACGCAGCAAGCGAACGTCATCGGCGTCGTCCGCGTTGATGCGCCGGTCGCAGGATCGATCCCGGTGGGCAACGCTTCGATCTCGCTAGCGATCGCGCCAGGGACGGAACTCTTTCCGCTTCTGCTCGTGCAGCGACGCGACCTTCGTCTCTTCTGCGCTGTGCAGAGGGAGACAACGACCTACAGCCCCATCCGCCCGCCGCTCATCACGCGCGCGTGCCTTGCCGATGGCAATGGCGATCGCGTTTTCGACCACCTGGCCTTCATTCAGCTCAATGTCACACCAACGCGCGCCGTCAGCGGCGCCTGGGAAACGCCGGCCACGCCGCATATCAGCGGCGGCGCAGTGACGATCTCGGTCAGCCCCATCCCCTCTCCGGCGCCATACACGCCTCTGCAAACACACCGTATTGCGCCGGTTGAACTCGAACTCACAGCGCGCATTGTTGGCGAAACAGCAATTGTTGATCTGCGCTCACGCGAAGGCGACGCTGCCGTGGCGATCAGCGATCAGCGCGACTCTGTGCAAGCGGCCAACATGCCGCGCACGCTCGCCTTCAATGGCGCGCAGATCGAGCTGCAATCGTTAGCCGATGGCGCGCTGACCTACCGGATCACAAGCGCGATCCCAACGGATCAGCCGCTCACCTTCCAGCCCTCGCGGCGTTAAGCGGTCGCGGCCTCTTGGCCGTGGCAATACGAAGGCTCTCGAAACAGGAAAGCGATCCCCAGCGCCGCTCCCGCACACCAAAGCTGTACAAAACAGCAAGCTTCAATAGTGTGCCCGGAAACACCCAAAGGAAGGCTAGGCGCGAGCCATGTCCAACGATCTTATGATCATCGAAGCATTCTTGCATCGTCACACTAGAAGCTACGAAGATCTCCTCGACAAAATCAGAACGACAGCCAAGAACCTGAAACGGCAAATGGGGGCCAATTACATTTATCGCATCTACTCCCGAAAGGAAAAGCAGAACGATTCGGAGATCAAAGACGCCTCAAAGATCTTTGACAAACTGTACGATCAACTTCCGCTCGATGACGGGAAAATAAAACGGCTCCACGATATCGTAGGACTCACGATTGTCGTGCAATATCCGGATCAGCCACTCGACGTTCTACGTGTCCTTGAGTCTGATCTACGACGCATTGGGGTGCGCGCCGTCGCGCAAGCAGAGCCAAAAATCGAAGGTTACTACGCAACTCACCAAACCTTCGCATCAAATGATGACTTCCTATGTGAGGTACAAGTCAAGACCGTGCTCCATGACGCCTGGGCGTCGAAGATGCATGACCTTACCTACAAGCCCGGAGGCAACCTCAACTCCAGAATTCCCCGCCTTGTCACTGCCGTGGGAATGACATTGGATGGCATCGAGCAACAGAGCATTTCTGTGCGCAACATGATTTGGTCGCGTCACATGCTCGAGACGCGAGCGTTCGACGCGAGTTGCGAACAGTTCTTCACGGAGTCTTCGGCGGACATCGAGCCACTGTTGGATCTCAAGAACCGAAAGATCACCAAACTCTGGAAGAAGATTGATGCGTTGCGCAAACAAGCAGAGACCGAGACGATCGGAAGCGGACGAATAGAGAAGCTAATGGAGGAGGTAGCCGCCCTTGGAGATCAACACGTTGATGACGTGAAGCATGCCTGGCTGCTAGCAACACGGGCCGGAAGCGGGCGTAGACTTGGCGATCTGTCAAAATTCATCGGCATACACGCTGAGCGGTTCGTGCGCCTGCTGCGGGATGAGCCCTGGACCAACGAAAAGAAGCGGCTAACACTCCAAATCCCGTTCACATTCTACGTCGCTGGCGACTTGCGAAAGGCAATCCACTTCTCGGACCAATTAATTCGCGATCTGAGCGCGCCGCTTGCGGACCCCAAAGCCGCAAGCCTCGCACAAAGCGACTTGGCGTACGTGCGCTTCAATCGAATGAGCCATCTGCTCGACATGGAGCTACTCTTACCAACGGCGAGTGAGTCCAAGCGGAGCAAGATCGAGCATGAATGCCGCGAGTGCTTAAGCGACCCCAAGATCAAGACTCTGCCCAACATCGCATCAGCCTTGATGGACGCCGAAGGACTTCTTGAAATTGTTTTTGGCTCGACACGCGAGGCCATACGTAGAGGCATCGAAAAATGCGTCGCGTCAGTCGGAGTGGCGCCCCAAACCGAGGCAATGGCCGCTAATGCGTGCTTGGAGTGGCGGCTGGAGGCGGGTTGGCGCCGTTACTTCGACGTTTCGGAAATTACGATGTCCGTTTCCGACGCGGAATGACGACAGGGCGCGGCTGAGGCAGATTCGGAAGACTCATTTTGGGATCCTCACTGGTTGTCCGACACTGTCTGACATCGTCAGACTGTGTCGGACAACCGTTAAATGTCTTTTAAATCGTGGCCCCTAAGCGGTCGCGGCCTCTTGGCCGTGGCAATACTTGAACTTCTTGCCTGAGCCGCACGGACACGGCGCGTTGCGCGAGACCTTGCCCCACGTCGTCGGATTGTTCCGGTCGAAACCGTCCGGCGCGAGCGATGGAATGTCCTCGCGGCGCGCCATTTCGTTTTCGCCAGTATCGAAGTTGCGGTGCTCCTCGTAGGTCTGCGTCGGCGCGCGCGGCGCCAGCGCTGCTTCGTCGGCCTGGCCGATTTGCAGACGCAGCAACATTCGCGTGATCGTCGTGCGCAGGTCCAGGAGCATACGCTCAAATAGCGTGAACGCTTCGGTCTTGAACTCGTTCAGCGGATCGCGCTGCGCGTAGCCACGCAAATGGATGACCGAACGCAGGTGATCCAGGAACGACAAGTGCTCGCGCCAACGCATGTCGACGACGCTGAGCAGGACCTGCTTCTCAACCGCGCGCAGGCGCTCCGGCCCGAGCATCGCAGCCTTCTGCGCGTATGCTTGATCCACTTCGCGCGTCAGGCGCTCAATGATCTCTTGCTGCGCAATACCTTCTTCGCGCGCCCATGCATCAACCGGCGTGGTGAAGCCGAAAATCTCTTCCGCTTCCGTCATCAGCTCCGGCGTATTCCATTGCTCCGGATACGCCTTCTCTGGCATGTGCCGCCAAACGAGCTTTTCGACCACGTCGTGGCGCATATCCTTCACGATCGGCGCGACATCGGCGGTGCGCATGAACTCGATGCGCTGCTCGAAGATCGCCTTGCGCTGATCGTTGATAACGTCGTCGTACTTCAGCAGGTTCTTGCGGATTTCGAAGTTGCGCTGTTCGACGCGGCGTTGCGACGTTTCGAGCGCCTTGTTCATCCACGGGTGAATGATCGCCTCACCCTCTTGGATACCGAGGCTGCGCATGATGGCGTCCAGACGCTCGGCCGCGAAGATGCGCAGCAAATCGTCCTCAAGGCAGATGTAGAATTTCGACTTGCCAGGGTCGCCCTGACGGCCGGTACGGCCGCGCAGCTGGTTATCAATGCGGCGGCTTTCGTGGCGCTCGGTGCCGAGCACGTAAAGGCCGCCCGCTTCCAGCGCGACGCGTTTCTTCTGCTCGATGTCGACCGTGATCTGGCGCTTCAGCTGCGCAATCTGGTCAGGCGTCTCATCGCCCTTCAGCGCCGCCTTCAAACGCATGTCGACGTTGCCGCCGAGTTGAATGTCGGTGCCGCGGCCAGCCATGTTTGTGGCGATCGTCACCGCGCCCGGCACGCCGGCTTGCGCAACGATCTGCGCTTCTTGCTCGTGGTAGCGCGCGTTCAGCACCTGGTGCGGGATGCCGCGCTGCTTCAGCATATTCGAGAGGAATTCCGACTTCTCGATCGACACCGTGCCGACGAGCACCGGTTGCTGGCGACGGTGCGTCTCTTCAATGTCGGCTATGACGGCTTTGTATTTTTCGCGCGCCGTCCGATAAACTTCATCGTCCGCGTCCTCGCGCTTCACGGGACGGTTGGTCGGCACCTCAACGACATCGAGCTTATAGATGTCGCCGAATTCGGCGGCTTCGGTCGACGCCGTACCGGTCATGCCGCCGAGTTTGTCGTAGAGGCGGAAGTAGTTCTGGAACGTGATCGACGCGAGCGTCTGGTTCTCGGGCTGGATCTGCACGCCTTCCTTGGCTTCGATCGCCTGGTGCAGACCTTCCGACAAACGACGGCCAGCCATCATGCGACCGGTGAATTCGTCGATCAGAACAACTTCGGTGTCTTTGACGATGTAGTCCTTGTCGCGCGTGAACAGCTTGTGCGCGCGCAGCGCCTGGTTGGCATGGTGGACGATGGTGATGTTCGCGGGCTCGTAGAGCGAGCCCTGCAGCAGGCCACGCTCGACCAGCATTTCCTCGATGCGCTCCGAGCCCGCCTCTGTGAACGTCACCGAACGTTGCTTCTCGTCATGCTCGAAGTGCTCAGGCCGCAGCAGCGGGATGATCGCATCGACCGACTTGTAGAACTCGCTGCGGTCCTCGGTTGGGCCCGAGATGATGAGCGGCGTGCGCGCTTCGTCAATCAGGATCGAGTCGACTTCGTCGACGATCGCGTACCGGTGGCCGCGCTGAACCATCTCGCCCAGCGAGTACTTCATGTTGTCGCGCAGATAGTCGAAGCCAAACTCGTTGTTCGTGCCGTAGGTGACGTCCGCCGCGTACGCCTGGCGGCGCTCGTTGTCGTAAAGCCCGTGAACGATGACGCCGACGCTGAGGCCGAGGAAGCGATAGACTTGGCCCATCCACTCGCTGTCGCGCTTGGCGAGGTAGTCGTTGACGGTGATGACGTGGACGCCGCGGCTCTCAAGCGCGTTCAGGTAGGTCGGCAGGGTCGCGACCAGCGTCTTGCCCTCGCCTGTGCGCATTTCGGCGATCTTGCCCTGGTGCAGCATCATGCCGCCCATCAACTGCACGTCGAAGTGGCGCATGCCGAGCACGCGTTTTCCGGCCTCGCGGACAGTCGCGAACGCTTCAGGCAGCACTTCATCAATCTTGCCGCCCCGGGCCAGGCGGTGGCGATACTCGCTTGTCTTATTTCGGAGAGCTTCGTCCGAGAGTGCCTCGAAGGTGGGCTCCAGCGCATTGATGCGCTGAACCATCGGCTTCAAGTGGCGCACCTTGCGCTCGTTGACGGAGCCGAAAATCTGCTTGGCGAGGTTCAGCATTTGCACGTTCTAATGGTTAAGGCGCCGCTTGGCAGTGGGCGCGGAGAGGAGCGTCTAGCGCTTTGAGTTAATTGGCTTTTTATCGTCCCACTGACGCGCGCTCGCGTGCGAAAACACCCTCGACACGTGCGCTTTCGAGACTTAAGAGCGGCCTCTGGGCGTGTCAATGCGGCCCACAGAACGTGTTCGTGGGCGCACTCTTTGCACGCGCCTTTGTCGGGAAAGCAGAACGCATGGCAACCCTGAAGCGGCCCATTCTTCCGGCGGTTCTTTTCGCCGCGGCACTGACTTTGGTCGGCTGCGGATTGGGACGCGACTCGAGCGGCGACAACCAAGGCGGCGCTGACCCCATCGTCGCGGCCACCGTGAACGGCCGGCCCATCTATATCGAAGACGTCCGCACCTATGCCGTAGCGCGCGGCTGGCTGCGCGAAACCGAGGATTTGGACGCCAATTCCGACCCCTTCTATCTGGCGCTCGAAGAACTCATCCAGATGCGCCTCTTCGCTATGGAGGCCGAGGCCCGCGGCATTGATCGCCGCGCCGACGTGCGCCGCCAGATCGAAAACGCCCGCGAACGCGTGCTCGCTGCCTCGATCTACGAAGAGATTGACGCGCGCGCGACCGACCCCGAAGCCATCGAGCGTCTCTACCGCGACAATGCGAGCCGGCTGGGTCAGGGCGAGGAAGTCCATCTGCGTCACATCGTGTTCCCAACACGGGAAGCCGCCGATCAGGCCAAAAGACGGCTGGATCAGGGCGAACGATTTGAAGTGATCGCTTTCGAGCAAAACACCAGCGGTGACGGCGGCGATCTGGGCTTCAGCTCGATCAGCGACCTCACCACCACCATGCGCCAGGAAGTCGAGAGCACCACCATCGGCAACTTGATCGGCCCGATCGAGATCGAAGGTCACTGGCACATCTTCCAACTGCTGGACCGCCGTGCCGTTGGCGTGCAAAGCCTGGAAACGTTGCGGCCGCAAATCATCAACTGGCTGCGCTACCAAGAGGTGATGCAGCTCGAAGAGCGCCTGCAGCGTGATGCGCGCATCGAGCGTCTGCGTCAGCCTGAAGAAGGCATGGAGCCGGCCGGCGAAGTCACGGCGCCAGAAGACGCCGAGCCGACGCCAACAGCGCCCACCACGCCGACACCGGATGCGAATGCACCGCCCTTCCCGTTCCCGATGGGCGGCGGCGGCGCGCCGCCAAACCCGATGCAGTCACCGGCCCCGGCGCAGAGCCCGCCAGCTCAGCAGCAGCGCCCGCCAGCGCAACAGCCCGCCGCGCAACCGGCGCAGCAGGAAACAACTGGCGGCACGGAATAATTGGCGTTTGCTGGGACGGCGAAGATGGCGTCACCCTGAGCCTGTCGAAGGGCGACGCCAAGCACCGCTCTTCAAGTGCGCCAATCTTTGCACCTCCGCCCACTCGGAAGGCATCGGGTCACCGTGCGCCTGCCTTCCGCCTTCGACTAGCTCAGGCTGACGCCGGAGGGTGGCACACACTCTTCTTAGCGCATCCCATGCAAATTGGTCGTCAGGCCGAGCTTGTCGAAGCACGACGCCACGCACTACAGGCAACAGCATGAAGCCTGACAAAATCAGCCCGCTCGCGCCCGCGCACTTTCCCGATCTGCCCGAGATCGCCGGCATCGAAGCCGCGATCGGTCGCGCCGGCTTCTACAAGCACGAGCGCCCCGATCTGCTGCTGATCCGCTGCGCCAAGGGCACGAAGGCCGCGGGCGTCTTCACCTCAAACGCCGTCGGCTCCGCGCCAACCGATTGGTGCAAGCAAGCGCTCTCCGCCACGCGCGGCGGCTCACGCGGGCTGCTCGTCAACGCCGGCTGCGCCAATTCCTTCACCGGCCCCGCTGGCGACGCCGCCTGCAAACGTTCGCTCGAAGCCGCCGCCGAAAAGCTCGAAGTCGAACCGCGCGAAATGCTCTCGGCCTCCACTGGCGTGATCGGCGTGGTGCTGGATGATTCAAAGATCGCCGCAGCACTTCCCGGCATGACGCTCGCGCCGGTGAGCTGGCCCGAAGCCGCCGCCGCGATCATGACGACGGACACCTTCCCCAAAGGCTCAGGCGCCACCTGCAAGATCGGCGACGTCGAAGTGCGCATCGCCGGCATCGCCAAAGGCTCCGGCATGATCGCGCCCGACATGGCCACCATGCTCGCCTTCGTCTTCACCGACGCCGCCCTATCCGCACCGATCCTGAAGACGCTGCTGCGCCAAGAAACCGAAACCAGCTTCAACTCAATCACCGTCGACGGCGACCGCTCCACCAACGATTGCGTGCTGCTCTTCGCCACCGGCCAATCAAACGTGCCACCGATCCCGGACGCCAACGACGAGCGCCTCAGCGATTTCCGCGCCGCGCTCAGCAAAGTGCTGGTCGATCTCGCCATCCAGATTGTGCGCGACGGCGAAGGCGCAACAAAGCTCGTCACCGTCAATGTCGAAGGCGCCGCCAACGACGCCTCCGCGAAAGCCATCGCCCGCACCATCTGCGAAAGCCCGCTGGTGAAGACCGCCATCGCCGGTGAAGACGCGAACTGGGGCCGCATCGTCATGGCCATCGGCCGCAGCGATCAGCCAGTGAAGCGCGAGATGATCGGCGTCCGCTTCGGCACGCTTCACGCCGCCCGCAACGGCATGATCTCCGACGACTACGACGAAGCCGCGATGAGCGCCTACATGAAAGGCGACGAACTAGAAATCAGCGTCACCGTCGGCCCCGGCCAAGGCCGCGCCAAAATGTTCACCTGCGACCTCACCAAACGCTACGTCGAAATCAACGGCGACTATCGGAGCTAAGGGCCGTTTCTGGCCCATTGCAGACTGATGCCACTCCTTGCGATGCACGCGAGAACTGGAATTTGCCTAGCTGGCGGCCTTGGCCCGCGCGCGGGCGCCAGCCAAAACGTCGCTCCGACCGCAATAGCGATGACGGTCAAACGCAGGACGTTTCCGAGCCAACCGCCGAGCGCGTTTTCCCCAAGGTCGAACAACAGCCAGATTGTATTCAGGCCGACGTGCAAGAGGATTGCCGGCCAGCGTTGAAGCGCCATCGCACAAACAGCCAGCCGAAAAGAACTCCACCCAAGCCTGTGATTGCCACGATGCCAGCGACGCTGCCCCAATCTTCTCCCTGGGCGAAATGGGCAGCGCCAAAGAAGACAGCCGGCCAGATGCACGCCAACCAGATTGGCCAACCGCACCAGCGAATAAGGACGCCCAGCGCCAGTCCACGATAGACAAATTCCTCCGCGATCGGGCCACCGACGCCCGCCCACGCGATGTCGGAAGGGTGCACGTCAGTCGCAATTTTCGCGAACGCCATCCCAACTGCAATTGCAGGGACCAGCCAAATAAGCGCCCACAGAGCCGGCTTGCTAATTGAGGCCTGCAGGCCCGCTTGGCTAATCGCCAATCGTGGCGATCTTCCTGCGGCGAGCGCGACGAGGACAACCAAAGCAAACGCGTCTCCGAGCGAGATGAGCGCTGAGCCCAGGTACGGAACGGCGCGAAGAGGCTCGACCCTGACCAGGGGCGCCAGTAAATCTCCGCTGACGGTCGAATAGGCCAGTGCGGCGGAAACGGCCACAGCGGTGGCGCTCGCCTGCCATCGAGACAGCTGGGACGATTGTTCGCTATGAATCTGATGTCCTCCCGGCTTGCAAGCTCCTGCCAATGGTAGCCGACCCTACGCGTACGGGCTTGAAGAAATCGGACATTGCGCGAGGTGCGCTGGTTCTGAGCCATCCCCCCGCCGAGCTCGCGGGCAATTTGTTTGGCTTCGTGCATCGCGACGAAGATCCAGGGCCACAAGTTGTTCGTGTCCTTCCCGAGGTCAGATTTTCGATTCAGATCATGTTAGATCAGTCCTATTGGCTGCGAGAGGCCAGCCCTGATGCTGGATGGAAGCGCCTGCCGCGCATAGCTTTATGGGGCCCAAGATATCACTGGTGTTATGGTTTCGCCGCCGGGCGGATCAAGGCATTTGCGGTCGGATTGTCCGCCGCCGGCCTGAGGCGGATTAGCCAGCGCCCCGCGTCGCAGCTCGTGGATGGCGTCTTGGACCTTCGAGAAGTGCAGCCTGTGCTGGCCGAAACACTTGAGCCCAGGGCAAGTGAAACATTTGAAGCTTGGCGTACTCGTGCAGCGATTGTCCTGCGCGCGTTCTTTCAAGAATCTGAACCTGACCCGCTTGCACCGACGCTCGATATCTTGGCGACGGTTGAGAGCGGAGCAGTTTCACGCGCTGCGGCGGCCGCGAATCTATCATCGCGTCAATATCGCCGCGTGTTTGCTGATCTCTACGGTGTGGCGCCGAAGGTCTACCAGCGTGCTGTTCGGGTCGATCGCACAATACGCCAGCTTCACGATATGCCGTGGGAGGCAGATCCCCACGCCGAAACACCAGTCGCCTATGCAGATCAGCCGCATGCGACGAGGGAATTTCGAAGCATGACCGGTCTAACTCCTCGCGAGTACGTCCGCGCCAAACGGCTTGGCGGCTTGACGCTTAGGTCCGTTCCAACCAACGACATCGCACCTCCGCTCGAGTGAACGTACAAGCTTAGTGTTGGATGTCGCCTATCGGCGAAAAGCGGACGCCTATCCCCGCCTCCGCCGCCCTCCGCGCCTTAAAAATCCGCGCTTCCGCAAAAATCTATCCCACACCTCCGCAACGCCCTTACACTTGCGCCCATCACTCCGCTGGAGGGCAGTCGGCCGCTGATCTACCGATGCGAGAGTGAGGTGATTGAGCGTGAAGCTCCGATGCATAGGCGCAGAAGAGCAGAAGCCCGCGGGAAACCAAAAGCGCGGGAAGAAACACCGGGGCCGTGCAAATCAGCGCACGACCCGCACGCCGTCGGCGATCGCGCCAAGGGAGTGAAAAACCTCCACGTGCCGAGCCGCTGTAAGCCAATCACGGGACGCGATGGTTCGCGTCGCTCATGCGCCAGCAATGGCGCAACTTGTCAGACGAGAGCCATCGCGTCCCGCCCTCCACTTTTGGCGCGCAAGCGCAACAAGGATGACGCATGCCTCCTCCTCGGCCGCGCGGAACCGAGTTCAACGCGACTATCTGAGCTAGACCAACTGGCTTTCAACCAGGGGGTTGGAGGACGATCAGCGGCTCAAGCCGCGAAGCAAAGCGCTGATGGTCTGAGCAACGTCGGCGCGGAGGCGTCGGTCGCGGGGGTGAGCGGCAATGAGCATAGCGGCGTCAACGAGCGCGCCGGCGAGGATGTGGCTCGTTGCCTCGACGTCCGAGACCCGCAGGCGGCCGGCATGAGCGGCAGCCTGGAGAGCGCCGCGCACGAGGCCGAGGCCGTGGCGTAGATCGATCGCTCGCCACTCGTGCCAACCGAGCACGGCGGGTCCATCGACGAGCAGGATGCGAAGGTATGTGGGCTTTGGAACAGTCTCGAGGAATGCGAGCAGGCCGCGCTCAAGGGCATCCAGTGGATCGTGGGCGCCCTCAGTCGCCGCAACAAGCCGCGACGCAACTTCGGCCATCGTCTCCTCAAGCACGGCGCGGAACAGACCGGGCTTGCCCTCGAAGTGGTGGTGTAGTGCGCCGCGCGTGACCCCAGCCTCGGCCGCGATCGCGTCGGCGGACACGGCGTCGAAGCCTTCGCGCGCGAACAGCGCCCGGCCCGCCTTCAGGAGGGCACGGCGAGTCGCGTCTGCTTCTTGCTGCGTGCGCCGAGCCACGCGCCCCATATAACGGGCTGGCACGCTCTTGACGACTCCTTCGGTCAATAAATATACATACGGTATGTATGTAAAAGGACGAGAGCATTGATACATGAGCGCCACGTCTCCCTTCCCGGCGTGGGGCTGCGCACCCGCGTCCTCGACAGCGCGCTCGCGGGCGGCCGCGCCGACGATGTACCTGTGCTGCTGCTGCACGGCAGCCCTGACAGCGCAACGGAATGGCACGGGGTGATCGAGCGGCTTGGTCCGGGATATCGAACAATCGCCCCTGACCTTCCCGGACTCGGCGCTTGTGACGAACCTGACGCGGCGTTCTCGTTCGCGCGCTCCAACCTCGTCGCGTTCGTTGACGCGGTCCTCGATGCGCTCAACGTGCGCGAGCCTGTGGTGCTCGTCGTGCATGACATAGGCGGGATCATCGGAGTGCCCTGGGCGGCCGAGCGCCTTGTACGCGTGCGTGGGATCGTCGTGACCAACACGGTCGCGTTCGAAGGATTTCGTGGTTTCCGTGGCCAGAACGTGGGCGAGCGACGGGACCATGGGCAGGCTGCGTGCGAACATGGGGATGGCGGCGATCGGCCTGTTTGGCGGCGGCCTGTTCGCTCGCGCATTCGGGCGAGCCTCGCCCGAGCTTCCGGCGGCAGATCTTGATCGCATGCGCCGCGAGTTCGCGCTCGACGGAAAGTCGAAGCGATCGACGTTGCGGTTGTTCCGCGAAATGCTGGCGCCCGCATTCTTCGATGGCGTCGACGAAATGCGGGCGCGCCTGATCGCGCAGCGACCCGTGCGTGTCGTGTGGGGCCGCAACGATCCCTACATCCCGTCGCGTTGGGCGGCCGCGTTCGAAGGCGCGACCTCGCTCGACGTGCTCGGCAACCACGGACACTGGACGCCGATCACTGCCGCCGCGGAGGTCGCCGCCGCAATCCGAGCCATAGTAGGCGATCGCTGAGACACTCAACGGTGCGATCTCCGATCACTCCGATGAAGCCAGCACCGTTATCGCTTTACTCTTGATTGATCGTTCAAACAAGTCATAGTCAGCCCGAAGGGGAAGCTCAAATGGCCGACATGGACAAAGCGCTCGCCACGCAGCTCGCCAACATCGAGAAGAAGACAGGCAAGTCGCTGACCCAGCTCACCGCCGCCATCAAGAAATCCGGGTTCTCCAAGCACGGCGAAATCCGCGCTTGGCTGATGGAGACCTACGGCCTCGGCCATGGCGACGCGAACACGCTCACGCACACCGCGCTCAAGTCAGATGGCGCCAGCGCCGCGAAGGCCGCCGGAGCGAGTACGAACGACGTGCTGGCCGAGATCTACAGCGGTAAGAAAGAGCACCTGCGCCCTATCCACGAGAAGCTGATGAAAGCGATTTCGAAATTCGGCGACCACGAGATCGCGCCGAAGAAGGGTTACGTTTCGCTGCGCCGCAAGAAGCAATTCGCGATGCTTGGGCCGAAGACCAACGACCGTTTCGAGCTGGGCCTGAACCTCAAGGACGACATCAAAGACACGCGCGTAAAGCCTGTCCCGCCCGGCGGCATGTGCCAATACATCGTCCCGCTCACAAGCGCCGACGAGATCGACGACAAGCTCATCGCTTACGTGAAGAAGGCCTACGACGCGGCGGGATGAGCGCCGGCCAGTCTGCAGACGACACCGCACGAAGAAGGCTTGCCAACGGCGCAAGGAGTTGTTGTGCTTAACGCACATCAACCACCTCTTCTCACCGGATATTCATGCAAACCAGCGATAGTGCCCCCTCATCGCGGCGCCTGCTCTTGGTTGCAGCTGCCGCGTTGCTGGATTCATCGGGCCGTGTGCTGATCACGCAGCGGCCCTCGCACAAGCAACTCGGCGGCCTCTGGGAATTTCCCGGCGGCAAGGTCGAATTGGGAGAGGCGCCCGAGCAGGCACTCGTTCGGGAGCTGAAAGAGGAGCTGGATTTGCTGGTAGAGCCCGATGCTCTCGATCCGTTCGCGTTTGCTTCACACGCGTATCCGGATTTCCATCTTCTGATGCCGCTCTATGTCGCGACCAAGTGGCAGGGCGTAATGAAACTCGACCCCAATTCCGCTCAAGCCGCAAAATGGATTCAACCGCAGGAGCTGCGCACGCACGAGATGCCGCCGGCCGATGTGGTTCTTGTCAACCGCCTGATCGAACGGAACGCCGCATGACCCTCCTCCGCTTTCTCCGCGACGAGCGCGGCGCGACCGCGATCGAATACGCCCTCATTGCTTCGCTCATCGGTCTGGTGATCATCGGCGCCGTCGGCGCTGTCGGCCAGTCCCTGGACGGCACCTTCAACGAAGCGGCTGCCAGCCTCGGCTAACATTTCAGCTTTGTTTCAGCGCCGACGAACAGGCGCAAAGAACGGGCACTAGACACCCTGGCCGAGGGAGCCAGGGATATGAGCGTCGCACAAGCACTCGCAATCGCCGCCGCCGCTTGGGTCGTGGGCGCCACCATCGACCCACCGATACGCGCCACCGTCTACACCGCGCGAGCCAAGCTTGAGTTCGCGGTCGGCGCTCGTCTGGAGCAGATCGGCAATGGCTTCTGCGCTACGCCCGACGGGGTGCGGATGGAACGCGACACCGCGCTGCGCTGAGCAGCGCTAGGCGTCCAACTCGACGTCCCAATACAGGTAATCCATCCAGCTTTCGTGCAGGTGGTGAGGCGGGAAGCGGCGGCCAACATGTTGCAGCTCATGCATCGTCGGCCGGCGCGGACGCCGGAACGGACGCATGCCGGAGTGCTGCACGTATTTGCCGCCCTTGCGCAGATTGCACGGAGCACACGCGGTGACGATGTTCTCCCACGTCGTCCGCCCGCCCTTCGAGCGCGGCAGCACGTGGTCGAACGTCAGATCGTCCGGCGATCCGCAATACTGGCAAGAGAAGCCGTCGCGCAGGAAGACATTGAAGCGTGTGAACGCCGGAGGGCGATCCTGGTGCACGAAGTCGCGCAGCGAGATCACGCTCGGCAGCCGCATTTCCATCGATGGCGAATGGATCACGTGATCGTAGTGCGCGACCACATCGACGCGTTCAAGGAAGACGGCCTTCACCGCTTCCTGCCACGGCCACAACGACAACGGATAATACGACAGCGGGCGGAAATCGGCGTTGAGCACCAGCGCCGGAAAACCCGCGATAGGGGCGCTGGAAACGTTCATTGGCGGCCGCTCCAGTGCAGCCGCTCAAGGACTTGGTGGCGGATCACGTTCAGTGGACTGAAGACGTCTCTCCTTCTGCGTCGCACTATAGCACATGGGCCTAGCCCGACGCGAACAAGCATTACCTGATTTGCGGCGACAGGTTCGTGACACTCCGGCCACGTGGCCGAAAATCCTCAGCTGCCGCCGACGAGCCCCTTAGTTTTCAAGTACATGGCGAGGAACTCGCCACCCAGTTCAAGCCCATCTGGGCCAATCGAATGCGGTATTCCGTACGAGATGTGCCACTGGGCGCCGTGATCGGCGGTCGCCAACGCTTCCGCCGAGTCGAATAGCGCCGGGACCGGAATGGTTGGATCACGATCGCCGTGGATAAGCAGAACCGGCGGTTTGGAGCGCATCTGCTCCTTCAGAGTGCGCGCCCCGACGAGCACGCCGGAAAAGCCAAGAATGCCGGCGATCTGACTCTCCCGGCGCAAGCCGACATGCAGCGCCATCATTGTGCCCTGGCTGAAGCCAACGAGCGCCAATCGATCTGGCGTCAGGCCGTATTTCTCCAGCTCGCGATCGATGAAGCGATCCACCGATTGCGCAGCGCCTCTGACGCCCTGCTCCATCATGTGCGGATCGAGACTCGAAATCGGAAACCACTGATAGCCGCCCGGCGCCATCGCGACCGGCTCGATTGCGTTCGGCGCAACGAACGCCGTCCCCGGCAGCAAGTCAGCCCAATACGGCGCAAGCGAAATGAGATCTGCGCCGTTCGAGCCGTAGCCGTGCAGGAAAATCACCAGCGAATCCGGCTTGCCACCGCGCTTGGGCGGCATCCGGGGACCATCGAGAAACACCGTCATGAAGCGCTAGGTAGCGGCTCGCACGCGCGAACGGTAGCCTTGACCCACATGAGTTTCGTCACCCGCTTCGCGCCCTCGCCCACAGGCCACCTGCACCTCGGCCACGCCTTCTCGGCGCTGACGGCGTTCGATGCCGCGCAAGCGGCGGGCGGCCGCTTTGTGTTGCGTATCGAAGACATCGATCAAGGCCGCGCGCGATCGGAGTTCGAGTCCGCAATCTACGAAGACCTCACGTGGCTGGGCATAAGCTGGGAAGAACCTGTGCGCCGGCAATCCGAGCACATGGCCGACTACGAGAGTGCGCTGCAAGGCCTGATTGATCGCCAGCTCGTCTACCGCTGCTTCCGAACGCGCAAGGAAATCGCCGAAGCCATCGCGTCTGCGCCGCATGGCGAGGCTGAAGAAGCGTTTCGCGGCGAAGCGCTGCCGCCTGAGGAAGAAGCGGCGAAGCTCAGGGCGGGCGAGCCTTACGCTTGGCGGCTCTCGTTGAAGAAGGCTCGCGCCGCGCTTGGGCCAAGCTACTTCGCCCTCGTATTCGAAGATGAGACTGGCCCGGTACGAGCAGAGCCGGAACGCCACGGCGATGTCGTGCTTGCGCGCAAGGATTTCGGCACGAGCTATCACCTCGCATCGGTGTGGGACGATGCGCTACAAGGCGTGACGCACGTCGTGCGCGGCGAAGATCTGCGCGAGGCGGCGCACCTGCATGTGCTGCTGCAGAAGTTGCTTGACCTGCCGCAGCCCGTCTATCGCCACCACCGCCTCATCCTTGGTGAAGACGGCAAGCGCCTCGCCAAGCGCGACCAAGCGACCACGCTTCGCGCGCTCCGTGAAAGCGGCAAGACCTCCGCGGACGTGCGCACCATGCTTGGTCTCTGATGCTCGACGTCGCGCGCGAACCGCTCTTCACGCAGCGCCTCGAACTGCGGCGCACGCGCGTCGAAGACGCGGCAGCGATGTTCGAAGCGCTGCGACATCCCGAAATGTACCGCTACGTCCCCCACAAGACACCGGCGAGCGTCGCCGATGTGGAGACCCGGTTCGCGCGCGTGATGCAGGAAACTGCGCCAAACCGGCTGGACCAATGGCTCAATTGGACGGTCTGGCGACGCGACGACGGCGCTCCGCTCGGCACTATCGAAGCCACTGTCGACCAACACCACGCCGCTTCGGTAGGCTACATCTTCGATCCACGCGCTTGGGGCCGCGGCTACGCCACCGAAGCTGTTCGGGCGATGATGGATCATCTGCGAATGCGAGGCGCTCTGGCGTTCAAAGCCACAATCGACATTCAGAACGACGCATCGAAAGCCGTCGTGCAGCGGCTCGGTTTTCGCCACGCTTTCACCGAGGGCGCAGACGAATTTTGGCGCCTCACATAGCTAATTCGCGTTCACCACGGCGCGTAGAATTTTGCGGTTGCGAACACGTTTCTCTAAGCATGTTCCGCTACGATCCGCCCACGCAGAAAGCGCCAGCCGCAAAATGCGGCAATGTGAGTGAGATGTTGTGGGTCGATCACGATAGCTATTTCGGGCCTGACCGCCGGCGCAAGCCTGGCGGCATGCGCATCCGCGAACGCCGCCGTTATGACTATGCGGGCCACCCGCCGCCGCTGAACACGGCGCTGCGTCAACTCCGCATGCGTATTCTCGATGCTCAAGGCCAAGGCGCCGGCAAGCTTGCCGATCGCGCCAATGCGGTTGCAACGCTCGCACTGCACCAAGGCGAACACGACGCGGCGCACGAGCTCTCAGCTTTCGCCGCGACGGCTCTACGTGGCCGCCATGCGGATGTGCGGTCCAATCTCTATAGAGACCTCGACCGCGTCCACGCTTCTCTGCGCGACGTGTATCACTAACGCGCGCTAACTCTAGTCGGGATAGTGCCGCTCACCCGGCCAGCCTTCGATGGCTTCAATCGTCTCGTGCGCGCGTTCGAGTTTGTGATCGGGCACGTTTGAGATACGCGCGGCTTCGATCCACGATTTGATTGCGGTTGGGGCCAAGCGATCCCGGCCGCACAGCAGGAAGAACGGCTCATCCTTGGCCAAGCCGGAAAGCGAACCGAACTCAAGCTCCGCCGAGAGATACTTGTAGCCAGCATCCTTCAGCATCTTCGCGCAAGCGAGCTTCACATCGCGGCCATCATCGGACATTGCCGTCTCCCTGTTGCTGTGGGCGGTCGCCGAAGGCGCCGATGAAGCGCCCCGCCCAGTCACCCATCGCATTCCATGCTTCGGCGCCGCCGTCAAAGCGGCCAAGCCGCACCATGACGAGATCCTTTGACGGGACGACGACAATGATCTGCCCTTCGTAGCCCTGCGCTGAAAACGCATCGCGGAGGTCAGGATTCACAATCAGCGAGCGATCGGGTCGGCCTGTGCCGGTGGGCGGCGTCAACCACCATTGCGCGCCGTAAACGTCCGTACTCGTGTCGGGCCCCGGCGTGCGGGCGAAATCGACCCAACCTTCAGGCAGCACACGCTCGCCGTTCCAGACGCCATCGCGGAGATAGAGATAGCCGAAGCGCGCGTAGTCACGCGCTGTCATCCAATAGAGCGAGCTGCCGTAGAATGTGCCCTGCGGATCGAACTCAACGACGGGGCGGATGCCGATACGATCGAACAGCGACGTGTTCATCCACGCACGCATACGCGCGCGGCGGTCGTTTGCATCGCGCGGATCCGGAACGATAACGCGCGTCAGTGCGTCAGAAATCAGCATCGTGCCAGCCGAAGTGTAGTTCCAGCGCGTGCCAGGATCGTGGATCAACGGCCGGGCAGCGGCCCAGCGAATGACGTCGCGACGGCCGTCGCCGAACAGCATGCGCGCGTTTCCGGCCTCGATGGTGTTTGCGCTGCTCTCCTGATAGTCGAGCCCATCGACCATTTGCAGCCACTGGCGCCATGTGATCGAGGCGCGCCGATCGCCAGCGCGCCACGCGGGGTTACCCATCGGCGCGTCGATCCCGAGCCGCCCTTGCAGCACCGCAGCACCGACCAAGGCATGAGTGAAGGACTTGCCGACCGACCACGAGTTCAGCCGCATGTCGCGCGTGTAGCCATCGCCATAACGCTCGAACACGACGCGCCCGCTCTGCACGACCATCACCGCGCGCGTTTCGCCCATGAGCTCGTCAACGCCGGAGAATGCTTGTGTGACCGCAAGATCGTAGGCGGCCCGGTCCACATCGTCCGGCAGCGCCGCCGTCTCCCAGTCCGCACCGGGCCAAGCGACGCCCGCCGGTTGCGGCGGCAGCGGAAAGAGCGACTGCGCCTGCGCTGACGCCGCGAAAACCAAGACCAACGCCGCAAATAGTCCGCGCAGCATGACGCGCCCCCTCGCCTTCGCTATGCTGGCGCGAGCATAGGGGGAGGCGCCGGTGTCGCGCAAACGCTGGATTTGGGTTGGCGTTCTGGTGGGAGCGCTTTTGCTCGTCGGCGCGAGCGCGTGGGCTTCGCGTGGGCAAGTGGCGTATGCGGGGATCGCAACCGGTTACGCCGCGAAGCAGACGTGCTCGTGTCTGCATGTCAGCGGCCGCACGCTCGACTCATGCGTGGCTGAGTTTCCCGAAGAGGCGCGCAATAACATCACCATCGCCCAAGAGGGTGTCACCGTTCGCGCCAGCGTTCTGTTTGGCGCGATCAGCTCTGAAGCGGTCTACGAAGAAGAGTTCGGCTGCCGGATCACTAGATGAACCAGCCGCGCGGGTTCGGGATCGGTTTGCGCATCACGCCCAGCACCAGCGCAACGCCAGCGCGCAACACCGCCCAAATGGCGATGCCAAGCTGCAGGATGATGGTCACGTTAGCGAGCCCGTCGCTGATCAAGATCAGCAGCCCCGCGAGCATCCAAAGCGCGTAGCCGATGATCAGCGTGCGCAGCGCATGCTCGTGGTGAGTGTTCGCCCAAGGCATCGCCGTTCCTCGGTTTGCGTAAACGATCAACACCGCCGCGACGCCAATGACCAGCCCGAGCAGCGACCACGGGAAGCCCCGCAGAAAGAAGTTCACCAAGAACGCCGCAATGGTCAGCAGATGCGCGAGCACGACTTTGCCGCGATGTGTCTTGATCCCAAGCCCGCCCTGCTGCTGCGGACGCACCGGCTTAGGGCGGCGGAACGGCGTAACGTTGTCGGACATATCTGGAGTCTAGCCGCGCTTACAGATTGAGCAATTGCGGATCGCCGCCTTGCGCTGCGATGTTGTTGCTAACTGCACGTTCTTCGGCAAAGCGCGGCAAGTAATTCGGCCCGCCCGCCTTTGGGCCAGTGCCCGATAGGCCCGCGCCGCCGAACGGCTGCACGCCGACCACAGCGCCAACAATCGTGCGGTTCACGTAGACATTGCCTGCCGGCACCGCCGCGATCACTTCCTGCGCAAAGCTCTCAAGCCGTGAGTGTACGCCAAGCGTGAGGCCGTAGCCCTTTGCCGCGAGCTGCGCCCCGATCTTCGAGACATCCGCCGGATCGTAACGCACAATATGAAGGATCGGGCCGAACACTTCACGACTGATTTGATCGAGACTGTTGAGTTCGATCACGGCCGGGCCGAAGAAATTGCCGCCGAGCTTCGAAACGTCGATCTGCTTCAGCACCTTCGCTTCGCGCTTCATGCGCGCGATGTGCTTATCGAGATTGCCCTTCGCTTCCGCATCGATGATCGGACCAATGTCGGTGCGCGGATCGGAGGGATCGCCAATCACCAGACAATCCATGGCGCCGAGCAGCGTTTCCAGCACGGCGTCCGCCGTGTCATTCGGCAAGAACAGGATGCGCAGGCTTGAGCAGCGCTGACCGGCCGAGTTGAACGCCGAGATCAGCACGTCATCGACGACCTGCTCCTTCAGCGCTGTCGTATCGACGAACATGCCGTTGAGGCCGCCTGTCTCCGCGATCAGCGGCACGATCGGGCCATCCTTGGCGGCGAGCGTGCGGTTGATGAGCCGCGCCACTTCCGTCGAGCCCGTGAACGCTACGCCCGCGATGCGCGGATCGGCGACGAGTTCGCTGCCAACTTTGCCGTCACCCGTTACCAGCTGCAGCACGTCCCGCGGCAGGCCCGCATCGTGAAAAAGATTCACGGCGACCATCGCGATCTGCGGCGTCTGCTCCGCGGGTTTCGCAACGACCGTGTTGCCAGCGGCCAGCGCCGCCGCCAACTGGCCAGTGAAGATCGCCAACGGGAAATTCCAAGGCGAGATACACACGAACACGCCGCGACCGTGCATTTCCAGGTGATCGGTCTCGCCAGCGGGCGATGGTAATGCGCGCGGGCCGGCAAAGAGCCGCTCCGCTTCGGCAGCGTAGTAGCGGCAGAAGTCGATGGCCTCGCGCACCTCGTCAATCGCGTCTTGGAGATTGCGGCCGGATTCTTGAGCAATCAGCGCCGTGAGATCATCCGCATTGTTCTGCAATGCGTCTGCCATCTTCCGAAGCAGCACGCCACGCCCCGCGCCGCCGAGTTCATTCCACTCTTTCTGCGCTGAAAGCGCCGTCGCGATGGGGTCGGAGCCTTGCCGTTCGTAGTCTACGAAATATGGAAAATTTTTGGGGATGGCATCGCGATCAGCTTGGATTGAGAGGTCCCGACCACCGGAGTTACGGCGGCTGGCGCCGAACAATTGCGGTGGCGGCGGCAAGCGGCGGTGACGATGCGGATTCGCTTCCAGCGTCGCGACCGGGTCGGCGGCGACAACGTCCGGCGAAACGTCATCGTCCAGGAACGAATGCACGAAGCTGGTGTTGGCGCCGTTCTCCAGCAAACGCCGCACGAGATAGGGCAGCAAATCTTCGTGGCCGCCGATCGGCGCGTAGACGCGCACTTGCGGCGGCGGGTCGACAGCGAGGTAAAGCGCTTCGCCCATGCCGTGCAGGCGCTGGAATTCGAACTGATCGCGCCCGGCGCTCGCGGCCATGCGACGGACGGCAGCGACGGTGTGGGCGTTGTGCGTGGCGAATTGCGGGAAGACGGCGTCGCCGGCGCGGAAGAGATCGCGGGCACAGGCCATGTAGTGCACGTCGGTGGCGGCCTTTGTGGTCCACACAGGGAAATCCGGGCGGCCCATCACTTGCGCGCGCTTCACTTCGCCATCCCAATACGCGCCCTTCACCAGACGCACCTGGATTGGCGCGCCGCGGCGGCGCGAGAGCGAGACCAGGCGCTCGATCACAGCGCGCGTGCGCTTCTGATAAGCCTGGATGACGACGCCAAGGCCCTCCCAATCCTTCAGCGAAGGCTCAAGCGCCAGTTTCTCGAACAGCTTGAGCGAGAGCACCAAGCGATCCGCTTCTTCCGCATCAAGCGAAAGGCCGATGTTCCATTTCTTCGCGGCCTGCGCGAGTTGCAGCATGCGCGGATAGAGTTCGGCAAACACGCGCTCTTCCTGGCGCGCCTCATAGCGCGGGTGCAGCGCCGAGAGCTTCACCGACACGCCGTTCGAAGCATGCGGCCCAAGCCCACCCGCGGCTTCGCCGACAACATCAATGGCGTTGGCGTAGCTGACGAGATAGCGCTCTGCGTCCTCATTGGTGCGCGCGCCCTCGCCCAACATGTCGAACGAATACCGCGTCGCCAGACCTTGGCGCACCATGCTGGCGCCGCGCTTGAGGCCTTCTTGAATGTTGCGGCCGAGCACGAATTGCTCGCCCAAGATCCGCATCGCCTGCATGGCGCCGGCGCGCACCACCGGCTCGCCCATGCGCTTCACCAACTTGCCGACAACTTCGCTCGCCTCGCCACGCAGCTCATCCGGCAGATTGACCACGCGCCCGGTCAACATCAGGCCAAACGTGCCGGCGTTGACGAGCCAATGATCGGACTTGCCGAGGTGCGCCGCCCACTGGCCGGTCGAAATCTTCTCGGCGATCAGCTTGTCGGCGGTCTCGGCGTCCGGCACCCGCAGCAGCGCTTCGGCCAGGCACATCAGCGCCAAACCCTCGGCGTTCGAGAGACCGAATTCCTCGAGGAAGCTCTCCATCACGCCCTTGCGGCGTTTCAGCCCGCGGGCGCGCTCCACCAGCGCACGCGCCTCCGCATTGACGCTGGCGCGAGCCGCCGCATCGAGCGGCGCATCGGCCAGGAGTTTGCCGACGGCGACGTCCTCATCCTGATATTTCAGAGCGTCGAGCGCGTCCCAATCGATGGTGGCGGAAGGGTGCGGCGTCGGGGCGGTTTGCATGGGCCGTCCTTTGCGCGTCTCTGGCCCTTAGGGCAAGTCACCGTCAGCGACCCCTTGCGCCGCAGCCTCCCTCGCGCCAGAACCCGCCCCGTGAGCACCGACGCCCAAACGCCGCCCGCCGAGGCCGCGAGCCCCAATGGCGCTGCCGAGCCCCAACCGCTGGCGCAAAAGATCCTACTCGTCACCGATGCGTGGGAGCCCCAGGTCAATGGCGTCGTCCGGACGCTAGCCAGCACCAACCGCGAACTGAAAGCGATGGGCTGTGAGGTCGAAGTGATCTCGCCGGCCGATTATCCGAACACGGTGCCACTGATCACCTATTCCGAAATCCGCTTGGCGCTGGGCGCGCGGCAAGACGTCGAGGATCGCTTCTTGGCGTTCGCGCCGGACGCCGTGCACATCGCCACCGAAGGAACGCTGGGCTGGGACGCGCGAGCAATCTGCCTCAAGCACAAGTTTCCGTTCACGACGAGCTACCACACGCAATTTCCGGAATACGTGACAGCACGCTTCAAATGGATCCCGCTCTGGGCGGGCTATCGCTACATGCACGCGTTCCACGACAAGTCGGGCCGCGTCATGGTCGCAACGCCGACGATGCAGAAGCAACTCGAGTTACAAGGCTTCCGCAACACCGCGATCTGGAGCCGCGGCGTCGACATCGAGCAATTCCATCCGCGCCTGCGCGGTATCGACGGCGGCATCTATCCAGCCGACCTGCCGCGCCCGATTTTCGCCTATGTCGGCCGCGTAGCGGTTGAGAAGAACATCGAGGCGTTCCTGAAGCTAGACCTGCCCGGATCGAAAGTGGTAGTCGGCGGCGGCCCCGCGCTCGACGAGTTGAAAGTCACGTATCCGGACGCCGTCTTTACTGGCCCGAAGTTCGGCGAAGAGCTCGCGCGCCATTATGCGGACGCGGACGTCTTTGTGTTCCCGAGCTTCACCGACACGTTCGGCCTAGTCATTCTGGAAGCGGCGGCGTGCGGCACGCCGGTCGCCGGCTACGTCGCGCCAGGACCGCAAGACATTCTGCCAAACACAGGCGCCGGCATCGTCGATGACGATCTCCAAAAGGCATGCCTGGAAGCGCTAAATCTTAAACGCGAAGACGCCCGCGCCCTGGCTGAGCGATATTCCTGGCGCGCGTGCGCCGAGGATTTCCGCCGCAACCTGGAGCCGCTGCCTAAGGAGCGCGGCCGCCGCTTTTGGCACAAGCTGGCTGATCTTCGCAAACGCGCCAAAGAGCGCCGTCGCATCGCGCGCGAGAAGAAGGCCGCCGAGCGCGCTCGCAAATAGGCGCCGCGGCTAACGCGCAACCACTACCACTTGATCGACTTGCGTAGCCTGTAGCGTAGGTAGATCGCAGTGCCGTTCATCAACAGTGTGATGCCCAAAAGCACGATGCCCGCCGCCGCCGCCAACTCGAGGAACTCGGCTTGCGGGCGCGAGGTCCAATTGAACATCTGGATCGGCATGACCGTGAATTCCTGGCCGAACCAATGGCCCGGATTCCAGCTGACGATCGCATCACCCAGGTCGGCGACCGATTGAACGGTCGAGCCGTGCGGCAAATCGAGCACCTGCCCGGCTTGAACTTGCTGCTCGGTGAAATCAGGCAGCACGACGACGCCGTCATGATGGATGGTCACGCGCTCAGTCGCAGCCGGGTCAACCGCGGCGCCATACTCGTCAAGCACGCCAATGGTTTCGAACGTCGCGTCGCCTGGACGCGTGATCGGCAGGAACGCCACGAAGGTCAGGCCCCCGATCATGATCAGCGGCGCTGTTTCGCCGAGCGCGCGCGACACGCCGATGATGACGCCGGTGACAACGCCCGGCAGCGCGTAAGGCAGCACGTGATGCTGCGTCGATTGCCACTTGGTGGCGCCGACAGCGAGCGCCGCGTGGCGAATTTCCTGCGGCACGCCACGAACCGCTTCACGCGTCGCGACGATGATAACCGGCAGAATGAGCAGCGACAGCGTGATGCCAGCGGTGAGGATCGATTGGCCGAACAGATGCGCGCCAGCTTCGCGGAAGCCCTCCGGCAAGAAGCTGAACCAGCGGTTCGGATTGCCAAGGAACTGCACGAAGATGCCCACGGCCATCAAACCGAACAGGATGGACGGCACGCCGGCCAGATTGTTCACCGCGATCTCGATGGCGCTGGTGACGGGATTCTTCGGAGCATATTCTTCGAGATAGATGCCCGCGAGGATGCCGATCGGGATGGCGACGATCGCCGTCGTGAAAATCACCAGCAACGATCCGACCCAGGCGGAGAGAATGCCGGCCAGCGCAGGTTCGGAGGACGGAAAGCTTGAAAAGAAGGCGAGCGTCAGCCTGTGTCCGCCGTCGTGAACGAGATCGCTGACCAGGGTTACCAGCGTGCCAAGGCCGATGATCGTCGCGACAATGCCCCAGACGATGAAGGCGGAGTCCTTGAACCGGCGCACTCTGAGCCCCGGCGGATGCACGGTGATATCGCGCACTTGTTGAGCGTCGATGGCGGTCATTAGTACGCCTCCCGGTAGCGGCGCTGCAGCCAGAAGGCCAAGAAGTTGAACATCAGTGTCAGCACGAGCAGCGCGAGGCCCGCGGCGAAGATCGAGTTGTATTCAAGCGTGCCGAAGGGCAGGTCGCCGAGCGCGACTTGCGCGATGAACGCGGTCACCGTCGCGCCCTGCTCGGCCGGGCTCGTCACCATTTGCGGCAGCTGACCGCCGGCGACGACGACGATCATCGTCTCGCCGATCGCCCGCGACATGCCGAGGATCACTGCGCCGACAACGCCGGACACAGCAGCTGGAACGACGACACGAAACGCCGTCTCAAGCCGGGTCGCACCCATGGCGTACGAGCCCTCACGCATCGAGCGTGGCACCGCACGCATCGCGTCCTCCGACAGCGAAGCAATGTAAGGGATGATCATGAGGCCCATGACGATGCCGGCTGAGAGCAAGTTGAAGCTTGGCAGCTCGATCCCGAGTGGGCGCAGCCAGCCTTGCAGCAGCGGCGTCACAAACAACAGCGCGAAGTAGCCGTAGACAACGGTCGGCACCGCGGCGAGCAGTTCAAGCGTCGGCTTGATCGTCTCGCGCGTGCGCGGACCCGCAAATTCTGAAAGGTAGATCGCAACCAACAAGCCCAGCGGCACGGCGACCGAGAGCGCGACCAAGGTGGACATGAACGTCCCGGTCAGCAACGGCGCGATGCCGTATTGGGGATTGTCGAAGAGCGGCGTCCAGGTGGTCGAGGTCAGGAACTCGATCGCCGAGACGTGGGAGAAGAATTTCGTCGATTCAGAAACGACGACATAAACGATGCCCAGAACGATCGCGATAGCGGCGGCGGCGGCGGCAAAGAGCAGCCCTTCCATGACCCGCTCGGCCAGGCGCGGCTTTTTCTTGGTGAAGTCCCGTTCCACGATCACCCCCGGCGACTTTCCGCCCTGATTCTTGGACGGCCCTACTCATGCAGCCCACAGGCGAGCCCATAATTCAGTTTTGTGACAGTTTGACTTCACAGCCTGCGTCGAGGCCGCAGACGAAACATGCAGAAGCGGAGCGAAACGAATCTGGCCGGCAGGGTCGCCCCTGCCGGCCAGTTCCAGTTCCGGATTATCGCTGCACTTCTTCCAGCACCAGCGGACGGGCCAGCACTTCAGAGATGCTGGCGCCGATCAGCGCGCGGCCGCCAAAGGCCGTGCCCTGCTGACGCTGTTGAGCGCGTTGCAGGTAGGTTTGGTAAGCGGCGGCCGGCAACGGGATGTAGCCGACTTGCGCCGAGTAGCGCGCCGCGTTGTTGACATAGAATTGCACGAACTGCTGCACCTGCGGGCGACGCAGAGCGGCGGCGTTCACGTAGATGAAGATCGGGCGCGAAAGCGGCTGGTAGGTGCCGTTCTCAACCGTTTGAACGCTCGGCGCCACCGGGCCATTGCCACCGTCAACCGCAAGCGCCTTCAGGCGGTTTTGGTTCTCGTGGTAGTAGGCCAGACCGAAATAGGCCATGCCGCCCGGATTGTTGGCGACGCCTTGCACCAGAACGTTGTCGTCTTCTGACGGCGTGTAATCGGTGCGCGAAGAACGCGCGGTGCCGTTCACGGCCTCCGTGAAGTATTCGAACGTGCCCGAAGCCGAGCCCGGTCCGAACAATTGCATCTGAAGGTTCGGGCCGCCAACGGCGCTGAAATTGTTCACGTTCGAACCAGCCGACCAGATCTGACGCAGCTGCGCCACGGTGATCGAGTTCATCGGGTTCGACGGGTGAACGACGACGGACAGACCGTCGAATGCAACCGGGATTTCGACGAAGCCGATACCGGCAGCGCGGCAGGTCGCCATTTCCGAACCGCGGATCGGACGCGAAGCGTCCGCAATGTGAATTTCACCGCGGCAGAACTTGCGCAGACCGGCCGACGAGCCAGACTCGCCAACGGCCACGCGAACACGGCCTTGGGTTTGTTGTTGGAACGCCTCGGCGACCGCTTCCGAGATCGGAAACACCGTCGAAGAGCCGTCGATCTGAATTGTGAAGGGCTGCTGCGCAGACGCCACGCCGGCGCTAAGCGCCAGGGCAGCGACCGCAGTGGCCGCAAGCTTCAAGATGTTCATGTCTTGCTCCGTTTTCTCAAAGTCCCTCGAATTGGCGGAAACCAAGCGATGCCTGGTCTCCGCCGAAGTCGCGGGGGCTTAGAAGTCGAACTGCGTGCGCAGCGTGATGATCTGGGCGTCGTCATCGACGCCGGCGCCAACGCGATCCATTTCGCTCATCGCGTAGTTCAGCTTGAACCGGACGTGATCGACCGGGATCCAGTCGAGGCCGACGGCGTACGATGATTGCTCGCCGCGGTTCGCACCGCCGAGATCGCTCAGGTCGATGTAGTCGTAGCGGCCCGAGAGCATCCAGTGACCGAAGCCGCCTTCAGTGCCCATCGGACGCGCCGGCGCGATCGCGCCGAACGAACCTTGGTTGCCGCGGTAGCTGCGGCTCTCGCCGGTCAGCGACCAGTAGACGTCAACGTAGTAACCGTCGAACGTGTAGTCGCCGGCCGTCGCGTCTCCGTTGAGCACCATGTACTCAGCTTGGGCGCCGAACGGGCCGTACTGAACGGCAGCTTCAATGCCGTACGTTGCGTCGCTCTCGGCGCCGGCCAGCGTGCCGGAGTCGATGTGACGTGTGTTGCGGCCGTTGAGCGGACGCGTGCGATAGCGGAAGTCGGCGTTATCGCCCTGTTCGCGCCAACGGGCGTGTGCGCCCAGGTGCACGAGCGTCGTGCCTTCCGGCGTCGTTTCGAAGATCGGCGCGAAGGTGAAGCGAGCGCTGACCGCGGTGCTTTCGTCGACGTTGAAGGTCTCGCCGGCATTGTTGAGTGACTCGCCCTGCGCCGCAGCGGAGAACGACCAGTTGGCGCCGCCCGTGAGGAACGCGACGCCAGCGCGGCGGCCGTATTCGAACGCGTTGATGATGCTCGAGCGCTCGTTGAACGGAATGTCGAGCGAAGAAATACGATCTTCCAGCGGCGAAGTGACGTTCGATTCGCCGATGACGATCGACCAATCATCGCCGACATACTCAAGGAACGCGTCGTCAACGTTCACTTCCGACGCGCCCGGCGTCAGAACGAAGTCGACCTTGTAGCGCCAGTTTTCGTTGAAACGGCCTTGCACGCCGAGGAACGCACGGCGCACGTAGCTGCGCGTGCCGTCGTCTGCCGTACCGACGTCCCAGTCGCTGGAATAGATGTCGTATTGGAAGCGGCCGCGCATCTTGAAGCGCGCATCGCCGAAGCGATCTTCACCGACCGTGCCGGTCCAGCTCGTCGTGTGGCTTGGAGCGGCGGTTTGGGCATGCGCGGCGCCCGCCGTCGCTGCGGTGGCCAACGCGGCAAGCGCGGCCGTTGAAAGCACATTCTTCATAAGGAGACCCCCTGGTCAGACCGAGCCCCATCTGGCTGCGCGCGACTCAATTGGTCGTTCGCTCCTTGGGCGTGGCGGGGGTTAGTCCTGCGCAGTGACGTCTGCGCGACGCTTAGGCGAAGGGAGCGCGACAGTTCCATTTCGCTTTTGTGACGTGACAGGAACACCTCATCTGCAGCTCTGCATGGCGGCAGCGAGGCGCCTGCGCATCATTCTGACCGCGCAAGGGAAATTAACCATCAATCACTCTTTACATTGGGGAACGATCACCATATTTCCCCGCGTTACCGGCGGACCTGGAAACAGCGTCCACTAACGCCCCCTCGGCCCAGGCCACCTGGGGGATCGCACGAAAACAGGAAGCAGGATGCTCCCTGGCGGTCTCTCCGGCGCAAGCTCCCAAGGGCGGACCTGACATACGAAGCATGTCCGACTAACGCCGGCCTGGGTTTAACAAAAGCCGCCATCAAGAGCGGCGGCATTGTTTGGGAGTAGCCGGATGGACTCTGTCCTCTCGCCTCTCGACCTGACGGCGCGTGAAGCGCCAGATGGTCCCGTGGCTATTGCTCGCCCGCACCGCGTCCGCGCGGCTGCGGAATGGTTCCTTGCCAATTTTCCGGGCGAGACGTTTTACGCTGTTAAGGCGAATCCGTCGGAGTGGGTTCTCGACGCGCTTTGGAGCGCGGGCGTAAAGAGCTTTGACGTGGCTTCTGACAACGAAGCCGCGCTCATCCACTCGAAATTCCCGACCGCGCAGCTTGCGTTCATGCACCCGGTGAAGAGCCGCCGAGCGATCGGCCGCGCCTTCCACGATTTCGGCGTGAAGACCTTTGCCCTCGATAGCGAGGATGAGCTCAACAAGATCCTGGCCGAAACTGGCTTCGCGAAGGATCTCACGCTGGTCGTCCGCTTCGCCGTTTCCGGCGACGGCGCCGCCTACCCGCTCACCCGCAAATTCGGCGTCACCGCCGAAGAAGCGCCGGCGCTGCTGCGCAAGGCGCGGCAAGCATCCGAGGAAATGCTGGGCGTCTCGTTCCACGTTGGCAGCCAGTGCATGCGCACTGACGCCTACCGCACCGCCATGGATGGCGTGAACCGCGCCATCGTTGAAGCCGGCGTGCTGGTCGACGTCGTCGATGTCGGCGGCGGCTTCCCGGCGATCTATCCGGGCATGACCCCGGCCCCGATGATTGATTACGTCAACGCGATCAAGCAGGGCTTCGAAGACATGTTCGTCGCGCAGAACGCAAAGCTCTGGGCTGAGCCCGGCCGCGCGCTCGTCGCCGAAGCCGGCTCCACGATCACGCGCGTCGAGCTCCGCAAAGGCGACGCGCTCTATCTGAACGATGGCGCCTTCGGCACGCTGTTCGACGCCACGCACCTGAACTGGGCGTTCCCGGCAAAGCTGCTGCGCGAGCAACCCTCGCGCGCCAAGCTCGCGCCGTTCCGCCTCTACGGCCCGACCTGCGACAGCATGGACGCCGCCGCTGGCCCGTTCATGCTGCCGGCCGACATTCAAGAAGGCGATCTCATCGAGATCGGCTCACTCGGCGCCTACGGCACCGCGATGGGTACGCGCTTCAACGGCTTCGGTGAAACGGTCACGATCGAGTCGAAGGACGCGCCGTGGCCGAGCCTCTACGGCGAGGCCGTCGGCACCGTAACCGCGATGCCGAAGCGCAAGCGCAGCCGGAAGCCGAAACAGGCCTAATCGACGCAGACGGTCGGAAAGCGCTGGCGTTCGCGCCGGATGCGCTGATGGTTGGCGCATGAGCATACTCCTTGTCGCCTCCGCCATCGCGGGCTTCGGCTCCGCGGTCGGCCATGCCTTCCTCGGGGAACGCTTCGTGCTGCGGCCGCTTTTCGCCGGCGCCGGCGACAATCGCGTGCTCGCCATCCCCTACATGCGCCGCCTGCTGCGCTGGGTGTGGCACTTGCCGTCGCCCATGTACATCACCCGCAAGAACCACACGCCGCTCATCACCATGAACGTGCGCAGCGCCCAGCGATGGTGCAGATCAAACCGCCGCGCCAACGCGTGGCGCCAGGTCATCGCTGCAAACGCCATGATCAACACCGCATTCAGGGAAACTGAGAGCTCGAGCGTGTCTGGGCCGAAGGTGTCGCGCGTCCACACCATGTAGAGCGCGGCAATACTGGTGACGAACGCCATGAGAATGTAAACGCGCCCGTTCCAGCGGTGAAACGCTGGCGCGTGCGTGCGTATCAGCGGGATCAGTTGCAGCGTACCGCCAACGCTCACCGCAAACGCGATGATCAGGTGCGCGACCAGCGCGAGATTGCCAACGAGGTCGCCCTCCACCAACCCCACGAACAGGCGCTCATTCCAAGCGCTGACATTTCCAGCCAGCGCCGTCGCGAAATACTCTCTCGCGACGTGATAAGCGAACAGCCACTGCCCGATCGCTGCCGGGATGAACCATGTCACCGCCGACGCCTTGAGCACCGACTGCGCGGTCGCTTTCGCATTCGACGGTCGCGCTGCGACAGCTTCGCTCATACTTTTGCCTCCTATCGATCGGCGATATGCTATCGTTGACAATCGATATCGGCCCATGACGCGACGCGCCAAAAACATGATCCTAGGTAACAAGCACTCTCATGGCTGAAGCGACTGTCTCTGCCGGCTACGCCAAGTCGTTGCTTGATCTCGCTGTGATCAAAGGCGCCAATAGCGGCGCGTTGCTGACGCGCGCGGGCATTGCCGATGAGACGCTCTGCGACGCCGACAATCGCCTGCCTTTCGCGAACTTCGTCGCGCTGATGCGCGCGGCCAAGGCAGAAACCGGCGATCCGGCGCTGGCGTTGGAGTTCGGAGCGAGAAGCGACCTCCGAAGATTTTCGATTGTCGGCTTGCTCAGCCACGCCTCCGCAAACATGACCGAGGCGCTCACGCAGCTCAATCGGTACGGCGGTCTTGTGGTGGAGGTGGACGGCATTGCCGACGGGCCGCGCTTTCGGCTCACCGGCTCAAATAGCACGCGTTGGATGGAAGACCGGCGCGCCAATCCAAACGACTTCATTGAGCTGACGGAATCGACTTGGTCGCGTTTCATCACGACCGCACGCAACGATTTCCCGCAGCACACCTACGCGCTTGAAACTCACGTGACTCACCCGGCGCCCGCCTATCGCGCGCGGTACGAGGAAATCTGGCAAGTCCCCGTCACGTTCGGCAGCCATTGGAACGCGATCCGCAGCGATCCGTCCTGGGAACACGTGCAGATCCAGCCTGACAACCGCTACGTGTTCGGTGTTCTCACCGAGCGCGGCGATGCGCTGCTGAAAGAACTCGAAGACGCCAAGACGCTACGCGGCCGCATCGAGGCGCTGATCATGCCCCTTCTTCACACTGGCGATGTCAGCATCGACACGATCGCTGCAAAGCTGAGCACCAGCCGGCAGACGCTTTACCGCAATCTCAAGACGGAAGGCGTGACATTCGAGCAGCTGCTCGATGAGCTGCGCCATCGCATGGCGCTGAACTATCTCGCCGCCAACAAGGTCTCCATAAACGAGACCGCTTATCTCGTCGGTTTCTCCGACCCGGCCTCGTTTTCCCGCGCGTTCAAGCGCTGGACTGGCAAGAGCCCGCGCGAATGGCGCCTTACGCAATAGCTATTGCGTGCGGCGATAGAGATATTCCTGACCGCCTTGCATCAGCACGAGCGACGACGCAGCGGCGTCAAACGTCACGGTCACGTTGTCCTCAAGGAGAAAGAACCGGGTTTCACTTTCCGCGTGAAAGCGCAAACGATTTGGTCCCGAGACCACCAGCAAACCATCGCCCTCCCGCGTGATCGCAAGCTGATCGTCGGGCGCATAGGCGTAGACGCCGGCGTAGCGATCCAGCACGGTCGGCGGCAAGGAGATCGCGACACGAACCGGCATCGGCGTAACATCGACGGACGTTGCAGGATCGAGCACGTGCATGCCTATGTCATCCAGGCCGATACCAGTTTGCATGTTGGCGTAGGCCAAGACACCCTCCGCGCCCGGCGCAACAGCCATGAAGGCTCGCACGCCCCCGCCACTGCCATTGCTCCAACCCAGCACGCGCCCGCCCTGCTCGGTCACTCGCCAACCAAGCGCCATCGCCGTCTGCGGATCAGGCCCGGGGCGACGCTGCGGAAGTATGTCGTGCGCTGCGCGCGCAGGCGCGTCGCGAAGGGCTCCAGTCCAGAGCGCCAAAAACTTGCGAGTCGCGCGCCGTGGAGAACAACCACCCCGCCGGCGCGGGCGCAGGTGCCAGACATGCGCTGGCGCAAACGCCAGATCGTAACCTTGGATTAGTCGTCCCCTCCTGCAGCGCTGGCGTGGAACTCGTTGCGCGCGCCGGCAGCGTGAGGATGCGTTCCTGAAGATCTCGGCAAACGGCTTGCCGATCCGCGTGCTCAGCGCCGCACCCAGCAATGCAAACCCGTAGTTGAGTACTCAAAAGAGGCGCCCGGCACGCGGGCGACGTCGCTGCCACGTCGGTACGCAGATCATCCTCGGTGTAACCCTCGTACGGATTGTCTTGACTGCGGTCGACGCGACTTGACGGCCGCAACGGCAATCCGCTCGTGTGCGTCGCAAGATCTAGCAACGTGATTGCACGTCCTCAAAGCTCAACCTGGCGCCCGGAAAACAGTGGACAGTGCATCGTCTAACGCAAGCTCGCCATAACCCACGGCGTCCGACAGCAGCAACGCGGTGAATATCTTGGTGAGCGACGCAATCTGAAGGGCGTGTCAAGCGAAGCACGGCGCCTTTCTCCCTCGCGACCGTTCCGTAGCGCACCGTCCACGCATCGCGTGCGCGAACGACAGCCACCAAGCCACCGGTGCCGATGTTGCGCCTCTATCCGCGCCGACAACAACGCCGCGATGTCACGTCGAGAACTTAGCGATCGGCTGCGCTGACCTTCGCGGCAGCAACGCCCGCCGCCAAGGCGAAGCTCAATCGCTGCGGCTGAAACCATTCGATTGTCCACGTTAGATCGCCGTCATCCCGCCATCGACGACAAGTTCGCTGCGGTGACAAACGCCGCTGCGTCGAGGCGAGAAACGCCACGGCGTTGGCGACATCGATGTCGCGCCCCATCCGCTTCCAGCGGTTGCGGCGCTCAGCAGATCCTGCCAATTGAGTTCGAGCCCAGGCCCGTAGGCCTGCTCCATTGCCTTGGCCGCTTCCGCCATCATGTCGATGATGCCAGGGTCTTTCAGTTCCCACACTGCCGGTGGCGCTGCCTCCAATGCGGCGCCTTTGGTCATCAGCCTTTGGCGCCTTTCTCGAGGCATTGTAGGCGACGATGTTCGGTCCATGATCCGCAACCGACGAGAGAGGTTCACCGCGCCGCCGCCATCCATGCCGCCGTTGGCAATGCGGATGGCGTGCTTCATACCGAGGAAGACGCCCTCGATATTGACTGCCTGCATCTTGCGGAAGCTTTCCAGCGTCTCCGCCGCCATCGGCTTCACCCAGAAGACGCCCACATTGTTCACCAGGATGTCGAGACCGCCGAACGTATCCTTGGCAAACTGGATCGCGGCGATCCATTCGTCTTCGCTCGTGACGTCGTGCTTCACATAGGCGCCGCCGATCGCGGCGGCTGTTTCGTTGCCGTCGAGAATATCGCTCACCACGACCTTTGCGCCCGCTTTGCCGCGAGCGCCTTGGCCGCCGCCGCGCCAAGCCCGCGCGCGCCCGCCTGTCACCGGCGCGACGCGCCGCTGGATTCGCTCATCGTTTCCTCCACCGGCGTGACCGTGCCACCTACAGCCATGCATGTCACCGCTCACGCCGCGTGGGGCAATCTATCCGGAGGATACGCACCGCCATCCGCAGGTTGGAAAGTCGACGTCCGTCCGGCATTTTCTTGGCAGGCCTGTCAACCATTCGCGGCGACCGCATGCCCGGAGACCCGAGGCCCCACAGTGTTGGATAGACACTATTCTATCTACACCTCCAAAAACTCCCTTACACTCAACATCACCGCATACGGGAGATTTCAGAGACGTCCGAAACTTTGAGATGTGCGGCAACGGTCGGCGGGAGTGATCGAAGCGAGTTTCGCGGAGATCCATCAAAATGTTTGCGGTGAAGCGCAAGTCCAGAAGCAACGGAAGCTCTGCCCGTAGCACCGGCAAAAGAGCATGGAGCTAAGCCCCAAAGGAGGCGTCGACGATGGCGGCGTTTCCGGAACATCCATCGTTCAGGTGGCGAGCGTAGGCAGCTGAAAAAAGCTACGCCTTGTGCAACTCCTCGGTCTCAAGCCGGGAAAAACGTCGTGAAAACCAGGCGCGAAGAGCGCCGCCGCGATGGCGGGAGACCTCCGTCGCACCCAACAGAGACTACTCAGCGCGGATCACGCGCCCCGGCCTCCACTTTGCGGGAGCAATTCAGTGAACCCGCATCGACGCGCTTGCTGCGAAGTGAGCACCAGCGCCAGAACTGGCGTCGCGCTAAGCCTGTCGAAGCACGCGCCACGCACCAGAGCCGCCGTCATTTCCATATTCTCGCAATCCAGTGCCCTGTTGGCCCTCGTCTCGTGTCGGCGGAGCGTCCGCGGGGCCGTATGTTGCTGACGCCGCCCATAGGAGCACCTCCATGGCTGAACGGAAATCGTACGAACCGCAAGCGGAACTACTTTACCAACGTCGTCGAGCATCGGCATCACCAACTTCGACGCGCGCCCGATCATCGATGCCTACGGCAGGGCGAGCTTCACTGCACCAGCCGCGACACCGCTCGCGCGCCGCGCAAATCCTCAACATGGCGCTCGAAGATCAGAGTGCTCGACTTGGCTGATGATCATGGCCGGCTCGACCGGCGCCGGCGGCACTGCCTGCACGTCTGGCGCGACATGGTCACCTACAACCGACGCCATCGTCGCCACCAGCGCAGCCTCGATCATCGACATGGACTTCCTCGAAGCCACTTTCCCGGCTTCCAGCACTACCAGGCCAAGGAAATCCCGGACGACAACACGCTGCGTTGCTCTACATCGACCACATCTACGATACCTACATCGATGAAGAAGGGCTGCAGCATCGGTCACACGATCTTCGACATCTGCGAACAGCCAGGCCGCGCGTACACGTCGCGCGAGTTCATCTACGAGATCGGCAAGTGGCTCGCCGCCGGCAACGCCAAGAAGAGTTCCTTGATCCAGCGCTACGAAAGGGCGTGCCAGTCTTCGTACCGGCCTTCTCGGATTGCTCGGCTGGCTTCGGCATCGTGAAGCACCAAGTCGAGCTACAAAGCCGGCAAGCCGTATGTCACCATCGACAGCGGCGGCGATTTCCGTGAACTCGCAAGAAATCAAACTCGCCGCCGGCACCACCGCCCTCTTCATGGTCGGCGGCGGCATTGGCGAAGAACTTCGCGCAAGACCGTCGTCTGCGCCGAAATCCTCGGCCACGACGATGTCGAAGTACTGAGCGCCTTCACGATCAGGCAGCCGATGCGCGACGGCGCCTGCTCGTCAACGCTGCAGAGGCCGCAAGCTGGGGCAAGGTCTCGACCGTGCACGAGCAAATGGTGCTGGAAGCAACCAGCGTTGCCCGCGCTCATGTCAGCGACGCTGCCACCGCGGCGGCTGGAAGAAGCGAAGCGCGGAACTGAAGCTGTTCGCCTAAGCGCATCGTTTAAACTCATTGCTATAGGCTGCGCCGGGCGGCCTATTTTATCGGACTTACCACAGTATCTTGGACAAGGTCAAGAATGGCTGAACGAAGAATTCTCCCAGCACCCACACTGTGGCTGGGCATCCTTGTCGCCCTGGCGCAGTCCTCTGCTCGCGGCGCTGCTCGCGTATGCGGTATTCGCTGCCAGCACTTGGGTATCCACTCATTGAGCGACCAGCCTAACACCATGGGCCCATTTCGGCGACTATTTTGGCCAGCTGTCAGCAATCCTGTCATTTGCCGCCAATTGTCATCCTCGTGATGACGGTCCGGCTCCAACACGACCTGCTTCAGCTCAATAGCAGGAGATAGACGCCACTCTGCGGGCCACGAATGCCCAGATCGGCGTAGGAACAGGTTCTTTGGAACTTCAGGCTCCATACGGCAACGCGTGGGACGCTCGAAAATCTTGGGTATGCACCGACCGCCCCTTCGATGCGGACATCGCCCGGATTGCCGAACAAAGACGCGACGGCGTTTCAG
Organism: Hyphomonadaceae bacterium; assembly: GCA_041398325.1. Lineage (GTDB taxonomy): Bacteria > Pseudomonadota > Alphaproteobacteria > Caulobacterales > Aquidulcibacteraceae > Vitreimonas. The sequence continues at coordinate 2,241 of JAWKUX010000014.1, read as the reverse complement.
GCTGTGCGCCGACCAGCGGGGACGAAGCTGAAGGAGTTTGCTGGAAGAACAACTGTGCTGAAGCACATCATGGCGGCGATAACTCAATCATTCTTATTTGTTGTTGATTGCGATCCCTGAGGCAAGAGGCGCTGTGAAGGAACGCCTTGAGATGTATCGGTCCTTGTTGGACTGTCATTTCTCGAAGAAAACGCTTGCTGCTCTACTTCACGCAGCGACGGATGCAGACAACCTTTCAGGCCTGCGCCACTACGGCGCACGAAAGAGGGATGGTCGCCGACTTCAAGAATGCCAGTGAAGCTAACTCGCCTAGTACTGCGGCACGTCTTTGGAGAAGACATTGTGCCGCCGGACATGAAAGCAAATTTTACGGACTACCAAATAGCATTGGGCTGGGCTAACCCGGCACATACGCCAGCTGGCACCCCCTCCCAATCCGCTCGCTCCCCACCAGCCTGTAGGCTCGGCTGGTAGCCCGCGAGAACGATGCGCCCTCTCTCCAGCACGACCGGGTGCAGGAGATGATACTCGTCGATCAGGCCAAGCTTTAGGCTTGCCGCGAGCTTCAGGCCGCCGACTTCGATCTCGCCGTCCACATCCGCTTTGAGCTTGCGGATCGCCGCCTCGAAATCATCGCCGATCAACGTCGCGTTCGGGCCGACGTCCTTCAGCGATCCTGAGACGATCCATTTCGGCATCGCCCGCCACGCTTCCGCGAAAGCGCGCAAATCGTCTTGCGCCCGATCATCTTGGTTCCAGGCGTCGCTATCCCAATAGCGCATCAGCTCGTAGAGCCCGCGCCCATAGATGCTGCCGGCGGTGTTGCGGGTTTGCTCAGTAAAATAACGAAACAGCGCCGGATCGGGCGCGAACTTGTCGTGGTCGACGAAGCCGTCCAGCGACATGTTCATTCCAAACACAAACTTGGCCAAATTGCTGCACCTCGCCAGCACGATAGGCGAGCTGAGAGCGCTTTCTCAAGCTTGAAGCCCAGAAAAAAGAGGCCGCCTTCTCAGGCGGCCTCCAGCTCTGCGGGGGATTAACGGCTTCAGCCGATGCGATAGCTGAATGTCACTTGGAAAGTGTCGACCTCGGTGCCGACGTCCATGCGATAGTCGAGCGGATTTGTGGAGACCTCAGAGTCAAAGTCGCGCACGAGGTATTCAGCGCCAATCGTCCATTGCGGCGAGACCGCATACTGAACGCCAACGCCGTAAAGCAGCGCCGTTTCATTCTCGAAATCCTGCCAACTGTCGTCGGTGTCATCGATTTCGAGCCAGCTGTGCTCAAGATCCGAATAGGACGCGCCGACGGTCACGTAAGGCAGGAAATTGCCGAACGCATAGCCAGCGTTCGCGCGAAGATCGGCGGTGAACGTGAGTGAGTTGTCGACGTCAACGTCACCCTGCTCGAACGTCGTCTCCGATAGATCCGCGACGGTTACGCCGCCTTGCGCGCCAACGACCCAATTTCCCCACTGCCAATTGTATCCAAGGTGTGCGCCAATCGATGTCGCGTCGACATCGTCATCGGCAGCGACATCGCCTGGGCTTTCCCAGTCGCCATCCAGGTCGACCCATTCTGTTTCGCGCGTCGCGGTACCGATGCTGCCGCCAACATAGAGACCCGACCAATCGTTTGCCTGGGCAGTCCCGCACATCGCCGCAACCGCGCCAACGGCGACAAAAAGTGACTTCTTCATTTCACACTCCGCGCTTGTTCGCACCAGAGCGGGTATTGGCGTTCTTACGGGCCCTCAACCACATGAACGCGGGGGGTTGACGGCGGCGGCGAAGCGCGGGCCGTCTCTACGTCTGCTTCGCCCGCGACAACGCCGAATGAGCGGCAAGCGCGCGCTATACGCAGCACGCTTGCCATTCATCGCGAGGATCGCACTTCGTCTTAACTTCCCGCGCGCTTTCGCGTGCGGAAGAGCGAATAGAGGATCGCGCCGCCGATCAGAGTCAATGTCGCCAACAATGACCATTGCGCCTCAAGATAAGGCACCCAGTGCAGTTCTTTGGCGAGGCCGAAGTTCCAAATGATCTTCACACCAATCAGCACCAGCACGAGCGACAGTCCGTACTTGAGATAAGAGAAGCGCTCCACCGCGGCAGCCAGCATGAAATACATCGAGCGCAATCCCAAGATCGCGAAAATGTTCGACGTGTAGACAATGAACGGATCGCGCGTGACCGCGAAGATCGCCGGCACTGAGTCTACTGCAAACACGATGTCGGC
>JAWKUX010000013.1:0-88661 GCA_041398325.1 Hyphomonadaceae bacterium | reverse complement strand
TGTCGGGGTTCGAACCAAGGGCGGCCTCAGCTCGCGACATGTAGGAGCGCAGCGCATCGTATGCTGGTTCTTCCAGCTGATACGGGTTGCCGTTCAGATTGATGGTGACGACGTGTTCCATGAGTTCCTATCGCCCCAGGCTTTCAAGTGTGGAGGTGAGGTGGCGCCAATAGGCGGCGAGTTCACCGAGACGGTCGGAGCCCTTGTCGGTGAGTTGGTAGTACTTGCGCGGCGGACCTTGGCCGCTCTCGACCCATTGGTAGTCGACGAGTTCTTCCCGCCGCAGCTTCGAGAGCAGGGGGTAGAGCGTGCCTTCTTGAGTCGCGAAGGGGGTTGGGGCGAGGGCCTCTAGAATGTCGCCCACGTAGGCGCTGGCCCGCCCCGACACGAAGGTCAGGATCGCGAATTCAAGGAGGCCCTTCCGTAGGCCGGCGAATTGTTCGTCTGTAACGGGCATAAGCTACCTTGTAATAACAAGGTATAGGCGTAAGCCAAGGTTGTCAAGAAAATCAAGGCCAGCTGGATCAATGGCGTGAAGGGCGTGAGCGCGAGCCGGTCGCACGGGCCCGCCAACACTCTCACTTCGATCGCATTCCGTTTCGCAACACGGGTTGGAACTCCGTTGAGCCGCTCCGTGATGCGGAACGGAGAGACTCTGACACAGCTTACAGCGCTGCAGGACTGATCGAGACGAATGCTCGGCTGTTGACGCGCCCACACGCTTGGGGTGTGGGCGCTCGATAGTCTGCCGCCTCGGCATCGTCTCAGGCACCATGAACCTTTATGCTCGGACCATGAGTGATTTGTTCGAAGCTGCTGGGCTCGACCAGGGCGCCCCGGTGCCACTGGCGGAGCGTCTGCGGCCGCGAAAGCTCGATGAGGTGGTTGGCCAAGATCACTTGCTGAAGCCCGAGGGCCCGATCGGGCGGATGGTGGCGCAGAAGCGTCTTGCGTCGATGGTGCTATGGGGGCCGCCTGGCGTTGGCAAGACGACGATCGCGCGCTTGCTGGCGGAAGAGACGGGTCACGAGTTTCAGCAGATCAGCGCGGTGTTTTCGGGCGTCGCCGACTTGAAGAAGGCTTTCGAGACGGCGCGCGGCCGACGCGCGTCTGGCAAAGCGACATTGCTGTTCGTGGATGAAATCCATCGCTTCAATCGCGCACAGCAAGATGGGTTCTTGCCGTATGTCGAACAGGGCGTGGTGACGCTCGTGGGCGCGACGACAGAGAATCCGAGCTTCGAGATCAACGCGGCGTTGCTCTCACGCTCGCAGGTGTTTGTGCTGAAGCGGTTGGATGAGCCAGCGCTCGAGTTGTTGTTGCAGCGCGCTGAAGCGCTGGTGGGCAAGAAGCTGCCACTGACGGATGATGCGCGGATTGCGTTCACGAACTTGGCCGATGGCGATGGGCGCTATCTGCTGACGCTGAGCGAAGAGCTGTTTGCGTTGCACGCGCCAGCCCCGCTCGATGTGAAAGCGTTGGGGGAGATGCTGCAGAAGCGCGCGCCCGCCTACGATAAGGATCGCGAAGAGCACTACAATCTCATCTCGGCGCTGCATAAGAGCATTCGCGGCTCCGATCCGGATGCGGCGCTCTATTGGCTCGCGCGCATGATCACCGGTGGCGAGGATCTGCTCTTCATCGCGCGGCGCTTGGTGCGGGCGGCGGCGGAAGATGTCGGGCTCGCGGACCCGACGGCGCTCTTGGTGTGCAATGCCGCGAAAGACGCGGTGCATTTCATTGGCCCACCGGAAGCCGAGTTGCATCTGGCGCAAGCGGTGATCCATCTGGCGACAGCGCCCAAATCGAACGCGGCTTACACAGCCTGGAAACAGGCGAAACAAGCGGCGCATGAAACTGGTGCGCTCGGGCCGCCAATGCACATTCGCAATGCGCCGACGAAGCTGATGAAAGAGCTCGGCTACGGCTCAGGCTATTCCTACGACCACGACGCCGATGAAGGCTTCTCGGGGCAGAACTACTTTCCAGACGAGATGAAACGCCGCCAGTTCTACGCTCCAGAGGGGCGCGGGCGCGAAGGGGTGATCAAGGAGCGGCTCGAGCATTGGGCGAAGCTCCGCGCCGAGCGCGACGGTAAACAGTGATTGCACTCGCCAAAGCGGCGAGTAGCGCTTTCGGCCGTGCGGGCGGCGGTCTAGACTCCACCAATCTCTAGGGGGACGCCCGATGCTCATCCGCTGGGCCGCGATTGCGGCCACGTTCGCTTTTGCTTCAGCTGCTTTTGCGCAAGACGAGCCGCAGCGCGAACGGCCACGCAATTTCGTCGCCGCCGACGTGTTCAATCTCGAATACGCGGATAATCCGCGCATCTCGCCGGACGGACGCTGGGTGGCGTACGTGCGCGTCTCCGCAGACATCATGACCGACCGTTTCCGCCGTTCGATCTGGTTGGTCGACGCGAACGGCGGCAATCATCGTCCGTTGGTGCAGGGGCCAGGCGGTTATGGCTCGCCGGTTTGGGCGCCGAACGGGCGGGCAATCGCCTACGTGGCCAACGAAGAGGGCGGCGCGGAAGTCCGTATCTTCTATCTCGACACGCAGCGCTCGGCGATGATCGCGCGCGTTGCGGCTGGTGTTGATAATCTGACGTGGTCGCCAGACGGTCGTACTCTCGCGTTTCAGAGTTTTGTCGAAGAAAGCGCCGATGATCCGTCTGCGCTGCCACCGCGACCGGAAGGGGCCGAATGGGCCGAGCCGGCGCGCGTAATAAACGGCCTAGTCTATCGCGCCGATGGCGCGGGTTATCTGCCGAACGGCTACTCGCAAATCTTCGTGCTGCCGGCCGACGGCGGCACGCCGCGCCAACTCACCTATCAAGCGCGCAATCACGATGGTCGTTTGTCGTGGAGTCCGGATGGGCGTACGCTCTATTTCGCAGCAAACGCCGAGGAAGGCTGGGAATACGATCCGGTCGAGGCCGACATCTATTCGCTCAACGTAGCTTCTGGCGAGATCGCGCGGCTGACGACACGTGACGGGCCTGAAAACAGCCCGGTCGTTTCGCCCGATGGCCGTCGCATCGCCTATGTCGGTTTCGACGATCGCCGCCAAGGCTATCAGGTCCGCGAACTCTACGTCGCCAATGCGAATGGCTCCAATCCGCGCTCTATCACCGCGTCGTTGGATCGCGACATCGTCAATCCGCAGTGGGCCGGCAACGGGACGATCTATTTCCTGTTTGACGATCGTGGCACGACAAAGCTCGGTCGCGTGAGCGCAAACGGCGGGAGCGTCACCACTGTGCTGAGCGACGTCGGCGGCACCGATCTCGGTAGGCCGTATACGAGCGGCGCGTATTCTGTGAACGCGGCGGGCCGTTACGTGGCGACGGTGACGACGCCGACGCGCCCTGGCGATTTGGTGCTGGCTGGTGGACGGCGTCTCACGGCGCTGAACGACGATCTCTTGACGGGCAAGACGATCTCGACCGCTGAGCACTTGCGCGTGCTGTCGAGCGCCGACCAGCGCCCGATCGATGCCTGGGTTGTACGGCCGCCTGACTTCGATCCGTCGCGGCAATATCCGATGCTGCTGGAAATTCACGGTGGACCGTTCGCGGCGTACGGGCCGGTGTTCTCGGCGGAGGTGCAGATGTTCGCCGCCGCCGGCTACATCGTCGTCTACGCCAACCCGCGCGGCTCGACCTCCTATGGCGGCGAGTTCGGCAACCTCATCCACCACAACTATCCGAGCCAGGATTATGACGACCTGATGAGCGTCGTCGACGCTGCGATTGCGCAGGGCAACATCGACCCCGAACGGCTCTTCGTCACCGGCGGCTCAGGCGGCGGCGTGCTGACCGCGTGGATCGTCGGTTCGACCGATCGCTTTGCGGCGGCGATGGTGCAGAAGCCGGTGATCAATTGGACAAGCTTTGTGCTGACGGCTGACGCCACGAATTTCTTCGCGCCGTATTGGTTCGGCGAGATGCCCTGGGAGAACGGCGCGCAGGCGCGTTACTGGGCGCGCTCGCCACTCTCGCGAGTCGGCAATGTGACGACGCCAACCGCTGTGATGGTCGGCGAGCAGGACTATCGCACGCCGGTCAGCGAAGCGGAGCAGTACTACATGGCGCTGCGGTTGCGGCACGTGCCGACGCGGCTCATCCGCATTCCCGGCTCGCCGCACGACATCGCGTTTCGTCCAACCGGCATGATTGCGAAGGTGCGCAACACTCTCGCTTGGTTCGCCGAGCACGGCGGTCCGCCGGTGCCGGATGCGCGCACGGGGATCGCGACGCCAGCGGCGGCCGGCGCGGCGACGCGCTGAGCCGTGACGTTGTCGCAGCAGGATGTAGCGTTCGCGCGTTCGCTCGTGGTCGAGGAGGACGCCCAGCTCATCGCCTTCAACAAGCCATCAGGGCTTGCGGTGCAGGGCGGCTCCGGCGTCACGTTGAGCCTGGAGCATTTGCTGGAGGCGTTTGCGAAGTCGAACGGCAAGCAGCCAAGGCTGGTTCATCGGTTGGACCGCGAGACCTCGGGCGTCATCATTGCGGCGCGGACCAAGCCGGCAGCCGCGTTCTTCTCGGAAGCGTTTGCGGGACGCACGGCGAAGAAGACCTATCTCGCGATCGTCTGCGGCGGGGCGCCAGCGGAACCTGAGGGCGAGATTGCTCTGGCGCTGAAGAAGTCGTCGCGGCGCGGGCTCGACACCATGGAGGTCGCGGCGGGCGGGCAGACAGCGTTGACGCGGTATCGCACGCTGGCGGTGACGGCTGAGGCGGCGCTAGTGGAACTGAGCCCCGAGACCGGGCGCATGCACCAGCTGCGCGCGCATCTGGCGGCGATTGGCCGCCCGATTGCCGGCGATGGCAAGTATGGCGGGCTCTATCATATTGGCGGCACGGAGATTCCGCGGCTTCTCCTGCACGCAGCGGCGCTCGACGTGCCGTATCCCGACGGCAGCCGCCGGACGTTCGTTGCGCCGCCGCCGCCGGAATTCTTGAATGCAGCCCAATCACTTGGGCTTGAGACGCCCAAGTCGTGAGATACCTGCTAGAGTGGCGGCGAGGGATTCCTGAGGACCGAGCCATGATCCGAATTCTGACTGTTGCAGCTGCCGTCGTGGCGCTCGCTGCATGCGCCACGGCGCCGGCAGCGCCGCCTTATGCGGCGGCGACCTCGCCGACCAGCGCTGGCTATTCCGAGACGCAGATCGAGTCCAATCGCTACTTCGTCACCTATCGCGCTCCGAACACGGGCGAGATTGCGCGGCTTGAGGATTATGCGTTGCTCCGCGCGGCGGAACTGACGCTTGCAAACGGACGCGAGTGGTTTTGGGTCGATCGGCGCACGATCGATCAAGAACAAGATGCGCGAAATAGCGGCCCGAGTGTCGGCGTCGGCATTGGTGGCGGCAGCTATGGCCGCCGCAGCGGCGCAAGCGTCGGCATCGGCATGAGCTTCCCGCTCGGCAATCAAGATCGGCCCGCGCGGGCGCGCGGCGCGACCTATGAAATCCGCTTCGGCGAAGGGCCGAAACCAGATGAGCCGAATGCCTATGACGCGCGTGCGACGGCGCAGTCCATTCGCGGGCGGATCGCGACTGCTGGATGATGAACGTGCTGTTGGTGGCGGTTGGCGGCGCGCTCGGCGCGGTCGCGCGCTATGGCGTGGGCCTGGGCGCGGCGCGCTGGCTGGGCTTGGCGTTTCCGTGGGGCACTTTGGCCGTCAACATCGTTGGAGGCTTCGCCATGGGCTGGCTCGCGGCGCGGGTCGGGCCTGAACAAGAAGCGCTCCGGCTAGCGCTTGGCGTGGGTGTTCTGGGGGGCTTCACCACGTTTTCGGCGTTTTCGCTGGAGACGGTAAGGCTCATGGAGCATCAACCCGGCCTCGCTGCGCTCTACGCCGCCGCTTCGGTGGTGGTGAGCGTCGGCGCCTGCTGGTTGGGCCTTAGTTTGGGACGTGTATGAGGTCGGTTGAGACCGTCGAGGTCGGCGAGGACGATGGTGAGCCGCGGATCGACCGCTGGCTACGGCGCCGCTATCCGCAACTGACACAGGGGCAGGTCGAAAAGCTCCTGCGCACTGGCCAGGTGCGTGTCGATGGCGCGCGCGTGAAGGCCTCCGATCGCGTTGCGCCTGGGCAAAGCGTGCGGATTCCGCCGTTGCCGGATGCACCGGTGCGGCGTGAGCCGGGCGCGATTTCGCAGAAGGACGAAGACTACGTCCGTTCGCTGGTGATCCATCGCGATGATGATGTGATCGTCCTGAACAAGCCGCACGGGCTTGCGGTGCAAGGCGGCGCCAAGACGACGCGGCACCTCGATGCGCTGATGGAAGGCCTGAAGTTCGACGCCGAGAAGAAGCCGAAGCTCGTGCACCGGCTCGATCGCGATACATCAGGCTGCCTGGTGCTGGCGCGCCATCCGCGCGCGGCGGCGTTTCTGGCGGAAGCATTCCGTGATCGGGATACAGACAAGATCTACTGGGCCATCGTCGTGGGTTCGCCTCGGCCGAAGGTCGGCGAGTTACGCTCGTGGATCCGCAAGGCGCCGGGACCGCGTGACGCCGATCGCGAGCAGATGGTGCGCGCGCTGCAGACCGAGGAAGGAGCAGTGCACGCGGTCACGCAATATGCGGTGATCTCGGAAGCTGCACAGCGCGCGGCTTGGGTGGCGCTGCGGCCGGTGACGGGGCGGACGCACCAGTTGCGCTTCCACATGGCCGAGATGGGTCACGCCATCGCCGGCGATCCGAAATACAAGTGTGATCGGCCGACGCCGAACGATCTGGGCGGGGCGTTGCTGCTGCATGCGCGCGCCATTCGGATGCCGCATCCCTCTGGCGGCGAGTTGAAGGTCATCGCCAAGCTGACCGGTCACATCAAAGCGGCGTTCAACACCCTGGGTTTTGATGAGAGCGAAGCGCGCAATCCGTTCGAGCCGTTCGAGGGAACACGATGAAGGGTGCGCTTGAGGCGGATGCGTTCGTCAATGCGGCGCGAGAGTTGTTGAGCACGAACGATGCGGTGGGCGCGGAGCGGATTCTGACGCCCGTCATTCACCTCTTCAAAACCGATGCGCCGGTTCAGCACCTGATGGGGCAGATCAAGAAAGCGCAGGGGCAGTTGGCGGAAGCCGAACGCTACTTTCGCGCGGCCATCGCACATGACCTGAAGTCGGGCCTGTACTACAACGAGCTAGGGCTCGTTCTGCACGCGCGTGGCGCATACGAGGACGCAATCAAGATATTTCGCGCGGCGTCAGCGTTAGTGCCGGCGCTGCTGATGGTGCGGGTGAGCATCGTCCGCTGTCTCATATCGCTCGGTGACTTGAACGAGGCTGAGCGCGAAGCGCGCGAATACATCGCCATTGCGCCGGGACCCGAGAGTTGGACATTGCTCGGCACCGTCCAGCGCGCGCAGGAACGCCATCAGGAAGCGCTGGCGACCGCCGAGACGGCGCTCAAATACGGCCCGAGTCTGCGCGGCCTCCGTTACAATCACGCGACGGCGCTCGACAAGGTCGGACGCACGAGTGAAGCGCTGACGGTGTTTGAGAAGTTGGCGCGTCAGGAGTTGGATACGCCAGATCTCGCGTTGCATTATGCGCGGGCGCTCTATGCGGAAGGCCGCAAGAAAGACGCGGAGACAGTGGCTGAGGAGGGCGTGCGCCTCTGGCCGCAAATCACGGCGCTGCAGAGCGTACTGGCGCGCATTCGGTTTCTGGGGGGTGCTGGCGAGCGGAGTGTCGCGTCCTTCGAGCAAGCGATCCAGGCGATGCCGAACGATTTGTCGCTGCGGCTGGCGTGCGCGGATGCACTGCATCGCGCTGGTCTTAACGGCCAGGCTCTCAACGTCCTCAACGAAGCGTTGCGTTTGGCGCCGGATACGCCGGCGCTGCTTACCGCTGCGGGCGTCGTGCTGGATGAGTTGGACCGGCCATTGGATGGATTGGCAATGTTGCGGCGGGTAGCTGAGGTCGCGCCGTCGCGGGCGGCGCAACGCAATCTGCTTTCAACATTGTTGCGCGCCAGGCAACCGGATGAAGTGCTGCGGATCGTCAATGAGCTGCGCGTCGAGCAACCGCATGAGCAATATCTGATCGCCTGCGCCACGACGGCCATGCGGATGCTGGACCATCCAGAGTATCGGGTGTGGTGCGACTATGACCGTTTCGTACGGACGTATGAGATTCCGCCTCCGCAGGGCTTTTTCACGACCGAAGCATTCAATGCGGGGCTCGCTTCGCTGTTGCGGGCGCAGCACAAGGTCAATGCACACCCATTGGATCAACACATTCCGAATGGGTCACAAACTGGTCGGAGTCTGCTCTCGCTCGATGAGCCAGTCATCAAACACTATCTGGTGGCGATGGATATTGCGCTACGTGACTATGTCGGCCGGCTGCGCGAGAGCGATCCCGTGGGCGCGCGGCGCGCCAAGCAATCGCATTATAGCGGGCTCTGGTCGGTGCGGCTCACCGACGGCGGTTATCAGCCCAATCACGTCCACGATCGTGGGTGGATCAGCTCGGCCTATTACGTGTCGATCATACCCGGGGAACGACCGAAGGACCCACGCGCCGGCTGGCTGAAACTCGGCGAGCCGAACCGGGCCACAGCCGGGTGCGGTCCGGAGAAATTCATCGAGCCGCAGTCAGGCATGTTGGTGCTGTTTCCCTCCTACATGTGGCACGGGACCGTGCCGTTTGAGGGCTCAGAGCGGCTCAGCATGGGCTTTGACGTCGTTCCCAGCTGACGATGCGGCGGCGCGCCCTGATGCGGACGCGGAAGTGATCCGCTAGGTTTCGCGCATGAGCGAGACGAAGTCCGACGCACCTGCATTGCCGCGCCGTTTTTACAAGTGCGCGACGGTGGCCGATGGCGAAGGCGGCTATGGCGTGGCGCTGGATGCGCGGACGTTGCGCACGCCGGGCGGTGCGGTGTTCGTGGGGCCGACGCGTGCGCTGGCACAAGCGTGTGCTGACGAATGGGCCGCGCAGGGCGAGCACATCATTCCAGCGACCATGCCGGTAAGTCAGATGGCGTTTGCGGCGTTAGATTGGACGGCGAAGAACCGCGACCAGATTTGCGACTATGTCGCCAAATTTGGCGAGACCGATCTCTGCTGCCACCGCGCCGAGGCGCCGGTTGAGTTGGCAACGCGACAGGCGGAGTTGTGGGATCCGTTCGTGGCATGGGGCGCCGAGGTGCTCGGTGTTTCGTTGCCGGTGGTGACCGGTGTGCTCGCGGCGGACGTGGCTCCAGAGGCGATCGAGGCGCTGCGGCAGCGTGCGGGTGCGCTGGACGATTTCCGCCTTACCGGTCTCTCGCAAGCGACCGGACTGGCTGGGTCTGCGCTGATTGGTTTTGCGGTTACGCTTGGCGCCTACGATGCGGCGCGCGCGTTCGAGGCTACGGCGCTGGATAATCTGTGGAGCCTGGAGCGTTGGGGCGAGGATGATGACGCGCGTGCGCGTCTGGTGAGACAGCATGCTGAATTCGACGCCATCGTGCGCTATCTGGACGCGCTCAAATGAACGCCGAAGTGGTCAAGCAGGTGCGCGCCGCGATGGCTGCTGGCGATGTCCGCACTGCCGAGACGACGGCGCGAGCTTTGACGTCGCAGGCGCCGAGCGCAGATGCTTACGATTTGCTGGCGAGCGTGCTGCGCGCGCAGGACCGGTTGGACGAGGCGCTTGCCGCCGCCGATCAAGCTGTCGCTTACGACCCAAAAAATATCGTCGCACAGCATAGCCGCGCCTTCATCCTTGGGCGCTTGGGCCGTTACGGCGAGGCGCTGCCAATTTATGATCAATTGGTTGCGCGTGGGATCGCGCAGGCGCCGCTCTGGCTCAATCGTGGCATGGCGTTGCTTGGTCTGGCGCGCGATGGCGAGGCGGAGGCGGTGCTCGCCGATGGCGTCAGACGCTGGCCGCAGAATCAGGGATTGCTTGACGCGCTCGCCAGCACGCGCTGGATGCGCGGCGCGGGCGCGAGTTTTGCGCGAGACTATGAAGAGGCGGTGCGCCGCAATCCGGAGTCGATTCAGCTTCGGCTCGGTTGCGCGGATCTCTTACGGCGGGCCGATCTGCGGACACAGGCTGAGGAGATGCTGCGGGAAGGCCTATCGCGTGCGCCGCAGAATGGAGCATTGCTGGGCTCGCTGGGCGTCGTTCTGGATGAGCTGAATTGCACAGAGGAAGCGTTGCCGTTGCTGCGCTCGGCGGTCGCCGATGCGCCTCAGGCGCCGCACGTGCGCGGCAACCTGATTGTGGCGTTGCTGCGTTTGGAGAGAAGCGAAGAGGCGCTGCGCGAGCTGACGCCACTGCGTCGCGCGCAACCCTTCTACGGCGACTGGATCGCTTACGAAGAGATGGCGCTACGTCAGATGAACGATTCTCGGGCGCGCGAAATCTGTGACTACGAGTTGATGGTCCAAGGGTTCGATCTGCCTGCCCCCAATGGCTACGCCAGTATTGGTGCGTTCAACGAGGCTTTGACGGCGAGCCTTGAGCGCTTGCACGTGTTGGAAACCCATCCGCTGGATCAATCGCTGCGATACGGCTCGCAAACGACGCGAAGCTTGTTGGCCGTAGATGACGAAGTGGTGAAGCAGTATCTGCGCGCGCTGGAAGAACCGATCCGCGACTACATCGCTTCGATGCAGGCGCCGCATCACCCTTGGAGTGGACGCAAGACCGATCGCTTCAAACTCGCAGGGTGCTGGTCGGTGAAGCTCAAGGCACATGGCTATCACGTGAACCATCTGCATCCCGCCGGTTGGATCAGCTCGGCCTATTACGTCTCGTTGCCGCCGGTGACGAAGGCAGGCGATAGCCAAGAGGGCTGGATAAAGTTCGGCGAACCGCGCTGGCCGACGCCGAAGTGTGTTGCAGAGAAATTGGTGCAGCCGAAAGAGGGGCGACTCGTGCTTTTCCCCTCATACATGTGGCACGGGACCATCCCGTTCTCCGAAGGCGAACGGATTACAGCGCCATTTGACGTCGTGCCTGCCTGACCGGCGCGCTTGTGCTCGGGCGGATGATGCTGCAAACGGGCGCGACGGAGATGGCCCCATGAACGAAGAGTCTAGCCTCAGCCAAGCGGAACTGTCGCTGCGCAATGGCGATCCAGCCGGCGCTGAGCGGGTGTTGACGAAGGCATGGCCGGACATGACGCGCGCGCCAGCTGATGCGCAGCATCTGCTCGCGATGGTGCGCGTGGCGCAGGGAGGCCGCGTGAGCGAAGCCGAGCAGTTGATGCGGAGCGCTCTTGCGCTTGAGCCGACCTCGCTGCGCCATAATATCGGTCTCGGTCATATTCTTACGGCCGTGGGCAACGAGGCCGGCGCTCTGGAAGCCTACATCAACGCTTCTCGCATCGATCCAAGATGGCCAGGGATCTTCGTCGTTATCTCGCAGGCAAACTACAGTCTGGAGCGGTTCGCCGACGCTGAACGCGCAGCGCGTTCGGCCGTAGCGGCGGCTTCAACTGTGGCGGCGTACGAATGCCTGTCAAATGCTCTGCGGGCGCAAGGCAAGGTGCAAGAGGCGCTCCAGGCGGCTGAAGATGCGCTGAAGATTGATCGACGAGACGCGAATGCACAGCACGCCAAAGCGGCGGCGCTGATGGGATTGAATCGTCCTCAAGAAGCGCTCGCAATCTTCGACGATCTGCTCAGCCAAGGCTTGGACTTGCCGGTGCTGCACATGAACCGCGGCGCAGCGCTGGAAGCGCTCGGCCGCAAGGCGGACGCCCGCGCGGTTTACGAAGAGGCTGCCCGCCGCTTCCCCAATCTGCCGAACCTGCAGGAGCGCGTCGCGAATGCGCGCAAGCGGGTCTAAGCGGGGTCCAGTCGCTATTGCTTGGCGGCGGCGCGACCTTTACCCCGGATGTCATGAGACTCGTCCTTTTGGTTGCCTTGGCGTTAGCCGCCTGTGGGCGAACAACCATGCCCGCGCCGACAACGCTGGCGGAGATAAACGATCAGGGGGCGTGGACTTCGCCTGACGGCGTTCTCAGCCTCACGGTTCCAGCGGATTGGGCGCCGGCCGAAGACGCCAGCGCCGGCGCAACGCGGTTGCTGACTGTCGCGTCGCAAACGCAGATCGTCGGACGGCAGACCCTGCGGCAATGTTCAGTTGAGCGCGCGGTGACGCCGAACGGTCAGGCGCAACAGCAAGTAAACGCGATGACTGAATCATCGACAGCGGAGAGCGTTCTAGGACCGGCGAGTGGCAGCAACCCAGTACATTCTTTCTCCAATGAGATCGTCAACGGCGTTCGCGTTATTTCGTTCGACCGCAATACCGGGAACCTCCGCCACATGCAGTCCGTCTTCGCGATCGCCGACGGGCGTGAACTCGTGCGCTACACGGTCGCATGCGGCGCCGGCGAGGGTGAGAATGCCGATGTCGATATCGCGGCGATGATTCAGTTCATGTCGTCACTGGCGATCAATGCGCGGACGGCGCCATGAGAGCCGTGGTCTATGTGATTGAGCCACTTCATTTTGCCGAGCAGACACCACCATGAAAGACATCATCGCCAAGCTGGAAGAGAAGCGCGCAGCGGCGCGTGCGGGCGGGGGCGAGAAGCGCCATGCGGCGCAGCACGCCAAAGGCAAGCTGACGGCGCGCGAGCGGATCGAGCTTCTGCTGGATGAAGGCTCGTTCGAGGAGTTCGACATGTTCGTCGAACACCGCAGCCACGAGTTCGGCATGGAGAAGACGAAAATCCCGGGTGACGGCGTCGTCACCGGCTGGGGCACGATCAACGGCCGCCTCGTCTATGTCTTCTCGAAAGACTTCACCGTGTTCGGCGGTTCGCTCAGGCGCGCACGCGGCCAAGATCTGCAAAGTGCAAGACATGGCGATGAAGAACGGCGCGCCGATCGTCGGCATTTTCGACGCCGGCGGCGCGTATCAAGAAGGCGTGGAATCGCTCGCCGGCTACGCCGACATTTTCCAGCGCAACATTCTGGCGTCGGGCGTCATTCCCCAGATCAGCGTCATCATGGGGCCGTGCGCGGGCGGCGACGTCTATTCGCCGGCGATGACCGACTTCATCTTCATGGTGAAGGACACGAGCTACATGTTCGTGACCGGCCCAGACGTTGTGAAAACCGTCACCAACGAAGTCGTCACCGCGGAAGAACTCGGCGGCGCTCGCGTACATGCATCAAAGTCCGGCGTTGTTGACGGCGCCTACGAAAACGATTTCGAGACGCTGACGCAAATGCGCCGCCTCATCGATTTCCTGCCGCTCTCGAACCGCGAAAAGCCGCCGACGCGGCCCCACTTCGATGACGTCACGCGCGAAGAAACCTCGCTCGATCGCCTGATCCCCGACAATCCGAACAAGCCCTATGATATGAAGGAGCTGGTCGAGAAGGTCGCCGACGAGGGCGATTTCTTCGAGATCAGCGCCGACTTCGGCAAGAACATCCTGACCGGCTTCGTCCGCCTCGACGGCTCAACCGTCGGCATCGTCGCCAACCAGCCAATGGTGCTCGCCGGCGTGCTCGACATCGACGCCTCGCGCAAAGCCGCGCGCTTCGTGCGCTTCTGCGACGCGTTCAACATTCCGATCGTCACCTTCGTGGACGTGCCGGGTTTCCTGCCGGGCACCAAGCAAGAGCTTGGCGGCCTCATCAAGCACGGCGCCAAGCTTTTGTTCGCCTACGGCGAAGCCACGGTGCCGAAAGTCACGGTGATCACGCGCAAAAGCCTATGGCGGCGCCTATGACGTCATGAGTTCAAAGCACCTGCGCGGCGACGTGAACTACGCATGGCCGAGCGCAGAAATTGCGGTGATGGGCGCAAAGGGCGCCGTCGAGATCATCTTCCGCGCCGATATCGGCGATCCGGAAAAAATCGCGGCGCGCACGCCGGAATATTCCGACCGCTTCGCCAACCCGTTCGTCGCCGCGAGCCTGGGTTACGTCGACGACGTGATCATGCCCCGCGAAACCCGCAAACGCATAATCCGCGCCCTCGGCACGCTGAAAAACAAGAAGCTAGAAAATCCGTGGAAGAAGCACGACAACATTCCGTTATGATGGATTGTGCTTCTTGAGAACCTGAAGTGATACGCTGATCCGTCCGTCAGGGCCCTTCACAAAGAGAAGGCGCCCATCCATCTCCCCAAAATCCATTGGCGCGCTCGCCACGGACGCCGCTTGTTTGTCGGTGTGTGCGTCGGTGTAAGAGTGCAGTTCGATGGGGCGTGTCGACTCTGAGATCGTGTATTCAACTGCAAGATCAATGCGAGCAATTCTATGACCGCTACCGTCAGGGGCATATGCAACGAGAGCGGGGTCATTCTGATAGAAGTTGTGTTGATAGACTCCCGGCTGCCAGTTTTCGACTGCGGTTGTTGAATTCAGACATGCAACTGCCATCGCATGAAGCCGGGCCTTATCAATGCGACGACCTTCGGAATCGAACACATGGACTCTGCCTGGGACCGGTGGGTCGGTCGTGACGGTGGGCTCGACTTTCGTGATGAACCGATTGTGCTGCGTGACATGCCGCATCAGGCACCAATCGAAGTTGGCGGCCGCCTCTAGGCTCATGCATCCGAGTCCCAATTGCGCCGCCTTGGTGATCGCAGTCGTCGTAAACCCCCGGTGTGAGACGATGACGCCTCGATGGATACCTGTCCTCGCGCACTTGGTGTGAAATGCTTCAAGTGCTGGAACGTCTACCTTGCGGGACCGATCCCTGCATTCGATTGCCGTGAGGACCTTGTGATGTCCGTGCTCGAAGATCACGACGATGTCGTGTTCGCGCAGCCGACCGGTGTCCTTGTCCCGAAGGCGCATTGGCGCGGCGATGGTGAAGCGATCGTCGTCGGCGAGAGTCTTCTCAATTGCCGCTGTCAGGGCGTGAAAAGTCGATCCGGGCGGACGCTTTATCATTGTGGAGACGCCGTCGTTGGCAAGGATTTGGTGCAGACTACTTGGAACACCGCTCTAGGCAATCGCGCATGCTCATTGTCCCCGCATCCTTCCCAACCGACTTCCCCGCCACCACCCAGCTCTTCCGCGCCTACGCCGCGTCGCTCCCAATCGATCTCGGCTACCAGGGCTTTGATGACGAGCTTGCCTCGCTCCCCGGCAAGTACGCGCCGCCGCACGGCGCGCTCCTCATCGCGCGCGACGCATCCACCGAAGCCCTCGGCTGCGTCGCCATGCGTCCGCTCGACGAGCCTGGCGTCTGCGAAATGAAGCGCCTCTACGTCGCGCCAGCGGGCAGGGGGCAAGGCCTCGGCAAACAGCTCGCGCTCGCCATCATTAAAGCCGCCCGCGCCGCCGGCCATCGCGAAATGCGCCTCGACACGCTCGCCTCGATGCAAGAAGCGCAAGCGCTCTATCGCTCGCTCGGCTTCGCTGAAATCGGCGCGTACTACGACACGCCTGTGGCGGACACGGTGTTCATGTCGCTCACGCTCTAGAGCCGTCCATCTATCCCACCACCCAGCGCCAAATTTCCCAACGCCATCAACGCCCGCGGCAAAATCTATCCCACACCTCCAATCCTCCCTTAAACTGCGCTCCGCCGCACACGGGAGATTTCGAAGAGCTCCGAAACTTTGGAATGTGCGGCAACGATCGGGATGGTGATGAGCGGCGCGAAAGCAAAGCGCATCTGAAAATCTGCTTTCGGGGAGTGAAACCGAAAGGTCCGGGCGAACGGAACGCCCGCATCCAGAACCGGCAAAAAGAGCATGGAGCTAAGCCCCGAAGGAGGCGTCGACGATGGCGGCGTTTCCGGAACATCCATCGTTCAGGTGGCGAGCGTAGGCAGCTGAAGAAGAGCTACGCCTTGCACAACTCCTCGGACTCAAGCCGGGAAAAACGTTTCGTAAAACGGGGCGCGTGAAGCGCGCGCGTTGATTGGAGACGATCAACGCCCCCCTACAGAGACTACTCAGCGCGGATCACGCGCCCCGTCCTCCCATCTCGGGAGCAGACCTGTCCGCAACCGGAGGCGCCGCGCGCCGTCCGGCGCCCTTTCTCGTGAACGACCAATGGCGCCTCAGTGCGACGAGCCGACCAAGTGAGCGCGTTTTGCGATGGGGGGCGGTCGCGCGTTTGCGGTCGCCGGCCTAAACAGCGGCCATGCGCATCGCCGCTATCTCATTTCTGCTCTTCGCCGTGGCAGCGTGTTCGCGCGCGGCGTCACATGCGGATATTGTTCCGCCGGAGCCGGAGCATTCGCTCCTATTCGGTGATTACAAACCGGCCTCGAGCACTGCGCGCACGATCACGGGCGCAATGAGTGTGCAGCGTGCCGGTGTGAGTTTTGAGAGCGGCGTCGTTCTCTACACACGTACGCTGAACCCGCGCCGCGGCGGCGATCTGATGGCTAAGAACGGCGACACGTACGCGGCGGCGGTTGTCGGGCCCGGCTCGCTCAATGTGGAGCTGCGCCGCGTGACCGAGCAGGTTGTGCCTGGGGGTGTCGTTGGCCTCTGCGGCGCCGAGCGCCCGCAATATGTGGCGCTCACCTACGATGAGCGCGCGAGGGTCGTGACAGTGTTGGTGTTCGCGGGCGACGAGCCGCCGAGCCGGGACGCCCTGAACAGCCATGTGTGCGCGCGCTTCGGCTATGAGGCGCCCGAAGGCGCGCGCACGCGGGAAGGGGTGGTGCTTTAGTCGGGTTTGCCGATCGGTTTGATCGGTTCGCCGAGTTCGTAAAACTCGGTGCCCTTTTCGGTCTGCATCAGCAGGTAGCGTTTATCGAGTTCGGGGTAGGAGACGACATCGATCGGCTTGTCCTCGCCACCCATGAGATAGACGCACTCTTCGTCAAACGTGTTGCGCAACAAGTGCGGCACGCTTGGCGTGGCGAAGCCCATGAAGTCGCCGGGCCCGACTTCGGCGGTCTTGCCGTCAATGTCCGCCATGGCGCGGCCCGAGATGATGTAAATCCACTCCTCTTCGAGCATGTGAGCGTGATAGGCGAAGCTATCCTTGCCGGGCGGCAGGCGTACGAGGCTCACATGCGCGCGGTTCATGCCGGCGAGACGCGAAAGACCCGCGGCGCGGAAGAGTGAGTTGGAGTTGAGCTTCTGCGTGAATGGCCGCATGGCGGCGGGAATTTCGTTTGCGCGCCAGAGCGCCTTCTTCGACTCAGCCATGCGTCACCTCGTGCGGAAATCTATCCTACAGCGAAGCGGTGCGGCGATAATGCGCTGATGACGTTAGAACTGAACCGGCTCGTAAGGGCGCCACTCACCCCCCAGCAGCAGCTCAAGCGGCCGGAACTCGGCCTTGTAGTGCATCTTGTCGGAGCCGGGGATCCAGTAGCCGAGATAGAGATAGCCAAAGCCCGCCGCACGCGCCTGCTGGATGTGATCGAGGATGATGTAGACGCCGGGGCTGCGGCGGCCTTCTTCCGGTTCGAAGAACGAATAGACCATCGAAAGCCCGTCACCGAGCGCGTCGACAAGCGCCGCGGCGGCGAGTTCGCCTTTGTTGGGGCCTTTGCTGTAGCGATATTCGACGATGTGCGTGTGAACGGCGGATTCTTCCACCATCGCCGCGAAGTCTGTGAAACTCATTTCGGCCATGCCACCATCGGCGTGGCGTGACGCGAGATAGCGCCGCAGCAGCAAGAATTGCTCTTCGGTGGCTTCAGCCGGGCGCAGTGTGCGCGTCAGATCAGCGTTGCGAAGCATGATCTTGCGCCAGCGGCGGCTGAACTCGAATTTCTCAACCGGCACGCGCGCGGAGATGCAGGCGTCACACGCATCGCATGACGGCCGGTAGGCGATGTTCTGTGAGCGGCGGAAGCCAGCGTTGGTCAAGACGTCGTGCAGTTCGGTGGCTTCGATGCCATCCAACGCTGTGAAAACCTTACGCTCTTTCCGGCCCGGCAAGTACGGGCAAGGAGTCGGCGCTGTCAGGAAGAAGCGCAGGTTCTTGGTTGGAAATGGCTTTGTCACGTCACGACCATGGTCGCCGAACCTTCGAAGGCGTCAAGACAGCTCAAGCATTGCACGTTGTTAGACTTAACGGAGCGTTGTCGGTTCCAGCGCGGTTCTAAAAAACTTTCCACACACCACGATTAGCTCTCTTATTTGGGGAAATCTCTGTTATCGTTTCTACATCTGCCGCGCGGACTGGGGGAGCTGTTCGGCCCGAAGCAGACGGAGAGCGTCCATGGCGCAGCCTGTGACGGCCATTCTTTCTCGCCAGGGTGAGCTTGCCGCCCGTGCGCGTCAGTTCACCGAAGACACCAATGAGGCCAGTCTCTTGGTCGGGCGCGTGGTTTCGCGCGCGCTAAGCACGTTCAAAGGCTCCGAGGCCGACGAGGTGATCACGCATGCGATGCGGCGCGATCTCGACCGGTTGATCGAGCAACTGAAGAAGGCTCGCCACTAGGCAGCGAGCTTCTCCGAGCGTCCAAGCGGATCGGGCAGCGCGGCCCCATCGGCTACGAATTGCAGTGACACTGAATTGATGCAGTAGCGCAGGCCGCCGGCTTGCCGTGGGCCGTCTGGGAAGACGTGGCCCTGGTGGCTGTCGCAGCGTGCGCAACGGGTTTCTATGCGGCGCATGCCGTATGAATTGTCCTCGATGCCGACGACATGCTTGGGATCAATCGGCGCCGTGAAGCTTGGCCAGCCGGTACCGCTTTCGAACTTGGTGTCTTGGCGGAAGAGCGGCAAGCCGCAGAGGCGGCAGCAATAGGCGCCAGCCTCCTTCTGGTTGAGAAGTCCACCGCAGAATGGCGCTTCGGTGCCGTGATGCAAGAGGACGTCGCGTTCTTCTTGGGTGAGGCCAGCTTCGAGGCGAGCGCGCACTTCGGCGCTGGGGGGCGTGAGATCGAAGCCGAGTGCGGATTTTGTCATGGACCCTAACCTGGTGAACGCCGCCTAGTTCGTCCAGGGATACGGAGGGGTTACACGACCCCGTCTGAGCCGCCGTAGAGCTTGCTCAGGTGGGTGACGAGGCTCTTGGCGCCGGCGCTGATCTGATCGTCGCTGAACTTGGTGCGGAGCTGGCGGGTAGCGTCGGCCAGACCTTTGGGCTCGCAAGCGAGCTTGCGTTTGTACTTTTTGGCGATGTGCTCGATCAGCATATCGGCCTTCTCCTGGGATGGACCCATGATCGGCTTCAGCGTCCGCTTGAGTTCGCGGACCAAGGGGTCGCCCTTGGGTTTCGCGGCCTTGTTCTTCGGAGCAGCAAACGCCGCGGCGAGCAACGTCTTATCGGAGTGATCGCGCGCGAGTTTGAAGACGCGCTTCGCCTCGGTGCGCGAGCGGCGGGCGAGCGCGGTGCGCAGTAGTTTGGCGTCGGCCGGCTTCAGGCTCATGGCGCCGCCCGGCGCAGGATCGAGGCGGCGGCTCGTGCGAGGGCCTCTTTAGCCGGGCGCCCGCCCACGCGCATCATTGCCGTGACATTGATCGGGTTCGCGGCGAAGCGGTCGCTTGGTGTGGAGCGTAAGACGGCGGAATAGGGCACTTCCTCGGGGAGAAGTGTGCTGCCGAAGAAGGGTGCGTTGTTGATCTCCGCACGCGTCAGCGCGTCGGCGTCACCGGTCTCACTGGAGCGCGTGCGATCGTTCACGCCGTTCAGAAGGACGGAGAATTCTTCCGGCCGCAATGGCCTTCCCCTGACCTCACGCACGACGTGTTCGAGCATGTTCAGACCGGTGAGCGAGTAGCGCTCCGGGCGCACGGGAGCGACGATGTGATCGGAGGTGGTGATCGCCAAACGGGTGAGGAAGGTCGCACAGGGGTTGGAGTCGATGACCACCGCGTCCGAGCGAGCGCGTAACGCGGAGATCAGCGCCCGGAAGCGCGTGAAGGCCTCAGCTTTGTCGCGGTCTGGGCGTGTATCGAGAGTGAACTCGAAGAGGCGCTCATCCCCGGCGACTAGTTCGAAGTTCGGCGCCTTAGCGCCACGCTTGGCGCGGTTCAGCGGAATCGAGATCGCGCCGAAATCGCTGCTCGGCGTTGAGTGGTCGCCGCGCGCATTGAGGATGCCGTAGAGCGTGTGATTGCGGTCGCGGATTCGGTTTCGTTCACCCGGCGAGAGAAAATACTGGGTAAGATTGTGCTGCGGATCGAGGTCGATGAAGCTGATCGAGCGTTTGTCAGCAAGGTGTGCGGCGGCGAACAGATTGGCGGCAAGCACAGTCTTGCCGACGCCGCCTTTGATGTTCAGCATCGCAATCACGCGGCCACGGCTTTTGGAGCCGCGTGCCTGATCCACCATTTTGGCTAGCGACTCCGACTGCGCGCCCTCGCGAAAGTCGATGAAGCTCGCTGGGTCTAGCGTCTGGCTAAACCAGGAGTCGGGGGCAAGATCGCCAGTCTTCACGACGACAATGGTGCGCCCGTTGTTGAGCGCCGCTGCGACCTCACGTTGGATCCAAGTGCTCTCCTGAGCCGCCGGTGAAGCCAGCACGACAACCACAGCAGCTTGGCCGACGACTTGAACCAAGGCGCCAAGCTTGTCCTGCACGCGAAATTCTGGGCCGGATCGGGAGACCGTCCATCCGTGTGTTTCGAGTTCGGCGGCTACGGCATGGGCGGCGTCAGCATCATCCGGTTCGAAGGCGAGATACGCCGCAATTGCCATAAAGGTGTCCCGCCCACGCCTGCTGTGGGGAACCTAGTCGGGCATATTACACCTTGGCAATCTGTGGCCACTCCCCTCTGAGGCGCGGCACGTTGGCAGGAACCCAGGCGCCACACCAAGACTTGGCTGCCAATGCCTGATCCCGCCCTCCTTGAAATGTTCCAGCGCCTAGCGATGGCGCTAGGGATCGGCTTTCTAGTCGGTGTCGAGCGCGGATGGAGGCACCGTGACGCGCCTGACGGGATGCGGGCGGCCGGACTGAGAACGCATGCGGTGCTCGGTTTGACGGGTGGCGTTGTCGGCGCACTGCTGCCGATGGCCGGCGAGATTGGCTTTGCAGCGCTGGTCCTGGTGATTGGCACGGCGTTCGTTGTCTTCAAGGTGCGCGAAAGCCAGCACGACAATGATCTCTCCGCCACCGGCACGATCGCAGGGCTCCTGGTTTTTGCTCTGGGTCTCTATGCGATGTGGGGCGATCTGCGGATCGCGGCGGCAGCTGGCGTGACGCTTGTCGGCTTGCTGGCGTTCAAGAGTGCGCTTCATGCTTGGTTGGACAAGATAACCTGGAAGGAGCTGCGTTCAGCGCTGCTCATTCTCGGTGCGACCTTTATTGCGTTGCCACTGCTGCCGGATCGGACTGTCGACATCTGGGGCGCAATCAATCCGCGCGAGCTTTGGTTGCTGACCATCTTGGTCGCGGGCGCTTCGTTTGCCGGTTACGTCGCGGTGCGCGTCCTCGGCAACGATGTTGGCGTGCTGGCCGGCGCAGCGGCTGGGGCGCTGGTGTCTTCGACTGTTGTAACCGCCGAACTGGGACGGCGGGTGAAAGCTGGCGAAACGCACGCCATGGTCGGTGCGGCGGCAGCGGCGATTGCGGCCGCGATCAGCGTTGGCCGCGTCGTCGTCTTGCTGGCCATTGCGGCGGCGCCAGTTGTCCCGGAGGCGGCGCCGGCGCTTATCGCAGTGGTTCTTGTCTTTGCGGGCGCGGCGTTTGCGATGCGCCGCATCGACCGTGAGGGTAGAGGCGCGGAGCCGGCGCAGAAACTCACCAGTCCGCTCGACCTTGGCTCGGTTCTCAAATTCGCCGCCTTCCTCGGCGCGGTGATCGTTATTGGGCGCATCGTCACTGACGCCTACGGCCAAGCTGGGCTGCTGCCGTTTGCGGCGACCGCTGGCCTTGCCGACGTCGACGCGGTGACGCTGGCGGCCAGCAGCTTAGTCCGCGGCGGTCTCGATCCGGCGATCGGCGCTCACGCGGTGCTGATTGCGGTGGTGATGAACACCTTGGCCAAGGGCGTGATCGCCGCTTTCACCGGCGGTTGGCGCTATGCCTCGCTCTATTTTGCGGCAGCCTTGGCCGCCACAATTGCCGCTGCGGCTGTTTGGTTCTTGGTGACCCCGTTGATCGGGCCCATGTTCGGTGAGCAGGTGCAGCAAGAGGCCTCGCTTACCGGCGCGATGTTCGGCTAGGGTTTGGAACGATGAAGGAAAAATGGACCCCCGCCGGCTGGCGCTCGCTCCCCGCCAAGCACATTCCGACGGATTATCCCGATCCTGCCGCGCTCACGCGAGTCGAGCAGCAACTCCGCGCCTATCCGCCGCTCGTGTTCGCAGGCGAGGCGCGCAAGCTTAAGGCCGATCTGGCGCGGGTGGCGGCGGGCAAGGCGTTCCTGCTGCAGGGCGGAGACTGCGCGGAGAGCTTCAAGGAATTTCACCCTGACAACATCCGCGACACGTTCCGCACGCTGATGGCAATGAGCGTCGTGCTGACGTTTGCGGCGTCGCGCCCAGTGGTGAAGGTCGGTCGTATCGCGGGTCAGTTCGGCAAGCCGCGCTCGGAGCAGACCGAGACGCAGGGCGGCGTGACGCTTCCATCGTATCGCGGCGACAACGTCAACGGCATGGAATTCACGCCAGAGTCGCGCTTGCCTGACCCCGAGCGGTTGGTGAAGGCGTATTCGCAGTCGGCGGCGACGCTGAACCTGATCCGCGCCTTCGCGAACGGCGGCTACGCAGATCTCCACAACGTGCACCGCTGGATGGTCGGCTTCGTGGCCGATAGCCCGCAGGGCAAGCGTTATCAGGAAATTGCAGATCGCATCTCGGAATCGATCGCGTTCATGGAGGCGTGCGGGATCACGCCGCAAAGCGTGCCGCAGGTGCGCCACGTCGATGTCTACACCAGCCACGAAGCGCTGTTGCTGGGCTACGAAGAAGCCATGACGCGTGTCGATTCAACGACGGGCGATTGGTACGATACCAGTGCACACTTCGTCTGGATCGGCGATCGCACCCGCCAGCCCGATGGCGCGCACGTGGAGTTCGCACGCGGGATCAAGAATCCGATCGGGATGAAATGCGGGCCGTCGTTGGAGCCGGATGAGCTTCTGAGACTGCTGGACATTCTCAATCCGACCGACGAGCCAGGGCGCATCACGCTCATCGCGCGGTTCGGCGCGGAGAAGGTTGAAGCTGGGTTGCCGAAGCTGGTGCGCGCGGTGACGAAGGCAGGGCGCAACGTCGTATGGTCGTGCGATCCGATGCACGGCAATACGCTGAAGACTGGCTCTGGCTTCAAGACCCGGCCATTCGATCGCATTCTCGCGGAGGTGCGCGCATTCACCGACATTCTGCCGGCGGAAGGCGCTTATCCCGGCGGCGTGCACGTCGAGATGACGGGCCAGCAGGTGACTGAATGCTTGGGCGGCGCGTCGGCAGTGACAGAGGAAGATCTATCGAGCCGCTATCACACGCATTGCGATCCGCGCCTGAATGGTCAGCAAGCGCTTGATCTTGCCTTCTTGATCGCTGAGCAGTTGCGTGGCGCGCGTACGAACGGACGCAAGGCGCAGGCTGGCTAGATGAAATCTCTCCGCATCGCCGTGCAGATGGATCCGATCGAGAAGATGATCGTGAACCATGACACTTCGCTTGCGCTCATGGTCGAGGCGCAATCGCGCGGGCATGAGATCTGGTGGTGGGCGCCGAACGATCTTTTCTATGAACTTGGCGTGGTCAAGGCGAACGCGCGGCGCGTTTCGGTGAGCTTGCAGGAAGGCGCGCACTACAAGACGCTCGAAGAGGCCGCGCGGCCGGTTGATGATTTTGAAGTCGTGTTGGTGCGGCAGGACCCACCGTTCGACATGGGGTACGTCACCAACACGTATCTCTTGGAGCTGGTGAAGAAGGCGCGGGTGATCAATCCGCCGCAGGGCATCCGCAACATTTCCGAGAAGTGCGCGATCTTGCAGTTTCCGGAGCTAACGCCAAACACTTGGGTGGGGCGCGATCTCGATGCGCTGGAAGCTTTCGCGAAGCGCTACGACCAAGTTGTGCTGAAGATTCTCTTCATGATGGGCGGCGAGGGCGTGATTAAACTCGCGGCCAGCGACCCTGAGTTCCGCAAGAAGGCGCGCGCGTTTCTTTCTGCGACAGGGCGCGAGCCGATCTTGGCGCAAGAATTCCTGCCCGCCGTCTCCGGCGGAGATAAGCGCGTGTTCGTGTTGAATGGTGAGCCGTTTGCGGCGCTGAAGCGTTTGCCGAGGGCGGGCGATTTCCGCGCGAACTTGGCGGTCGGCGGGCAAGCGGCCGCGGGTGAATTGGATGACGACGATCGCGCAATCGCGGCGGCCGTTGCGCCGTTGTTGAAACGCGAGGGCATTGTCTTCGCGGGTCTAGACGTGATCGCCGGCAAGCTGATCGAGATTAACGTGACGTCGCCGACTTTGGCGCAAGAGCTGAAGCGGCTGTCTGGCCTTGATCTGCCGAAGGCGTTCTGGGACCGCGTGGAGGCCCTGTTCTAGGCCGTGAAGGTCATGATCAGGATGATGGCGGCGATGTTCAGTCCGAAGCCGACGGTCAGCATCCGCTTCAACGAAAGCAAACCGGAGGAATAGGCGATCGCGTTTGGCGCGGTGGCGACCGGGAGCATGAAGGCGAAACTGGCGGCGATGGCGACCGGGAACGCCAGTTGCTGCAGCGGTGTGCCGGTAGCGGTGGCGACAGCGGCGACGACGGGCAGCATCGATGTCAGTGTCGCGACGTTGCTGGCAAGTTCCGACACCAAGATCGTCGTCACCACCAGAATGGCCACCAACGCGAAGGTTGAAATGCCGTCAAAGCCGCCGATCCACTCGCCGATCCAAGCGGCAAGGCCCGTAGCCTCCATGCCGGCCGCGAGTGCGAGGCCGCCGCCGAACAGGATCGCAATGCCCCAAGGAATGCCCTCAGCGGTTTTCCAATCGATAAGTTTCTCGCCGTTGCCGCGACCAGATGGCACGAAGAAGAGCAGCAGCGCTCCAAAGATCGCGACGCCGGTGTCGGTAAGAGCATTGAGCCCCGGAAGCTTCACCAATTCCGTTCGCGTCATCCAGGCGAGCGCGACCAGCGCAAAGATGAGACCTGTACGCACTTCCGGACGCGTGACCGGGCCGAGCGCCTTCAGCGCATCCTTCACGACCGCGCCGATGGCTTCGTAGCGCTGATGCCCCTTGCCGAAGAGCGGCCAGCACAAAAGCAGCCAAGCCACCGGCATCATCAGCAAGATGATGGGAAAGGCGCGACTCATCCAGTCGATGAACACCATTGGCTGTTCGGCGCGTTCGAAGAAGCCGATGGCGATGAGGTTGGTGGGCGAACCCACGGGGGTGCCGATGCCGCCGATTGTGGCGGCGTGCGCGACGCCCAGTGTGAGTGCGCCGCCAAGGGCGAGATCTGGTTTGCCGCTGCCGGACATGGCGCGTGCCGCGCCGATGGCGATGGGCACGAGCATCAAAGTGGTCGCCGTGTTCGAGATCCACATCGAGATCAGCATCGATGCGACCATGAAGCCGCCAACGAGCGCGACAGGGCGGCCACCCGCCACCGAGGCGATCGAGAGCGCGATGCGTTCGTGCAGGCGCCAGCGCTCGACGCAGGCGGCAAGCATAAAGCCGCCGATGAAGAGGAAGACGATGGGGTCAGCGTAGGGCGCCGCGGCTTCCTTCATCGACGTCGCGCCGATAAGCGGTAGCGCAGCGAGCGGGATAAGGGCGGTCGCCGAAATCGGAATGGCTTCGGTCACCCACCAAATGACCATAAGCGTTGCAAGGGAAACGACCCGCCACGCTTCCGGCGTCATGCCTTCAGGCGGCGGCATGAATTGCAGGCCCAGCGCCAGGGCTGGTCCCAAAAGGAGGCCAATCCAGCGGCCGACGCGGCCGAAGCCGGTGTCCTCGCCGGCGATTGTCTCGTCGGTCATGCGTTTCCCCAGCGCGCCGGACTTATCATCGGCTTTCCCGCCTCATACCTGAGTGCCCCCGCGCGGCAAATCTTGAAGAAGCAGACGGGGGTGGCTAAAGGGGGCCCCGTTGCCCCTGTGGTGGAATTGGTAGACGCGCCGGACTCAAAATCCGGTACCGAGAGGTGTGTCGGTTCGAGCCCGACCGGGGGCACCATTTTTCTTCGCCGTGCGAAGGAAGTTGGTCGCGAGAGTTGGGGGACTCATGCGCTGGATACTTGCGGTCATTTTCTGGTGGATTGCGCCCGGCTCGTCTTTCGCACAGCAGGCCGCAACACAGGCTGAAGGTCCTTCGCTCGCACGTTCGGCCACGGACGCTGTCTGAAACCCAGCGGGGGTCATTGACCATGATGGCTGACGTGGTGGCCCGAACCATGCTAGCCGCGTGAGCATGCTCGACGGTATCAAGTCCAAAATGATGAACGCGGCGCGCTCGCCGAACGCGGAGCGCGCCTTGTTCGTGGTGTCGTTTGCGGAGAGTTCGTTCTTCCCGCTGCCACCGGACTTGATGCTTGGCCCAATGGCGGCGGTGGAGCCGAAGAAATGGCTGCGTTATGCGCTTGTGTGCACCATCGCCTCAGTGCTCGGCGGTTTGGCGGGCTACGCAATAGGCATGTTCCTGATGGACTCCGTCGGGCGCGTCATTCTCAACTTCTTCGGCTATTCTGGCGACCGCGAAGCGGAGTTTCGCGCTTGGTATGACCAGTTCGGCGCTTGGGTCATTTTGATCAAGGGTCTGCTGCCGATCCCGTACAAGCTCGTCACCATCCTCTCCGGCGCGATGCACTATTCGCTGCCGATGTTCATAGTGCTCTCGGCGATTACGCGCGGCGCGCGGTTCTTGCTGGTGGCGTGGCTCTTTCAACGCTTCGGTCCGCAAATCGCTCCTGTTATGGAAAAGCGGATGGGGCTGGTGCTCGCCGTGGTTGCCGTGGTGCTCGTCGCAGTGGTCTTGGCGCTGAAGTACATTCCGCACTAAACGCGGCGGCGCGCCGCAGACTATGGCCGCAATTCTGAGCTAGGATCGGCCCATGATTGACCGTTTGCGCCCGATTTGGCCGCTCCTGATCCTGCTTATCTCGGGCTCGATGCTGGCTACGGCGGTGTTTTACTTCCAGGGCCAACTTGGGCTGCAGCCGTGCCCGTTGTGCATGCAGCAGCGCTACTGGCATTGGGCGATTATCGCGGTTTCCGCGCTCGCGTTTATCACCACGCGCATCCAGCGGAAATGGACGAATTGGGCGATCATCATCGTCGGTCTGGTGTTGCTCGGCAGCGCTGCGATGGGCGCCTACCATGTGGCGGTTGAGCAGAAGTGGCTTGTCGCCCAATGCGATATCGGCGGCGCGGTCAATGCCCACGACCTGAGCCTGGGCGGTTTGCCGGATGGTGAGCTGCGGCCGCCGCGTTGCGACGAAATCGTCTGGTCGCTGATGGGAATTTCGATGGCGGGTTACAACGCCATCATCTCGCTGCTGCTTGCGCTGGCGAGTTTCTATGTCGCGCTGACTGGAAAACA
Source organism: Hyphomonadaceae bacterium (assembly GCA_041398325.1). Classification (GTDB taxonomy): domain Bacteria; phylum Pseudomonadota; class Alphaproteobacteria; order Caulobacterales; family Aquidulcibacteraceae; genus Vitreimonas. The sequence goes on along the minus strand of JAWKUX010000013.1, from coordinate 61,303 downwards.
CCCACAATGAGCCGGTCGCATCCACCGCTTCCTGGCGAAAACGTCGCAAAACGCCGGCTAGATGAAATGATCCGCGTTGATCATGCGGGCGAGTATGGCGCCGTGCAGATCTATCGCGGCCAAAAAGCCGTATTCAGCCGCATCGAAAGCAAGTCGCACGCGGCCAAGCTCATCGCCGAGATGGAAGCGGGTGAGCAAGAACACCTAAAGACGTTCGATCGGTTGATTGCAGAGCGCAACGTGCGGCCAACTTTGTTGGCGCCGGTTTGGCGTGTCGCCGGTTTTGGTCTTGGCGCGATCACCGCGCTGATGGGAGAAGAAGCGGCGCATGCGTGCACCGAGGCGGTCGAGGAGGTGATTGAGAAGCACTACGGTCATCAGAGCGACGAGCTTGAAGGCGTCGATGCCGAGCTCAAGTACGTCGTAGAAAAATTCCGCGAAGACGAACTCGCCCACAAGGACACGGCCGTTGAACAAGGCGCGCATCAGGCGCCCGCGTATCCAGTGCTCTCGGCCGTGATCAAGTTCGGCTGCCGCGCCGCGATCCGGATCTCGGAAAAGATATGAACGCGATTGTGCGGGGGGTCCGCGCGGAGGAGCTGAGTACGGCCTCCGCGGTGTTGACGGATGCGTTCGTCGATGAAGCCGGGCTCAATTACTGGCTGAGGCAGGATACGACGAAGGATCGACAGCGGCGAAAGTTCTTCGACGCGGTCGTGCGCGACATGCTGCATCCCAGACGCGATATTTGGATTGCTGACGGCCGCGGTGAGATCGAAGGCACCGCGGTGTGGCTGGGGCCAGGGCTGAAGGCGTTCGATTTTCCATGGTGGCGGGAGCTCTACTACACGCCACTGTTCATGTCGATCGCCGGCGCGTCTGGCTTAAAGCGCGCGCGAGAATTGGGCGCGCGGCTGACCTCGTGCCACCCGGCCGTGCCACACGCGCATCTGCAATTTCTCGGTGTTTCAAGCAACGCGCAGGGCCAGGGCCTTGGTTCGGCGATGCTAAAACAAACGCTGGCGCCGCTCGATGCGAGCGGGACGGTCGGCTATCTTGAAGCGTCGACGGAACGGAACGTAGCGCTCTATGCGCGGCATGGTTTTGAAGTGACCAACGAGTTCGACCTCCCCGGACTGCACTTCTGGTGTATGACGCGAATGCCGCGTTAATCGCCAGCTTTTTCGCCCGCGGATTTTTCTTCTGTCTTGAGCGCATCGGCCAAACGCATCTTGGCGCTGCCAGGTTTCAGCGGCTTCTGCTGACTTTCGTGCGGTGACCATCCCGTAGCGGTGAGAATTTCAAAGGTCGCGCGGACGCGGTTGTCTTCGTCACTGTAACGTTCGCGATAAATCTCAAACGCGCGGACGAGGATGCGGCGGCTTAGGCCGCGTGGGCTGCGTTCGCGCAGCGCCGACGTCTCCCCCATCGCGCGCAAGTCGGCGAGCAGGCGCATAGGTTCGCCATAGCGCACGGTGACGACGTCGCGATCCGCCGCCGGAAGCGCGAAGCCCGCGCGCTGAAGGAGACCGGCAATGTCTTGGAGATCGGCGAACGGTGAAACGCGAGGGCCCGCACCGCCGGTGAGTTCGGATTCCGCTTCGATGAGTGAGAGGCGCAGTTCGCTCAGCGTGGCGCCGCCAAAGAGCGAGGCTAGCAGGAGGCCATCTGGTTTGAGCGCGAGGCGGAGTTGAATAAGCGCACCAGGGAGGTCGTTGATCCAGTGCAGCGCGAGTGGCGAGATGATGAGGTCGAATGAGCCAGGCGCGAACGGCAGGTGTTCGGGATCGATTGTAACATCGCCATCGCTGAAGTCGGCCCTAACGCGTGATGATCTCCCAATCCGGCGCGGGAGGTCGTCCCGCATCTGCATCTCCAGGTCGAACGCCTCGTAACCTCCGAGTACGAGAACATTCGGGAAAGGGCGCGAGATAACCTCAAGCCGATCAGCCAGGTCAGCCGCCACGCGCTCGTGCAGAAACGCCGCGTCGCGGAGGGTGGCGCGCGCGCGGCGCTTGCGCTGACGCACAAGGCGTGGCTCGAATGGGCCCGAGGCACTCATGGGCACATCCTATCGCGCGGCAGGGGCGTTCCGGAAACGCGGCGTGATCTCGCGCCTCTCCGACCTCGTCTGGCCGCCGCGCTCCCTTCTCTCCGAAGCAATTGTGGATAGGCCCGGTGTCATAGAGGCCGAGCTTTGGGGTGAGCTGAAGTTCCTGTCGGACCCTCAATGCGCTTGCTGTGGGTTCCCGCTGCCCGATGGCGGCAGCCCCGGCGACATCTGCGCCGCCTGCGTAGGGCGGAAGCCCGCCTATGACACCGCACGGGCGGCGCTGGCGTATGAGGATCATGCGAGGCGCCTGATCCTCGACCTCAAACGAGGCGGGCGGCGCGACGGCTTGCCGGTGTTTGCGAAGTGGATGTCGGCCGCGGCAGCCGAGCAATTGGCCAAGGCTGACTTCGTGGCGCCGGCGCCTATGCATTGGACGCGGCTCGCCGCGCGCAGTTTCAACCAGGCTGCATGGCTGGCGCAGGCCTTGGCGCGCACCGGCGGCAAGCCATGGAAACCCGGAGCGCTGACTAGGGTTAAGCGCCGCAAGAGCCAGGCGGGTCTCTCGGCTTCGGAACGGCGCAGGAACGTCGGCGGGGCAATCGAGGCGTTCGGCCATTACAAGGGTAAGGTCGTCCTCGTCGTGGACGATGTTTTCACCACCGGAGCGACTTTAGAGGCGTGCGCCCGCGCATTGCGTAAAGCTGGCGTTGCAGAAGTGCATGCAGTGACCCTGGCGCGTGTTGTTAGACCGGCTGATATTTCTATCTGACAGTTTGAGTCGGATATGGTCCAGGTAACCATCTACACGCGCGCCTTTTGCCCCTATTGCACGCGAGCCATCGCGTTGCTGCAGCGGAAGGGAGTGGAAGTGAAAGAGATCGACGCCACCGGCTGTCCGCTAACGCGCCAAGAGATGATCCAACGCTCAGGGCGTTGGACTTTCCCGCAGATTTTCGTTGGCGATAAGCACGTCGGCGGCTGTGACGATCTGCATGCGCTTGAGCAAAGCGGCGGGCTTGATCCGCTGTTGGCGGGCGCCTGATGCGGAAGCTGCGGGTTGCGGCGGTTCAGCTGCGTTCAGGGATTGATCCGAAAGCCAATCGCGAAGCCGCGATGCCGCTGCTGCGTGAAGCTGCGTCCGCCGGCGCCCGCTTCATTGCGACGCCCGAATGCACGATGGTCTTGGATCGCGACAAGCCGCGCATGCTGAAAACGATCGGGTCGGCTCAGATAGAGAGCGAACTCAAAGCTTGGGGCGCGGCTGCGCAGGAGTTGGGCGTTTGGCTTTTGCTTGGATCAGGTTCGATCGATGCCGGCAACGGCAAGGTGTGGAACCGCTCGTTCGTGTTCGATCCGAGCGGCAAGGTCATCGCCAAGTACGACAAGATCAATTTGTTCGACGTGACCCTCGGCGGCGGAGAAATGTATCGGGAGAGCGACTCGTTTGAGGGCGGTTCTGAGGCCGTTCTCGTTACAGGTCCGATGGACGCGAAGATCGGTCTAACCATTTGCTACGATGTGCGCTTCGCGCCGCTTTACAGCGCTCTGGCGCGCGGCGGCGCTGAAGTGATTGCCGTCCCGGCGGCGTTCACGGTGCCTACTGGTCAAGCGCATTGGGAAACGTTGCTGCGGGCGCGGGCGATCGAGACGCATTGCTATGTCGTCGCGCCAGCGCAGGGCGGCAAACACGAGGACGGCCGCTCGACCTACGGGCATTCGTTGATCATCGACCCGTGGGGCAAGGTGATCGCCGCGCTTGAGGACGATGAGCAAGGTTTCATTGCCGCCGATCTTGACCTAGATGCTGTCGCTGATGCGCGGGCAAAAATCCCCGCGTGGCAGGGCGGACGCAACTTTACGGGACCATGATCAGATACGACCTCCGGTGCGATAACGGCGATGAGTTCGAAGCCTGGTTCGGCTCGATCGCCGACTACGACAAGCAAGCGGAAGCGGGTTTGGTCGAGTGCCCGCATTGTGGTTCGAAGCACGTGACTAAAGCGCCGATGGCGCCTGCGGTGCGCACGGCGCGCAAAAAGGCGGCGCAGAGCGAGCGCGCGGTCGCCATGGCGATGGCGGCGAAGGTGCGCGAGCACATCAAGGACAATTTCGACTATGTCGGCGACAAGTTCGCCGATGAGGCGCGCAAGATGCACTCAGGCGAGAGCGAAGAGCGCGCCATTTGGGGCGAAGCGACGCCAGAGCAGGCACAAGAGCTGGCGGATGAAGGCATTCCCGCTTCGCCGCTGCCGCCGGAGTTGGCGCCGGTGCAGCCGAAGAAGCTGAACTAGGTTCCATTGCGCCGGATCAAGGACGCCCCTGTCCGAGGCTGGCAGAGGCAGTTTGTGGATTCACGCCTGCTGAAATACGCGGAACTCGATGTTCCGCGCTACACGAGCTATCCGACCGCCCCACACTTCAACGAAAGCGTGGACGGGGCCGTGTATGCGCGCTGGCTCAGCGAACTCCCGCCCGAGGCGTCGATCTCGCTCTACATCCATGTGCCGTACTGTCAGCGGATGTGCTGGTACTGTGGCTGTCACGCGTTCGCCGTACGCCGTGACGAGCCGGTGGCGCAGTACGTCGAGGCACTCGAGTGTGAGATCGAGTGTGTTGTGGGGGTGTCCGGCGCAAAAAGCGTTCGCGAAATCCACTGGGGTGGGGGCACGCCCAATTCACTCAACCCCGAACGGTTTGAAGCGATTGTGGATCGGTTGGCACAGCGCTTCGACCTAAGCCGGCTTGAGCGTCACGCGATTGAACTCGACCCAAGGCTTCTGACGGACGAACAGGCACAAACATTCGCGCGTTGTGGCGTCAACCGCGCTTCGCTCGGCGTGCAAGACCTCGATGTTGGCGTGCAAGTGGCGATTGGCCGCGAGCAGCCGTTCGAGTGTGTGCGCGACGCCGCAAACCGGTTGCGTGACGTGGGCGTCGCCGCGCTGAGTTTTGACCTTATGTATGGGCTGCCGCATCAGACGCTGGAGACGGTGAGGCGGACCGCGGAATTGGCGGCGTCGCTGCGGCCAGATCGCTTCTCCGTGTTTGGTTATGCGCACGTGCCTTGGTTCAAGGCGCGTCAGCGGTTGATTAGTGAAGCGGCTTTACCTGGAACAGAAGCGCGTTTCGAATTGGCGGAGGCCATCGCCGAAACTTTGCGCGCCGCTGGCTATGTTTCTATCGGCTATGATCACTATGCGCTCCCTAGTGACCCGATAGCGCGCGCCGCACGAGCCGGCGAATTACGTCGCAATTTTCAAGGTTTCGTCGAATACGAATGCGACGCCCTCATTGGGTTGGGGCCATCCTCGATCTCGACTTTGCCGCAGGGCTATGCCCAGAACGAACCGAATGTGAGCGACTGGCAGACGAAGGCGGGGAGCGGCGAATTCTCAACGTGCCGTGGACGCGCATTGAGCATGGAAGATCGCCAACGCCGTGATCTCATCATGCGCTTGCTCTGCGACTTCGAACTGACACTCGACTCGCCGGACAATTTTCGACGCGAATTATCTGAGCTGGCGCCCTTGGTCCGCGACGGCCTCGTCGAGCTGGATGACGGCAGGATCAGCGTGCCGCCCGCCGCGCGGCCATTCGCCCGGATTGTTGCAAACGTTTTCGATACCTATAGGCAGGAAGGCGCCGCTCGCCATTCGCGGGCTGTCTAGGCGCCTCTGCGCCCGGTCATCATGTAGTTCATATCGATATCACGCGAGATCGCCCAGCCGCTGCCGAGCGGCTGATAGGTGATGCCGACAGGTTCGTCCCAGTGCAGTGTTGGCGCGCCGGCGCGGATCTCCTCGGGCGTGACGAGCTTGTCGTAGTCGTGGGCGCCCTCGGGGGCCCACTTGAGGATGCGCTCGGCGCCGGTGATTGCGAGTGCGCGGGCTTTCGGCGTTCGGTTGATGGTGGAGAGAATGAGAAGGCCGCCGGGGGCAACGAGGGCGCTCGCGGCGGCGAGAAAGGCGTTCACGTCAGCGACATGCTCGACAATTTCGAGCGCTGTCACCAATTCGAACTGCTCGCCGTGGTCAACAAGCGCTTCGGCGCTGGTGTTCCGGAAGTCGATGTCGAGGCCAGCTTGCGCGGCGTAGGCGCTGGCCGCGCCGATGGCCTCAGCCGAGGCGTCGACTGCCGTGAGCTTGGCGCCCATGCGTGCGAGTGGAGCGGAGACGAGGCCGCCGCCACAGCCGAGGTCCAATGTCGTTACCCCGTCGAGCGGCTTTCTGGCGCTGCGGCCGAACTGCTTCAGCGCCAGGTCACGAATGTATCGGAGCCGGATGGGGTTCAGACGGTGCAGCGCGCCGAAGGGCCCTTTTGGATTCCACCATTCGGCGGCGAGCGCGCTGAACTTGGCGATCTCGGCGGGGTCGAGCGTGGAGGTCATCAGCTAACCAAGTTGGCTCGGGAACGATGCGGGTCAAGGCGTATCGCCAAAGCCCGGAAGCGTGCTAATGCCGCTGCCAACGCTTCGGAAGACGACACTCTCCCCATGTCTCGATTGGTGATGAAGTTCGGTGGCACGTCCGTGGGCGACGTGGACCGCATCGCCCGCGTCGCGCGCATCGTCGCGGCTGAAAAAAAGCCCGGTTTGGGCCTGGCCGTCGTGGTCTCGGCCATGTCGGGCGAGACCGACCGCTTGGTCGGCTTAGCGCGCTCCGCTGCCGGCGAAGCCGGCAATGGCGCCCAGATGAGCGCGAACGACTTCAACGACGAGTACGATGTCATCGTCTCCTCCGGGGAGCAGGTGACGACGGGGCTCTTGGCGCTGGCGCTGCGGCGCATCGGCGTGCCCGCGCGCTCTTGGCAGAATTGGCAAATCCCATTCCGCACCGACACCGCGCACTCGAAGGCGCGCGTGTCGGATATTCCCGGAGAGCTCATCGGCAGGTCGATGGACGAAGGCGTTGTCGCGGTCGTGCCGGGGTTTCAGGGAATCACCGACGCCAATCGCATCAGCACGCTTGGCCGTGGCGGCTCAGATACGTCGGCGGTGGCGTTGGCGGCCGCGCTGAACGCGATCCGCTGCGACATCTACACGGATGTCGATGGCGTCTACACGACCGACCCGCGCGTGGTGTCGAAGGCACAGCGGATCGAGAAGATTTCTTACGAAGAAATGCTCGAGTTCGCGTCCGCTGGCGCGAAGGTGCTGCAGACCCGCTCGGTTGAACTCGCGTTTGCCAAGCGCGTGCCGGTGCGGGTGTTGTCTAGTTTCGTTGAGCCGGGGGCGCCCAATCCCGGCACGCTCGTGTGTCCTGAGGATGAGATCGTGGAAAAGCAGGTTGTTTCCGGCGTTGCGTATTCACGCGACGAAGCGAAGGTCACGCTGCTCGGCGTTGAGGATCACCCGGGCGTCGCCGCTGAGATCTTCAGCAAGCTCGCCGACGCCAATATCAATGTCGACATGATCGTCCAGAGCGAGGCGCGGCAGCCGGAACGGCAGAACATTTTGTTCACGTGCCCAGATCGTGACGCGTCACGCGCGGCGGAAGCAATTGAATCGATCAAAGCAAAGATCGGCGTCGAAGAGGTCCATATTCGCCGTGATGTTGCCAAGGTCTCGGTTATTGGCATCGGCATGCGCAGCCAGGTCGGCGTGGCGCGGGCCATGTTCGCGGCTCTGGCGCAAAAGGGCATCAATATCGAGGCAATCGCCACCTCGGAGATCAAGATTTCTGTCTTGATCGATGCCGCGTACACAGAATTGGCGGTGCGCGCGCTACACAGCGCATATGGTTTGGACGCCGCCTGAGAGGCGGTGACGTTGGAGGACGCTAAACCGCGATGGTTGGACCCGCGAGCATTGGCGGATCCCGGATACTCCTGCGAAAATTGCGGGAGATCATGGAGACCGGCGCGGAGCCGCAAGAGCGGCTGACGCGGCTCGTCACGATGGTGGCGTCGACCATGGTCGCGGATGTGTGCTCCATCTACCTGACGCGCGGCGGCTACAACGAACTGTTTGCGACGCAGGGTCTCTCGCCTGATGCCGTCCATAAGACGCGACTGAAGCCAGGCGAGGGGCTCGTTGGCTTAGTCGCGGAGACCGCGCAGCCGCTGAACTTGGCGGACGCCCAACACCACGAGCGCTTCGCCTACAAACCGGAGACCGGCGAAGAGCCTTTCAACGCTCTCTTGGCGGTGCCGATTGTCCGCTCTGAACGGACCTTCGGCGTGCTCGTTGTGCAGAACCAAGTCTCGCGGCTCTATGGCGAAGACGAAGTCGAGGCGCTGCAAACGATCGCCATGGTGCTGGCCGAGATGGTCGCCTCCGGCGCGTTTGGCGACCTCACCGGCCTCGCGGAAGTCGAGGCGGTGCCCAGTCGTCCGGAATTACTGACGGGGCGCTCGTTCTCCGATGGCATCTGCATAGGCACGGCGGTGCTGCACGAACCGCACGCGCCTCTGGGACGCGTAATCGCGGACGATCCGACAAAGGAAGAGGATCGGCTGAACACGGCGTTGAGTCAGGTCCGCCGTGCGCTCGAGGAAATGCTGGAGGGCGATCCCGGCCGGATATCGGGTGTTTCGCGCGAAGTGCTTGAGACATTCCTGATGCTTGCCAACGATCCGAGTTGGGAGTTGAAACTGCGCCAGGGCGTACGCGCCGGTCTTTCCGCCGATGCTGCGGTGGAGCGTGTGCGCGGCGAGCACCGGGCAAAGTTCAATGCGACGCGTGACCAGTATTTGCGCGAGCGCCTTCATGATCTGGAAGACCTCGACAATCGCCTCCTGCGCGCGCTCGCCGGGGTAGAGGGTGGGGCGGCACAGGCGTTGCCGGAAGACGCAATCCTGATCGCGCGCGAATTGGGGCCTGCGGAGCTGTTGGATTATGGCGCGCGGCTGAGGGGCGTGGCGCTCGAGGAGGGCGCCAACACCGCGCATGCCGCAATTGTGGCGCGGGCGCTCGGTATTCCGATGGTGGGCTCGTTGCATAGTTTGCTTTCGCGTGTCGAGGCGGGCGACCGCATCGTGCTCGATGGCGAACGCGGCGAGGCGCGGCTGCGTCCTGAAGAGGCGTTCGTTCACACCTACAAGCAGCGTATCAATCTACGCTCGGCGCGCGTCGAAGAGTTCGCGCGGCTGAAGAACATTCCGCCGGTCACGGCCGATGGAGAACGGGTGACGCTGCTGCTCAACGCGGGCCTGGCGCTCGATGTGCACCACCTCGATGAAGCGGGCGCGGAAGGTATTGGGCTTTTCCGCACCGAGTTTCAGTTCATGGTCTCCGAGCAGCTGCCGAGGCTCGAAAGCCAGACCATGCTGTATCGGGATGTGCTCGATGCTGCGGGGCTTCGGCCCGTCACGTTCCGCACCCTCGATCTCGGCGGCGACAAGGTGCTGCCTTATGTCTCGGCTGAGCGCGAAGAGAACCCGGCGCTCGGCTGGCGGGCGGTCCGCATCGGCCTCGATCGGCCCGCCTTGCTTCGCTACCAGCTGCGCGCGCTTATCAGCGCCGCTGCGAACCGCCGCCTGCGTGTCATGTTTCCGCTGGTCACGACGGTCGGCGAGTTCGACGCAGCGCGCTCGCTTGTGGACCGCGAACTGGATTGGTGCCGCAAGAACGGCCGCTCAGCGCCCTCGCTGATTGAAGTCGGGGTGATGGTTGAAGCGCCCGCCTTGGCGTTCTCGATCCCGGACCTCAAAGGCCGCGCCGACTTTATCTCGGTCGGCACCAACGACCTGATGCAGTATTTCTTCGCCGCCGATCGCGGCAATGCACGGGTCTCGGATCGCTACGACATTCTGAGCGCCCCAGCACTGCGCTTGCTGAAGCGCATTCGCGACGACGCGGATGCCGCTGGCCTGCAAGTCTCGATCTGCGGCGAGGCGGCGGGGCGTCCGCTCGAAGCAATGGCGTTTACGGCGCTTGGCTTTCGCCGGCTCTCGATGCCTGCTTCGGGCATCGGCCCGGTGAAGAGGCTCATTCTCTCGATGGAAGTGCAAGCGGTCGAGCGCGCGTTGACGCGCTTGATGAGTCGTAATCGGCCTTCGATCCGCGACCAACTCACAGAATTTGCCGTAGCCGAAGGCTACGCGCTGTAACGCGTCTTATGGCGCGCGTTGAGCTATGCTTGATTCGTGATTAGTCTTTTTTAGTGGCTCAAAATTTGCCTTTGTAAACGTATGGTCCCCTAGGAGTGACCGAACACTCGATGCTGCAACCCGTACCCACCGATCCGCAACCGAGCGCCGACCAAGTCGATGCGCGTGCGCAACGTCAGACGCCGAAGGCTCCAGCGCCAACGCTTGATGACGCGTGGCGGGCGGGCCGGAAGCTCGCGGAAGCACGCCGCCAACGTGGCTGGACGCTGGACGAGGTCGCCGATCGCATCCGGGTGCGGAAGGAATTTCTCGAGGCGCTCGAGGACATGAATGTCAAGCTGCTGCCCGGTAAGGCTTATGCGCTGGCGTTTCTCCGCTCCTACGCCCGAGAGCTGGGCATCGAGGAAAAGGCCATTGTTGACCAGTTTCAGGACGAATGCGCCCTGACGCGGGACGATGAGCCGAAACCGGCAATCCGCACACCGGCCTCCAAGCCGAAGCAACGTCCGCCATGGGCTGCGGCAGCAGCCCTGGTCCTCATTGCCGCCGGGTTCGTAGGCTGGCGAGCGCTCGACTCCCAGCTCCGCACCGAGAGTGAGCAGCAGATTGCCTCATCTTCGGAGGCGGGCTTGGTCGGCTCTGCCCCTGCGTCAACTGCCGTCGCACCACAACGCGTGGTTGAAATTCGGGCCGTGACCGAGGGCTGGCTCGAAGCCCGGGGGCCGGATGGCACCGTGTTTCTGTCCCGGAATCTGCGGGCTGGTGACGTCTACCGTCCCGATGCGAGCCCGGGTTGGACACTCCATGCCCGCGATGGTGGCGCGTTCGAACTATATGTGAATGGCGCCTCGGCGGGTCTGCTAGGCACGGCGGGGATGCCGGTGCTAGGCCGCCAGATCGACGAAATTCAGCCGCTGACCCAGGCTTCGGTGGTTTCGCCCCGCAGCTAAGCCGCAGTCCGGAGGGCTGTTGGGCGGGGGCGGGGCGCGCTATCTCCGGTTCTGAAAGGGAGGCGTGCTTCCATGGACGGCGCCCACGGCGACCTTCACCACATCCGGCCCTGGCGCCGGATTGAGCGCAGGCGCTCGCGGAAGATCCGTGTCGGCGCAGTTGAGATCGGCGGCGATGCGCCGATCGCCGTGCAGTCGATGACGAACACGGTCACCGCAGACGCGAACGCAACCATCAATCAGATCCGGCAGTTGGAAGACGCGGGCGCCGACATCGTCCGCGTCTCGTGCCCCGATGAAGCATCGACCGCGGCGTTCGCTCAGATCGTGCGCGCCGCGAATGTGCCGCTCGTTGCGGACATCCATTTTCACTACAAGCGCGCGATTGAAGCGGCGGCCGCCGGCGCCGCGTGCCTACGGATCAATCCTGGCAATATCGGCAACGCCCAGCGCGTGAAGGAAGTGGTGCAAGCGGCGAAGGACCACGGCTGTTCGATCCGCATCGGCGTCAACGCGGGATCGCTAGAGAGCCATCTCTTAGAGAAATACGGCGAGCCGTGCCCGGCAGCGATGGTGGAGAGCGCGCTCTATCATGCGCAGCTGCTCGAAGAGCACGACTTCCGCGAATACAAGATCAGCGTGAAGGCGTCGGACGTGTTTCTGACTGTAGCCGCCTATCAGGCGCTCGCGGAAGCCACCGACGCGCCATTGCACCTCGGCGTCACCGAAGCTGGCGCGCTGCGCGCGGGAACGGTGAAGTCGTCGATCGCGATGGGTTCGCTGTTGTGGGCGGGGATCGGCGACACGATCCGGGTCTCGCTGGCGGCCGATCCGGTCGAAGAGATCAAAGTCGGCAACGATCTGCTGAAATCACTCGGCCTGCGTCAACGTGGTGTGACGATCATCGCTTGCCCTTCGTGCGCGCGGCAGGGGTTCAACGTCATCGCGACAGTGGATGAACTTGAGAAGCGGCTCTCGCACATCGCCGAGCCCATTACGCTCTCGATCATCGGTTGTGTTGTGAATGGTCCGGGCGAAGCGCTGATGACGGACCTGGGCTTCACCGGCGGCGGCAAGGGCGCGGGGATGATGTATGTCTCCGGCCAGCCCGATCATAAGGTCGACAACGAGACTATGATCGACCATATCGTTGGTTTGGTTGAAGAACGCGCCCGTTCGATGCGCGAAGCGAAGGGCTGAGCGATGCTGCAGCGCCACCTGCAGGACACTTACGAATATCTGTTCGACACAGCTCACGCCGCCCTGAAACAGGGCGGCTCGTTCGCGCCGTTTGGCGCGGGCATTCGCAAGACAGGTGAACAGATTCATACGAACGTCGACCTTCCAATCGATCGCTCCGCGCCGCAGGACCACATCTCCGGGCTGATTGCGGGCTTCCGCCTCGACGAAAAAGAGAATGGTCTGATCGCCGCTGGGCTGGTGTTCGATGGCCGCTCGGGTGCGGACAACGCGGCGGCACTCTGCTTTCACTTGGAAGTCGCGAACGGACAGGCGGTTGAGGTGATCGTGCCTTATGCGCGCCGCAGTGTTGAAGAGATCGCTTTCGAAAACCCACAGGTGACGGAAGTTCAATCCGAGATATTCGCCGAACTCAGTTAGCCCATGTCAGCGTACGATAGATTGGAACGGCGCCTCTCGCAGGCAGTCGATCGGTTCGAGCGTGTCGAAGCGCGCTTGGCTGCGGCGAGCGATGGAGCCGAAATCGTCAAGCTTGGCCAAGAGCACGCCGAGCTGAAGCCGCTCGTGGAAGCAGTCGCGGCCGTGCGCGCCGCGCGTGCGGATATGGTCGGTCTCGAAGCCATGTCGCGCGATAGCGATCGCGAGATGGCCGAGATGGCCGAAGCCGAGATGAAGGAATTGCGCGAGCGTCTGCCGGAGTTGGAGCAGGTCGCGCTCTTGTTGCTGGCGCCGAAGGACAAGGACGAAAGTGCATCCGCGGTGCTCGAAATTCGCGCGGGAACTGGCGGTGAAGAAGCGGCGCTGTTCGCTGGCGATCTGCTGCGGATGTATCAGAAGTATGCAGGCAAGCGCGGCTGGAAGTTCGAGATCGAGGATATCTCCGACACCGGCATTGGCGGCGTGAAGGAAGCGGTCGCAAGTGTCACCGGCAAAGGCGTTTTCGGGAGGCTGAAGTTCGAGAGCGGGGTGCATCGCGTCCAGCGCGTCCCGGAAACCGAGGCCGGCGGTCGCATTCATACTTCGGCGGCGACGGTGGCGGTGCTGCCGCAACCCGAGGGCGACGTTGATATCGTCATCGACGACAAGGACATTCGCATCGATACGATGCGCGCCTCTGGCGCCGGCGGTCAGCACGTCAACAAGACAGATTCGGCCGTGCGCATCACCCATATCCCGTCGGGCATTGTCGTGATCAGCCAACTCAAGTCGCAGCACCAGAACCGGGCGCAAGCGATGCTGATGCTCAAAACGAAGCTCTATGACGCCGAGCGTGCGCGCCAAGACGCCGAACGCTCGGCTGAGCGCAAGGGCCAGATCGGTTCGGGCGATCGTAGTGAGCGCATTCGCACCTACAATTTCCCGCAAGGGCGGATCACCGACCACCGGATCAATCTTACGCTCTACAATCTCTCCGAGGTCATCGAAGGCGCGCTTGATCCGGTTCTCGATGCGTTGGCGGCGGAGGACCAGGCGCAGAAGCTTGCGGCGCTGGAGCAGGAGGCGTGAGCGAAACGCTCGTCTCGCTCTGGACCGATGTCCGCAAGCGGCTAGAGGCGGCCGGAATCGATACGCCGGTGCTGGATGCGCGGTTGTTGCTTGAGGCGGGCGCAGGCGTCTCGCGATTGGAGATCGTCACGGATCCGCGCCGTGAAGTGAGCGACGCGCAAGTTGATGCCGTGAAGGCGCTGGCCAAGCGCCGCGAAGCGCGCGAGCCGGTTAGCCACATTCTCGGACGCAAGCATTTCTGGACGCTCGACCTTGAAGTGAATGCGAACGTACTCGCGCCCCGGCCAGAGACGGAGTTCGTGGTTGAGGCCGGGCTCCAGGCCACGTTGCCGGCCGAAGCCCCCCATCGCATCCTCGACCTTGGCGCGGGCTCGGGTGCGATCATCATCGCCTTGTTGCGAGAGCGGCCGAACGCAACCGGGGTCGCAATCGACATCAGCGAACGCGCCCTCGAGATCGTGCGTAAGAATGCTGAGTCGCTCGGCGTGGCCGACCGGCTCGAGATTCGTCAGAACGATTGGGCGACGGATCTCGACGAGCGTTTCGATCTCGTCGTTTCGAACCCGCCGTACATTCGGAGTGGCGACATAGAAGACTTGGCGCCGGAAGTGTCGCGGTTCGAACCGCACCTGGCGCTGGATGGCGGCGAAGATGGGTTCGTCGCTTACCGCATCATTTCGGCGGCGTTGCCGCGGCTGTTGAGGCCCGGGGCGACTTTCGCGCTCGAAGTCGGGTTAGGCCAGGCCGAGGGGGTTAGGGCGCTGGTGGAGGCCGCAGGGCTCACAGCGGACGAGCCGAGGCGGGACCTCGCGGGTATTCCCCGCGTTGTTGTGGGGCAGGCGCCCTGAACGTCCGCTCTGAAAAAGACCTTGGATCGCGGCCACCGAAGCATTAAGTTCGGAGCCGGAATCGACGGCGGAGGGGCTTTGTCCGTCGGTTCTTTAGGCTGGCAGGCGTTGAAGCGCCGCTGGCGGCTCCCTCAGTAAGAGGTTCAATCGCGGCGCTTGGCGCTGCTTGGAACGGCCCGAACCATAAAGAACGGGCTTTGGAAACGAGGCGCATTTCGCGGTTGGCCCTTGGCCACGCGCCGTCGCCCGAACCGGAAATCAGAGCAACAATGGTGTACTTCCAATGAAGCGTCAGCGGGGCCGTGGCCGTAAGCCAGGCGGCGGTGGTGGCAACTACCACAACAATCATGGCGGCCAGCATCACCCGAACCGCCAACTCGAAACCAATGGTCCGGACACCAAGTTTCGCGGCACGGCGTCTTACATTCACGAACGCTACTTAGCGCTTGCGCGCGACGCGCAGAGCTCAGGCGATCGGGTGCTGGGCGAGAACTATCTCCAGCACGCTGACCACTACTTCCGTCTTGTGCGTTCGATGCAGCCGGCCGTGCCGGTGCAGCCGCAGCAGAGCTTCAACGACGGCGCCGAATATACGGGCGACGAAGAGGGCGCGCCGGAGGTTGAAGGCGCGGAAGAAACCGAAGGCCGCGGCGAAGGCGAAGAGCAAGCCGAAGGCGACTACCAACAACAAGGCGAACGCCAGCGCGAAGGCGGCGATCGAGGCGATGGCGACGGCCGCCGCCGCCGCGGCCGCGGCCGCAATCGTTTCCGCCCAGATGGCGAGCGCGAAGGCGGCGGCTACGAAGCGCGCGAAGGCGAAGAGCGCCGCGAACGCAACGATGGCGAGCGCGAGCCGCGCCGTGATCGCGGTGAAGGCGGTGAACAGCGCGAGCCGCGTGAGGCCCGCGAGGCGCGTGAACCCCGTGAGCCGCGCCGAGAGCGTCAGCCGCGTGAGGATCGCGAATCCGGCGGCCGCGAAGGCTTTTCGGACGGCCCGAAGCCCGCTTTCCTCCGCAGCGGCGGCGGCGAGTAATTAGCGCTTGGAGGTTGGTGGCCGGGGCGGCGCTGCGAGGCGCCGCTCGAGGTACTCGCGTGCGAGACGGTCGACTTCAGCGAGGTGATCCTCGCCAGGATCGCGCCCACGGAAGAAGTGATCGGCGCCTTCGATTGGCGCGCCATCGACCTTTATATTCTTCTGCGTGCGGATACGTCCGATCACGCGCTCCATGTCCTGTGCCGTCGTCACGCTGTCGCGCGTTCCGTAAATGATGACGCCCGACGCCGGGCACGGGGCGAGGAACGAGAGGTCGTAGTGGTTCGCCGGCGGCGCCACCGCAATGAAGCCGTCAATTTCTGGTCTGCGCATCAGAAGCTGCAAACCAATCCACGCGCCGAACGAGTAGCCGCCCACCCAGCACTGCTCAGCGTTCGGGTTCATCGCCTGCAGATAATCGAGGGCCGAAGCGGCGTCCGAGAGCTCGCCCATGCCATTGTCGAACGTGCCTTGGCTGCGGCCGATGCCGCGGAAGTTGAAGCGCAGAACGCCGAAACCCTTCGAGGTGAAGAGCTTGTAGAGCTGAACGGTAACTGGCTCTTGCATGTGTCCGCCGGCACGCGGGTGCCCATGCAGGATGAGAGCGATTGGAGCGCCTTCCTTCGACGGCTCCTGATAGCGGCCTTCCACACGCCCGGCTGCACCCGGGAAAATCACTTCCGGCATTCGTTCTCGACCCCAGAGCTGCCCAGAAATTCAGGCGGCTTATTCTTGACCAAAACACTCGGGTATCTTAGCTGACAGCGTAAGAGGCCCGGCCCCAAAGGGGGCGGCTTCTAGCACTCAATTTGGGGGCGGGCGAGGGCGCGGGAAGGGACACGTATGCGTTTAACGTCGAAAGGCCGCTATGCGGTGATGGCGATGGCTGATCTGGCGCTGCACGGTGGCGCCGACCGGGCTGTGCCGCTGCAGGAAGTGGCGCGGCGTCAGGAGATATCGCTCTCCTACCTCGAACAACTGTTTGCGAAGATGCGCCGAGCTGGGCTGGTGTCGGGCGTTCGTGGTCCAGGCGGGGGTTATCGCTTGGCGCGGGCCGCCGATGTGGTGACGGTCGCTGAGATCATCGAGGCGGTGAACGAGCCGATCAAGGCTACGCGCTGCGACACCGCTTCGACCAAAAGCTGCATTGGCCGCAACGGACGCTGTATCGCTCACGGTCTCTGGCAAGAAATGGGCGATCGCATCCAAGTGTTCTTAGGCTCGGTTTCGCTCGCTGACGTGCTTGAGCAGCGTTTTGACGGCAGCGCGCGCGTCGCTGCGGAATAGGCTAATGACGAAGACGCCCGTCTATTGCGACTACAACGCTGGTGCGCCGATCCGAGCGGAAGCGGCCGTGGCGATGTCGCGCGCACTCGCCGCGGGCGGTAACCCGTCTTCAGTGCACAGCGTCGGCCGGCGCATGCGCGCGATGATTGAAGACGCGCGTGAGCGTATCGCCAGTGCGTTGGGTGCGAGCGCGGAAAACGTCGTATTCACGTCGGGCGCGACGGAGGCGTTGCATCTGGTGCTGGACACGTTCACCGCGCATAGGCGTGCGGTGAGCCCGCCGCCGGCCGCGGATGAAAATGGCGACGTCTCACCGAAAGCGCCGTCCGTGCCTGAGCCATCCATTGTCATTGCGGAGTGCGAACACGATGCGCTGTTCGAGGATGGCAGACGCCGCGCGATGTCGCGCGCGCCGCTTCAACGCAATGGCCTCGTCGATCTCGACGTCTTGGAATCCGTGGTGCGTGAAGCGCCCAAGCCAGTGCTGGTCGCTGTGCAACTGGCCAACAACGAAACCGGTGTGGTCCAGCCGATTGCCAAGATCGCTGCGATCTGCCGTCAGCATGGTGCCTTGTTGCTGGTCGATGCCGCGCAAGCGTTTGGCCGCATCCCGGTAAACATTGCCGATCTCGATGCAACTTACCTGGTCGTGTCCAGTCACAAGCTCGGTGGGCCCACGGGCGTCGGCGCTCTGGTGCTCGCGCCCGGCGCGCCGTTCGTGACGACGCGCTTCGGCGGTGGCCAAGAGCGAGGACGCCGCCCGGGCACGGAAAATGGTCCCGCTGTTGTCGGTTTCGCGACGGCGGTTGATTGGGCGTTGCCAGACATGGATCGCGAGGCACGTCGCCTTGCTGAGATGCGTGACAAGTTTGAATCCCGCCTGCCAAGCGACGCCGTGGTGTTTGGCGCGGACGCCCCGCGTTTGCCGAATACGTCAAACTTTGCGCTCCCCGGAATCATTGCGGAGACGGCAGTTATTGCGTTGGACCTTGAAGGTGTCGCGCTCAGCTCTGGAGCAGCGTGTTCGTCAGGCAAGGTGCGGTCGAGCCGTGTGCTGGCGGCGATGGGCGTCTTGCCCGAACTGGCGAAGGCGGCCCTGCGCGTGAGCTTTGGGCACGGTTCGAAGACGTCGGATGTCGATGAAGTGCTGAACGCGCTCGGCAAGATCAGCGCGCGCCGCGACCGCGGAGCAGCGGCATGAGCGCCGTCAAAGAAACGATCGACAAGGGGACGGTCGATGCTGCCCGGGCGCTTGAGGCGGAGAAGTACAAGCACGGCTTTGTCACTGAGCTTGAGCAAGAACTCGCACCGCCAGGCCTCAACGAGGACATAGTCCGTTACATCTCGGCCAAGAAGGGCGAGCCCGATTGGATGCTGGCGTGGCGCCTGGAGGCATTCCAACGTTGGCAAACCATGGAAGAGCCGACATGGGCGCTCGTCCATTATCCGCCAATCGATTACCAAACCACCCGCTACTACGCGGCGCCCAAGTCCGGCTCGAAATATAAGAGTCTCGAAGACGTCGATCCGGAGATCCTCGACACCTACAAGAAGCTGGGCATTCCGCTGAGAGAACAGGAAGTTCTGCTGGGCGTCGAAGGAGCGCCGAAGGTGGCGGTTGATGCGGTGTTCGATAGCGTGAGCGTGGTGACCACGTTCAAAGAGGAGCTGGCGAAGGCGGGCGTCATCTTCTGCTCGATGAGCGAAGCTGTGCGCGAGCATCCTGAACTGGTGAAGAAATATCTGGGCTCGGTGGTGCCGACCTCGGACAATTTCTTCGCGACGCTGAACAGCGCCGTCTTCTCTGACGGCTCGTTCGTCTATGTGCCGCCGGACGTCCGTTGCCCGATGGAGCTCTCCACCTACTTTCGCATGAATGCCCAGGGGACCGGCCAGTTCGAGCGGACGCTTATCATCGCCGACAAGGGCGCTTACGTCTCGTACCTCGAAGGCTGCACCGCACCGATGCGCGACGAGAACCAGCTGCACGCTGCGGTCGTGGAACTCGTCGCGCTCGATGACGCCGAGATCAAATACTCGACAGTGCAGAATTGGTGGCCCGGCGATGCCGATGGCAAAGGCGGCATCTACAATTTCGTCACCAAGCGCGGCGATTGCCGCGGCGCGCGTTCGAAGATCAGCTGGACCCAAGTGGAGACTGGCTCTGCGATCACGTGGAAGTATCCGAGCTGCGTGTTGCGCGGTGACGAGAGCTCGGGCGAATTCTATTCGATTGCGGTCACCAACGGCCGCCAACAGGCCGATACCGGAACCAAGATGATCCATCTCGGCCGCAACACCCGTTCGCGGATCATCTCGAAGGGCATTTCGGCGGGGCGTTCGTCCAACGCCTATCGCGGTCTCGTTTCGGCCCACGGCAAGGCGAAGGGCGCACGCAACTTTACCCAATGCGATTCACTGCTGATCGGTGATCAGTGCGCCGCGCACACCGTGCCCTATGTCGAAACAAGAACGCCGGACGCGCAGTTCGAACATGAAGCGACGACGACCAAGCTCTCGGACGATCAGCTCTTCTATCTGCGCTCGCGCGGCATTCCCGAAGAGGAAGCCGTCGCGCTCCTGGTGAACGGGTTCGTGCGCGAAGTGTTGCAGAAGCTGCCAATGGAATTCGCGGTCGAGGCGCAGAAGCTGCTGGAAGTCAGTCTCGAAGGGAGCGTCGGATGAGTGGGTGGCGCTATGCGTTGGTGGCGTGCGTTGTGGCGCTTGCGGCATGCAACCAACAACAATCGCAGGAGGCGGAAGGCTCCGCGCCGCCGGTTGAAGCGCCGTCTGAGAGCGTCGAGGCGCCGCGCGCCGCGCTGCGACCGGTTGATGCGTCGCTGCTGAGCGCGCCGAACAGCGCGTTCACGGCGATTGAGCCAAGCGAAGTGGGCGTGTTCGGCGCCCCGGCTGTGATGGAGGCGCTGGAGCCTCTGCTTGGACCGGAAGTGGTCGAAGGTTCGAGTGTCAGCCTCTCCGTCCGCGAGAATGGCGATGACGCGGTCGCCGATATCGTGCGCACAGGCTTGCAGGACGATTCCGTGTCCGGTGGTCACGTCCGTATCGAGTTTCATCGCGAGGCCGACGGCTGGTTTCCAGTGAACGCCTATCGCCGCACGCAGTGTGCGCGCGGCGGTCAGGAAGGCCAATGGACAGCGGGGCTGTGCCCATGAGCGAACGCGAATACTGGTTCGCACGCCGCTACCCACTCGGTAGTCCGCGCCAAGCCTATGCGCCCGTGCACTGGAAGGGCTATCTGGTGTCGCTGATTTTCGTGATCGCGCTAGCGGCGGGTGGTGTCGCGTTCGCCTGGTGCGGCGCGAACGACAATCTGTTCATCGGTATCATGATTTTCGCTGGCGTGGCGATTGTCGCCGGCGCTTGGTTCACTTTGACCGCAAAGGCCAACGGCGATCCGGTGCGCACTGTGGCAGAATACAAGAAGGACAAGCAGCAGAGTGTTTGACGTCAAAGACCTTCATGTCACCGTTGGCGGCGCCGAGATCATCAAGGGGCTGACGCTGAGCGTGCCCGCCGGCGAAACGCATGCAATCATGGGCCCGAACGGTTCCGGGAAGTCGACGCTTGCGTATTCGCTGAGCGGCCGTGACGGTTATGAAGTCACACAGGGCTCGGCGACGCTTGCCGGTGTAGATCTGCTCTCGCTCGAGCCGGAAGCGCGTGCCGCGACTGGGTTGTTCCTGTCGTTCCAGTATCCGGTAGAGATCCCCGGCCTCTCCGCGATCGCGTTTCTTAAGGCGGCGCTCAACGCGCAGCGCAAGGCGCGGGGGCAGGAGCCGATGCCGGCTCCGGCGTTGTTGAAGTTGCTGCGCACGAAGGCCGAGGCGCTGAAGATCGATCAAGAGATGTTGAAGCGGCCGCTGAATGTTGGTTTCTCCGGTGGCGAGAAGAAGCGTTTCGAGGCTCTGCAGCTTGCGGTGCTCGAACCCAAGTTCGCCATCCTCGATGAAACGGATTCAGGGCTCGATATCGATGCGCTAAAGATTGTCGCGGCGAGCGTGAATGCGGCGCGCGCGCCTGATCGCGGGCTCCTCGTGATCACGCACTATCAGCGGCTGCTCGACTACATCAAACCAGACCGGGTCCATATTCTGGCCAAGGGCCGCATTGTCACCAGCGGCGGTCCGGAGCTAGCGCTCGAATTGGAGCGCGACGGCTACGACAAGTATCTGAGGGCGGCGTGAGCGACGCGCTTTCTACCATAGTGCGTGAAGCCGCTCCGTGGTCGCCGCAAGGCGAGGCGGCGGAAGCCTTGACACGTCTCGGTTTGCCGACGCGACGCAACGAAGCGTGGAAGTACAGTGATCTTCGCGCTGCGCTTGCGGACGGCGCACTCTTAGACGGAGTTGCGCTTGCGGACGGCCACGTGCGCGCGTTGGAGCCTGATGCTGCGCGCTTCGACGATCAACGCAACATTATCGGGCTGCTTGCCGTAGCGATGAATGCCAACATCGAAGACACCTGGGCCGTTGGGAGTGCGACACGCGGTGCTGGGGGTACTGTCTCCGAGGTTGAGACCCGTGGTAAGGCGGTCATCATCGAGAGGTTGAATGCTGAAGGCCGCGTGGGCGCTCATATGCTCAAAGCGCGCGTTCGCGAAGGCGCAGAGCTAACGCGTGTGGTGCTTCAGAATGGTGATGGCGTAGCGTTGTCTGCCGCTGAGGTTGCAGTCGAGGCGGGTGGCGTATTTCGACAATTCGTTGTGGCCGAGGGCGCCAAGTTGGCCCGGATCGAGACGCACGTGATTGTTGAAGGCGAGCGCGGCGAAGTGACGCTCAACGGCGCTTACCTCGCGGGCGCGGGACGTCACGCGGATATCACATCGACGATCGAACACAAGGCACCGGGCGGCGTAACACGTCAGCTGACTAAGGGCGTAGCTCGCAAGGGTGGGCGCGGGGTGTTTCAGGGCAAGATCGTGGTCGAACGCGCGGCGCAGAAGACGGATGCGCGCCAACATCACCAGGGGCTGTTGCTTGAGGATGGCGCCGAGATCTTCGCCAAGCCCGAACTGATGATTCACGCCGATGACGTGCAATGCGCGCACGGCAACACGGCAGGAGGGTTGGACGAGCGTGCATTGTTCTACATGCGCTCACGCGGCATTCCCGAAGCGGAGGCGCGCGCCTTGCTGATCGAAGCGTTCCTCACCGAGACCATTCCAGCGGAGCTGCCTGAGGCGCTCCGCGAAGAAGTCACCGGATTGATCCGCAGCTGGCTCGCGGGAGCGCGCTCATGAACGCGCCTCTGATACGCCGTCCGTTCGATGTGGATGCCGTCCGTGCGCAGTTCGCCATTCTGGCGCGGAGCGTGAACGACCGCCCATTGGTCTACCTCGACAACGCCGCCAGTGCGCAGAAGCCGGAGGCGGTGATCGAGGGGATGGCGACGCAAATGCGCGGCGCCTACGCCAACGTTCACCGCGGCCTTCATACGCTGGCAAACGAGACGACGGAAGCGTTCGAAGCGGCACGCGCAACCGTCGCGAGCTTCATTAATGCGCCGAGGACAGAGAGCATCATCTTCACCAAGGGCGGCACGCAGGCGATCAACATCGTCGCGGCGGGGCTCGACGTGAAAGCGGGCGACGAGATTGTGCTCTCCGTGATGGAGCACCACTCCAATATCGTGCCGTGGCATTTCCTGCGCGAGCGCAAGGGCGCGGTGCTGAAGTGGCTCGACATTGACGACGACGGCGGCATCGATCTGGCGGCGCTCGATGCGTTGATCGGTCCGAAGACCAAATTGGTCGCGATCACGCATATGTCGAACGTTCTGGGCGCGAGGACACCCGCCGCCGAGGTCGCGCGCATCGCGCATGCCAAGGACGTCAAGGTGCTGTTCGATGGCTGCCAGGCGACGGTGCATGGTCACGTCGATGTGCAGGCGATCGACGCGGATTTTTACGCCTTCACCGGTCACAAGCTCTACGGCCCAACGGGGATCGGTGTTCTTTACGGCAAGCGCGACCTGTTGGCGGCGATGGCGCCGTTCGAGGGCGGCGGTGAGATGATCGATGTCGTTGAGCGCGGGCGCGTCACCTACAACGAACCGCCGCATCGCTTTGAGGCGGGCACGCCGCCAATCATCGAAGCTGTCGGTCTCAAGGCCGCGCTAGACTGGCTGCAGTCGCAGGATCGCGCCGCGATCGAAGCGCACGAGGCGGCGCTGCGCGATCGCGCCATGGCGGCGCTGCGAGAGCTAAACTGGGTGAAGCTCCACGGCGCAGCGGCGGATAAGGGCGCCATCGTCGCCTTCAACGTCGAAGGCGCACACCCGCACGACGTCGCACAAATCCTGGATCGCCAGGGGGTCGCCATCCGCGCCGGTCACCATTGCGCGCAACCCCTAATGCAGCGCCTCGGCGTCACCGCAACAGCGCGGGCCAGTTTTGCATGCTATAATCGGCTCGAAGAAGTCGATGCGTTGGTCGAGGCCTTGCACAAGGCGCGGAAGCTTCTGAGTTGAGGATGATGGACGGTTCCCTTCCCCCGGTGAGTGCTCTGCCGAAGGCCGAGCTTGACCGCATCACCGATGATCTGGTGGCGCAGTTCAAGACCGTGTTCGATCCGGAGATCCCAGTTGATGTCTATGAACTCGGGCTCATCTATAAGGTCGATATCAATGACGAAGGGTTCGTCGATATCGAGATGACGCTCACCGCGCCCGGTTGCCCGGTGGCTGGCGAAATGCCCGGTTGGGTCGAGACGGCGGCGCGTAAGGTCAGGGGCGTAACCGGGGCGAAAGTGAATCTGGTCTTCGATCCGCCGTGGACGACGGCGCGCATGAGCGACGAAGCCAAGCTCGAACTGAACATGTTGTAGGCGATGACGCGTAGACCCAGACCCAAGATCGTAACGCTTACCGATGCCGCCGCCGCGCGGGTAAAGGAGATCGTGGCGAAGGGCGATAAGCCTTATCTGCGTGTGGGCGTCGTCAATGGCGGCTGCGCTGGCATGGAATACACGCTCGACTATGCAGCCGAGCCCGCGCCGTTCGATGAACTCGTTGAAGACAAGGACGTGAAGATCCTGGTGGCGGCCGATGCCGTGCTCTTCCTGCTGGGCTCCGAGATTGATTACGAGACGACGCGGCTCGCCTCGAAGTTTGTGTTCCGCAATCCGAACCAGACTGACGCATGCGGTTGTGGCGAGAGCGTCACCATCGTGCCGGCCAAGGCTGAAGCCTAGATGGCGGCCGCGGACAGCTTCCACGAGTACGTGAAGGAGCTGTTCGCCGGTCTCGGGCCAGTTCAAATCAAGCGTATGTTCGGCGGCGCCGGCGGCTACGCTGATGGCGTCATGTTCTTGCTGCTGGCTGACGATACGATCCACATCAAAGTCGATGAGGCGCTGAAGGTCGAGTTGCGCGAGGAAGGCTCAGGCCCGCTCGAGTGGACGCCGCAGAACGGTCCGCGCGCGGGCGAGACGATTGATCTTGGTTATTGGCGCTTGCCCGATAGCGCACTCGACGATCCCGACGAGGCGGCGCTCTGGGGACGCAAGGCGCTGGCGATTGCTAAGGCCAAGGCGAAGCCGAAGAAGAAGGCCGCACCCAAGAAGAAGGTCAAGCGCTAGAAGTCTGGCGTGCCGTCTTTGTCGAGATCGCGAGCGCGCTCGGCCCAATTAGCGTCCGGATCGCGCGGGTCGACGCCGAACCAGTGTGCCAACGGTGTCTCGCGCCATTCGCTCGTGCCCATGCCCACGGCGATCAGCGAAGAGGGTACCAGAACGGCAGCGAGGAAGGCGAGAGTCATGAAGCCCTGGGTGGCTTTGATCTCCGTCCAAGTGCCGCCTTCCAGCCAGATGCGGATCGGCTCCAGCAGCCACCCAAGCTCTTGCATGAGGCCAAGCTAGCAGAACGAGGTTAAACGCCTTTGAAGTTCGCGGGTCGCTTTTGCAGGAACGCGGCGACGCCTTCACGGCAATCCTCAGTGCGGCCGGCGAGCTTTTGGGTCTGGCGTTCGGCCTGCAGCTGCTCTTCCCAGGAATTGTCGAGCGAGGCCCAGGCGAGGCGGCGGATCATGCCGAGCGAGGCAGGGCCGTTGGCAAGTTCGAGCGCCAACGCTTTGGCGGTGGGCAGCAAGTCCGCGTCGGGCGCGCACCGGTTCACGAGGCCCCAATCGTAGGCTTGCTTTGCCGGGATACGTTCGCCCAGCAGCATCATCTCCATCGCGCGGGCGCGGCCGATCATGCGCGGCAGGTGATAGGTGGCGCTGCCGTCCGGCACGAGGCCGATGCGCCGGAAGGCCTGCAGGAAGTAAGCGCTCTCACCAGCGACGATGAGATCGCCCAGAAGCGCGAACGAGCAGCCGATGCCAGCGGCGACTCCGTTCACGGCGGTGACGTAAGGAATTGGCAAGTCTCGGAGCTTGCTGACAAACGGGTTGAAGGTCTTCTCCAGGCGCCCGCCGAGGTCGGGCAAACCATCCTCCGCGATGGGTGGCGCCCCGCTGGCGAGGTTTGCTCCGGAGGAAAAACCACGACCCTCGCCGGTGAGAACGATGCAGCGTGCTTCATCGCAGGCGCGATCGAACAAGACATTGAGTTCTTCCGTCATTTCGACGGAGATCGCGTTCAGCGTGGCGGGGTCGTTCAGCGTGATGAGCGCGACGCCGTCCTGCAGTTCGTATTTGGCTTTTGCCATCTTTCTCTCCCACGCATGCAACGCGCGGGAGCAGTCTAACCCGAGTTTCGAGATGTAGGATACGCTGCCGACGCGGCAGTGCTACGCCACGTAAAGCACTGGCGTGGCGTCGGTTGTCGTCTGGTTCCGGCCGTTGCGTTTGGAAGAGTAGAGACAGGCGTCGGCGCGTTCAATGAGACCAGCCGGCGTGTCCCCCGATTGCAGCCGCGCGATGCCGATCGACACCGTCACCTGCCCCAGATCCTCATTGGTCGAGCGGCGGCGCAAACGCTTGGCCTGAATGGCTTCGCGCAGCGACTCGGCGGTTTGCTGCGCCACGCGCGCGCTCATGCGCGGCATGACGACTGCGAACTCTTCCCCGCCGTAGCGGGCGACGAGGAAGTCCGGACGTGCGTGCGCCTGCAGCGCGCTTGCCAGAAAGCGGAGGATTTGGTCGCCGGTGTGATGGCCCCAGGTGTCATTGAAACGCTTGAAGTGATCTATGTCGCACAAGAGCAGCGAAAGCTCGGTGTGTTGAGATCTGGCCTCGTCGATGCGCATGCGCAGCGTCTCGTCGAACATCCGCCGATTTGCGAGACCCGTGAGGCTGTCAGTGAGCGATTCCACGCGCACGGACTCAAGGCTCGTGCGCAGGGTGTTGATCTCAGTCGTGGACTTTTTCAGTTGCTCGTTGAGCGCCTGATTGTGGTTGGCCATGTCGAGTGTAGCTGCGGCCAAGCTCGATACGATCTGACGAATTTGGTCCGGACCGAGGCCGCGGTTCAAGTCGGTGGCGGCGCTTTCCAGGGTCCGGCCGTAATCGCCACTCTTGCTCTCCGCCGCCTTCAAGAAGGAAACGACATTGCCGAGATCACGGGCGATCTTCTCGCCTGCCAGCAAGATCTCCGCGGATGCGCCAAGGCCCGTAAAGAATTGCTCGTGGAGCTGGGCGTTCTCTTCGCCGGTAAACACCGTTCCGGCGCCGATACGGGAATCAATAGCTTCGCGTAACGGCGGATTGCGACCGAGACGATAGGCCAACCACACCTCGTAATTGGCGCTCGTCGGCGGAACACCGTGCAGGCGCATGAGATCAAGTGTCTCAAGCGCGACATTGGCGCCGCCTGGCCCCTGCATAAGGATGTCTTGCTCAGTCACGCACAACCCGCAGAATCTGCAATCTCACGGACGCTAGCGGGGAGGATATGGACGAGTGGTAAATGCCGGTTAGGCTTGGCGAGAAATTCGACGGGTTGCGCTTACGTCCACGGTAAGCGCTAGACAGGTAAAGAATGCCTTGGGAGGCGCGACATGAACCGGCCGGTGCAACCGTCAATCGAAGAGACAAAAGCCCGAATGGCGGCGATCCTGGATCTGCAGAAGCGTCTGCAGACGAGCAAAGGTCCTCCCGATGCAAGACTGCGGAAGGACAGGCTCACCCGCGCCATCAATTTAGTGCTGGCGCACAAGGATGAGTTCCTGGACGCTCTGAATGAAGACTTTGGCGCACGCTCGCGTGACATGTCGCTGTTCACGGACATTTCTGGCGCGATAGGACCTCTGAAGCAGGCGAGGGCGAACCTCGAGAAGTGGATGGCGCCGCAGAAGAGAAGCGTCACGCCGTCCGCCTTGGGGCTTTTCGGCGCACGTGCTGAGGTGCGCTACCAGCCAAAGGGCGTGGTTGGCGTGATCTCGCCTTGGAACTTTCCCGTGTCGCTTTCGTTTGACGCGATTGCAGGCGCGTTCGCGGCCGGGAACCGTGTGATGCTGAAGCCGTCGGAATTTACGCCCGCGGTTTCGGCGTTGATGGCGCAGACGATCGACCTCTATTTCGATGAAGACGAACTCGCCGTGATCCTAGGCGGTCCGGATGTCGGCGCTGCATTCGCTGGGCTCGCGTTCGATCACTTGATCTTCACCGGCGCCACCAATGTCGGCCGTCATGTTATGCGCGCGGCGGCGGACAATCTCGTGCCGGTGACTCTGGAGCTGGGCGGCAAGTCGCCCGTGGTGATCAGCAAGAGCGCCGATCTCACCAAGACGGCGGCGCGGGTGATGACCGGCAAGACCATGAACGCCGGCCAAATCTGCTTGGCCCCGGACTATGTGCTGGCGCCGAAGGAGAGCGTGCCGGAGTTTGTCGCGGCGTCGAAGGCGGCGGTCGCGAAGATGTATCCGACGCTGAAGGACAATGCCGACTACACGTCTGTGATCAACCAGCGTCACTACGAACGCATCACTAGCTTGATCGCTGACGCACGGGCGAAGGGCGGTGAAGTCATCACCATAAATCCGGCCAACGAGGATTTCAGCCAGCAGGAGCACCGCAAAATTCCGCCGACGATCATCCTCAACGCCACCGACGATATGGCCGTTATGCAGGAAGAGATTTTTGGGCCGGTATTACCCGTGCGAACGGTGGAGTCGGTCGAGGCGGCGATCGCCGAGATCAACGCACGCCCGCGGCCGCTGGCGCTTTATTATTTCGGCGAAGATAGTGCCGAGAGCGAGGCGCTGCTCGAGCGAACGCATTCGGGCGGCGTTACCGTCAATGACGTCATCTTCCACTTCGCCATGGATGAGCTACCGTTCGGCGGCGTCGGCCCATCAGGCATGGGCGCCTATCACGGTCATCGCGGCTTCATCGAGTTCAGCCACGAGAAAGCGATCTATCGCCAGATTTCAGCCGAACTGCTGGCGATGTTGCGTCCGCCGTATGGAGCAGCGTTCCGGAAACAGATGGCGGCGAGACTGAAGCCGTAGCTATTTCTTCGGCCGCAGAAATGCCGGGGTGCTGTCGCCGAAACCGGTGACGGCGGGGCCGCTATCGTCGCGTGGCGGACGTCGCTCTTCGCGACGTTGCTGCGTGCGCGGCGGACGCTGTTCACGGCGTGGCTGATCTTCACGTTTCTCGCGACGCGGTTCTGACCGGGCCTCGGTGCGTTCGACCGGCTCGGTCGAAGCAGTGGGGCGCGTCTCATCGCGCTTCACATACTTCTGCTTCTTCTCCGAGAGACGTTTGTTGTGTTCTTTCTTGAGTTCCTCGGCGCGGCGCCCGCGGCCGCCGCGATCGCTGGGATCGCCGAGCGCAGCTTCGGGCAGGCCTTCGATCTCGGCTTTTTCGATCGTCTTGCCAGTGAGCTTCTCGATCGCGTCCCAGCTCTTCTTGTCGCCCGGACCAACAAGCGTGAACGAAGCGCCGAGGCGGCCGGCGCGGCCAGTGCGGCCGATGCGGTGGACGTAGTCTTCGGCGTGACGCGGCGGTTCATAATTGAAGACGTGGCTGACGTCCGGAATGTCGAGGCCACGGGCGGCGACGTCGGAGGCGACAAGATATTGCAGATCGTTGGTGCGGAAGCGGTCTAGCGTCTTCATCCGCAGCGACTGATCGAGATCGCCGTGAAGCGGCGCTGCGTTGTAGCCGTGGCGTTTCAGCGAAAGGGCGACGACATCGACGTCCGTCTTCCGGTTGCAGAAAATGATGCCGTTCTTCACTTCGCCGCTGGCGTTGATGGTGGCGCGGAGTGCTGCGCGGCGCGTGCGCGGATCGCCGCCGGGGAGCATCACGACTTTCTGGGTGATGGTGCTTGCGGTGGTGGCGGGCTTCGCGGCTTCGATGCGCTTCGGGCTTGAAAGAAACGCCTCGGTGAGGCGCGTGATCTCCGGCGGCATCGTGGCCGAGAAGAATAGCGTTTGGCGCGTGAACGGCGTCAGTTTGAAGATGCGCTCGATGTCAGGGATGAAGCCCATGTCGAGCATACGGTCAGCTTCATCGACGACCATGACTTGCACGCCGGTCAGCAAAAGCTTGCCGCGCTCGAAGTGATCGAGCAGGCGGCCAGGCGTTGCGATCAACACGTCGACGCCGCGCGCGAGCAGCGCGTCTTGGTCGCCGAACGAGACGCCGCCGATCAGCAGCGCTTTGGTGAGCTTCTGGTACTTGCCGTATTTGTCGAACCCTTCGGCGACTTGCGCCGCGAGTTCGCGCGTCGGCTCAAGGATGAGTGTACGCGGCATGCGCGCGCGGGCGCGGCCGGCGGCGAGGATGTCGATCATCGGCAGCGTGAAGGCGGCGGTTTTGCCGGTGCCGGTTTGGGCGATGCCGAGAATGTCTCGGCCTTTCAGCACTTCGGGGATTGCCTGCGCTTGGATCGGCGTCGGCGTGTTGTAGCCGCCTTCCTTCACCGCGCGGAGCGTGGCTTCGGAGAGGCCGAGATCATCAAAGGTAAGTTGGGGTTGAGCTTCTTGTGCGCTCTCAGGCGCGGAATTTTCAGAGGACATTCAATCTCACTTGGGGCCGAGATCTCGCGCGAAACGCGAGCGGGCCGATGGGTTGGCGCTATTCGCCACGCGTCTCCGGATTGAGGTGAGCGGGCGTCCAGCAGGAGCGAGCACGCCCCAGGGCGCGCACAACGGACAGCGCGGAAATGGGGGGATTTGTGGAAAAAGTCAATGTTTCGATCGCGGACCGGTGAGCGAGCACGGCGGCTGGAGGGGGCTGATGGATACGTGCCCGCCCACTGAAGGGTCGCGAAGTTTCTCTACTCTTCGCCGCTCTTTGAGCGGCGCGATGCCGGTGGCGGAGTGCGACGGCGACGGCCTGCCGCAGCTGTTGCGGCCTTGGTTGCGGCAGCTTGAGCGGTGCGGCGCAGCGTGGGCGCTTTCTTCTCAAGGGTCGTTTGATTTTCCGCCTTAGTCAGCACACGCCAGTAGAACGTGTTGAACTGGTGAAAGAAGGCCAGTTCCTCCGGCGTCATCCAAGCCGCGCCGTTTGGCCCAACTTGCAGGCGGCGATCGGAGAACTCCGTGAGCGCCAAGCTACGCTGCCGGAAAATTTCCGCGCTGCGGTTCACCCACGCCTTATTGAATTCGCTCGCGACCTGAGCCTTTGCCGTACGGACGGTCGAAACCGCCACGCCGGCGATTGAGGCCGAGAAGACTTTTGCAAAGTCCAAGATTGGAAGTGTCATCATAGTGCTCCTGCGCCCGTTATTGAGCGCATGAGCACGGCATCATGCTTCGCGCGGCGATGCGTTAACGCCGCCTTCGAACACTATCGCTCTCCCCGCCCGTGCGGTGGAGAACATGTTTATAAGTCGTATGAGAATTTGATTCCGGACGCGATTCAACGCTTACGCAAACGGTATGAGTTCAGTGCACAAAGTCTCATCAGAAAAAAGTGCGAGCTTTCCACAGTTGGATGCAAACTAAACATCCACGTCCTCAACAAACTTCGCGTTCGCTTGGATGTAATCAAAGCGCTTCTCGGCCTTCTTGCCCATCAGCGTTTCG
This sequence comes from Hyphomonadaceae bacterium, assembly GCA_041398325.1. GTDB lineage: Bacteria > Pseudomonadota > Alphaproteobacteria > Caulobacterales > Aquidulcibacteraceae > Vitreimonas. The sequence goes on along the minus strand of JAWKUX010000013.1, from coordinate 30,439 downwards.
ATCAGCACTTCGAAATCCGGTGCGCCGCTTTCGTCCAGCACCACGCGCGCGAGCGTCCGGGTGGCGGGGTTCATCGTCGTGTCTTTGAGATCCGCCGGCATCATTTCGCCGAGGCCTTTGAAGCGCGAGATATCGACTTTGCGACCTTTGAACTCGCCGTTGATCAGCGCTTCTTTGTGCGCGTCGTCGCGGGCGTAGATGCTCTCTTTGCCGGCGGTGATGCGATAGAGCGGCGGCATCGCCAGGAAGAGGCGGCCCGCACGGATCAGCGCGGGCATCTGCTTGTGGAAGTAGGTGATCAGCAGCGACGCGATGTGAGCGCCGTCGACGTCGGCGTCGGTCATGATGATCACGCGCTCGTAGCGCAGATCATCGAGCTTGAACTTCGCGCCCATCTGCACGCCGAGTGCGAGCGCGAGGTCTGAAAGCTCTTGGTTGGCGCTCATCTTGTCGGCGCCGGCGCTGGCGACGTTCAAGATCTTGCCGCGCAGGGGGAGAATGGCTTGGGTCTCGCGCGAGCGCGCTTGCTTGGCGGAGCCGCCGGCGCTGTCGCCTTCGACCAGGAAGATTTCGGTGTCCTTCTCGCCCGCGCGCGAGCAATCGGCGAGCTTGCCCGGCAGACGCAGTTTGCGCGTCGCGCTTTGGCGGGAGACTTCCTTCTCCTTCCGGCGCCGCATGCGGTCTTCGGCTTGCTGAATGCACCATTCGAGCAAGCGCGTCGCTTCTTGCGTGTTTGCCGCGAGCCAGTGATCGAACGGATCGCGGACGGCGTTCTCAACGATTTTCGCGGCTTCCGTCGAAACCAGGCGGCCCTTGGTTTGGCCTTCGAATTGCGGTTCGCGAATGAAGACGGAGACGAGGCCCGCGCCTGTGTTCATCACGTCTTCTTGCGTGATGACGGAGGCCTTCTTGTTGTTGCGCAGTTCCGCGTAGGCGCGCAGGCCCTTGGCGATCGCGGCGCGGAAGCCGGCTTCGTGGAAGCCGCCGTCCGGCGTGTAGACCGTGTTGCAGTACGAGCGAAGGAAGCCATCGGCTTCGCCGAAGCCGTCGCTCACCCACGTGATCGCCCACTCGACGCGGCCGTGCGGACCATCTTTCTCGGTCTTGCCAGAGAACGGCTCGTTGACGACGGCGCGTTTGGACTTGGTGAGTTCGTTAAGGAAGTCAGCAAGACCATTCGGGAAGTGGAGGATCGCTTCCGCCGGCGTGTCGTCCTTGATTAGCTCGGGCGCGCACTTCCAGCGGATTTGCGTGCCGCGCTGTAAGTACGCTTTCGAGCGCGCCATCTGGAAGAGACGGCCAGGTTTGAACGCAGCGCCTTTGCCGAAGATTTCGGCGTCTGGATGGAAGCGAACTGTCGTGCCGCGGCGATTGTGTGCGGCGCCGACTTCAGCAAGCTTCGATGTGGGCGTGCCGCGCGAGAAAGTCTGGCGATAGAGTTTGCGGTCGCGCGCGACTTCGACTTCGACTTTGTCGGAGAGCGCGTTGACGACGGAAACGCCAACGCCGTGCAGACCGCCCGACGTGTGATAGACTTTGCCGGAGAATTTGCCGCCAGCGTGCAGCACCGTCATGATGATTTCGAGCGCGGACTTCTTCGGAAACTTCGGGTGCGGATCGACGGGCATGCCGCGGCCGTTGTCGGTCACGCGCAACGTACCATCGGCCTCGAGTTCCACTTCGATGCGATCGGCAAAGCCTGCGACCGCTTCGTCCATGGAGTTGTCGAGTACTTCAGCGAAGAGGTGGTGCAGTGCCCGCTCGTCGACGCCGCCGATATACATACCCGGACGTTTCCGCACCGGCTCGAGGCCTTCCAGGACCTCGATGTCTTTTGCGGTGTATGCGTCCTTCGCCGCGGCCGGCGGGGGATCGCTCTCTCCGAAGAGGTTGCCGTCCCAGAGTTTCTCATCGCCGTCTTTGGGCATCGAAGATTTCTTCTGCGCTTGCGCCATGGTGGTTCCTTAAGGCGCTTCGCGCGCCCCCAGCAATGCTTTGACCTGCTGAGGAACCGAACAGGCTTCGGTATCCGGGGAGTAAACGACCCGCGTTGGGGGAATTCGGGCACGCGTCAGGGGCGGCTCGCGAAAAGGGGGGGCGCAAGGGTTACGGCAGCGGAATGGCAGTTGCGCCTTCTCCGTCTGCGTCGGCCCGCTTGCCTTGCGGTAGGCGACGTTCGTAGGTTGCGCCTCAGGGACACTGAAAATTTCGGAGCAGGCGTGATGAAGTATGTTTTGGCAGCCGGGTTGATGGCCGCACTCACGGTTAGCGCTCAGGCCCAGGAAACGGCGGCGACAGCTCCAACACCGCCCGTCTCGTCATGCCCGGCCTTCACGCCGGCGCCGACTGCCCCTGACGCCGCGCGTGCGACGGCTGAGCAGATGAACGCTGCCGTAGCCGGCTATCAAGCTTGGCAAGCGACCACTCAAGCGACGCAGGACTGCCGCAACGCGGAGCGTCGCGCGCTGAATGCGCAATTGGAAGCCCGCACCAGCGAACTGCAGGCAGCCGTGACAGCCAACAACGCAGCTGCGGCGGCCTTTCAAGCGCAGCTCGATGCATTCCACGCCCGACGCAATCGCCGTTGAGTCTTGCGAAAAACTGAAATGAAAAGGGCCGGAGATTTCTTTCCGGCCCTTCGTTTATCCGCGGCTTGGTGATTACGCCTTGTAGTACATGTCGAATTCCACCGGGTGCGGGTGGGTTTCGAAGCGATCGAGTTCTTCCTTCTTCAGATCGATGTAGGCATCGATCAGATCGTCGGTCATGACGCCGCCCTTCAAAAGGAAGTCGCGATCGCGATCGAGCGACGTGAGCGCCTCGCGCAGCGATGCGGAGACGGTCGGGACGTCCTTCAACTCTTCCGGCGGCAGGTCATAGAGGTTCTTATCCAGCGGCTCACCCGGGTGGATCTTCTTCTCGATGCCGTCGAGGCCCGCCATCAGCAGCGCGACGTAAGTCAGGTACATGTTGCCGGCCGGATCGGGGAAGCGAACTTCCACGCGCTTGGCCTTTGCGCCGGTGCCGTGCGGGATGCGGCACGATGCCGAGCGGTTGCGCGCCGAGTAGGCGAGCAGAACGGGCGCTTCGTAGCCGGGAACCAAGCGCTTGTAAGAGTTCGTTGTCGAGTTCGCGAACGCGTTGATGGCTTTTGCGTGCTTGATGACGCCGCCAATGTAGTAGAGGCAGTTTTCGCTCAAATCGGCGTAGCGATCGCCAGCGAAGGTGTTGTTGCTGCCCTTCCAGATCGACATGTGGACGTGCATGCCCGAGCCGTTGTCCTTGTAATAGGGCTTCGGCATGAAGGTCGCGGACTTGCCGTACGATGCAGCCACTTGGTGGATGATGTACTTATACAAGTTCATGTTGTCGGCCATCGTCGTCAGCGTGTTGAACTTGAGGCCAAGTTCGTGCTGAGCGGGCGCGACTTCGTGGTGGTGCTTTTCCGTCCAGGCTGCGCCAGCCCCATGATTTCAAGCATCTCACCGCGCAATGTCTTTAGTGAATCGACTGGCGGCAATGGCAGAAGCCGCCCTTCGGGCCCGGACGGTGACCGAGGTTTCCGCCTTCGTAGGTGCGGCCAGTGTTGAACGGCAGTTCGGTTGAATCGAACGAATAGCCCGTGTTGTTCGGATCGGTGGACCAGCGCACGTCGTCGAAAACAAAGAACTCGGCTTCGGGACCGAAATACGCAATGTCACCGGCGCTTCGAGGACTTTGCATGGGCTTCCGCCTTCTTGGCGATGCCGGCGCGGGCAGCGCGAGTAGGGGCTGCAACGTGCCCGGCTCAAGAATGTCGCAGAACATCGCCAGGGTGGTCTGCTGATAGAACGGATCAATGTGCGCGCCTTTGGGGTCAGGGCGCATGACCATGTCGGACTCGTTGATCGCCTTCCAACCAGCGATGGAGGAGCCATCGAACATCGTGCCTTCGGTGAAGATGTCTTTGTCGATCATCGACACATCGAAGGTGACGTGTTGCATCTTTCCGCGCAGGTCGTTGAACCGCAGATCGACGTACTGGACTTCCTTGTCCTTGATCAGCTTCAGAACTTCGTCTGACATCGGAAACTCCCCCGAGCGCTCTTGTTGATATGAATGGGCGTCCGCCGCGTCTCGGTCCGCAACGAACGCCTAGAATCAGTTGCTCTTAAGCGCGATCAGACCGCTGCCGCGCCCGTTTCGCCAGTGCGGATGCGCACCACGTTGCTGACATCCAGCACAAAAATCTTGCCGTCCCCGATCTTGCCGGTCTTGGCGGCCTTTTGGATGGCTTCCAGCGCCGCATCGACCTGCTCGTCGCCGACCACCACTTCGACTTTCAGCGCCTGGAAATCAACGACATATTCGGCGCCGCGATAGAGCTCAGTGTGGCCCTTCTGGCGGCCGAAGCCCTTGGCTTCCACAACCGTCATCCCCTGCAGGCCAATCTCCTGGAGGGCCTTCTGACGTCATCCAGTTTGAACGGCTTGATGATGGCTTCGACCTTCTTCACCGCAGCACCCCCCTTATTTGTTCGATGAGCTCAGCACGATTTCTGCCCCTCTTGGACCGGGGGCGACGAGTCTGGAAGTTAATGGGCTGCGGCCGTTGGGGAGCGCGCAACTGGCGCCTCATTTGGAGGCGCCGCTGCCCAATCAATCGGCTGGCGCAGCGGCCGCGGCCCTCTAAGCTCTGGCAATGACCCGTTTGTTTCTGATCCGGCATGGCGAACCTGAAGCGGCATGGGGCGGTGACGCCCATGATCCTGGCCTGTCGCCTGCCGGACGGGAGCAGGCGCATGCGGCAGCGCTGAGCCTGGCTGGTTTTGGCGCCTTAGATATCGTCTCGTCGCCGATGCAGCGCTGTCGGGAAACAGCGGCGGAATACGCCGGACTGGTTGCGCTCGACTGCATGATCGAACCGCGCGTCAGTGAAGTGGTGGCGCCGGCGGGGATTAGCGACAGACGCGCGTGGCTGCGGACGAATTTTCCGTGGGATGCGGGTGTCGCACGCAAACAATGGAGTGACGTCGATCCAACCTTGCGGAGCTGGCGCGATAGCGTGGTGAGTTGTGTGCTCCGTTTGCCGCGCGACACGGCAATATTCTCTCATTTCATCGCCATCAACGCGCTGGCAAGCGTCGCGACGCGGAACGAAGACACGATCGTGTGTGTTCCGGGCTATGCTTCGATCACCGAGTTCGAAAACCGCAATGGCGTTCTGGAACTGATCCGCTATGGGGAGAGCATGGTGCAGGGCGAAGTGCGTTGAGCCACGAGATCATCACTGTTCAAGAAATGCGCGCGATTGACGAAGCGAGCGCGGTTGCGGGCATGGCGACGCGCACGCTGATGGAAAATGCCGGCCGGGCGGTTGCGGAGGCGATCGTCAAGCGCTTTCCGCAACGGCCAACGGCGGTGCTCTGTGGGCCCGGAAACAACGGCGGAGATGGTTGGGTTGCGGCGCGCGTTCTGGCCGACATGGGCTGGCCCGTATGGGTGGAGACGCTCGTTCCGCGCGATGCGCTGAAGGGCGATGCGGCGGATGCGGCCGCGGCCTGGTGCGGTGAGATCTGCGATCTGGGCCAGAGCGGTCGTAAGGCGGATCTATTTGTCGACGCGTTGTTTGGCGCAGGTTTGTCGCGTCCTCTGGAGGGCGAGGCAGCGCGTTTGGCGGTGATTTTACCCGCAGAATGCGTGGTTGCGGTGGACGTACCGAGCGGCATTCGCGGCGATGACGGCAATCCACTCGGCGATGTTTGCTTCGAGGCAGCGCTGACGGTGACTTTCGTGCGCAAGAAGCCGGCGCATCTTCTCATGCCGGGACGCGCATGGTGCGGTGAGATCGTCGTCGCGGACATTGGCGTCCCCGAAACGGTGGTGGTGGCCCAGAATATCACTCTGCGCGAGAACGATCGGTCTCTTTGGCAATTGCCCTGGCCGGAAGCTGACACGCACAAACATGAACGCGGCCATGTCATCGTTGCGAGCGGCGGTCACACACGCACTGGCGCTGCCCGCTTGTCGGCGCGATCGGCGTTGCGTGCGGGCGCGGGTCTCGTAACGGTGCTATCGCCCGCCGATGCTGTTGCCGAGAATGCAGCGCAGCTAACTGCGATCATGCTGCGCGTGGGTGAGGATGGAGCATCGTTCGCAGAGGCCGCTCGCTCAGCTCAGGCCATGGTGACTGGACCGGCCTTCGGCACGAGCGACGCGCATTACAAATTGTTGCTTGCCGCGATGAACACGCAGCCGCGGTGTCCGCTTGTCCTTGATGCGGACGCAATCACATTGCTGGCGCCGCTGACGCACGGGCTGGAAGCGCGAGACGTGATGACACCGCATGTCGGCGAGTTTCGCCGCGCATTTCCCGGGATCTGGAGCAACTCGCAAAACCCCATTGAGGCCGCGCGCGCGGCGGCGGCTTACGCACGCTGTGTTGTACTACTTAAAGGACCATCGACTGTGGTCGCGGCCCCAGATGGGCGCGCCATCGTCAACACCACCGGAACACCGTTCCTGGCGACGGCGGGGTCGGGCGATGTGCTGGCGGGCCTGATCGCGGGCCTGATCGCGCAGGGGATGGCGAGCTTCGAGGCGGCAACCGCCGCCGCCTGGCTGCATGGCCGCGCCGGCGAGGGCCTCGGACCGGGCCTGACCGCCGACGAACTCCCCGATATTTTACCGCATCTATTCAATGAGTTGGCACCTGTCCGGCTCAAGCGGAAGCCGATAGGTTGATCGGGCCTGTTTTGGCCCCAGGTTTTGCGTTAACCGTTGGGCCTGGGACACGCGCTCCGTGAAGGGGAAGAACTATGGTTTGGTGGTGGTGGATCATTCCTGGCCTCGTGGCCGTGATCGGTCTGGCGTTCGCGCTGAGCGGGCTGGGCTGGATGTTCCGCGGCCGCCCGGTGAAAGGCGGTAGAGGCGTTCTTGGCGGCGCGGTGTTCTTGGGGATAGGCGCGATCGTCGCGCTCCTGGGCCTCAACGTGCAGAGCTACCACCGTCTGACCTACGAACGTCCGGTCGCGACCATCGAAATCACTCAAAAGGGCCCGCAGCTCTTTGAAGCGGTCGTGGTCGAGCCCCCGACGGAGCAGGATCCGGAAGGGATTACCCGCACGTTTGAGGTCCATGGCGACGAATGGCGCATGGAAGCGCGCGTGTTGCGTTGGAAGCCGTGGGCCAACGTTTTGGGCCTGGATTCCCAGTATCGCCTCGACCGTTTCTCTGGCCGCTACACCGATACCCAGCAGGAGCTGAACGCCGAGCGCAGCGCCTACGACATCCGCCCGACCCGCCAATCCGGTATCGATCTCTGGCCACTGGCGCGCGAGTACAGCCGCTACGCCCCGATGGTGGACACGCTCTATGGCTCCGGCGCCTACATGCCGATGGCCGAGGGCGCTCGCTATGAGGTCCGCATCACGCAGAACGGCCTCATCGCGCGCCCGACGAACGAAGTCGCGGCCGAGGCCTCCTCGAGCGGCTGGAACTGAGTAGGTGGCGGGCGCTAGACGTTCGCCTCGGCTCCCCCTACGACGCGCCATCCAGCGGACGTGGCGGAACTGGTAGACGCACTGGATTTAGGTTCCAGCGCCGCAAGGCGTCCGGGTTCGAGTCCCGGCGTCCGCACCATCCTTCGCCTCCCTGGCATTGGATGGCTGGAGCCGTTGCGCCTCGCAGGGACGCGCCTGTGGACTCTGGCGGGGGCGAAAGAGGTTCGCCTTCCTGGAATTTGCGTCTGGTAAAGTAGCGATTGCAGCCCTGACGCGTCATGTCGAAAGCACGTTCAATGCAGCTCACCGAGAGCCGTTCTGAAGGTCTTCTGCGTTTACGATGTCGTCGTCCCGGCGGCCGAACTGCAGCAAAAACTCAACGCCAAGATCGCCGAAGTGCAGCCGCGTGTGCGCATCAACGGCTTCCGTCCCGGCAAAGTGCCGGCGAGCCACATCAAGAAAGTCTACGGGCCGGGGATGATGCAAGACATCATCAACGAGACCGTCCAGAGCTCGACCAAGGAAGGTCTCGCCAATGTGCGCGCTGCGTCCGAGCCATCGCTCGATCTGAAGAGCGATATCAACAAGGTGATGGCGGGCGGCGAAGACCTGAAGTTCGAGCTTTCACTTGAGATCATGCCGGACTTCGAACCGACCGACCTGAAAACAATCAAGATCACGCGCCCGACCGCCGAGGTCACTGAAACTCAGGTGAACGACGCGCTCGGAGAGCTGGCCAAGGCGCAGCGCGGCTTCGAAGAAAAGACGAGCGCGGCGAAAGATGGCGATCAGCTCGTCGTCGATTTCCTCGGCCGCATCGACGGCGAAGCGTTCGACGGCGGCGCCGCAAACGACGCCGAGATCATCATTGGTTCGAACCGCTTCATCCCTGGGTTTGAAGAGCAATTGATTGGCGCTAAGGCTGGTGACGACCGCGTGCTCAAGGTGACGTTCCCAGAAGACTATCCGGTGCCGTCGCTTGCCGGCAAAGCAGCGGAGTTCGAAACCAAAGTCAAAACCGTGCGCGGCCCGAAGGAGGGCGCACCGGACGATGAGTGGGCGAAGCAGCTCGGCTTCGACAGCCTGAACGCCGTGAAGGACGCACTGAAGGAGCGCATCGAAAGCGACCACAAGCAGCAATCACGGGCGAAGGCGAAGCGCCAGCTGTTTGATCAGCTCGATGCGACCCATGATTTCGAACTGCCGCCGCGCATGGTCGAAGCTGAATTCAACCAGATCTGGAGCCAAGTTGAGCAGGACAAGGCGCAAGGTCGCGCTGATCCAGCAGACGAGGGCAAGTCAGACGACGATCTGAAGACCGAATACCGCGACATCGCCGAGCGCCGCGTGCGCCTCGGCCTGCTGCTCGCCGAGATCGGCCGCCGGCATAAGCTTGAGGTCTCGGATGAGGAGGTGGGACGCGCAATCGCCAACCAGGCGCGCAACTTCCCGGGCCAGGAACAACAAGTGTTCGAAGCTTACCGCCGTAACCCGCAATTGGTCGCTCAGGTCCGCGCGCCGCTCTACGAAGAGAAGGTCGTCGACTACATGATGGAACTGATTAACGTCACCAATCGGACCGTCAGCCGTGACGAACTCTTCGCCGATGATGAACCGCCGACGCCCGCTACGGGCAAGAAAGCCAACAAAACCAAGGCGTCAAAGGCCGAAGACTAATCGTTAAGCTCGGTCGCAGTAGCAGGGGCTTGCGAGGCGCGTTTAAGCGTCAAATATGAAGCGCTCCGGGGTCGATTGATTCCGGGCGCTCCGAAAGGCACCCATGAAGACGTTCGATCCAGTCGCCACCTACGCCAACCTCGTTCCGATGGTGGTTGAACAGACCAGCCGCGGCGAGCGCGCGTTCGACATCTTCTCGCGCCTGCTGAAGGAGCGGATCATTTTTGTCACCGGCGGTGTCGAAGACGGTTTGGCGAGCCTCGTGACCGCGCAGCTTCTGTTCCTGGAATCCGAGAACCCGAAGCGCGAAATCGCCATGTACATCAACAGCCCGGGCGGCATCGTGACCTCGGGTCTCGCGATCTACGACACCATGCAATACATCCGCAGCCCGATTTCCACGGTCTGCATCGGCCAAGCCGCGTCGATGGGCTCGCTGCTCCTAGCGGCTGGTGAAAAGAACCTCCGCATCGCGCTGCCGAACGCGCGCATCATGGTCCACCAGCCGTCTGGCGGTTTCCGCGGTCAGGCTTCGGATATCGAGCGCCACGCCGAGGACATCATCGCCACCAAGCGCCGCTTGAACGAGATCTACGTGAAGCACACTGGCCAACCGTACGAGAAGGTCGAGCGCACGTTGGATCGCGATCACTTCATGACCGCCGAAGAAGCGCAAGCGTTTGGCATTGTCGATCGCGTCTATGAGAAGCGCGAACTGCCGGAAGGCGGCTTGTCGGGCGTCGCCTAGCAGCTTCGTCGCGGACCGCTGCATCCTTATCGATTATCGGCAAAATCAGCTAGCGTTGCGCCCGGCGCTGGAGCAAGTTGTGAGCGCCGTCAGGGTTCGGTGAGGTGAAGCAATGTTTCGTTGGATGTGCGCCGCTGCGGCCGTGTTGATCACCACGGCAACGCCTGCGTTTGCGCAAGAAGCCGAGCCGGACATCGTCGTTGTCGGCGAGCGGCTGCAGGAAATGGTGCGCTCATTCGTCGGCGAAGTGGCCGCAGCGCCAGGCGCTGAACGTCAGTTGGCGCGCTGGGACCGCACGATCTGCCCGCTCGTGGCGGGCTTGCCGCAACATCAGATGCAATACATGGCTGATCGCATCGCGCAGCGCGCGCATCAGGTCGGCCTGCAGACGCAGGGGCCCGGTTGCCAAGCGAACATCCTGATCTTCGTGACACCCGATGCGAGCGTCCTCGCTGAAGGCATCGTCGAAGAATATCGCACGCTCGTTGCATTCTATTCGACCAACGGCATCAGCACGCTTGGCCGCGGGCCACTGGAAGAGTTCGCAACATCAAACGCGCCGGTGCGCTGGTGGCACGTGAACCAGAACGTCTCGGGCGACGGCCAGTCCGTCGCCGGAGACTCGTCGGGCTCCTTGGTCATGCGCACCACGCAGGCGCCAAGCCGCCTGCGTCGAATGACGCGGCAAGACTTCTTGCGCGTCCTGATCATCGTGGATGCGCGTCAGGCCAATGGGGTCACGTTCCAGGCGCTGTCCGACTACTTGGCAATGGTGGCGCTTGCGCAACTCGATCCGGAAGGGGAGACGACCGGCACGCCGACGATCTTGAACTTGTTCGAGGCGCGCGATTCAGGCGGTGTCATCCCAGCCGCGATGACCGAATGGGACGAAGCCTATCTAGATGGCCTCTATAACGCCCGTCGTACGGCACCGACCGATCTGTGGCAGCGTCGCGACATTACCGAGCGTATGGTCGAACACCTCGAGCCTGGGGCTGCGAGCCACTGACGTGATTGTGATGGCTGAGTGTGGCCCGCCGCGCTTGGGCGGATGCATTTCCCGGTCGGGCGTTATTGTTGGCCGGTTTGGCACACCCTAAGCTCGCCCCCCGAGGCAAGAGGGGGTTCGAAATGCAGTTTGGCAAGTTGGCGGCGGTGATAGCGACCGTTGCACTCCTTGGAGTATCGCAAGCCCAAGCGCAGCAGCAAGAACGCGCACGCGCGTTTGTTGATTCCGTTTCATTCACATCCAGCAGCAATGCCCTGGCGCGATGGACAAATCGCATCTGCGTTGGGGCTGTCGGACTTGCGCCCGACCAAGCGCGAGCGCTCGTTGATCGCATTTCCGAACGCGCGCAAGCGGTCGGCCTGCGCGCTGGTGCGCCCGGTTGCACGGCGAACGTTATGGTCATTTACGCGCCAGATTCTGACCGTCTCTCGCGGGAGATCATCGACCAACGACGTGATTTGCTCGGTTACTCGCGGGACGATGATCGCTGGACCTTGGGGCAGGACGCGATGAACGCGTTTGCGAACGAACAGCGCGCGGTGCGTTGGTGGCATGTTTCGAGCGTTGGCCGCGGCAGCCTTCGTCCGACCGACGGAACAACGTATCAGCCTTCTGGTCAATCGGCTGCTCAGGCTGCCGCGACCGGTGATGGTGCTGGCAACGGTACCGGCGCCAGCCCAACTTCCGACCTCCAAGGTGCGCAAGGCGTCCGGAGCCATGGCTCGCGGGTGCGAAATGAGGCGCACAACAGTCTAACTTACGCCCTGGTCGTCGTTGACGCACGTCGTGTCGCGAATTTACCGGCTGACGCCTGGATGGATTATGTGGCGTTAGTCTCGCTCGCGCAGATTGATGCGAGCGCTCAGACTGATGCTTACCCAACAGTGCTGAATCTGTTTTCGGGTCCAAATCCGCCGACAGGCCTCACGCCTTGGGATGTAGCCTTCTTGGAAGGGCTATATGACGCCCGCGACGAGCCTGGAAATCGTCAAGCCGCCGCCATTTCTCGGCGCATGGCGAGCGTCGCCGCCGAATAGGAACGCCCCGCGTCATCACCACGTGAATGGCGAGGCAACAAGTTCTTGTTGCCTCGCCATCCAATTTCCACCGCCGTCCGGACACGAACCAGTGATTGGCCGCCTGACACACATCATTGCAAGCTTGAGCTGAGGTCTGAGTGGAGGGGACGATGCTGAGGTTCGTAGGTGTCTTTGCTGTCTTCTGGATGTTGGGAGTGACCGCCGGACTTGGTCAGGAACCTGACATCGTCGTTCACGGGGACCGGCTCGACGAGATCGCAAGCCAGTTTACGACCGAAGTGGCCGCACCTTCTATGCGGGAAGATCAACTCGCGCGTTGGGACGAACGCGTCTGCGTGGGCATTGTGGGGCTCGCGCCTGAGCAAGGACAGGGGATCGTGGATCGGATCTCAACGCGCGCCGCGGAGGTCGGGCTGCGCGTCGGTGCGCCGGGGTGCCGTGCAAACATAATGCTAATATTCACCACGGATCCCGAGGTCGTTGCACGAAACATCGTTGACGAGCGCCGGGATCTCTTGGGCTACTACGCGCATGACGCGCTTTCCACGGGAGGCCGCGAGGGGCTTGAAGCCTTTGTCACTACGCCACGTCCGATCCGTTGGTGGCAGGTAGCGCGAAATGTCACGGCGGATGGGCAGGTGTTAGACAATCCGTACACGACGCCTTCTGCGAGTGGGCGCGAGGCAGCAGCTGCCAACGCCGCCGCCGCCGCCGGGGAACCGCCTGTTGGGATTGGCGCCTTCGATGGAATCCAAGCTGTCCGCTCGACGGGCTCGCGCACGCGTCGCGCAACGCGTCAGGATCTGAGCTACATCCTGATCATAGTTGATGCGCGACAAGTGTCAGACTTTCCGTTTTCGGCGTGGACTGACTATGTAGCGATGGTTTCGCTCGCCCAGATCAATCCGGACGCCGAACCCTCAGCGGCGCCGAGCATTCTCAACCTATTCTCATCCGACGTCGAAAACACACCTATGGGCATGACCGCCTGGGATGAGGCCTATCTGCGCGGTCTCTACCGTGCGACCCGCGAGGCCACAAACGCGCGGGCGCAGCAACGTGAAATTAGCCGCACCATCGTAACGACGGTAGCAGCCGACCGCCCTCAATAGCGCTCCGGGGAAAGATTCGCGCCCTGGTGATAACGGGTCACGGCGCGCTATGCTGGTTGATTATTGGCCATTCTACGGCCATCTGAGGGGCGGAGACGCCGCCCAAGCGCTGCCAAAGCGCAACGACAGGGCGTCCAGGCAGCTGCGGGGCAGTTAACGGAGCGGGCGCCCGCTGCTTGCGGCCCCAACCTTGCTATGATCGTATCCACCGGCCGGGGCGGCCGGGCGGTGCAACGTTTTTGAAAGGGATCGTGGTCAACCATCTGTTATGAGGGGTGCTTTCGGGGGACATGAGCCCGCCGTTTTCAGCTCTTATATAATTGGTCCCAGCAGACCCCTTGAAGGATCGCGTATGAGCAAAGCCACGACCAGCGGAGAGTCCAAGAACACTCTCTATTGCTCGTTCTGCGGGAAGAGCCAGCACGAGGTGCGTAAGCTGATCGCCGGCCCGACGGTGTTCATCTGCGACGAGTGCGTTGAGCTGTGCATGGACATTATTCGCGAGGAACAAACCTCGCTGGTGAAGGAAGGCGTCCCGTCTCCCGAAGGAGATCAAGGGCGTTCTCGATGACAGCCGTCGTCGGCCAAGATCACGCCAAGCGCGTGCGCTTTCGGTCGCCGTGCACAAACTACTCACAAGCGCCTCAACCATGCTTCGAAGAACGGCGACGTTGAGCTGGCGAAGTCGAACATCCTGCTGATTGGCCCGACGGGCTGGTGGCAAGACGCTGCTGGCGCAGACGCGCATCATCGACGTGCCGTTCACGATGGCGGACGTAACGACGCTGACAGCTGGTTACGTCGGGGAAGACGTCGAGAATATCATTCTGAAGCTGCTGCAGGCCGACTACAACGTCGAGCGCGCGCAACGCGGTGCATCGCCTATATCGACGAAGTCGATAAGATTTCGCGCAAGTCCGACACCCTTCGATCACCCGCGACGTGTCGTGGCGAGGGCGTCCAGCAAGCGCTGCTGAAGATCATGGAGCTGGTCGCCAGCGTTCCTCCGCAAGGCGGGCGCAAGCATCCGCAGCAGGAATCTCTGCAAGTTGACACGACCAACATCCTGTTCATCTGCGGCGGCGCTGTCATCTCTGACAAGATCATCAGCCACAACGTGGTAAGTGGGCACCGCCATCGGCTGGGCGCGACGGTGTGACGAAGAAGACCGCCGCACGGGCTTAAAGCCTGCCAGCTTGAGCCGGACGATCTCTTTGGCTGGCCTGATCCGGGAATTCGGTCGCTTGCCGGTTCTGGCGACGCTAAAGATCGACGAGCCGGCGCTGATCACCATCCTCACCGAGCCAAAGAACGCGCTCGTGAAGCAGTATCAACGCATGTTCGAGATGGAGAACGTGAAGCTCTCGTTCCCGAACGAAGCACTGAGCGCCATCGCGAAGAAGGCGATCGCTCGCAAGACCGGTGCGCGCGGTCTACGTTCAATCCTCGAGAGCATCCTGCTCGACACGATGTTCGAACTGCCATCCATGCGTGGCGTCGAAGAGGTAGTGGTCTCGGCCGACGTCGTCGAAGGCCGTGCCAAGCCACTGCAAATTTACTCTGAGCGTCGTGATGGCGCCGGGGCTGCCGGCTAAGTTCGTCCCCTGGCTTTAGGTCAAAGGCCCCGTCGCAAGACGGGGCTTTTTTCTATGCAACCCCGACCGAAGCTCAGGCGGACAGATCTCATGTATCGTTTCGCGAAGCGGGCGAATTCGGGCCGTTTGCGCAACGTAAATCCCAACTGAACGTTAGGAAGAATCGCCCGCAATCCACGTTGGACAGCAGGCGGAACCTTGCTCTGCCCGGCGTTCCACATGGACGTGTCTGGCCAACACTTGAAGCGGCCCCCGAACGCTTCCACATTTTCATGCGTAAAGCTGGGTCTCCGTGGGCTTTCTCGAAGACGCGGACCGCTCAGCAGAGGAGCATTAGATGGCCGAGAGCCGTACTTTCCCCGTCCTGCCGCTTCGCGACATTGTCGTGTATCCGAAGATGGCGGCTGCTTTTTGTGGGCCGCGAAAATCGGTGCGCGCGCTTGACGAAGTGATGCGCAAGGACAAACAGATTTTGCTCGCGGCGCAGATGGATGCATCCGAGGATGAGCCGCTCACTGATCGCATCTTCACCGTCGGCACGGTAGCGACGGTCGTGCAATTGCTGCTGACGGTACGGTGCGCGTTGGTCGAGGGCGCCTATCGCGCAAAATCACCAACTTCCACGAGAACGACGCTACTTCGAAGCTGAAGCAGAAGAGCTGCCGGATGAGAATGCGGATACGCGTGGAAGCCGCGCCGTTGCCGTGGCTGATCAGTGGGACAATTACACCAAGTTGTCGCGGAAGACGCAGCCCGGGAGGTTAGCAGACGGTTAGCCAGATCGCTGGAGCCATCGCGTTTGGCCGACAGCGTCGCGGCGCATCTCGATCAAGATTCCTGGACAAGCAGGCCCTGCTTTGAGCTTGCTCGATGTGCCGCAGCGCTTGGAGCGCATCCTTTCGCTGATCGGCGAAGTCGGCATGCTGCAAGTCGAGCGCAGATCCGCAATCGCGTGAAGCGTCAAATGGAGAAGACGCAGCGCGAGTATTATTTGAACGAACAGATGAAGGCGATCCAGCGCTGGGCGACGACGAAGGCCGTAGAAGATCGCCGAACTCGAAAATTGCGACTTAAGAACACCAAGCTCTCCAAGGCCAAGGCGTCAGAAGCCGAGATGAAGAAGCTGCGCCAGATGCTGCTGTTCGTAATTAATCTCGATTGGTTGCTGTCGCTGCCTTGGGGTAACAAGAAGAAGGTCATCGATCGCTGCGCAAGCGGTGCTCGACGAGGAATTATGGCCTCGACAAGGTCAAGGACCGCATTCTCGAATATTCTGCGGTGCAGGCACGCACGAATATTGCAAGCCCGATCCTTTGTTCGTTCATCTCCGTTGGCAAGACCTCACTCGGCCGATCGCCAAAGCCACTGGCTGCGACTTCCTCGTTCGCATGCTCGAAAATAGCGTGATGAAGCCGAAATCCGCGGTCACCGCCGCACCTACATTGGCTCGAGTCTGGCCGCGTGATCCAATCGATGAAGAAGGCACGCAAAATCCGCTTCTTGTTGATGAAATCGACAAAACTCGGCCGCCCGATTATCGCGGCGATTCGGCAGCAGCTCTGCTCGAGGTTGACCCGGAGCAGAACTTCTCGTTCAACGACCACTATCTCGAAGTGGATCACATCTTCGTGCTGTTCATCAATACGACGGCCAACTCGCTCAACATGCTCCCCAGCTTTGCTGGACCGCATGGAGATCATCCGGTTACACCGGAGGATGAGTAGCTTGAGATCGCCAAGCGTCACTTGTTGCCGAAGCAGTACGAGAATAACGGTCTGAAGAAGAACGAGTTTAGCGTTTCTGGAATGCGCTGCGCGGATCTGATCCGCCGCTACACGCGTGGAGGTGCGGGCGTCCGCTCGCTGGAGCGCGAAATCGGCAACCTGGCGCGCAAAGCGGCGGGATCTTGAGTTGAAAGCGACCTCTGCAGATCACTGCGAAGAACCTCCTGACTATGCCGGCGTCTGGAAGTATCGCTTCGGCGAGACCGATGCCGATGATCAAGTTGGTGTTGCTCAGGCCTGACCGAAGTCGGCGGCAGACCTGCTGACGATCGAAGCGGCTGCAATGCCAGGCAAGGGCGCGATGACCGTGACGGCAATTTGCGCGATGTGATGAAGGTTGCGATTCGGCCGCTGTAATGCGTGCGCTCGATCGTGCTCGGTGAAGCCGCCCGTGTTCCGCCGCTGCGTGACATCCACGTGCACGGAATGGGAAGGCGCAACGCCGAAGGATGGCCCATCTGGCCGGCGTTGCGATGGCGACCGCGATCGTCTCGGTGCTGACGCAAAACCCGATCCGCAAGGATATCGCGACTGGCGAGATCACGCTCCAAGCCGCGTGCTGCCGATCACCGGCGGTGGTCTGATGTGCCTCGTGGCGTTGCGTGGCGGCGTGAAACGGTGTTGATCCCGAAAGACAACGAAAGGATCTCGCCGACATTCCCGCAGACACTGGAAAAGAAGTTGGTCTGAATCGTGCCGGTTTCGACTGTCGACGAAGTGTTGAAGCGCGCACTTACGCGTCCGCTGACGCCTATCGAGTGGTCGGCGGACGAACTCGCGGAGACCGGCGCAGCGAAGCTGGCGGCGGCGATGGCGAGGGCGCGCGACCACTAAGTCGCCTGTTGCATTTCCGGGCAGCTCGTTTTCGCAACGCAACAATGCCGCGCTTGCTTGGCGGCGAGGCAATGCCCCTAGCGTTCGACGCGACGCAAAGCCGGGACCGGCGCGCTATTACTCCCAGCGGATAGGGCTTCATGAACAAGGCAGAATTCGTTGCTGACGTCTCCGAGCGTATCGGCGTCGAAGCAACGGCGAAGAAGTCGTCAACGCAGTACTGAAGTCGACGGCGGCGCTGAAGCGCGGCGATGAAGTGCGCTTGCCGCACTGGCGTGTTCCTGGTCTCCGAGACCAGCGCGAGCAGCAAGGCGCGCAATCCCCAGACGGGGGAGGAGGTTGCAGCGGCGGGCAAGCGCCCGAAATTCGTGCAGTAAGGCGCTCAACATGATCTAGGCTCAGGCGATGAGGGCGGCCTTATGCGTACCGCCCTTATTTCGGGCGCAACGCGTGTAGCCACCGGACACGAGGTCAAAACGCATGCTGGCGAAAATCTACCGCCCCGCGAAGAACGCAATGTAGTCAGGCAAAGCAGCTGACGAAGAAGTGGCGGCTGGAGTTCGTGTTGGCGAACGCGCCAAGACCGGACGCGCTCATGGGCTGGATCAGCGGCGCCGACACCAACGGCCAAGTGCGGATGAGCTTCGATACCAAGGAAGAAGCGCTCGCATTCGCGCGCAAGCACGCGATCCCGCACCAGGTGGTCGATGCGCCGGAAGCGAAGCGCCAGATCAAGGCATACAGCGATAATTTCGCTTTCAAACGCCGCGAGCCTTGGTCGCACTAGGGCGCGCCAGTGTGCTAAAGAGCGGAACCACGACCCCGTAGCTCAACTGGATAGAGCAGCCGCCTTCTAAGCGGCCGGTTGCGTGTTCGAGTCACGCCGGGGTCGCCATTGCTTCAGACGCCGGTGACGACCTTGGTGTCTGGGTGCCCGCCCCATTCGGCCCAGGAGCCGTCGTAGACGGCGGCGTCCCAGCGGCCGGTGCGGGCGAGTGCGAGCGCGATGACGGCAGCGGTGATGCCTGAGCCGCAGCTGCAGATCGGCGTCGCGTTGCCGTGTAGGCCGGCGCCTTCGAATATCTGCTTAAGCTCACCGGTGTCCTTCATTGTCCCGTCAGCGTTTAAGAGCGCGCCGAACGGTACGTTGAGCGCGCCGGGCATGTGACCTGAGCGCAGTCCAGCGCGCGGCTCGGGCGCCTCGCCTTTGAAGCGGGGCGCCGCGCGTGCGTCTAGGATCGGCGCCTTGTTGCCGGCGTCGATCGCGCGCTGCACATCCGCCAGATTGCGCACGAGGTCGTTGCGCACGCGTGGAGTGAAATGGCGCTCCATCCGGGCTCGTGGCGCGCCGGGTTCAATCTCGAAGCCTGCTGCTTCCCAGGCCGGAAAACCGCCGTCGAGCACGGCCACGTCCTCGTGACCAAAAACGCGGAATGTCCACCACACGCGGGCAGCGCTCATCAACCCATGATTGTCGTAGATGACGACGCGTGTGCCGTCGCCGACGCCCGCCTTCTTCATACGCGACGCAAACTTTTCCGGCGGCGGCAGCATGTGCGGCAAGTCGCTTGAGGTGTCGGCGATTTCGTCGATGTCGAAGAAGATTGCGCCGGGGATGCGGCGCTCTGCGTAAAGCGCCTTCGCGTCACGGGGATCGTTCGGCATGAACCAAGTCGCATCGATGACGCGAATATCCGGCGCGTCGAGGCGCTCATTCAGCCAAGCTGGGGAGACCAGGGGATCGTCAGGAAAACCGCTCATCGGGCAACGCTAAGCCGCTCCGCGCGCCGCTTCAACCTCGCACCAAAGTTAGGTTAGGCCGGCTTTGCCAGTTCGAGCTGGACGACATTGGTGCGCCCCGTGCGGAAGCCGGCTTCGCAATAACTCAGATAGAAAAGCCAGAGCTGCTTGAAGCGCTCATCGAAGCCCATGGCGCGGATGTCGCTCCACTTGGCTCTGAAGCGCCGGGCCCATTCGGCAAGCGTCTCCGCGTACGATTGGCCGAACGCTTCGGCTTGGCGCCAAACGAGGCCGACCTTTGACGTCTCTTCCCTGAGCCGTTCGACGCTCGCCAACATTCCGCCCGGAAACACATAGCGCTGAATGAAGTCGGCGCGGCGGCGGTACTTCTCGAACAGGCGCTCGTCGATGGTGATGATCTGCAGGCCGGCCTTGCCGCCCGGCTTCAAGACTTCTGCGATTTTTCCAAAATAGGCGGGCCAGTATTTTTCGCCGACAGCTTCAAACATCTCGATCGAAGCGACCTTGTCGAACTGACCCTCGACATCACGATAATCTTGGCGGCGAATCTCGACGCGGTCGGAGAGTCCTGCTTTCTCCATACGCGCCCGTGCGTAGGCGAGCTGCTCGTCGCTGATGGTGATGCCAGTCACGCGCGCGCCGTATTCGCGCGCCGCGAATTCAGCGAATCCGCCCCACCCACAACCAATTTCGAGCACATGGTCGCCTGCCTTTAGCTCAAGGTGCTGGGCAAGCGCTTTGTACTTGGCGCGCTGGCCGGCTTCGAGGTCGCGGACCTGCGCATCGAAGCGTGCGGAGGAATACGTCATCGAGGCATCCAGCCATGCGCTGTAGAATGCGTTGCCAAGATCGTAGTGGGCGAGAATGTTGCGGCGCGAGCCCTTCTTCGTGTTGGCGTTGGAGAGGTGGCGCAGCCAGTGCATAGCCTTGCCAATCGGGCCGCCTTCAAGCAAGCGCGTGAAGCGCTCGACGTTCGAGGCGAGCAGCGTCAGCAACGCGGAGAGGTCGCTGCTCTCCCATTCGCCAGCCATCAGGCCTTCGGCGAAACCGATATCGCCGCTCGTCAGCACCCGGCGTGCGAAGCGGTAGGAATGGATGCGAAATTCCACTGCGGGCTCCGCGCCGTCGCCAAACGACAAAACGCGTCCGTCCGGCAGCGTGATCGCTGCCGAACCGCCGCGGAGTTGCAACAATGCCAGCAATACCGCTTTGGCGCTGGCCGGCGCGCGAAGACCGGCGATCAGCCCGGGCGTGGCGCGGAGGGGCGCAATCTGATCAGGCATTGCAGACATGTAGGATCAGTCCTCAGGAGATAAAAGCGCCGTGGCTGAGCGCCTTCCCCCTTACGGACTTACTAGGTTGGTAGATCAGCCCTTTCGGGATTTTGCCTCGTCGCGGCGACGGAGGTAGATCTCCAGCATCTTGGCGTCTTTGAGCCAGCGGCCGTGCGCGGCGATATTTGCGACTGCAAAGCCATACCAGCCTTCGCGCCAGAGGCCGCGGCGGACATAGTGGTTCAGGAAATAGAACGGACGCGCGAAGAGCAGACGCAGCGCCACATACCAGAAGGACTTCAGCTTCGCGTTCTTGGCGCGTGACGAAGAAGTCTTGTTGAACTTGTCTTGCAGCTGTTCAAGCCCAGTGAACGAGACGTGCAAGATCTGATGCTTAAACTTGCCGACCTTCATTCCCGGCGGAATTTCGAGCTGATCCCAGCCCGCATGATCGCGGGCGCGGATGACGCGGCGATCGTAGAAGCGATTGCGCTTCACCACGCTTGCGTTCCACCACGGCTCACCGACCGGCGGCTTGGTTACGAGTTCGAACGTGTAGACGGGGCAGGGCGGTTCTTTGCCGTCGGTGAAGAGCGCGCGGATTTCCTCAGCCAGCTCCGGTGTGATGATTTCGTCAGCGTCGAGATCGAGCATCCAGTTGTGCTTGGACGCTTCCTCGCCGAGCCGCTTCTGCTTGCCACCGCCAAGCCAGGGCGAGGGCGCCACGCGCGCACCAGCTGCCTCACTGAGCGGGATCGTTTTGTCCGTCGAGCCGCTATCAATGACGACGACTTCGTCAGCAACCTGCAGCGCAGCTTTGATCACCTCAGCGATCATGCGCTCTTCGTTCTTGGCGCGGATGTAACAGGATATGGGTGGATTGGGCATTTCTGCCGACTGAGAACCCTACGCAGCGCGAAAACGCAAGCGCGCTAACCAGAGCGCGCCAGTTCGGCCGCGTCAGCATAGCCAAACAGGGAGAGCACGAGCCGGACTGCCTCGCCGCGCGGCGACTTGAGATCGGGATCGCGCTCCACCGAGAGCCGCGCCTCTTTGTCCGCAGCGCCCAGCATGTCGGCGTGCGCCTCCGGGCTCACGAGGCGGAACGGCGGCAGGCCGGATTGCTGGGTACCGAGGACGTCGCCAGCGCCGCGCAGTTTGAAGTCGATTTCGGCGATGGCGAAGCCATCGTCGTTGCGGCGGATGGCGTCGAGGCGGTTCTTGGCGTTTTCGCCTAGTGGCGGCTTCCAGAGCAGCACGCACGAGCCTTGCTTGTCACCCCGACCGACGCGACCTCGGAGCTGGTGCAATTGTGCGAGGCCAAAACGCTCGGCCTGCTCGATCACTATGATGGTAGCCTCCGGCACGTTGACGCCGACTTCAATCACAGTCGTGGCCACCATCAGGAACGACTCGCCCGAGCGAAAACGATCCATCGCCGCTTCGCGCGCCGTACCACTCATCTTGCCGTGAACAATCTCGACGCCCGCGCCGAAATAACTCTGCAACTCGGCGTGGCGATCGAGCACAGCTGGAAGATCGACCGCTTCGCTCTCTTCGATCAGCGGGCACACCCAATAAGCGCGTTCGCCGCGCTTGGCGGCATCGCGAATGCCTTCGATCACTTCTGAGATGCGCGATGTCGGCATCGTCGCCGTCTTGATCGGCTGACGCCCGGGGGGCTTCTCGTCGAGTACAGAAAGATCCATGTCGCCGTGGAGCGATAGCGCCAACGTGCGTGGGATCGGCGTCGCGCTCATCACCAGCACGTGCGGCGCGAAACCTTTCGCCACCATGCGCATCCGATCAGACACGCCAAAGCGATGCTGCTCGTCGATCACGATGAGCCCGAGATCGCTGAAGGTTACGTCGTCCTGGAAGAGCGCGTGGGTGCCAACAACGACGTGCAGATCGCCATTGGCCAGGCGATCAAGGATCAAGCGGCGATCCTTGGCTTTGTCGCGCCCAGTCAGCACAGCCATTTTGATACCCGCTGCATCAAGCATCGGCGCCAACGTGGCGCCGTGTTGGCGTGCGAGCAGGTCGGTTGGCGCCATCATGGCGCTCTGCAGCCCCGCCTCAACCGCGCGCGCCATTGCGAGCGCCGCCACCAGGGTCTTGCCCGAGCCAACATCGCCTTGAAGCAGGCGTAACATCGGCGCCGGCTCGCTCATGTCGCCGTAGATTTCATTCAAAGAGCGCCGTTGCCCGCCGGTGGGCGCAAATGGCAAACTCGCAATGATCTTGTTGCTCAGGCGCCCATCGCCGAGGATCGAACGCCCAGGTTCTTTGCGCCGATGCTGTCGGCGCAGACGCAGCGCGCATTGGCGCGCGAACAATTCGTCATAGGCAAGCCTGGTGCGGAAAGCGCTTTGCGGCAGCACGTCATCCGGCGACGCCGGCCGGTGGATGTGTTCGAGCGCGGTACGGAAGTCCGGCCAGTCGTGCGCCTTGACCGTCGACGGCTCGAGCCACTCTGGCGCTTCAGGCACTGTGTCCAGCGCGGCAAGCAAAGTGCGCGCGAGCGTGCGCCCGGCCAGCCCCTGCGTCAACGGATACACAGGTTCGACCGCGGGCGGCGCTTCGCCTTTGGCCGGATCAACCACGTGATCGGGATGCAGCATCTGGCGCATGCCGTCATAGACGCCGATCGTGCCGCTCACGAGCCGCGTCTGCCCGACAGGCCACATCCGCTTCAGCATTTCCTCGTTGCCACGAAAATACGCGACGGTGAGAAAGCCGCTCTCGTCGCGCAGGCGGATGCGGTAGGGGAGGTTCTTGTAGCCCGGCATGTGGGCGTCGACTTCCGCCTCTATAGTGGCGATGTCGCCTTCATCGGTCTCTGCGATCGGCACCCGCAGGCGCCGGTCGATGGCGCTGTTCGGCGGCAGGAACACGAGGTCGCGTACCAGCCGCCCGCCAGCCACTTTCGCGATCAGATCGATCGTATCCTTCCGCGCGCCCTTGAGCGTGCGCACGGGCGCCAACAGGGCCTCCTGCACAAGTTTCGCTGGGGAAGGGAGGTCTCGGTCATCTCAACTCTGGCGGCGCTGACATCGCGTCCCATATGGGTTATAGCGCGGCCCTCGCGTTTTGCCTATCCCTCAGGGCCCATGGACGACCGCCGCAAGAAGCTCACATTCCGCGCGTGGCGCCGGGGATTTCGGGAGATTGACTTGATTTTGGGCGGTTTCGCGGATCGGTACCTTGCCGATCTCGACGAAACCGGGTTGGACGCGTTTGAAGCCTTGCTCGATGCCCCCGATCAGGAGGTCTACGAATGGCTGACAGAACAGGCGTCCGCACCGCGTGAACACGACACGCCGGTGTTGGCGTCGATTCGCGCGTTTCGTTTCGAACTGAGCACCAAACAGACCTGATGAAAGACCCAGCCCTTCCGCAAAAGCTGATCGAAACGCTGGCGAAGTCGAAAGACGCGCTCGTGGTCTCTGGCGCGCCCGAGGGCGTGGATGCGGCGGGGATTGCGGAGGCGGCGCGGCTACGTGGTGGCGTCACGGTGTTCGTCGCGCGCGACGAAACGCGCGCCGCGCAATTCGAAGCGGCGGCGAAGTTTTTCGCTCCGGAGCTGGGGACGCTGCGGCTGCCCGCATGGGACACGCTGCCGTACGACCGCATTTCTCCCGCAGCGTCGGTCGCGGCGCAGCGATGCGCCGCGCTGACGCAATTGGCGCGGCGCGGTGACAAAGACGTGGCGTTGCTTGTGGTAGCAACCGCATCCGCGGTGGCGCAGCGCGTGCCGCCGCGCCAACGTCTGGCGCAGGGATCATTCGCCGCCACTGCTGGCGACGAGACGTCGATGGAGCAACTTGAGGGTTACCTCGTAGTCAACGGCTACAATCGCGCTTCGACTGTGCGGGCGCCGGGTGAGTTCGCGGTGCGCGGTGGCCTGATCGATGTCTTTCCGCCGGGCGCTGCCGAACCCTACCGCTTCGACTTCTTCGGCGACGTCCTCGAAACCGTCCGCAGCTTCGATCCTGAGACGCAGATTTCGAAGACCAAGTTCAAGACCGCGCTGCTGACGCCGGTCAGCGAGGTGTTGCTCGATGAGCTGACCGTACTTCAGTTCCGGCGCCGCTTTACCCAAGCCTTCGGCGCCGTCAGCGACCCGCTCTATGACAGCATCAGCGCCCGCATCCGCCGCCAGGGTGTCGAGCAATTCCTGCCGTTCTTCTATGAGCGCCTGGAGACGATCTTCGACTATGCCGGCGAGAGCGCCATGGTGGCTTTCGACGCGCTTGCCGAGGATGCGATCAAAGAGCGAGTCGAGACGGCGCGGGACCACTACGATTCACGCAAAACCGCACCAATCCCCCGCGGTGGCGCGCCATTCCGGGCGCCTGAGCCCGATCTGCTCTATCTGAACGAAAGCGCGCTGACCGCCGCGCTCAGCACCCGCACAGTGCGACGCTTCACCCATTTCGATACGGACGCCAAGAAGCAGCTCGATCTCGGCGCGCGCCCAGGCCGCGATTTTGCCCCAGAGCGCAACACCGCGGACGCCAACGTCTTCGAAGTCGCCGGCCAACACATTGCGGCGCTGACCAAAGCGAAGAAGCGCGTCGTAATCGCTGCGTGGTCCGACGGCTCAGCCGAGCGATTGGCTGGTGTTCTCACCGATCACGGTGTTGAGGCTATCGTTCGGAGCGAATCCTGGCGGCACACCGCGGCGTTGCCACGTGGCGCCCACGCCCTCGCGGTGCTGCCCATCGAACACGGCTTCGAAACCGATCAATTCGCACTCATCGCCGAACAAGACATTCTCGGTGATCGCCTCGCGCGCCCGCGCAAACGGCGCAAAGCTGCAAACGTCATTGCCGAGGCCGCAGCGATGAGCCAAGGCGATCTCATCGTCCACCAAGATCACGGCGTCGGCCGTTACGAGGGCTTGAAGACGCTCGACGTGGCGGGGGCGCCGCACGATTGTTTGGATCTGACGTATCACGGCGGCGACAAGCTATATTTGCCAGTCGAGAACATTGAGCTTGTTTCGCGCTACGGCGCCGAGGACGCGGAGGCGCAGCTGGATAAGCTGGGCGGCGTTGCCTGGCAGAGCCGCAAGGCGCGCGCCAAGCAGCGCCTGCGCGACATGGCGGAGGAATTGCTGCGGATCGCGGCGTTGCGAGCGACGCGCGTGGCCGAACCGGTTGCGCCGCCGGAGGGGCTCTGGGACGAGTTCTGCGCTCGGTTTCCTTACGAGGAGACCGACGATCAGCTCGCGGCGATCGACGATGTGGTTGGCGATTTGGCAGCTGGCCGGCCGATGGATCGCCTGATCTGCGGCGACGTCGGTTTCGGCAAGACCGAAGTGGCGCTCCGCGCGGCGTTTCTCGTTGCCATGACCGGCAAGCAAGTCGCGGTGGTTGCGCCAACAACTTTGCTCTGCCGCCAACACTTCCGCACATTCTCCGAACGCTTCCGCGGCCTACCTGTGCGCGTACGCCAGCTCTCGCGTCTTGTGACGACCAAAGAGGCGAACGAGACCAAAGCGGCCGTCGCTGATGGGACGGTCGAAATCGTTGTTGGAACGCACGCGTTGTTGTCAAAGACGATGCAGTTCCGCGACCTGGGCCTGATGATCATTGACGAAGAGCAACACTTCGGCGTGAAGCACAAAGAGCGGCTGAAGGATCTCCGCGCCGAAGTACACGCGCTGACGCTCTCGGCCACGCCGATCCCGCGGACACTGCAACTGGCGCTCGCTGGCGTGCGCGAAATGAGCATCATCGCGACGCCGCCAATCGACCGTATGGCGGTGCGCACCTATGTGACGCCTTTCGACGGCGTCACCGTGCGCGAGGCGTTGCTGCGCGAGAAGTATCGCGGCGGCCAAAGCTTCTTCGTCGCGCCGCGCATTTCCGACCTCGAGGAAATCTCGGATTTCTTGCGCCGGACTGTGCCGGAAGTGACGTTTGCCGTGGCCCACGGCCAAATGGCGGCCAGCGCGCTCGATGAGCTGATGACCAGCTTCTACGACGGCGCGTTCGATGTTTTGGTTTCGACTAGCATCGTGGAGTCAGGCCTCGATATTCCGCGCGCCAATACACTGGCCGTATATCGAGCCGACATGTTCGGCCTGGCGCAACTCTACCAGCTGCGTGGCCGGGTCGGCCGTTCGAAGTTGCGTGCTTACGCTTATCTCACCACCGCGGCCGAGCAATCGCTAACAGTGAGCGCCGAGAAGCGTCTCAAAATCCTCTCATCGCTCGATAATCTCGGCGCGGGCTTCACGCTCGCGAGCCACGACCTCGACATGCGCGGCGGCGGCAATCTGCTCGGCGAAGAACAATCCGGCCACATTCGCGAAGTCGGCGTTGAGCTCTATCAGTCGATGCTTGAGGAGGCGGTATCTGCGCTACGCGATGGCGCCGACGAGGCGGTTAGTGAGAAATCTTGGTCGCCGCAGATCAATGTCGGCGCCTCTGTCCTCATTCCAGAAGACTACGTCGCCGATCTCACGGTGCGACTGGCGCTCTATCGCCGCCTCGCGGACTTGGAGAGCGATCAAGAACGTGAAGCCTTCGCCGCCGAACTGATCGATCGGTTCGGTCCGTTGCCGATGGAGGCCGATCAGTTGATCGCGGTTGCCGCGCTGAAGGCGCTTTGCCGGCGTTGCCAAATCTCGAAGCTCGACGCCGGCCCAAAGGGTGCGGTGCTGACCTTCCGCGAGACCGGCTTCCCCGATCCGCTGGCGTTGGTGCGGTTCATCACCGAGCGCCCCGATGACTACAAGATGCGGCCGGATGGGAAACTCGTCGTCCAGGGCGGATGGCCCGAGGCGACGCAGCGCCTCAAAGCGCTCCGTGCAGTGCTTGAATCCCTATCGCGCTTGGCGGCGCGCAAGGCCGCTTGAGACGTGGATAAGCGCTACCGCTATTGGCGCGATAATTCATCGACAAGGCGGGATAGTCGATAGCGACATGAGCGCGACCTAGGTCGCGACAAGCTCTACGCCGGGATCGACTCGACTTCGATCGCACGCAGCGCGCGCGCCAAGAGCGCCGTACCACTTTCGCCTGGCTGAAGTTCGACCACGCTCTGCTCGAACACGAGCGGACCGGCGTCGCCATCGCCAGAAGCGAATGCGGTGCATTCGGCGACGGAGGCGATGCGCTCGGCGGTGCGTTTGGCATTCCTCAGGCGCGCCGCGGGGAGGGCGAGCGCAATCAGATCGCCGCCAAGCGTTACGCCGCTGTCGGCGTCGCGCATGAGACGCGCGGCGAGCGAAGCGATCTCGGTGAAACCTTTGCGCCAAGCCTCAGGACTCGGTTCGCGCGCTCCAATTGCGGGCGTGACGCGCAGGACCACCATGCTCATTGGGCGCCCGCTGCTGTGATGGTCGCTCGCCATGCGTGCAAGGTGTGCGTCGAATGGCGCGCGCTGCCATAGGCCGGTCCGCGCGTCGCCCATGAGATCCCGCAGCGCGCGCATCTCGTGTTCGGCGGCGCGGCGACGGCGTTCACGGCGCACGGCCTCAAACAGCCAACCTAGGCTCGCATCGCATGGTGTGAGCGTCGAACAGACGGCAGAAGCACCGCGATCGATGGCGCTTGCCGCAGTCGCCGTGTCGCCAGACTGAGCCAACACAAGCGTCGGCAAATGATAGAGCGCCGCATTGCGGCGGAGCGCGGAGCAGAGCGAGAGCGCGGTGCTCGGGTCCTGCGCGGCGTTGAGCACGACAGCGTCGAACAGTTCGTCATGCAGGTGGTCGAAGCCGGTGTAGGAGGTGAAGGCGGCGGCGACGAGGCCGCCTTGCTCGGCGAGCGTCCGCTCCAGAGCGAGGAACGCCGAACTCGGCGCGCCGATATAGAGCGCCTTGAGCTTGCGCGGCTCCAACGCCTTAGGTGGCGTAACGCCCAAAGCGGAAGCTGTCGCTAGGCGGCGCGAGCGTTCTTCTTCCCCGATGGCGACTCGGGTCCATGCGTCCATTTGTGCGGCCAACAACCGTGGCGGTGCATTCAGCGCGATGGCGCCCCATTGCGCGTTCAGCGCGATGGCCGGCGGCGTCTCTATGCGGCAACCCATCAGCGTTGTCAGAAGTTGCGCACCGCCATCGGCTGGGGCGACGCGGTCATCAGCGACAATGCGGATGTCTTCTCCATCGGGCGCGTCGCGATAGGCGCCGGGAAGCGCTGCTGCACTGACGCCTGCGCCGGCAAGCATCGTTTGCGCGTCGCGCGCGACGCGCGCATCAGCGGCTCTCACCACAATCCGCAAAGTTAACGCTCCGGCGCCCCGCGACGGTGCGCTCTAATGCAGTATAAGTATGGTGCCTTAGCACACCTCGAAACCACGAGGGTAAACGGAGCACGCAATGGGTCAGGGTCCGCTTTCCGGCGTAAAAGTTGTCGAGTTCGCAGGCATCGGGCCTGGCCCCTTCTGCTGCATGCTGCTCTCGGACATGGGCGCAGACGTTGTGCGTGTCGATCGCAAGGGCGCACGGCCAGCGTTCAAGAACGACATTCCCGCGCGCGGGCGCCGCCATGTGGTGCTCGACCTCAAGGAACCAAACGATGTCGGCGTTGCGCTAGCGTTGATCGAAAAAGCTGATGTGCTGATCGAGGGCTTTCGTCCTGGCGTCATGGAACGCTTGGGCCTGGGGCCGGAAGAAGCGCTGAAGCGCAATCCGAAGCTGATTTATGGCCGCATGACAGGTTGGGGCCAGACTGGACCGCTCGCGGAAGTGGCCGGACACGATCTCAACTACATCGCTATCTCCGGCGCGCTCCACGCGATGGGGCGCGGCGAGGATGCGCCGCCGCCGCCGCTCAATCTTGTTGGCGATTACGGGGGCGGCTCGCTCTATCTGGCGATGGGCGTGTGCGCGGCGCTCTACGAAGCGCAGCGTTCCGGGAACGGCCAAGTGATCGATGCGGCGATCACCGATGGCGCCGCCTCACTCATGAGCGTCATCTATGGCCTGCGCGCGTCTGGCATCTGGAGCGATGAGCGCGACGCAAACCTCCTCGACGGCGGCGCGCACTTCTACGACGTCTACAAGACCAAGGACGGCAAGTTCGTCTCGATCGGTTCGATCGAACCTCAATTCTACGCGCTGCTGCTTGAGAAGACCGGGCTGAAGGACGACCCAAGGTTCGCCAGCCACATGATCAAGGCTGATTGGCCTGAGCTGTCTGAGAAGCTGGCGGCGGTTATCGCGACCAAGACGCGCGACGAATGGACGGCGATGATGGAAGGGACCGACGTCTGCTTTGCGCCGGTGCTGAGCATGGCGGAAGCGCCTACCCATCCGCACAACGTCGCGCGTCAGACGTTCGTCGATGTCGAAGGCCTGAAGCAGCCCGCACCCGCGCCAAGATTTTCGCGGACGCCGTCGGCGATTCAGGGACCGCCAGGGGGAAATGGCCAGAATTCAGGGCAAATCCTCGAGTCGTGGGGGATTTCTGAACGGCCACTATGATTGCCGATCTCAGCATCCGTTCAGCCTAGATATCGTTCTATCATCCCCGGTTCCGGACGATTTTCGTCCCTCGCTCGTACCGGGGCCAGGTTCTCACCTCACCTTAGGGGTGAAGCAAAAGCACCGGCAGCCGGCTCAGCTGCCGGTGCAATTGCGTTGGGGGCTGGGTGTGTACGCGCCGCTTTTGATGATCGCCGCCCTCAGCATCGGTTCAGCGCGACTATCGTCTTATCATCCCCGGTTCCGGACGATTTTCGTCCCTCGCTCGTACCGGGATCAGGTTCTCACTCCACCTTAGGGGTGAAACGAAAGCGCCGGCGGCCGGCTCAGCCGCCGGCGCAATTCGTTTCTGAAACTTGCATATCCGCCACGGCAGGTTGCGCCGCTGCGTTCCCCTCCGTAAACGGACGCCCATGGCCAACAAAGTTTACCCGGACGCCAAGTCCGCGCTCGAAGGCTTCACCTTCGACGGCATGACAGTGATGAGTGGCGGCTTCGGCCTCTGCGGCATTCCCGAGAACCTGATCATCGCGCTGCGCGATACCGGCGTGAAGGGAATCACCGTGATCTCGAACAATGCCGGCGTCGACGGCTGGGGCCTGGGCCTGCTGCTTGAGACAAAGCAGATCAAGAAAATGGTCAGCTCGTACGTCGGCGAGAACAAGGATTTCGCGCGCCAGTATCTG
>JAWKUX010000012.1:0-95804 GCA_041398325.1 Hyphomonadaceae bacterium | reverse complement strand
TCTTGGGTTTGCCGCCGCGAAGGATTGTGTCGCGAGCGCCATCGACGCCGAACGCGCCGGCGTTTGCCTCGCGTTCATCACGGACGCCATCGCATCCTCATCGCTGCCAAATCAGCCGGCGGACGTGGTCGACGAGGTTATGGTCGCCTTGCTTGGCGAGTGGGCGATCGGCGTCACGACGGCGGAATTGCTGCGGCGCGAGCCGCAATTGGTCACAGCCGGGGAGCCAGGCTTTGAACGCCAATAATCCTGCCAAACCCGAGCGCCCTACGACCGCGAACGCGGCGCGGCAGCTCGTACAGTTCATCCGCGCGTGCAAGGCGAGCGTCGAGTCGATCGCGACCGACGATCACGCCACCATGAACGAAATCGAACAAGCGCTTGCTGCCGCAGAAGTCGCGGCGCAACGTCTGCTGTCGGATATCCAGCGCACGGCTGGCGACAAACCAGATGGGATCGTCGATCTGGACGACTTTTGAGCGCTGGCTTGAAAGCAGCAGTCTCCATCGAAACTGCCGAGCCAGCTCAGTCTTCCGCAGACGCGTCTGCGCTGCTACGCGACGCGAGCGCGCGGCATATCGGTCCTTGCGTAGAGCGCCTCAAGTTGCGCTACCGTGTCGTTGCGCACGATGTGGGCGCCTTCGAACTCAAAAACGTGAGCCACGTCAGACTCTGAAAGCATCCCCAGCAGATGTGGGAGCCCGGACGGCTCCTCCTCGTGCAAATCAATTTGTTGAGGATTGCCCACGACTACCATTCGCGAACCGCGCCCCAGCCTGGTCACAGCCGTTCTCATCTTCCGGATTGTCAGGTTCTGCGCCTCATCAATGACAATGAAAGCGTCATCAAACGTGCGTCCGCGCATGTGACCAAGCGGCAGGATCTCAATCTGCTCGAGGTCCTTGCGGCGCTGCACTTCGGCATGGCCTAGCAGGCTGCGGAGCTCATCTTCGAGCGGCTTGAGTTGAAAGTCATTCGACGTCTCCGAACGGATGGAGGCCGTAATTTCCTCTCCCGGCTCCATAATGTGCGGACGTGTCGCCACGAACTTTTTGACCTGCCCGCTCGCTACGGCGCTCAGCCCCGCCGCGATAGCCAGGCGTGTCTTGCCGCTGCCGGTTGGGCCGACGCCTACGATCAGGTCACGCGTTCCTTCCAGGAGCACATGCATAAAGGCAACTTGACTCAGAGAGAGCGGCTGCACCGCGTGCGCGAGCCCGAGCAGCCGAAAGGACAAGTCATGCCTGAGAGCGTAGGAGCGTGTATCCTCAACAACGGCGCGCCCGGTTCAGGGCATCCAACGCGGACCGGTCGCCAATGAGCCGCTCGAACATCATGCCTGCGAGGGCCGACCGCCAATGCGTCGCCGGCCACGCGGGCTTGAGTCAGCAACGGATACGCTGAGTTCGGCATGGCCTCAGAGCCCCTCGACGATTTTGGCCTACCCATTTGAAGTCGCATGCGCAAGCGCGACGTTGGCAAAAGCAACGTACGCAGTCTCTTGCCTTTGGGGGGAAATTCACACCTCGCCATCGACGCCGCTCTGCAGGCCCAACTCATCCGTTGAACGTCAAAATTGCATTAACCCCTCGCGGTGTTCATGCAGCGATTCACACTGACATAAGTGTCGCGCTGGGCAAGGTAAGAGGCCTGCCGCTTCCCTGCAGAAAATCTATCTCATACCTCTCAGCCCATGAGATACTGCCTTCATCTCCCGCACGGGAGTACCAGGTACCAAAGCCAAGCGAGCGGAGATGCGGTTTGAACGTGATGCGATGGAAGTCCAGCAGAGGGAAATCGCTGCTCGGTGAGACGAGTGCTTGAGGTCCGGATGCGAGCGAACTCTTTGGCGTCAGCTGCATGCCGCCGGACTGAAGCCGGCGCTAAGGCTCGGCCGGATACCCAGCGTCTCGGACGCATGGCCACCCGGGAGCCCTTGAACGCCACACGCTTCCGCCGCCGGCTGCACAACAAGCGCCATGCAGGCGCGCTTCGGCACGACCCCAACTTTTGTTTTGAAGCTTCAGCTGAAGCGCGCCTTGCTCTCCCGCCTTGTGGAGAGAGCCGCGAGTAAATCCGGAAGCGGTGGCGCTGTCCGGCATTGCAGCACGGCTGATTTGACTGAGCTGTTGCACGGAAAGTCTGCTAGATGCCTGGAGTTGCCATCGTTCCTGAAATGCGGGGATACGCACCTGCGATCGAAAGCATCATGCCGCTCAGAAATCACCGTCCCCGCCCCTTGCGCGCGCAATTGAAAAACGCGGGCTACGAAACCTTAACGCCGGTCCAATCAGCCATCCTTGCAGGCGAATTGCGCGACGTTGATCTGCTGGTTTCGGCGCAAAACCGGCTCGGGCAAAACCGTCGCCTTCGGCCTCGCCCTCGCCTACACCCTACCGCCGGCAAAGACCGCTTCGAACAAGCCCGCGACCCACTCGCGTTGATCAATCGCGCCGACGCGCGAGTTGGCGATGCAAGTGAAGGCCGAAATCCAGTGGTTGTCGCAGAAGCTGGCGGCGTCGTCGCTTCTTACGCGTCGGGGGCATGGACGCCCAGGTGACGAACGCCGCGCGCTCGATCGTGGCGCACACATCGTCGTCGGCACGCCGGGTCGACCTGTCGATCACTTGTACCGCGGCACGTTGGTGCTCGCCGACAGCTTCGAACGCGTCGTGCTCGACGAAGCCGACGAGATGCTGAACCTCGGCTTCCGCGAAGAACCCGAATTCATCCTCGACACCGCGCCGGCCGAACGCCGCACTTTGATGTTCTCCGCCACGATGCCGCGCGCGATGGCGACGCTCGCCGGCAAATATCAGCGCGACGCCCACCGCGTGAACACGATCAGCACAGCGCAACAACACGCCGACATCGAATACCTCGCCCTCACCGTCGGCGCGCACGACACCGAGAACGCCATCTTCAACGTGCTGCGCTACCACGACGCCGCCAACGCCTCGTCTTCTGCGGCACGCGCGCGGCGGGTGACGTACCGCAGAGCCGCTTCAGCAATCGCGGCTTCTCCGTCGTCGCGCTCTCCGGCGAACTAAGCCAGAAAGAGCGCACCACGCACTGCGGCGCTGCGCGACCACCGCGCTGTAACGTATGCATCGCCACCGATGTCGCCGCGCGCGGCCTCGACCTACCGGATCTTGATCCGCTGTCCATGCCGATCTGCCCAAGAACCTTGAAGCGCTGCTCCACCGCAGCGGCCGCACCGGCCGCGCTGGGCGCAAGGGGCGCCCAGTGTCCTCATTGTGCCCTATCCGGCACGCCGTCGGCACTGAACGGCTGCTGCGCGACGCCAAGATCGAAGCGCGTTGAGCGAACCGCTGTCCGCTGATGAATGGCGCAACGCGACCAGCAGCGCCTGCTCGATGATCCCGTGCTCAGCGATCCAATTACGGACGACGAGCGCGCCATCGTCTCGGCGCTGTTTGAACGTCACGAAGTCGAACAGATCGCAGCGGCGTTTGCGCGCCTCTACCGCAAAGGCCAGCCCGCACCTGAAGAGCTCATAGCGCCGCCCACGCATGCGCAGGCTGCCACACCGCAACGCCATGGTCAGGCGCAGAGCGGTGGATCACACTACTGTCGGTCACGCGCAGAGAGCTGAACCGCGCTGGCTCATCCGATGATCTTGCAAAGCGGGTGGTATCAACAAGCGCGACATCGGCACGATCCGCATCGAAAACCGGCGAAACGCATGTCGAACCTGCTAACGCGGACGTCATCGAGCGCTTCTTCACGCATCTGGCCAAGAAGCGCGCCTTGAGAAGAACATCACCGCGATGCCGATGCGCGACGATGGCGACGCGCGGCGAGCGCCCGTCACGCGAGAGCGTCCGCGTCGCGATGAACGCCAGGAACGGCCGCAGCGTGCGAAAATGGTCACCTGAACAACAAGATCGACAACAACGCCCTGTCGAGGCGCGTTCTGGCCGCAACGGCGCTGTGAACTTCGAACCACGCCGCGGCAAGCCTCATGCAGGCAAAAATACCGCTGGCGAACCTCTGCCGGTGGCAAGCCTAAAAGAAGAAGAAATGGAATCCAGCCGGCTAGGCGTCACCGTCCAGACGGCAGATCCTTGAACGCCACGCCCTTATCGACGCGTACATCCTGCGGAAGCCCGAGCACGCGTTCGAAGATGATGTTCTTCAAGATCTCACCGGTGCCGCCGGCGATGCGCAGGCCAGGCGCGAACATGTAGCTCTGGTGGAACGCGCCTTCGAGGGGAGCGAGATCGGGGTCGTTGATGATGCCGTAATGATCCTGAGACCGATCGCCATGTTGGCGATGTCCATCATCTGATTGGCGTTGATGACTCTTGCTGATCGAAGATTCCGCCCTGGCGTCTGCCCCTTCGAGAGCGCTGTCATGGTGCGGAATCGGGCGAGCCTTGTAGCCTTCGGCGCGCACGATCCAATCGGCGAGCTTCTATGAAACGCTTCGTCCTGATCAGCGCTGCCGGTCGGCGAGACGATGCTCTTGGCAAAGTCGAAAATCTCCTTGCATCGGGGCCATACGATCCGCCGACCGCGAGGCGCCCATTCCATCAGAGTCACGAGCGCGACGTTCCATCCCATGCCCGGGCTCGCCGAGGCGCCAGGAATCCGGAATGCGCACACGGTGAAGTAGACTTCGTTGAACTCGCGGCCGCCCGAGGCTTGGTGGATCGGCCGGACTCAACGCCCTTCTGTTTGGCGTCGACGATGAACATCGTCAGACCCTTATGCTTCTCGACGTCTGGGTTCGTCCGCACGAGCAGGATGCCGAAGTCGGAGAACTGGGCGCCCGTGGTCCAAACCTTCTGGCCATTGACGATCCAATCGTCGCCATCGCGCACCGCCTTGGTCTTGCCGGCGGCGACGTCGGAGCCTGCGCTCGGTTCGGAGAAGAGCTGGCACCAGATCCTCACCACGCAGCGCCTTGGCGACGTAGCGATCCTTGGTCGGCTCATCTGCAAAGGCGATCACTGTTGGCACGCATACATGCCGAGGCCGATCGAAAACGGCGCTGACGGTGCGTCGAACTTTGCCTCTTCCTGATTGAAGATGACGGCGTAGATCGGAGGCAACTCCGCGTCCGCCCTGTTCCTTGGCCCAGGTGATACCTGCAAAACCGCCTTCAGCCCTTGCGCTCTGATATTCCCTGCCGCCTTCACTCTATCGGCTTCAGCCTGCGCCGCAGACGTTCAGCGTCGGCGCTCTTCGGCCGCACGTTCGCCTAAGAATTTGCGCGCTTCGGCGCGAACGGCTTCTTCGGGCGTGTCGTTGAAATCCATTGTGCGCTCCGATCAAATCTCAAGAACCATGCGTCCGCGCAGGCAGCGCCGACCGGTTCGACCGCCAGACGCAGATCGATCTCCGACCGATGGCGACAATTGCATCTTCCGTCAGCGCAATCGTAGGCGCTGTGCCGCGCGCCTCGGCAGGTGGTGGAACAGGTCGATGACTTCAGAGGCAGCCGGGCGCCCTGCTCCAGCTATCGGCCTGCATCGTCCTCGACGAGACGCTCCATCGCTTCGCTCTCCGCTTCGGCGTCATTCGAAACCAACGCCTTCGCCGCTCGCCGCCCGATGAATGAAACCCCGCATCTCCAGCACACGCTCAATCGCGCAGCGGAACATGTCGTGCGGGATCGGCGGTTGCTTCGGACATGCGATCTTCCTCGAGCGCGCCTGCGCGTTCGACGAACATGGCGTCGTACTTGCCGTCCCGCTTCTCAAAGATTACCCGCACCATCACGCTGCGTTCCGCTGCTCGAGCCGCCGCACGAGCTTTTCCTTCCAAACCGCTGGCGAGCCTGCTTGCACAGCAAGCAACTTGGCGCGGCGGTAGAAGAGATGGCAGTCGACCTCCCAGGTGAAACCCATGCCGCCGTGCGTCTGGATGTTTTCCTTGGCGCAGAAATAGTACGCGTCGCTCCCCGCTGCACGCGCGGCGGCAGCGGCGAAGGGAAGTTCTGCGGCTTCGGTCGAAAGCGCCCAGGCGCCATAATAGGCGTTCGAGCGCGCGACCTCGATGGTGACGTACATGTCGGCGAGCTTGTGCTTGATCGCCTGGAACGAACCGATCGGACGCGAGAATGCGTAACGCGACTTCGCATACTCGGTCGCCATCTCAAGGCAGACTTGCGAACCGCCGACCTGCTCGAACGCCAGCAGGACGGCGGCACGATCAAGCACCTGTTCGGCAAGCTCCCAACCTTGGCCCGCGGCGCCGAGGCGCTCGGCCTTCGCGGCTTTGAAGCCGAGCTTGGCGTGGCCGCGCGTCGGATCGAGCGTCTTCAGCGTCGTGCGGACGACGCCCGGCTGATTGAGATCGACGAGCACCAGCGAAACGCCACTGCCTTCCTTGGCGACGACAACGGCATGCGTCGCGCAATCGCCATCGGTCACCGGGATCTTAACGCCGGTGAGCGTCGAGCCATCGAATTTCGCGCTAATGCTCGATGCCGTCGGCGCCCCCGGACCTTCGCTCAGCGCAAAGCAGCCGATCGCCTCTCCGCTTGCGACCTTCGGCAGGTACGCGCTCTTCTGGGCGTCGCTGCCCGCGAGCATCAACGCTTCAGCAAAGAAGTAGACGGTCGAAGAAAACGGGATCGGCGCAACGGCGCGGCCGATCTCTTCGGCCAGAACGCACAGTTCGAGCCGGCCCAGCCCCAAGCCGCCGTGCTCTTCCGGGATCGCCACGCCGAGCCAGCCCATCTCGGCGACGTCGCGCCAAAGCGCTTCATCGTAAGACTTCGCCTCGTCATCCAAGACGCCGCGCACCACCTTGATGGCGGACTTGTCGGCCAGAAACTTGCGCGCCTGGTCCTTCAACGACTTCTGGTC
The DNA here is from genome assembly GCA_041398325.1 of Hyphomonadaceae bacterium. GTDB lineage: Bacteria > Pseudomonadota > Alphaproteobacteria > Caulobacterales > Aquidulcibacteraceae > Vitreimonas. The sequence continues at coordinate 88,965 of JAWKUX010000012.1, read as the reverse complement.
GTCGGAAAAATCGAAATTCACCCCGTTCCTCCCGGGCTTATGGTTGCGCGCACCTTAACGCCGCCACAGCAAAACCTGAAAGAGTGTCTTGGCGTCAACGTCTGTTCACGAAGGCTCAACGGCACTGCGCTAGGATCGCCGTTCACATTTCTGGGTGAGTAGTCTCATGGCGAAGGCGGTCTTTCATAAGGGTCAGCGCGTCTACGTGAAGCCGGTGGCGACATGGGCGGTGATCGAGCAAGTGCACCCGCAATGGGTCAAGGGCGTCGAAGAACCGCTGCGTGTGACCTACGATACCGGCCTCGGACGCGACTTCCAGGCGCACGAGCTGGCGGCCGAAGAAAAGGACCTGCACAAGCCGGATCTGATCGAGACTGAGAACTGGCGCATCCTGCGCGCCGTGAACCGCCTGTCACAAGACGCGCGCGATCCGCGCCATCCCTATCCGGGCACCTTCCCGGTCATCGTCACCGACGAGAAGGATTGGGGCGGCTGGCGCGTGCCGATGGCGGAATACGACCGCGATCCACAGCGCATAGAGCATCAGGCGCGCGTGTTCGCCAATGCACTCCGCCTCATCCGCGTGGCGCGTGAACTGATCGAGTTCGCACGTGATTACCCGCATGAAACCCCGACGCAGTTGCAGGATTTGGCCCAGCAGGCGGAAATGACGCTCGCGGCAGTCTATCACGAGCCGACACCACGAGCGGACGCCGTAGCCGCGGCTGAATAACACGCATTGATTTTCATGTCCGCGAAGCTCATGTCAGGCCTTCCCTGGAGGCTTGAATGCGCGACGCTGAAAACGTCACTGTCCGTCTGTCGGATTATCAACCGCCGGACTATCTGATCGACGAAATCGCGCTCGTGTTTTCGTTGGAACCGGAAGCGACCATCGTCGCGGCGCGTAGTCACGTGCGCCGCAGCGGCTCTGGCCCAGCGCCTCTTTCACTGAACGGCGAACGGCTGGATCTGCAGAGCATCGCCGTCGACGGCGAGCCGTTGTCCGACGATCAATTCAGCATCGAACCCGGACGCCTTGTCATCCACAATCCGCCCGCGTCATTTCTTCTCGACATCGTCACGCGCATTTCGCCAGCGACCAACACGCACCTCGAAGGCCTTTACATGTCCGGCGGCCGCTTCTGCACGCAGTGCGAGGCGGAGGGCTTTCGCACGATCACCTATTATCTCGACCGCCCGGACGTCATGGCCCGCTTTGCGGTGCGCATCGAGGCCGACAAAGCCGCCTACCCGACCTTGCTCTCGAACGGCAATCTCACCGAGAGCGGCGATCTGCCCGACGGCAAACACTTCGCAGTGTGGGTCGATCCACACTTGAAGCCTGCCTACCTCTTCGCGCTTTGCGCCGGCAAATACGAATCCATCCACGATGAGTTCGTGACCAAGAGCGGCCGCAAGGTTGCGCTTGGCATCTATGTCGATCCGGGCGACGCGCCGCGCGCAGGCTACGCCATGGATGCACTGAAGCGCTCTATGAAGTGGGACGAAGACACGTTCCAGCGCGAATACGATCTCGACGTGTTCAACATCGTCGCCGTGCGCGACTTCAATTTCGGAGCGATGGAGAACAAGGGTCTCAACATCTTCAACTCGTCACTGATCCTGGCGGACGCCGATACAGCGACGGACGCGGACTTTGAAGCCATCGAAGCGGTCGTCGGCCACGAATACTTTCACAACTGGACCGGCAACCGCATCACCTGCCGCGACTGGTTCCAACTCTGTTTGAAGGAAGGGCTCACCGTCTATCGCGAACAAGAGTTCAGCGCCGACCAACGTTCGCGCGCAGTGCAGCGCATCAAGGACGTGAAGCGCCTCCGCGCGCGCCAATTCGGTGAAGACGCCGGACCGCTCGCGCACGCCGTGCGGCCATCAAGCTATCAGAAGATCGACAACTTCTACACCGCCACCGTCTATGAGAAAGGCGGCGAAGTGATCCGCATGCTGAAGCGGATCATCGGCGCAGAAGCGTTCGATCGCGGCATGCAACTCTACTTCGAACGTCGCGACGGCACCGCCTCCACCGTTGAGGACTTCATCGGCTGCTTCGAAGAAGCGTCGGGCGTGAAGCTCGACACGTTCATGCGCTGGTACGAACAAGCCGGCACGCCGGCGCTGAAGGTGCGCGGCGCATACAATGCAGCGGCGAAGACCTATGAGCTTATCGTCTCGCAGCGGCTTTCGGCGACGCCGGGTCAGCCACACAAATTGCCCGCACCCATCCCGCTGCAGATCGGCTTCATCAGCCCCGACGGCGCCATCATCGCTTCGAAGCGTGAAGGCGAGGCGCTTTCGCGCACCGAACACAAGCTCGTACTGGAAGACACACAAGCGACGCTGAAGTTCAGCAACGTGTTGGAACAGCCGATCGTCTCGGTCGTGCGCGGTTTCTCGGCCCCGGTGACGCTTGACGACGATCTGACGCCAGCAGCGCGCCTGGCGCAAATGGCGCACGACCCAGACCCGTTCACACGTTGGGAAGCAGGTCAGACACTCGCGCGCTCGATCATGCTCGGCGAAAGCGGAGCATCGGTCGCGGCCCTCACTAAGGCGCTTGGCCGCGAACTCGATCGCGCACAGGAGGATCCGGCATTCGCGGCGCTGGCGCTTCGGCTGCCTGACTTGAATGAGCTGGTGTTGGCCGCCAAATCGCCCGATCCGGAAAAGCTGTTCCAGTCGCGCGAAGACTTGCGTCGCGCTATCGCGAGCGCGCTGCGCGAGCGTCTAGAAGCGATAGCGCGCGCCAAAAGCGAGGTACCTTTCTCACCGGGCGCGGATGCGGCCGGCCGCCGTTCGCTGAAAAGCGCCGCACTCGATCTGCTCTCATCGCTCGGCCCGAGCCAGGTGCTGATCGACGCCTACGACAACGCGCAGAGCATGACCGAAGCCGTCGCGGCGCTCGAAGCGCTGGGCGCTTCTGAGAGCTCAGCGTTCGATGATGCGCTGACGAAATTCTACGAACGCTGGAAGGCAAACCCGCTGGTCATCGACAAGTGGTTCGCAGTGCAAGCATCGTCGCCGCGCGCCGACGCCTTGCAGCGCGCCGAGCGTTTGCGTGGGCATGCCGAGTTCAATCTGAAAAACCCGAACCGCGTGCGCTCGCTCGCGGCGGCGTTCGCCATGCGCAATCCGCGCGCTTTCCACAGCGCCAACGGCGAGGGCTATCGGTTCCTCGCCTCGCTTGCCGAAACCATCGATCCGCTCAACCCATCACTCGCCGCACGGCTCTTGACACCCTTCGAATCGTGGAGGCGATTCGATTCAACGCGCCAAGAGCATGCGCGCAAAGCGCTGGAACAACTCGCTTCGCTTCCGCAACTATCGAAGAACACGCGGGAAATGGTGGAGCGCACGCTCGCGTAGTTGTTAACAGGTGTGACTCACTGGCCGGGCTGCGTGTGTGCGGACCAGCCTTTCCAATGCCTGCATCGACAGAGCGTTTACGAACCCGTTACACTTCAGACTCTTCGAGATTCCGAACGGCGATTCGGGGCGGCCGGGGAATACTTGTGTCGAACGACAATGCATACGAAGCGCCGCAAGGCGCTGCGCCATATAAAGCGAACAAGCCCTTCATTGTGCTTGTGTTGGTGTTCGTCACCGCGTTCTTCGCGGCGATCGCCGCGCAGATCCGCGCGCATCATGACGATGCGGCCAGCACGATCCTAGCAGCGCAATCGTCCGCGGCGGGCCTTATCGCCGAGCGCGTGAATGCGAACCTCGCAATTGCAATGGGCGCGAACGCGGGCGTCACCGATCTCGCACGCTCAGGCGGCGCGACGCCGGCGGCCATCACAAACGCAGCTGCCGCCGCACCGCCCGCGACAGCCGCGGCGATCGTCAACAGCGCCGGCGCCATCGAAGCGATCACCGATCCCCAACAAGCAGCACTGGTGACGGCTGCGATCGAACGCGCCAACGGCGCCGAACTCTGGATCGGCGCGCCGGACCGCGGCGAATTGCCGACCGCACCCGTCATCGTGCGCAACATCGGGCCGCGCGCCATCGTTACCGTGATCGATCCGGCGCGCTTGCTGCCGGCGCTCGACGCAAACGCGCGCGTGCTCATCGCCTCGCCCGACGGCGCGATCCTCTATGCATCGCCCGCGTTGCAAGAGGCTGGCGCGCGCGCCCAACAACAGGTGATCGCCGCCGCGCGCGCTGGCGCGGTCGGCGCGCTTATCCGCGACGGCAACGACCGCACATGGGTGGCGGCCGAGTCCACCGCACAGATCGGCGAACTCAGCGTCATGGCGGCGGCCCCCTCGCCGGGTTCGATCGATCTATGGATCGCGGCGTTCCTGCGCTTTGCGCTGGTAGCGGCGGCGCCGCTCGCGGCGATGGCGGTGCTCTACCTGCTGATGCGCCAAAACGCGCAACGCGCGCGCATGGCCGAAGCAGACGCCGAGCGCGCCGAGACACATTTCCAAATCGCCGCCGACGGCGCAAAGGTCGGCGTGCTGGAATGGCGGCCGGGCGCGGACGAGCTACAACTCTCGGAGCGCGCTGCGCGTCTGCTTGGCGCGCCGCGCGACATTCTGGGTCTGCGGGAACTGCTTGAACTCATCGTCGCCGAAGATCGCTTCGGGGTTGAGGAAGAATTTCGGCGCGCGCGTCAGTCCGGCTTGCTCGATGCGCGCTTCCGGGTGACCCGCGGCGGCGGCTTGGGTTGGATCGAAGCGCGCGGCACCGCGGTCGAGGACGCGAGCGGCCGCAGCGAAACGCGCGTGTTCGGCACCGTGATTGACGCCACGCAGCGCCACGAAGCTGAAGCGCGCGTCTCGCGGCTCGAGCAACAGCTGCGCGCGGCGATCGACAACTTCTCGGGCCCCTTCGCGCTCTGGGATGCGCGCCGCCGCCTGCTGCTCTGGAACCAGAGCTTCGCCAAAGCCTTCCAACTCGGCCCCGACATCCTGCGCATGCGCGCTTCCTATGAAGCCGTCGCGGCCGCGGCGACACCGAGCATCCGCCGCGAAAAGAACGACCCATCAAACCCAGACGTGCGGGTGATCGAGCTGGTCACCGGCGAATGGCTGCACATCGTCGAGCGGCGCGCCGCCGACGGCGGCATCATCACTGTCGGCGTCGACATCACCCCGCTGAAGCGCAAAGAAGAGGAGTTGGCAAAGAACGAGCGCCGCCTCTCTGACGCGCTCGGCCGCGCCGAAACACAAGAATATCGCATCAAGGCGCTTGCCAAGGAAGCGCACGAAGAGCGCGCAAAGGCCGAAGAAGCCAGCCGCGCCAAGTCGACGTTCCTGGCGAATATGAGCCACGAACTGCGCACGCCCCTGAACGCGGTGATCGGCTTCTCAGAGATCATGGCGAAGGAATTGTTCGGCCCGCTCGCGAACCCGCAGTACAAGCAATACGCCAGCGACATCTTCGATAGCGGAAATCACCTCCTCGATCTGATCAACGATATCCTCGATATGGCCAAGATCGAGGCCAACAAGCTGACGCTCGCGCCAAAGCCGCTTGATCCGATGGTGGCGATCGAACAAGCGACGCGCCTCACCAAGCGCAAAGCCGAAGAAAAGGGCCTCTCGCTCGTCATCGACGCCGAGGATCTGCCGGAGATTGAAGCCGACCATCGCGCGGTGAAACAAGTGCTGCTGAACCTGCTCTCAAACGCCGTGAAGTTTACCGATCAAGGCGCGATCATGGTGCACGCGCGCGGCAACGCACAAGGGCTGACGCTGCGCGTGGTCGATACTGGGTGCGGCATCCCGCCGGAGCACCTGCCCCGCCTGGCGCGCCCCTTCGAGCAAGTCGAACAGGAGCTCACGCGCAACAATCACGGCACCGGCCTCGGCCTCGCGCTCACCAAGTCGCTGGTGGAAATGCACGGCGGCAAGCTCGCGATCCAATCGGAGGTCGGTCGCGGCACGATCGTCACGGTCACGCTGCCGCGCACGTTTGGCGGCGAGCGCGTCTCGGAAGACGTCGCAGCGGAATAAGCTTAGGGCGCTGGCTGCTGCTGGCGCTGCAGGCGCTCTTCGCGACGCTGACGCCAGCGCTCTCGCCGCTCCTCGCGCCGTTGCTGCATGGTCTGACGCTGTTCTGGCGAAAGCGCCGCCGGCGCCGCCGCATCGTCGACAGGACTAAGACCTGTCCGCGTAGCAGGCGCCGCGTCGCGTAAAGCGCCTAAAGCTTCGCGCCGCTGCTCAGGCGTCAGTTCGCCAAACGCGTCAACGATGTCGTCCTGAAAGACGGCAATCGCCGCCTGATCCGCAGCGCGTAGCCGCTCAAAGGCAGCGCGCACACGCGCCGCGTCATATGGCTCTTGCGCAACCGCCGCGAACGCATCGCGTCGGGCTTGGATCGCGGCTTGCCGCGCTTCCCGCGACGCCTGCCAGCTCTCGGCCAATTTCTGGCGCATGAGCAGGCGCGTCTCTTCCGGAAGCGCCCTTAGAAACGCGCGCGGGCCAGGCAAGCGCTCGACAACCGCACCCGTGCTGCCTTCACGCTCAAGCCGCGCACCCGAAAGGAACGCACCACCGACGGCGCCGACAACCAATAGGTTCAACGCCAGCGACACGAACAGCAGCGTGCGCCAGGGAAAACGTGAGTCGCTCATCCTTCGTCCTCAAACATGAGCGGCGCTTCGAACGCCATGCTGAAATAGGTGTCGTCCTCAAGCGGCGGCGGCGCCATCAGGCCACCGCCATAGCCGATGACGACCCCAAACACCGCGCACGCCGCCAGCGCCAACATCGCACGCCGATCGAAAGCGGGCCGAAGCACACGGGGCGCGAACGCCAAGATACGGCCGGCAAGATCAGACGAAGGCGCCACAGTCTCGCGCGCCGCATCAAGCACCGCGTCAAGCCTGCGCGCGTCAGCCATCAGCGCGGCCGCTTCCGCATCCTGCGCCGCGAAGGCCGCCGCGTCGGCGCGCGTCTCGGCCGGCCAGCGGCGGAACTCCGCGCCGTAGGCGTCCAGCAAACTGGCGAACCGCTCCCGGTCCATGCTCTCTTCCTTCCTCATCAAGGGGCGCGGTCTTCCGCGCCGCCCAGTAAGTCCTGCGCCACGTCCGCCAAGGCGGCCTTCAGCGCGCGTCGGCCGCGCGCCAGAAGCGACTCAAGAGCTTCAACGCTGATCTCAAGTATTTCCGCCGCGGCAATGTTGCTCATTTCATCGAAGTGGACCAACGCGATCGCCGCGCGCTGGCGTTCAGGCAAAGCTGCGAGCGCCGCATTCACCTTGGCGGCGCGTTGGCGCGCGAACCACTCCTCGCTGGCGAGGGGGCGCGCATCGGCGACCATCACGCCAGCGTCGGGATCGGTCTTCTCGCGGCGGCGGCGTAGGCGGTCGTAGCAAAGATTGAGCGCGACGCGGTGCATCCACGTCTCGAACTTGGCTTGGCCCGGCTTCCAGCGCGGCGCTTCACGCCAGACGCGCAGAAACACTTCCTGCGCCACGTCTTCGGCTTCGGCGCCATCATTGAGCATGCGGCGGGCGACGCCAACCATCTTCGGGAGATGACGGCGCACGAGTGCTTCGGCGGCGCGCTGATCGCCCGCCCCCGCATTCCGGACGAGCTCGGCGTCCGGATCGATCATTCGCGCCTTGCTCTCAATGACGCTCCGTTAGCGCGCGCGCATAAAGCGGCGTGCGGCCTCCAACTCTTCGGCGGACACGACATCGTCGTTGTTGCGATCGAGCCGGTCAAATCCGCGATAGGGCTGGTTCATCATTTCAGCGCGGCTGACGCGCCCGTCATTGTTGGCGTCTGCGCCTTCGAGACCGCGGCGGACTTGTCCGCCCTGGGCATTGGCGCTGGCACGCTCGGTTTGCGAGAGATAACCGTCATCATCCGCGTCGAGCCGCTCGAACATAGCCGCGCGCGCAGCTTGCGCCTCGGCGCGGGTGATCGCGCCATCGCCGTTTCTGTCGGCGGCTTGCAGCATCGCAAGCGCGCCGCCACCGCCCTGTTGAGCAAAGGCCGGCGTCACCGTTAGGCAGGCTGCAAAGGCAAACCAAGCAAGTCTCATAGAACCTCCAATTGTGAGCTTGAACGGCCGAACCGGTCTCATCCGTCGCTTGGCGCACCCACGATTTGCAGAAAGTCGGCCCGAACAGCAGCTTGGGTGGCGCGGAGCATGGTTTCCAACTCTTCGCCGCCTGACACGCCCGCCAGCGCCACAAGCCGCCCAATGAGCGGCTTTGCCGCGCTGTCGAGACTGAAATCTCCAGATACCGCGATACGCAAGGTCTGCTGGAGCGAACTGAGCAGGCGCCAGGCGCTGGCGAGGCGCGCCAGCGTTTCGGCTGCGAGCAGGCCGGCGTCCGCGAGCTTGCTCAGCGCTTCGCCGGTGTTGGCGTCAATCACCTGCTCACTGCCAGCCGTGAGCTGCAGCGCCTGCGCCGCAAATTCGATGTCGACGAAGCCGCCGGGTGCGAGCTTCAGATCCCATACGCTCTTGCTCGGACGTTCGCGATCCATGCGCGCGCGCATGTCGGCGACTTCGGCCAGGATCTTGGAGCGGTCGTGCGGACGGGCGATGGCCGCGCGGGCGGTGGCGAGCGCGCGCGCGCCCAGCGCTGCATCACCTGCGACGGGGCAAAGGCGCGTCAGCGCTTGCAGCTCCCACGTCCACGCTTCTTCAGCGTAGTAGCGCTCGAACGACGAGAGCCGCACAGCCACCGGTCCCTTCGACCCGGAAGGCCGCAACTTGGTGTCGATCTCGTAGAGCGAGCCTTCTTCTGTCGGCGCCGAGAGCGCGCTTATGAGACGCTGCGTGAGGCGCGTGTAGAAGTCAGAGGGCGAGGCATTCTCGGCCGGCGCGTCGTAGACCAGCATCAGGTCCAGATCGGACTCATCGGCGAGTTCGCGGCCACCGAATTTGCCCAGCGCAAGAACTGTGAAGCTCCCGGGCTGAGGGCCGTGCTGACGCTCAACCTCCTCCAATGCGGCGTCGGCCATGGCGACGACGCATGTCTCCGCGAGATCGGCGTAGGCCGCGCCTGCCTGCTCGGCGGTCGCCGACTGCTCAAGAATTTGAACCGCAATGCGGAAAGCCTCCTCGCGATGGAAGCGGCGGGCGGCGTTGAGCTTCGATTCAAACGAATCCGCATCACGCAGGCGTTCACGGAGATCGGCTAGGCGCGCGCCCGGCGTATCTTCACCAAGCGGGATGGCAAAGCGCGGCTCGATCAGCGCATCGAGCAAGGCTGGCCGGCGCGCGAGCTTGTCGCCTAACTTGGGTGCGAGCGCGAGAATGCGTGCCATGAGATCGAGGAATTTTGGCCTCGCATCGAGTAGCGCGAGGACTTGCACCCCTGCGGAGAGCGAACCAAAGAAAGTCGCGAAGCGTGCGAAGGCTTGATCGGCGTCGCCAGCATTGGAGAAGGCACGGAGGAGCCTCGGCGTGAGGCGCGTCAGCAATTCGCGCGCGCGTTCGGAGCGCATGGCGCGCACGCGGCCGTGGTGCCAGCCGCGTATGGTTTGACTGACGAGAGCAGGATTGGTGAAGCCAAGCTTCTCGATCGTGGCCAGCGTCTCTGGCTGGTCTTCGACGCCGGTGAAGATGAGGCTGCCCATTGGGTCAGCCAGGCTGCGCTTCTTGTCGCCGAAGAGCTGGTGATCAATTTCAGACACGATGCGGCGGCGCTCAATCAGCGCTTCATCAAACGACTCCAACGTCTCGAAGCCCGAGAGCGCCGCAACGCGTGCGCGGACTTCGGGATCGGCGGGCGTCTTGTGGGTCTGCGCATCCTCCAGCATCTGGATGCGGTGCTCGACTTCACGGAAGAAGACGTAGGCTTCCTGCATCGTCGCGCAAGCGTCCTGCGATATGGCGCCGGCTTCAACGAGTGCGTCAAGCGCCGTCAGCGTGTGCGGCGAGCGGAGCTTCTTGTTGCGGCCGCCGAGGATGAGCTGCTGGGTTTGCGCGAAGAGCTCGATGTCGCGGATGCCGCCGCGGCCGAGCTTCACATCGAACACCGGATCGCCGAGTTCGGCGCTTTTGTGCGCGGAGAGGATTTGGCGCTTGATCGAGTGGACGTCTTCGACCGCGGCGAAATCCAAGTGCTTGCGCCAGATGAACGGAACCAACGAGTCGAGGAATTCAGCGCCGGCTTTGCGATCACCGGCGGCCGCGCGCGCTTTGATGAACGCCGCGCGTTCCCAGTTCTGACCAAGGTTCTGATAATAATGCTCGGCGGAGGCGATCGAGACAGCGACGGGCGTTGAGCCGGGGTCCGGGCGCAAGCGTAGATCGGTGCGGAAGACGTAGCCGTCGGGCGTCACTTCCTCGAGCGTGCGCACAAGCGGCGCGACGAGGCGCACGGCGGCTACGCGCGGTTCGCGCGCGCCAGCGGCGGCGAGCGCTTCGCTGTCGAAGAAGACCGAGAAGTCGATGTCGCTTGAGTAATTGAGTTCGCCCGCGCCCATCTTGCCCATGGCGATGAGGGCGATGCCCGGCGCGGGACCGATCTCGCTATCGAAGGCGCCAACAGTGATGTCTCCGCGCTTGGCGCTCTCAGCGGCGGCAACTGCGATGGCGGCGCGCAGTGAAGCGTCGGCGAAAGAGGTTATCGCGCCGGTGACTTGCATCAGCGGCCACTTGCGCGAGAGATCGGCCAACGCGGCGGCGAGGTGTGCGGCATCCTTGGCGCGGCGCAGGACGAGCATCGCTTCATCGATCGGCGGCGGCGCGAGCGCTATCGCTTCAGCGTCGGCGATCGCTTCAGCAAGTACGCGCTCCGCCCAGACCTCGTCAGGAGTGGCGAGCAGATCGGGACGGCGCAACATCAGGCGGCGCAGATATGGCGCGTGCGATGAGGCGGCCGCCGACGCTTGCTGCCAGACCGAACCGGCGAACGCATCCGGCCCGTGTCCACTGGCGAGCGCTGGGCGGACGGCGTGGATCATGGGTTCGCCATCGCTGGCAACACCAGTACGGCGCCAAGGCCCTTGCGTTCCCCTTGACCGCCGAGACCATCGCGCAGGTGCAAACCACCTTTGTGCAAGCGCGCGACCGCCGCGACGAGGCTTAGCCCCAAACCTGCGCCCGGCGTCGAGCGCGCGCTTTCGAGACGCACGAAGCGATCGAGCACGCGATCTCGATCTTCGGGCGCAATGCCGGGGCCATCGTCGGATACGGCGATCTCGATACGGCCATCGGCGCGGCGTATGGCGCGGACTTCGACACGACCATTTTCGTATGTGTATTTGAGCGCGTTCTCGATCAGGTTCGAGACAGCTTGAGTGAAGAGCCCCGGTTCACCGTAAATGTAGAGGCCGTCTTCAACCTCGCCCTTGAGCGAACGCTGAACATCTTCCGCGGCGGGTTCGTAGAAATCCACCAACTCACGGAGGATGGCGGTCGCGTTCACGCGCTCGAAGCGCCAGGTGACATTGCCTTCGACGCGCGCCAGCTTCAACACGGCGGCAAAGGTATCCAGCACGCTATCTGCTTCTTCGAGCGCGACACGAAGCGCTTCGCGGTCGGCGTCCACGTTCGGCGGATTTTCGAGCGCGGCTTCAAGCTTCTGCCGGAAACGCGTCAGCGGCGAACGCAGATCGTGCGCGATGGCGTCGCCCGCGGTGCGCGACACCTGCATCAGATGTTGTAAGCGATCGAGCATGGCGTTGATGGCGATGGCGAGCGTATCAAACTCGTCATTCTCGCCGCGCACCGGCGCGCGGCTGGTGATATCGCCGGCCATAACTTCCTGCGCGGTCGTCGCCAGGGCCTCGACGCGGCGCGACGCGAGCCATGCGCCGAATAGGCCGCCAGCGATCGAGAGCGCGACGCCGAAGAGGGCGACGGTCCAAAGCGCGCTGGTGATACGGCCAGAGATGAGGGCGCTGTCGCCAAGATCGCGGGCGACCAGGAGGATTGGGCCATTGAGCAGCCGGCCAACCTGCCCGCGCGCTCGGCCCCGGATCGCGTTGCCGTCGTCGTCGACGCGTTCGAACGCGAAATCGACGCGCTCTGCAGCGCCCGCCGGCATCTGCGGCAATTGTTGGAAGTCGCCGGTGATGACCGTGCCGTTGCTTTCAGCCAGCACGTAGAGCAGCGGCCCTTGCCGCGCGGCGCGCTCAACAACTTCCTGATTCAGACGGCGAATACCGCCCTCGCCGTAGGCACGGTCGAGGGCGGCATATTCCTGGTCAGCGAGTAGATCGGAGTCCGCGTTGAGCTGACCGACGGTCGCGAAGTAGACGTAGCCAAGTAGCGCCACGACGAACACGAGCACAACGCCGGCCTGCGCGAGCGCAAGCCGGAACGTGGTGGTCCGAAGGAGCGAGAGGCTTGGCCTCATGCCTCCAGTCGATAGCCCGATCCTCGCACCGTGTGCAAAAGGGACTGCGCGAAGTCACGATCGATTTTCGAGCGCAGGCGCGAAATGTGGACGTCGATGACGTTCGTCTGAGGATCGAAATGATAATCCCAGACGTTCTCGAGCAGCATCTTGCGCGTCACCGTCTGACCCGAGTGGCGCATGAGGTACTCCAGCAGCCGGAATTCGCGCGGCTGAAGATCGAGCTTCTTACCGCCGCGTCTCACCGTGCGGGCCAGGAGATCCATTTCGAGGTCGCCGACGGCGAGCTTGGTTTGGGGCTCGCGGTCACGACCGTTCCAAAGCGCACGCACGCGCGCGAGCAGTTCGCGGGTCGAGAACGGCTTGCCGAGATAGTCGTTAGCCCCGGCGTTCAATCCTTCGATACGGTGATCTTCGTCATGCAATGCCGACAAGATCAGCACCGGCGTCGAGACACCTTGGTCGCGCAGCTCACGCACGACCGAGACGCCTAACTTCTTCGGCAACATGCGATCGAGCACGATCACATCGTAGCCGCCGCCTGAGGCCATCGAATGGCCCAGTTCGCCATCGCCCGCGACTTCGACCTCGTGGTCGTCAGCGCTGAGCGACGCCTTCAGGCTTGCGGCCATCTCGGCATCGTCCTCAACCAGGAGAACCCTCATACTGTCCCTCCTCATTGCCCACCCACATCGACGGCGACAAAGCCGCGGCCGGCCCGATTGCTCACTTGCAGCAGCAGCGGACGATTGGCGCGACGCGCCGCCTCGACTGCGGCAGCCAGTTCGGCGGCAGTGCGGATTTGGCGCCCGCCCGCCTGCATGATCACGTCACCCGCACGAATGCCCTTTTGCGCGGCGTCGCTCGTCGGTTCGACCGAGGTGATGACGAGGCCGTTTTCGTTGGCGCGCAACGAGAGACGCGTACGGTCTTCCGACGTCAGCGGACGCACCGAAAGACCGAGCGAACTTTGCGCAACGCCGCCACCTTCTTCCGGTTGCGGTTGCGGCGTCGCGTTCGGCGGCGTGTTGGCCGAAGCGAGCTGTTGCTCAGATGGACGTTCGCCAAGGCGCAGCGTCAGCGTTTGGCGACGGCCATTGCGCAAAATCTCGACGCGCGAATTCTGACCAATGGCGGTGGCGCCGACGCGCTGTGTAAGGTCGCGGCTGTTTTCTATCCGCTGGCCGTTGAAGGTCAGGATCACGTCACCTTGTTGCAGGCCGGCGCGCGCCGCCGGGCCATCCGGGGTGACGGTGGCGACAAGCGCGCCGCGGGCTTCATCGAGACCGAGGCTATTGGCGATGTCGGCATCCAACGGTTGGATCGAAACGCCGATCCAGCCACGCGTGACGCGGCCATTGCGCAAGATTTGCTGCACGATGGCATTCGCCGTGTTGGCGGGAATAGCGAAGCCAATGCCGACATTGCCGCCGGTCGGCGAGAAGATGGCGCTGTTCACGCCGATGACGTTGCCGGCGAGATCGAACGTCGGGCCGCCAGAGTTGCCGCGGTTAATCGGCGCGTCGATCTGCATATAATCGACGTACGCGGACGAGCCCGCGTCGGTACGGCCCATGGCCGAGACGATGCCAGCGGTGGCGGTGCCGTCGAGACCGAACGGGTTGCCGACCGCGACAACCCAATCGCCGACGCGAACGTGGCTCGCGTCGTCGAAGGTCACGAACGGGAAGCGGCCGCCGCCGCGGATGCGCAGCACGGCGACGTCAGTGGCTTCGTCGGAACCGACGATGTCGGCGGGGTGATCGCGGCCATCGCTGGTGCGGATGGTAATTTCCTCGGCGCCATCGATGACGTGGTGATTGGTGACGATCACGCCGTCTTGGCTAACGAAAAAGCCGGAGCCGAGCGAAGTCGGCGCCGGGCCGCCTTGCTGGCCGGGGCGGCCGCGGAAGAATTCTTCGAAGCCCGGGGGCAGCCCCTCAAGCGACGGCTGCTGCACAGCGTCCGGACGCTGACGCACGGAGATCGAGACCACCGCCGGGCGCACGCGCTCGATCAGATCGGCGAAGCTGCCTGGCGCGCCGTGAGGCGGCGCGCTCGCGGTCGGGTTGATCTCCTGGGCATTGGCCGCAAGCAACGTCGGAGCCGCGAACCCGGCGAACAACGCCACGGCCGCGCCGCCGGCGATCAGGGTGCGGCGGAGGTACTTCATCGAGACGACTTCGGTCATGAATTTTGAACCCTTGGGAGGACGCTGCAATTATTGGAGGCTTAGCCCAGCTACGTTTCAAGCCCTACTTAGGCGCCATCATCGGTCGGTTAAGCGCCGTTTGGGGCAAAGTTGGGATCGATTGGGGCCGAACCCGGCGGCTTTTTTAGGACATTCAGCAACTTGAGGGCCGCTGCGGCGACGAAATGCGGGCCCAGTGCGACCGTTATCGTTCACCTTCTTCGGGGGCGAAATCCACCGCTGCGGGGGTTCGTCCCCGGCGGCCAGCAAAGACAGCGACGAGCCCCGCCCCGCCGAGCAGCAAGGGTGCGGCCCAAAGCGCCCAGGTGCGGGCGTCGAACGGCGGGCGGAAGAGAACGTAATCCCCATAGCGCTGGCGAAAGAAGGCGCGAATGTCCTCATCGCTATCGCCGGCGGCGATGCGCTCCCGGACGAGCGCCCGCATGTCCGAGGCGATCTCGGCGGTAGACTGAGCGATCGGCTCGTTCTCGCACTGAACGCAGCGGATCTCCTGTTCAAGCGATTGCGCGCGCGCTTCTTGCGACGGGTCGCCGAGCGCGGCGGGCGCAGTGGTGGCGAGGAGAAGCGCGGCAAGGCTCATGCGGACGCCCTCCGTTTGCGCGCCAATGCTGCGAGGCTCAAGCCGCCGCCGAGCGCCATCAGCCCGACGCCCCAGAAAATGAACTGCACGAGCGGATTGTGATAGAGGCGGATGGTCCAAGCGCCCTCGCGCTCGCGCACCGGCTCGCCAAGCGCGACATAAAGATCGCCGTCTAGGCCGCTCAAAATTCCGACTTCGCTGGTGGGCATCGGCGAGGTCGAGAAGAAGCGGCGCTCGGCTGAGAGAGCGCGCGCGCCGCCACTGGTTTGATCGACACGCAGATTTGCGCGCGTGGCGGAATAGTTCGGGCCCTCGATGTCGCCGACCTCAAGCAGCGTGACGCGGCGGCCGGCAAAGTTGACACCCTCGCCCGGAGTCAGCGCGACGGCGCGTTCAGTGCGGAAGCCTGTTTCAGCGACGGCGCCAAGGGTGAGCACACCAGCGCCAATGTGTGCGAGGCTCATCGACCACACAGCGAGCGGTAGCAGCGCGAGTTTGGCCGAGAGCTTGCCCGTACCGCGTTGCAGGCGCGTCCAGATGTAGAGGAAGCCGCCGGCCACGAGCCAAACGCCGAGCATCAAGCCGATAGCCGGCACGGCGCGCCATTGCGTGGCCACGAGCGCAACGACGAGCGTGACAAGCGCGAGGATTGCGGCGGGTGCGAGCTTCAGCAACGCCGCGCGCAGGTCGCCTTTGCGCCATGTCAACATCGGGCCAAGCGGCAACAGCAAGAACAGCAACGCCAGCAGCGGCGCGACGGTGGCGTTGAAGAACGGTGGGCCAACGGAGATGAGGCCGCCGCCGAACGCCTCGACCAACAGCGGGTAGATCGTGCCGATCAGCACGACGCCAGCCGCAACCGCGAGACCGAAATTGTTCCAGACCAACATGCTCTCGCGACTGACCGCGGCGAAGCCTGAGGGTTGCGCAAGCTTCGGCGCGCGCCAGGCATAAAGCGAGAAGCCGACGCCGAGTGCGAGGGCGAGCAAGATGAGAACGGCGATGCCGCGCTTGGGATCAACCGCGAACGCGTGAACCGATGTGAGCACACCTGAACGGACGAGGAATGTGCCGAGCAGCGCCAGCCCAAAGCCCAAGATGGCAAGCAGGATGGTCCAACTCGCAAGCGAACCGCGCCGTTCGGTGACGATGGCGGAGTGCACCAGCGCGGCGGCCACCAACCACGGCATAAAGCTGGCGTTTTCGACCGGATCCCAGAACCACCAGCCACCCCAGCCAAGTTCGTAATAGGCCCAATAAGAACCAAGGCCAATGCCGAGCGTGAGGCATGTCCATGCGATCAGCGTCCAGGGACGCAGCGCCTTCGCCCAGGATTGATCGGCTTTGCCTTCCAGAAGCGCGGCGAGCGCAAGCGAGAACGGCACGCTCATGCCGACATAGCCGAGATAGAGCAGCGGCGGGTGAGCTGCGAGAGCAGGATCTTGCAGAAGCGGGTTCAGGCCGCTGCCGATCATAGGCGCGGGATCGAGACGCGCGAAGGGGTTCGAGAGAAATAGCGTGTAGATGAGCGCGCCTGCCGTCACCACACCCTGCACGCCGATAGTACGCGACCACAGACCAAGCGATTGATCGCCACGCATGGCGGCGTAGATCGCGCCGAACAGCGCCGACACCAGACACCAGAGCAGCATCGAGCCTTCGTGGTTTCCCCACGCGCCAGCGATCTTGTAGATGAGCGGCTTATCGACGTGCGAGTTGGCTGCGACGACCGCGACGGTGAAGTCCGACTGCACGAAGAGTGTGATGAGCAGCGCAAACGCGAGCGCGCAGCAGAGCGCCGCCGCCTGCGAGAACGCCGCAGCAGCCGCCGCGCGCGGGCTGTTCTGGGATGCGAAAAGGCCGAGCCCGCCCTGCGCGAGCGAAAGCGCCAGCGCCAAGGCTGCAGCGAAGGCGCCAATTTCAGCGATCATGGCGGTGTGCCGCCCTTCCATTCGCCGCGCTGTTTCAACGCTTCAGCGACTTCGCGCGGCATGTATGTTTCGTCGTGCTTTGCCAGCACGCGATCGGCTTCGAAGACCTCGCCGGGAATGTACTCGCCTTCGCATACGACGCCTTGGCCTTCGCGAAAAAGGTCAGGCAATTCCTGATGCGTGCGCACCAGCACCTCCACGGCGCCATCAGTGACGGAGAAGGTGGTCGTCGTGCCTTCGCGGCGGACAGTGCCATCGACAACAAGGCCGCCGAGCCGAACGCGCTGTCCAGGCTGCGCTTTCGTCGCGAGTTCCGAGGGTGCGACGAAATAGACGATCGAGCTGCGCAAGCCCGCGAAGGTGAGCGCAGCCGCCAGCGCAAGCACCGCACCGGCGACGCCGATGATCATCAGTCTTTGATTGCGCCGCCTCATGGTTGCTGCTGCCCCGATGCAAAGCGCCGCGCCATTTCGAGGCGCGGATCGTCAGGCGGCAGACGCGAGAGCACTTCGCCCCAGAGCCGCCGCGCATCCGCGTCGCGGCCTTGTTCCATTGCCGCCAGCGCCAAGTACAGCAAAGGCGTGGCGTCGTTAGAGAGCTCACTCGCCTGCTGAAACATCGCCAGCGCTTCCGGCGTGTAGCCGCCTTCGACCGCGACAGTCGCCTTCGCCAGTCCGAGCATGGCCTCAGCGGACCGCGGATCACGGCGCAGCGCCGCATCAAACGAACGCGCGGCTTCTTGCCCGCGGCCGTTCGCCAACAAGATCTCGCCCGAAAAGAGATGCGGACGCGGATCCGTGGGATGATCGCGCGCGCCCTCGGCAAGCACCGCCAGCGCTTCATCGAGAGTAAATGTCTCGGGCGAGCGTTGGCTCAATGCCGCCAGTCGCGCCTCGTAGGCGCCGCCTTCGAGATTTGGGTTGCCGTTCAAGAGGTAAACACCTAGGGCGACAACGCTCACGCTCGCACACACGAGAAGCACCGTGCGGCCGGCGCGCGCATCGCCGCCGGCGTGGCGCACCGCGCGCAGCGCCCAAAACGCGGCGCCGGCAGCCAGAAGCGCGCCAACAAGGATCACGATGAAAGGCGTCACAATGGGCCGAGGCCTAGCGCGGTTCGTGGCCCGAAGAAACCGGCGCGGACGCCGCAGGCCTAGTCTGTTGCAGGCAACCTTAGCCGCGCCCTGAGGCCGCCAAGTTGCGCACGCTCAAAGATGAGCTCGCCCGCATAGAGTTCGACAGTTTCCTGGAGAATAGAGAGACCCAAGCCCTGCCCGGGCGCGGCCTCATCGAGGCGCGCGCCGCGCTTCATGGCTTTGGCGATCTGTTCGTCGGTCATGCCTGGGCCGTCGTCTTCCACAACGATTTCGAAGAGGCCGTTAGATTCGAACGATGGCAGCAGGCGCACGACGACCTGGCTCGCGCCGTACTTACAGGCATTGTCGATGAGGTTGGCGGCCATTTCGAGCAAGTCTTCGCGCTCGCCACGGAAAGTAACGTCGCCCTCGGCCTCGATGGATATGTCCATCGCCTTGGTGCTGTCGTAACGCTGCTCCATCATGAAGACGAGGTCTTCGAGGTTCTTAAGCACCGGCGTTCGGTAGGCGATGGTTGAACCTGCGCTTGCTTCGGCGCGCGCGGCGACGCGGGCACGGCGGAGCTGGCGTTCGACGAAGCCTTCCATCTCTTCGATCGATTGCTTCATCACCGCATCTTCGCCGCCGCCAGCGGCAGCGTTCTTGAGTACGGCGATTGGCGTCTTGAGCGCGTGCGCCAAGTTGCCGACATGGCGGCGGGCGCGCTCCACCACTTCGCGATTGTGATCTACTAGCGCGTTGAGCTCTTCCGTAACGGGCTGGATCTCGGCGGGATAATCGCCTTCAAGGCGCTCGGCGTCGCCGCGACGGACGGCGGCGATGTCGCGTTGCAGCTCATGCAATGGTTCAAGGCCAAAGCGAATTTGCAGTATCGAAACGGCCGCTACCATCAGCGCGCAAAAGATGATGAAGACGACGAAGGCCCAGCCGACGAGGCTGCCGGCGGCCTCAAGAATTTCCCGCGTCGCGACACCTACGACGAAGACATAGCGTCCTTGAACCTCGGGAATGACCTCGACGCGCGTGATGACGCGAATGTCGTTGCCGTCGGGGCCGACGATGCTGAAATAGCGGGGCCGGTCGCCCGGCAGCATGTCCATGATCTCGCGCTGAACTTTGTCGGGCAGCGTGATCGCCTCATCCACGAGCGAGGGCGAGATCGTCTGCATCTGCAGACGGCCGTCACCACGGACGAGTGCGATCTGGAAATAGCGGCCGCTCAGCGGCCGCAGGTAACGCGGATCGAGCGGCAGGTCCCGCAGGACGAGTTCGTTGTTGAGCCCCGGGATCGCGTTGCCAATGAGCTCGTTGGAGACGCTTTCAATTTCCGGATCGATCAGTAGCCGCAGCAACCGTGCACTAAACTGCATGTGCGCGATCCAGCCCATGAGCACGAGGCCGAAAACGCTGACAATACCGATGGTGAGAAGACGCGCGGCAATCGAATGGCGGATCGCGGCGCGAAAACGTTGAACAATACCCGCCGGCGCTTCGCTCACTGGGCTTCCGCGGGATCAATCAGCCGGTAGCCAAGACCTTTTTCAGTGATGATGCGGTTTGCGCCTACCTTGCGGCGCAGGATGCCGACGAACACTTCGATCGTGTTCGAGTCGCGCTCGTGATCCTGGCTGTAGATCTTTTCAGTCAGCTCGGTGCGCGAGACGATGCGGCCTGCATGGTGCATCAGATAGTCGAGCACCTTGTACTGGTAGGCGGTGAGCTTTATCGGCGCGCCGTTCACAGTGACTTGGCCGGTGGCCGAGTTCAGACGCAGATCGCCCACTTCCAGCACCGAGGATTGGTGATCGGTCGTCCGGCGCACATTGGCGCGAACGCGAGCCAAGAGTTCGGCCATGTGGAATGGCTTGGTGACGTAATCGTTAGCGCCGAGGTCAAGACCTTCGACCTTCTCGCTCCAGCGGTCGCGGGCAGAGAGGATAAGAACCGGCAGGTTCTTGCCGTCCTTGCGCCAAGCCTTCAGGACACTGAGGCCGTCGACCTTTGGCAGGCCGAGATCGAGGATCGCCAGATCGTAGGGTTCGGTCTCGCCGAGGAACTGACCTTCCTCGCCGTCGGCGGCGCTGTCGACGGTGTAGCCGGCATCGGTGAGTGCGGATGCAAGTTGCTCCCGCAGGTTCTTGTCATCTTCGACAACCAATACGCGCATACGTTCGTCCCTAGCGGCTGGCGCTCACGCGGATATCGCGGATTTGCCCGTCGGGCATGCGCCAACGCACGACATAGACGGGGCTGCCGCCCTGCTCAAGGCGATGCGAGACGTACTCGCCGCCATATTGCGACCGGAGCTGCTCGACCACTTCGCGGATCGAGCGAAGCTCCTGCTGGCCGCCGCGGTCGTGTTGGATGGGCTGAACCCAGACGTGCGGCGCGCCCTGAACCCGCGCGTCGGCGGCGTCCGGCGCGGCGAAGAGGCCGGCCGCGAACAGCGCGGAGAGGAGAGCAGACTTAGCCCACATGATGATGTCGGATTACGGGAGACGCTCTGAATGGGCGCTGAATGTAGCGCCTGCTTTCTGTTTACCAATCTGGCCCGATTTCAGCCCGGACAGGGCCCAAGCGCGTCGAATGCCACGCCGAGGCCTGAAATTTCGGTCGAAAACTCGCCCCAGGGCCAACTCCACTGCAACAAGCGGGCCTCGCGAAGCGCTTGAAGCAGTTGATCGTCCTCGACCTTGACCATAACCAGCGGACCTATCGAATAGCCGGTGACTGAAACTGTCTCTCCGCCGTCGACACGCAGAGTTCCCGGAATCGGGTAACCGGTGTGGTCCCAAGTATGCCAGCTCGCGATCAGGACAAGTTTATCGTCGCGCGATCGCAGCAGGCGAGTGTTGACGGTCTCGCCCTCCCAAAGCGCCCGGCACGGACGCACACCAGGCGCCGGGATCTCATCCATACGCGCACCGCGGAAAATCCACGCTTGGCCTTCTTGAGCAAACGCGATTCCCTGCGCGCTAAAGAGCGCGGCGAAAACAAAGGCTAAGACGCGCGCGATCATTGGGCGTTTCCGCAAACTTCAGCTGGGTCGCGGCGGGACGTAGTCCTTTTTAGGCCACTTCTTCACGAACTTCTTGAGGTCGTCGTCGGCCATTTCCGGCAGCACGACTTGCAGGCGGACGAACTGATCGCCCTGACCGGAAACGCCTTTGCCTTTGAGGCGAAGCACTTTGCCGGTGTTGGAGCCTGCCGGAATGGTGAGCGTGACGTTGCCGCCCGGCGTCGGCGCCTGGATGCGCGCACCTTCAACCGCTTCGGTCAGCGAGATGCTCAAGTCCATATGAACGTCTTGGCCCTCACGGCGAAAGAAGGCGTGCGGACGGACGCGGAGTTCAACCAGCGCATCGCCCGCCGGGCCGCCTTGGACGCCGGCGCCGCCCTGGTTCTTCAGCCGCAGCACCTGGCCCGTCTCGACGCCGGCCGGTATGGCGACATCGAGCGTACGGCCTTCGGCCAGCGAGATGCGGCGCTTGGCGCCGTTTATGGAGTCCAGGAAATCGATGTCGAGGGTGAAGCGGATGTCGCGCCCACGCATGCGCGAATAGCTGCGCGCGCCGCCGAAGCCGGGACCAAAGAGATCCGAGAAGATGTCGCCGAGATCGAACGGGTCGCCTGCGCCGGCTCCACCGGCGCCGCCGCCTGCTGAACCCGGGCCTGCGCCTGCGCCCGCATAGCTTCGCGCACTCTGCCTCGGACCTCGTGCATTGAACGCCATGCGCTCGTTGCCGTCGGCATCGATCTCGCCGCGGTCGAAACGCTGTTTGGTGACCGGATCGGAGAGCAAGTTGAACGCCGCAGTCGCGCGCTTGAAGCGCTCTTCCGCAGCTTTGTCACCGGGGCGAACGTCTGGATGCAGTTCTTTGGCTAGCGCGCGATAGGCGCGGCGAATGTCGTCCGCGCTGGCGGTGCGGCTGACGCCAAGGGAGGCATATGGATCCCAGCTCAAGGTGTCAGCGCGCTCCGGCTTCGGGCGCCCGCTCCGGAATCGGAATCAGACGCGTGCGGCCATTCTGGCCTGCTCGACTATAATGTTATGGTTAACTCGCTGTTCAAGCCTGTGGCGCCGCTTTCGCCCTTTTGTGCGACACGGATGTGCAACGATCCGGGCAAACTGCCGAAATCCGCTGTTTGTGCGGCTGCGCTATAGAGAAAGCTGGGGATGGAAGTCGTTTCGGTGCGGATCGGATCGCCGCCGTCCACAATCTCCAGGACGTAGCCCTCCGCCGGCGCGCCCAGCGGCGGCTCGCCTGGCCCCCAGGCGTCGCCGCCGATCCGCGTGCATCTGACCCAGGAGATAAGGACATGACCCGCCCCGTCTCGCGCCGCCCGCAGATGCGCGGGCGCCCACGGGCGGATAGCAGCGTGCGGGAGCATAACTTCGATTGAAGCGGCACGATTGCTTGAGGGAAGCGCGCCTGCTGGCGGCGCGATGAACCTGAGCGGCTCATTCCACTCGTATGTGGCAACATCCGCGCGCGCCAGCCGCTGATCCAACTTTACGATCCGCGCGCCAACTGGATGCGGCGCGCGCATCGCGTGCGCGCTGCCCTGGCGTCCGCGCAGAAAGGTGTGGAGTTCGTAGATGCCCGGCGCCACGAGTTCGCAGTGCGCAGCTTGGATGATCTCGCATTCCCCGCCGGCTTCAATCGCGAAGGCGTTGGCGCCGTTGAGCACATCGTCGCGTGTGACGCTTGCGAGCGCGCCGCCGTAAAGGGCGATGCGGATGACATTGCCGGTATCCCATCTGTCAACCGGCCCAGGCCACAGGGCCCATTGGAGTTCGCCCATGATCGCAGGCGCTTGCGCCGTCGCGCGCCGCGAATGCGTCGCGCCGACATGAACGTCGTGCGCACCGAGCCACGGCGACGCGAACACGGCCACAAGCGGACGCCCTTCTTGCTCGTCATTCGGCAATGGCGGCAAATCGAGGACCGAAAGCGCGGGCGTTGGGGCAGTCGGTTGGAATACGGGCGGGCTGGGATCGACACCGCCAAGCACTGCTCCAGCAATGGATCGCGCGCGACGCAGTTCAACATGGCGCGCGTCCGCATCCTCGACGCGGACGATCTCAAATACATCGTCGCTTTCGGCAAATAGCACCCGATCGCCGGGCTCAAGCGCCAGTTCGGCGGGGCCGACGCCGATCTGCAGCAGTTCCGTTGCAATGCGGCGGTCCGCCAGGAGGCGTTGCGCCATGGCTTCGGCTGTATCCGCGTCCAACACCAGCGGCGCGTCTAGAGAAGCGACGCCGCCTTCAGCGCGATCGAGCCGCCGCGCGCTCACGCCGGCGATCAAGTAGTCGCGCGCCGCATCAATGAAGCGCACACGCGCTTCGACTGGCGCCTCACTCGGATCGCGTTGCGCGTAAGTTTGCGCTGAGCTCGCAGCAGTCAGATCATCAGCAGCGAGCGCATGCACGGCGGCGCTGGCGTGGAAGAAGCGAAGCGCGCCTTCTTGTTCGCTGACGGTGAAGTCATAGGCAACCATCAACGGCTCGAGCGCGTCGCGCGCGGTTGCCGGCGAGTCCACGACGTAGCCACTGACGGCGCCGCGCAAGTCGCTCGTCGCCACGCTTTGCGCTGCGCGCGCGCACAATGCTTCAACGACCTCGCCGAGATCGGACAAGCCGGCACGACCGTTGAGCCAATGGCCGCGCGCCCAAGCTGCGCCATCAGACCACACATCCGCGCGTGCTGGAAACGCTGGATAGGGTCGCGCGTCCCACGCCCACAACATCATCTCCTCAATCATCGGCTTGCCGTTGAGTGCAGAGATCGGGTTCGTCTCCCCGCTCCAGTGCTCGAGGTATGCGTCGAGCACGCGGCGTTGGATGAGATCGTCGCGCGCGGCTGTGGAGAAACGCGGCGCCGCGCTTTCGCTGCTCTTGGGGTCGATGAAGACGTTGGGTTGGTTCGAGGCTTTGTCGATCGCGGCGCAGCCCAGTTCGATGAACCAGATGGGTTTCGACTCAGGAACCCATGCCGTTGGTGTCAGCGCACGCACGCCTCCGGGGCGGTCGAAGTGCGCGTTCGACCAGAAACCGCGAACGTCTTTGACGCGATAGACCCAGGGTTCGCCGTGGCTGCCATCGGTGATCGGAGTGCGCATTTGTGCGGCGCGATCGGTATCGCTAGCATAGAACCAATCGTAGTCTTCGCCCGCCTCGATGCGACCCCTCAAGTAGTCACGATCGTGAATGTCAGACGCGAGATCTGTGTCCGCATGCTCGCCACCGGCGCGCCAGTCCGTTAGTGGTGGATACCAGTCGACACCCACGACATCGATCGCCTCGTCCGCCCAAAGCGGATCGAGATGGAAGAACACGTCATTCGACTCATCGTCGGGTCGATGACCCGAATACTCACTCCAATCGGCGGCGTAGGTTATGGTGACGTCTTCACCAAGCATCTCGCGCACGTCAGCGGCGAGCGATTGAAGGGCCTCCACGGCTGGGAACGTGCTTGCGCTGTCGCGCGCGGTGGTGAGGTTGCGCATTTCGGAACCGATGATGAAGATGTCGGCGCCGCCGATCTCGGCGAGCTTGGCATTGTGCAAAATGAAGCGGCGATAACTCCACTCCGTCGCGCCACCAAACTTAGGCAAGCCATCGCTGCCCTGTGTGAACGCGGCGGGCGCCGCCGCGCCAAAGAACGCATCGATCTGATCGCCAGCTGCACCGGTTTGGTCGACGCTGCCACTCACGCCGGGGGCGGGATAAACGCTGATGCGTCCGCGCCACGGATATGGCGCTTGTTCATCACCTCCATAGGGATCGGGCAGCGCGTTGGCCGCGGGAACGTCCATCATCAAGAATGGATAGAGGCCGACCTTGAAACCGCGTTGCTTCAGCGCAGCGATTGCCTGCAGGACGCTGCTATCGCTGGGCGTTCCGCCGAACGCGGGCCCGCCGTCATGTTCGCTGATGAGGTGCGCGCCGTCGCGTGAGACACTACTGACCTGCCATTGCTGCGGCGTGCTCTCCTTCTCAGAGATCTCAACGCCTGGACGGATCTCGCACTCGGCGCAGCGCAGGTCGGTTCCAAACCAGGCGACGACCAGCATCACGGTTTCACAATTCGGAAACTCCGCCTGCAGTTGATCGAGCGAAACAAGCAGATTGGCGCGCTCAGCCTCGGCATGAACGTTTTCCGGCGCCTCACTGCCCGGCCCGTCGCGCCGGAAGACCGGCTCGCTCGCGTAGACGAATTCCCCGGCGCCGGGGATCAAGCAAACACCGCGCACACGATCTTCGAAACGATCGCCGCTGGCGCGCGTGGGGCGGACGATCTCGAACGAGAGTTGCGGAATGGTGTTGCCGTAGGCTTCTAGCGGCAGGTCTTCGAACACGACATACGCCAAGCCGCGATAAGCGGGCGCATGCTCGGCGCCGTCAATCGCTTCGATAAGCGGGTCCGGCGTTTGCTCTTCGTTGCCGAGATGCAGCCGCCAGGCGACAGTAGAAAGATCAAGCGGCGCGCCATTGGCCCACACGCGTCCGATGCGCGCCACCTCGCCTTCGCAGAGCCCCACCGCGAACGAAAGCGTGTAACGATACGAGCGCGTGCGTACGCTTGGCCCGCCACCCTTGCCGCCAGCGCTCGTGCTCTCCGCTTCAACGTGCTCCTTGAAGCGCGCGGCCCAGATGACCTGACCGGCAATGCGCACCGTGCCGAATACGGCGGGGATCGAAGCGCCCTCTGTCGAGGCTTGAATGTGAAGATCGGTGAGGCGCGGGCCTTCGCGTGTGGTGCGCACGCCGAAAAGCCGCTGATCGATGGCGGAGCCCAACATAGCGCCGCCCATCTGTCCCAGCGCGGCGCCTATCGAACCGAGCGCGCCGGGGAGCGAACTCCCGATAGCTCTGCCAACGGTGGAGAGAACTAGCTCGGCCATGCGGCGACATCCGGAAACGAGAAGGCGCCTGCGCAACGCGCGCGCCACCATGGCGCAAACCGCGAACGCACGACGGCCCGACCCCAATATGCGTGAATGATGTGATCTCCCTCATCGAGGATGGCGGCGTGTTTCGCCGGCGCGTCCGCGTGCATCCGAAACAGCAGGACATCGCTAGGCGCGGCGGCGTTCTGAGCGCGCATGTGACGGTGAGCGGCTTCGAGTAGTGTCTCAGCCCCGTGCCGTTCGGCCCAATCGGGCGTGTATGCGGGCGCAAGTTCTGGTTCGGCTCCGTAGTGCGCACGCCAGACACCACGTACAAGTCCGAGGCAATCACAACCCGCGCCTTTCGCAGAAGCTTGGTGTTGATATGGCGTGCCGATCCACGTGTGCGCTTCGGCGAGAATAGCCTGACGCGAAATCATGTGAGCCGCGAGCCGCCGTCGAGGCGATCGCCGGCCGGCGGTCCGCTTTGCAACATGTCGTTGCCGGGCATGTGCGGAAAGCCTCGAAAGTTGACGACGTTGGCGAACTTGGCGCGGCAGGTTTCGATGCGCTTGTCGCAGCCGGCGTAAACGACGAACGATGCGTCCAGTGCAAGCGGCGCTCGATCAAGGAGTTCGAATACGGCGACGTCACCCTCAGCGCGATGGGTCGCGACTTCGCTTACTGTTTCATCGGGCCAAACCATGCGCCCACGCGCGAACCACTGATCGGCGAAGGCGCCGAGGCCGGACGCTTTGAACGCGTGCGGGCCGAGCACTTCGCTGATCACGCCCTCGCCACGAAACTCTGCAAATTCCAGGTCGACGCTACAGCGCACATCGCCCAGGTCCGCGTCGCAGAAGCGGGAGAACACCCGCCCCACCGGGACGTTGAGCGCCGCCTGAAGACCACGCAGCTCCGCCTCGAACGCTTGTGCCCCGCGGCGAACCTCGCCGATCCGGCCCGCGAACAGATGCACGCGCTCGGCGGGCGCGTTCCAGTTGGCCCGGTAGATGTCGACGCGCGCGCCATCCCAGGCGCCGCGAGCCAACGCATCCTCGGTGATCGCCTCCGACGACAACGCGCCGACAATGCTCGCGCTATCCACACTCAGTCCGGCGCTCTTTTCGATGACGCCGGCAACGATGCCCTGCAGCGGCTCGGCGACAAGGTCGCCGAACGGAAGCGCGCGATCGTGATCGGTGAAGACAAACACCTCGCCGTCACGCCGCTCCACGCGCCAGACGAACGCAAGCGTGGTGACGCCGGACGCGAGTTGGGCGGCCAGCGGTTCAGGGATCTGACGCACTAGAGTCTAACCTCCACCAGCGGGACAGAGACAGCATGCCCGGCGCCGAAGCCATCAAACGCCAGATCGAGCCGATCGATGTCGAAGCGCACTGGCGTGTCGAAGAGAAAGCCTGCGGTAATGACGGCGCCAGCGTCCGGGGCGGTCTCAAAGGTCAGCAGACCACTCTCTGCATCGAGCGCGTAGCCCGGCGCCGCCACGGCCTCGCCATCGAGGGCGATCAGTACGCTTGCGGAGACGGGCTTGTTGATCGGCCGCACATAGACGCTGGCGCCATCGCCGTAGTTCTTGCTGAGCTGAAACGCGACTTGAGCGCCGTCGCCCGCGCCAATCACTTGGTCTGTCGCGGAGGGCGTCGCTGACGGCGCGCAGGACTTGAAGTCGAACGGATCGCGGAAGCGGAAGCCGTGCAGCTTGCCGCGTCGCGCTTCGAAGAACGCGATCAGCTCGTGAACCTGATCGAGTGTGCGAACCGCGCCGCCAATATCGTAGCGCCTGCGTCCGTGCGCCCAGGGCGTGTTGCGCGCTTCCGCGCCGGAACCCAGCGTGACGATATCGACACGACGCTCCGGCCCGCCATTGGCGCCGAGCGCAAACGGCAACGGCAGCAAGATGTCGTGAAATGCGGTCACAGGTTTCGCCTCCCGTAGGCGACCGCGCGCGCAATTGAAGCAGCGATCTGGCCTTGATGTTTGGTGATAGCGCTCACGTCGGCGCCTTGTGGCAGATGGAAGTGCACGCTCACGGCGCCGCTGGCCGCACCCACGATCTCGCCCGCTTGGCGCGGCACGAAAAGCTCTGGTCCGCGTTCGCCGACCAGGTAGGCGCCGCCGGTGTTGACCGCGCCACCGCCGGCCTTGCCGCCGAAGAACGGCAACGCGCCACCCGACTGCGTGAAGATGCGCTGCAACGCGACCTTGGCGAGTTCTTCGAGGATCACCTTGGCCAGGCGCTTGAAAGCCGCCTCGCCGCCGCTCGCCGCTGAACCTAGCGCGCGTGCGATGCGATCGCCGGCGCGTTCGAAACTTTGACCAACGGCATCCGCCGCCTGCCGTGCGGGGCCTTGGGCGAACGCCTGCAGTGCAGCAGACGCGCCAGCAATCTCCGCTTGGAACGCGTCAAGCTCGAAGCTTGGTGTGGTGTCAGTCATTTTGATCTGTCCGGGAAACGGTGTGTGAGCGCTTCAAACGCGGCGCGTGGCAGCATGTCAGCGCCGAGCGGCGCAATCAGAACGCGCCATTCGGGCAGGCTGAGGCGCCAAAACTGGTGGGGCGTGATGCCCAGTTGGAGCGCTGCGGCGAGCATCGCGCGCCACGGCGTTGACTCAGTCATCGAGTGCGATGCGGAAGGCTTCAGCGACCGCGGAAGCCGCAGCTTTGGGATCGATGCGCGCGCCGGCAAGCTCCGCCGTGCTCAGCGTCTCGCCGCCGCCTTTTGCGAGCGCCGCCAGCACGACGATGAGATCGGCGGCGGTGAGATGCGCCAGACGCTCGGCCAGTTCGGCAAGCGAGATGACATCGAACGCGGCCTCCAGTTCAGCGAGAGCGCCGAGCGTGAGGCAGAGGCGCAGGTCGCGCCCATCGACGGCGAGCAACACTTCGCCGCGGGCGCGGTTGTGCGGTTCACGCATCAGAGCGCCACAAAACTCAACGCGCCAGCCGAGGCGAGGGTGATAGCGAAGGCGGCTTCCCCGTCATGATCGCCCGAGTAATCGAGCGCTTCGACGAGGAACGGGCCTTCGAGTGTACCGAAGTCTGGAATGATCAGCCGGAAGCTCGCGACCGCCTGAGTGAAGAACGCCTGTTGGATCAGCGCATCAGAGGCAGCGTCCTTGAACACGCCAGCGCCGCTCACACTGGCAGACTTCACGCCAGCCCCGGCGATGAGTTCGCGCCAAGCTTCGGGGCTTTCGCCAGTGGTGCCATCGACGGTGCGGGCATTGAGCGAGATCGTTTTTGCGCGGATGCCGGCGACGGTGACGAAGGCTTCTCCGCCGTCGCCGATCTTGATCAGGACATCGCGTCCCTTTTGGCCTGACATAGGTGCTCCTATTCGGGTTCGGTGATGGCTTTGAGCCTGACGACACCATGCGTCGTGCGCCCGTCGCCTGAGCGGAAGACGTCGGTGAAGAGCGCGAACAGCAGGACGAGGCGGCGATCCGCGACGTCGAGCGCAGCGTTGTGCAGGCAGCTGCGCAGCGCGGCGATGACATCCAGCGCCTCAGCGCGGCCGCCGTAACGGGACCAGACGTGCACCGTGACGCCGTGTTCCAACGCTTCGCGTTCACTCGCGTCGACAGGCTTGGACTCCACACGACCGATGGTGATGTATGGAAACGTCACGTCCGGCGGCGGGTCGTCGTAGAAGCGGTCGGCGACAAGCCCCTGCACAGCGACGTTCTCCATCGCCGCCGCACGAATGGCGGCGGCGAGCGCGGTTTCGGCGCTCACAGTGTTTCCTCGTGGCAATTCAGTTGAATACGCGGCGCGCCATCGTCGACGACGCCGGTGATGCGCAGACGGCGAGCGCCCCACGCGATGCGCCAGCCGGCGCGGACATCGTCGCGACGATTGATGGTGGCCCGGAAGCTTGCAACTGACGGCGCAGCGTCAAACGCCGGGGCCTCGCCGGCGCTGTCCGCGTCGACTTCGGCCCAGACCTCGCCTTCATCGCTCCACGCAATCGCCGCGCCGCCGATCTCATCGGCGGCGACGCGGGTTGGGCTCTGGAGCTTCACGCGCGCGCGGAGCGCCCCAATGGCGTCGCTCATAGTCGCGCCGGCGCGAACGGGCGCATCAGCGCCCGCGCCGTCTCCGGGATGCCGCCTTCGCCCTGGCGTAGCTCGTAGAGCGAGGCGACGATCTGCATCGTGGCGACACGCAACGCTACCGGCAAATCGGCTGCCTCGTCTGCGTAACCGCAATCGTACTCGATCTCGACGCCGCCAGCGCTGCGCAGTGTCGCCGGGAAGCCCGACGGAAACACCAAGCGCGGGCGATCACGATTACCTTCGAGGCGATAGCGTTCGGGATCGATCACGCTTTGCGCGCCATTGTTGGCGAGCAAGCGCACGGCGACGACGTTGGTAACAGGCCCCAAACCCAGCACCGCGCCCTGCACCGAGTCCCGACGCCAAATGTCCAAGCTCTCGCGCACACGCCGCGTGATCAGCGCGCGCCCGATGCCCGCTTCGACTGCCTCACGCGCCGCGCCGATGAGCGCGGCGATGAGGCTATCTTCGGCGTTGTGATCGACACGCAAGAAGAGCTTCGCCTCCGCCAGCGAGATGGGCTCGCCGGCGGGTGGCGTGACGATGGTGATACTCACTAGCTGTCGCCGAACTTGAGCGCTTTGATCGCGTCAAAGTTCTGAACGCCGCCGCCGACGCGTTTGGTCACGTAGAACAAGACATAAGGCTTGGCGGAGTACGGATCGCGAAGCACTCGGACGCCGGCGCGATCGACGATCAAGTAGCCGCGGGCGAAATCGCCGAAGGCAATCGAGAACGAGTCGGTGGCGATGTCCGGCATGTCCTCGATCTCGGTGATCGGGTAGCCAAGCAGTGTGGCGCCGCCGGCGTCGTTTGGCTCCCAGATGTAGCGGCCGTCGCCGTCCTTGAGCTTGCGCACGGCGGAGACGGTCTTGCGGTTCATGACGAACCGCGCGTTCTGACGATACTGCGTCTTCGGCGCGTAGATGAGGTCAATCAATTTATCGACGGGGGCCGTGCCGAAACCGCCATCGGCCCCGGTGATAACATAGCCGATCTTGCCCCAAACATGGCTCGCTTCCGCAACCATGTCGTAAGCGAGGAATCCCTTGGGCTCGTCGCTGCCATCGCCGCTGACGAAAGCAGTGCGCTCGTTGCCGGCAAAGGCTTCCTCGACCTCAGAGGCAATCCACTCTTCGAGATTGACGAAGCTATCGTCGAGCAGCGTCTGCGTGGCGGCCAGATTGGCGTAGAGCTCGGCGGTTGGAAATTCGAGCAACGCCAACGTCGGCGAGGTCGTCTGCGAACGCGCGCCAGTTTCGGCAACCCAGCCGGCGCCGGCATTGGTGAGACTGATCGGCTTCTTGAAGACGTTGGCGCCGGTCGTGCGCACCGTTGCGATTTCGCGCATTGGCGACACTTGGCGCAGGCGTGTCTCAATCATGCGATCGAGTTCGGGCGGGGCGACATAGCCGCCATCCGCGCCGCCAGGCGTGGGATCGCCGACGACAGACAGCGCTTTCGATTCAAACTGCGTCAGCGCCGAGATGTCGCCGCGGCGGAGATAGGCGTTCCAGGCGGATTTGTGTTCGCTAAGCACCGGATCGGCGGCAAGGCCGGGGCGGCGGCCGACGAGCGCTGCGCGCTCGATCAGCGATTTCTGCTCCGAAAGCGCGCGATCAATGCGATCGACCTTCTCTTCGAGCAGCACATCGCCACGTTTGCGTTCGATTGCAGAAAGGCGCGAGTCGTTGGCCGCCTTGAAATCCTCGAACGCGCGCATGAGCGCGTCCGCCACGCCCGGGGGCGCAGCCTTGGTTTCTTTTCTCACTGTATTCTCCTTAAGCAGCGCGGGTGAAGTCTCGCGCAAGTACGAGCCGCGCATGCGGCTGCATCGGATGGGTTACGATGGACACTTCCAGAAGCTCGATCTCGGTCAGCGTGCGGCCGGCGGCGGTGCGGTGCTGCGCGATCGGGACGAAGCCAATCGAGAGCCCGTCGACACCGCGCGCGATCATGCGCTTGGCGCGCGCCGCACCAGGTTGGTCGTCGCGGATCTCGCCGCGCAGGAAGAGGCCGCGTCCATCCTCCCGGAACTGCGTCCACTCGCCGGCGATGAGGCGCGTGTCGTGCTCAAGCAACATAGGCAGCGACTTGCGGCGCGCCAGGCTAGCGGCGAAGGCGCCGGCGCGCACGACGTCGCGCATCTGGTCAGCAACGCCGAACAAGGCGGCGTAGCCTTCGATGATCATTCGCCGAGCCGGCGCTCGATACGCGCCAACGAACGGCGCGCTTCGGTGACTTGTTCTTCGAGCCGCGCCAGGCGTTCGGCCACTTCGGGTTGGGTGGCGACGGCCTGCTCGACCTGTTCAAGGCGCGCTGCGGCGCGCCCTGCCCACATCAGCCCGCCGGCCGTCTCAAGGAAGAGCGCCAGGATGAG
Organism: Hyphomonadaceae bacterium; assembly: GCA_041398325.1. Classification (GTDB taxonomy): domain Bacteria; phylum Pseudomonadota; class Alphaproteobacteria; order Caulobacterales; family Aquidulcibacteraceae; genus Vitreimonas. The sequence continues at coordinate 56,491 of JAWKUX010000012.1, read as the reverse complement.
CGCGAACGTAATGCGTGGATCGATCTTCATTGGGGGCGCTCCGGGGTTTCGACGCCGGCCATGCGGCGCTTTTCGTCTTCGCTGAGGAAATCCGCCGCGCCGACGCGCGCCCAGAGAGCTTCACGCTCGATGGCGAGCGCGGGGACGTTCTCGACATCAACGCTCACAGCCGCGGGCCCGGCGTCCGGCCAACGGTCGCCGATCCACGCTTCAATGGCGCGCGCGGCCTTCTGCGCCAGCGGCAGAGCGGATTGACGCCAGAAAGCAAGATTGGCTTCGCGATAGTTCGAGTAGGTGTTGTCGCCGGGAATACCCAGCAGCATCGGCGGTACGCCAAAGGCGAGCGCAATGTCGCGCGCGGCGGAATGACGGGCTTCGGTGAAGTCCATGTCCGCGGGAGAGAGCGACATCGGCCGCCACTCGAGGCCGCCTTCCAGCAACATCGGCCTGCCCGCGTTGGCGGCGCCGATGTGCATGTCCTCAAGCTCACCCTTCAGACGCTGAAACTGCTCTTCGCTCAAGCGCTCGGCGCCTGTGAAAACCAGCGCGCCACTTGGGCGGGCGGCATTGTCGATAAGTGACTTGTTCCAGGCGCCGCCGGCGTTGTGGATGTCGATCGAGAAGGCGGCGGCCTCCATCGGCGAGAGTCCATACCAATCGTCAGCGGGATTGAATATCTTGAGGTGGAGGATTGGCGCGTCGTTGGTGATAGGATCGCGCTCGAAGCGGCGTACGTTGGGGCCAACACGATGCTCCCAGCCAATTGGCCATCCGTCCACGCCCGGCACGACGCTCATGCGGTCAGGGCGAAGCACATAGAGTTCTGACGGCGCCTCTTCGCCGATGCTCGCTGCTTCGAGATAGGCGTTACCGGCGACTTGCAGGTGGCCGTAGAACGCCTCAAGCAATTCGATGCCGGTTTGCTCCGGGTTGGGCCGCGCGAGCAACCGCCCCAACGGGTGGTCACTTGGGCCAACGTGAAGCGGCGCGCTCGCCGCCGCCTCAGCGATCAGCCGCACGCAGCGATAAGCGATTGCGTTGCGGGCGTAGCCTTCCCGCGCGAAGGCGGCGGGATCGCGCATCGGCCAAGCTGGACGGCCGGGCGTATGCCACGCCAAGAGTTTTCGCTCCGCAGCGGGGCCGCGGAGGCGTCTCAACCAATCGAGCATGTCGTTCTTTCGTCAAAGTATCCGCGCGCGCGGCGCCATGGCGCCGCCGAGCAACAAATCCGTCAGCGCCCAGACGAGCGCATCGAGGCGATCCGGGCTTGCGCCGTAGCCTTCAGCGCCGAAGGCGCACATTTCGTCTTCCAGGTCCGGGAAGGCGGTTGCGTGCTTGACCCGGCGTTGTGCGTAGAGCGCCACGATCGGTTCGGCCCGTGCGCGCTTGCCTTCGCTAGCGCGCACGAGGCGCACGTAGAACTCAGGCGCCGCCGCCTTCAGAACGGCGCGCACCATCTCGCCGCCATTGTTCGCTTCCGCGACAATCGCGTGCGCGCCAACCGAGCGCGCAAGCTCTGCTGCGCGCGAGGCCCATTCATGCGGCGTTGCGCCCTGCACGGTCGCGTCGGCAAGCACGACGGCTTCGCGCGCCAAGCCTTCACCGCGCGCGGCGGCCGCGATGATCCCGCAGGCATCTGCGTCAACGCCAATACTTGCCGGGGGATCAACGGCGACGACGATGCGATCGAACGGCCCTTCGCTTCGCTCGCGCAAGCGCTCCAGTTCCGCCCGGCGCCACAGCGCGCCTTGCGGCTCCTCAATCAGTTCACCCAGCAATTCCTGGCGATGGCGCACCGTGCCGCTCCAGCGCGCATCGAGCGCGGCGATGAAGTCAGGCGACAAGTTGCGCTGGTTTCGAAACGTCGAGGAGCGGCTCACCACGGTATCGGGTTCGGCTAACAGGCGCTTCAGCGCGCGAACGGGCCGCGGCGTGGTCGTGACCATCATGCGCGGGTGTTGGCCTAAGCGCAGGCCGTGCTCCAAGGTTTGCAGCGTCTCCTCCGGATAGCTCCAGAAACACAATTCATCGCACCAAGCGGCATCGAACTGCGGACCGCGGAGCGAGTCAGGATCTTCGGCCGAGAGGCAGGCCGCCTGCGCGCCGTTGCTCCAGACCAAACGCTTGCGGCTGGCTTCGTAGGCCGGCCGTTCGCGCGTCAGCGAACGCAAGCCCGAACTTCCTTCCACCATAACTTCGCGAACGTCATGAAACGTCGGGCCGATCAGCGCGATGCGCCTGGCGCCGCCGGTGCGCGCAAGCTCGTGGACCCATTCGGCGCCGGCGCGCGTCTTGCCGGCGCCGCGCCCGCCCATGAACACCCAGCAGCGCCAATCACCGGCAGGGGCGTATTGCTCGTGCCGGGTCCAGCAGCTCCACTCATTCAGCGCTTCCTGTTGCAGCAATTCGGGCAAGTTCCTCTGGAGGATGTCCCGCCCTGTCGGCGTCAGCGAAGAGAGCAAGCCGACGTTGGAGTTCGGCGCGAATAGCGGCTTCATCATTTTGTTCGTTGGCGGCCCGCAGCTCGGACAGGTACTCGGCGACGTCCCGTTCGGCCCGGACCAACGCGGAGATCGCCTTGGCGCGGCGCTCGGCATCGGGGGCGTTGTCGCCGTTCAGGTCGCTGTGCGCCCGATCTAGGAAGGTGCGAAACGCTGTTGCAGTGGCCACCGTCCCGGCTCCTTTCTTCAAAACCTCAGTTCTCGACCGTGCCGGAACTCTACGCCGCCGCCGTCGCGGTCGGATTGATTTTGCAACAAGGCTTGATATTGCGACATTTTCCGCCCGCGCGGCGTGGATACGCAGGAGGCCTATCCCCGTTTCCCCTGGCCAGAATTCGGCCATACCTCTATTGGACACCCCCTCCCGGAGTTTTCCTTGTCCGACAATAACCGGCCAGATTTTCGCAGCCGCATCGACTGGGCGAAGATGCGCGCCGCCGCCGCGCAAGCGCAGCTCAACCAGATGCTGGGCCAACGCTTCACTTGGCAAAAACTCGCGAGCATTGCGGCTGGCGTGGTGCTGGTTGGCGTCGTGTCGCTCTGGGTTTGGATCTATTGGGGTCTGCCCCGCGTGCCGGATGCTGACGCACTCTGGTCGTTGAACCGGCAAGAGTCGGTAATGTTCGTCGACCGGGAGGGCGAAATCCTGGGCGTGCGCGGACCGTACTACGCCAATCGCGTCCGACTGAACGAACTTCCGGACTTCCTCCCGCAGGCGTTCCTAGCGATCGAGGATCGCCGCTTCTACGATCACGAAGGCGTCGACCGCATGGCGGTGCTACGCGCCATCGTGGCGAACCTCCGCGCCGGCGAAACCGTGCAGGGCGGCTCGACGCTGACGCAACAACTTGCGCGCAACCTTTTCCTCACGCCACGTCAGACCATGAACCGGAAACTCCGCGAGATGGTGCTTGCGTCCCGCATTGAGCGGCGCCTGACGAAAGACGAGATCCTCGAACTCTACCTGAACCGTGTCTATCTCGGCGACCAAGCCTATGGCGTCGACGCCGCCGCCCGCCGCTTCTTCGGCAAGCCAGCGACTGAGCTCACCTTGGCCGAAGCGGCAATGCTTGCGGGTCTGCCGAAAGCGCCGTCCCGCTCTGCGCCCACCGAGAGCCTCGAACGCGCCACAGCGCGCCAGCACGTCGTGCTCGCCGCGATGGTGGAAGCCGGCTACATCACCCCCGAGCAGCGCGACGAGGCCATCGCGCAGCGGATTCGTGTTGTGGAGCGCCCGAATGTCGAACGCGCCATGGGCTACGCGTTCGACCTTGCGGTTGAGCAGGCGCGCGCGGTTGTTGGCCGCGACACACCCGATCTCGTCATTCACATGACAATCGATCGCGGAGTGCAGCAATCGGCGGCCGACTCCATTCGCCGCCGCCTCGGCAACCGCGCTTTCGGTCGCCGCCCGCTGCAAGCGGCGTATATCGCGCTCGATCGCGACGGCGGCGTGCGCGGCCTCGTCGGCGGCACCGACTACAACACGTCTAAGTTTAATCGGGTGACGCAAGCGCGCCGCCAACCAGGATCGACGTTCAAGACCTTCGTCTACACTGCCGCGCTGGAAGCCGGGTTTGACACCGAGGACGTCCGCTACGACGAACCGATCGTCATCGACGGCTGGCGCCCGCGCAACTACGACGAGGGTTATCGCGGCGCAGTCACGCTGCGCACGGCGTTTGCGCTTTCGATCAACACCGTCGCGGCCTCGGTCGCCAACGAAGAAGGCGTCGGTCCGGCCCGCGTGGCCGATGTTGCGCGCCGCCTAGGCATCGCCAACATGCCAGCGCGCAATGAATTCGTGCCCCCCTCGATCGCGCTCGGCTCGATCGAAACGACGCTTTGGGACATGACCACCGCGTTTGCCGTCTACATGGACGACGGCATGCGCGTTGATCCGCACATCGTGCAGCGGGTGACCAATACCGCCGGCCGCGAACTCTATGTTCGACCGCCTTACAACCCAACACGGGTGCTCGACGCGCAAGTTGCCGAGCGCATGACCAGCATGATGGGCGCGGTCGTCTTGCGCGGCACCGGCACCGGCGCGCGCATCGGCGACCGCGACATCGCCGGCAAGACCGGCACCAGCTCCGATTGGCGCGACGCTTGGTTCATCGGCTACAGCCGCGACTTCACCGCCGGCGTCTGGGTCGGTCACGACGATTTCACGTCGATGGGCCGCACCACAGGCGGCACACTGCCAGCGCAAATTTGGGCCGACACGATGCGCGTTGCGCACCAAGGTGTCGAAAATCACCCGCTGCCCGGCATCGAGCAGCCCGCCTACACGCCGGCGCAAGTCGAAATGGCGAGCTTCTTCGATGATCTCGCCAACGCCTTCGGCTCCGACGACGGTGGCCGGGGCTTCCCGGACCTCAGCGACATCTTCAACTAGATGTCGGCGCTCGCGCACGTTAAGGGCCTGCGGCTGACGCTTGGCCAGGCGCCGCTGTTCGACGACGCCGAGTTCGTGCTGCACAAAGGCGAGCGCGCGGCGTTCGTCGGCGCCAACGGCGCCGGCAAGTCGACTTTGATGCGAATGATGGCCGGACTGACCGAACCTGATGGCGGCGAAATCGTCTATCAGTCGGGTACGACGGTGGCCTTCGCGCCGCAAGAAACCAGCTTCGAAGGCTGCGCGACCTTGCGCGACTATGCGCAGTCGCCTTCCGTTGCGCGCCTTGGCAGCGCAGCGATTGCGCCCGCTTACGCCGCCGACGCGGCGCTGGAGCAGTTCGGACTCGATCCCGAACGGGCGCCGCAAGGGCTATCCGGCGGCGAAGCCCGCCGTGCATCGTTAGCGCGGGCGCTCGCAGCGGATGCAGACGTGCTGCTGCTGGACGAGCCCACCAACCACCTCGACATCACGGCGATCGAGGAACTTGAACGCACGATCGCAAGCCAACGCGGCGCTTGTCTGGTCATCAGCCACGACCGCCGCTTCCTGGAGCGCGTCTCAACGGCGACGCTGTGGCTGCGCCAACGACGCCTGCTCAAGCTCAATCGCGGCTATGCTGCATTCGAAGAGTGGGCGGAGGCGGTCGAGCAAGAAGACGCGCGCAATCTTGCGCGCCTCGAGACCCAGCTTAGGGCTGAAGAGCATTGGCTGCGCCGAGGCGTGACCGCGCGCCGCTCGCGCAACGAGGGGCGCCGCCGCAAGCTGATGGCCATGCGCGCCGAGCGCCGCGATATCAAAGAGCTGAGCGCCTCGCCGACGGCGGCGATCGCGGCTGAGCGTGGCAACGAATCCGCCCGCCTCGTCATCGACGCCAAGAGCGTCTCCAAATCCTACGGCGAGCGCACGCTGATCTCGGGCTTCTCACTCCGCATCCGCCGCGGCGATCGCGTCGGCGTTGTGGGCGCCAATGGCAGCGGCAAGACCACGTTGCTGGAGCTGCTGCTGCAACGGCGCAAGCCCGATAGCGGCAGCGTGCGCATGGGTGAAAACCTTGCGCTCGCCTACGTAGACCAGCGCCGCGATCTCATCGATCCGAACGTGACGCTGAAAGATGCGCTAACGCCTGCGGGCGGTGATCAAGTCATGGTGCGCGGCGTGCCGCGCCACGTTGCCTCCTACGCCAAGGAGTTTCTGTTCACCGCGGAGCAGTTGCGTCAGCCGGTGCACGCGCTCTCCGGCGGAGAGCGCAACCGCTTGGCGCTCGCCATCGCGCTCGCCAAGCCCGCAAACCTGCTCGTGCTCGATGAACCCACCAACGATCTCGACATGGATACACTCGACGCGCTTGAGGACATGCTCGCGAACTATGACGGCACCGTGCTGATTGTCAGCCACGACCGCGCCTTCCTCGACGGCGTCGCCACCCAGATTGTCGGCCCGCTCGGCAACGGCAAGTGGGTGGAAACGCCGGGCGGCTGGGCCGACTTCGAGCGTGAACATGGCCAGGCCATCAGCCCGCGCTCGGCGCCCAAGAAGCAAAGCACGGAGCCGCCGAGGGCGGCCACACTCAAGAGGCAAACCAAGCTCAGCTACAAGGACGAGCGACGCGCTGGTGAACTCGACGCGCTAATGCCGAAACTTGCCGCCGAGATCGAGGCACTCGAAGCCAAGCTCGCCGCACCAGACGCCTTCAGCCGCAGCGATTTCTCAGCCAGCGCCGCGCGCCTTGAGGCCGCGCGCGCCGAGCGCGAGGCGGCCGAAGCCGAATGGCTTGAAATCGAACTCCGCCGCGAGGCGCTCAGCGCGCAAGGGTGAATTTGTTGTTAACCAAACCATGCGCACGCTCGCGCGCATGCGTTATCTTGTACCGCTTGCCGTCATTCTGTTCGCGCAAACCGGCGCGACCTGGGCGTTGAGCGACCTCAACACAGCGCGTCCCGGGGCGACATTCGCGACAATTGAGACTGCGACGGCCGCCGCTTGCGAACGCGCATGCGCCGACGACACGATCTGTATGGCCTGGAGCTTCCAGGCCAATAGCTGCGAACTCAAAGCAACCGTGCCTGCCGCAATTACCCAGAATGGCGTTACTTCCGGGGTCAGCCAGCGCGCGCCGGCGTCCATGCGGGCGCGCTTCGATCCGCCGCCTGCGCCAGCGCCCGGACTTGAAACGACCGTTGCGGAGGCCGCTGCCACCGCACGGATAGAAGATGAAGACGAAATCTCGCTCGCCCTGCTCGGCGGCCCAGAAGATGATAGCGGACTGCGCGCGCGGCGGGAAAACTGACGCGACGGCTAAGATTTGTTTACGTCCTCTCATTAACTTCGGCTGACCTCAGGAGACTCCCCGTCCATGACCCAAGCCCGGTTCGCGAAGCTGGTTGATCTCGCGCGCACTACCGACAGCGCGCAGCGCCGTGAATTGTTGCGGGAAGTCACTGATTTGTTCTTCGAGACCTCAAGCACACGCACGGCGCGCGAAAGCGCCCTGTTTGACGACGTGCTGAAGCTGGTCGCCGCCGAGATGCAGGATTCTGTCCTGGCTGAGCTTTCGCATGTGTTCGCCGACGCTGACGACGCACCTGTCGGTCTCATGCGCGATCTCGCCAACCACTCCTTCGAAATTGCCGGTCCCGTGCTAAAGCGCAGCCGCGTACTCGACGAACAGACGCTGCTGCAGATCGTGAACTATCAGAGCCAGCAACACATCGCCGCCGTCGCCCAGCGCGACAGCGTTAGCGAGACAGTCTCCGACGCCATTGTTCAGTTCGGCGATGACACCGCGCTTGATCACCTCATTCGCAATGACGGCGCGCAAATCTCTCGCGCCAGCATGGAAACCGCGGTCGATCGCGCCCGTAACAACTCAAAGCTGCACGAAGGCGTCGTGAAACGCAGCGACCTGCCGCTCGATCTGCTCAACGAAATGTATTTCGTCGTTGAGAACACGCTGCGTGATCAGATCATGAAACGGAATGCCTCGGTCGATCCTGCGACTCTCGACGCGGCGCTCTCGAAAGCGCGCTCAAGAATGAGCCAAGACTCTCCGGACATGACCGCGGAAGCCAAGAACGCAATGGCGTTCATTGCCTCGAAGAGGAACAGCGGCGAACTCAATGCCCGCCTCCTCGTTTCGCTCTATCGCGAAGCCAAGAAGACCCATTTCCTCTACGGCCTCGCCGAGATCACCAATCTCGACCCCGACACTGTCGCCGACCTCATTGATCGCCGCGACATAGACGGTCTTGCGATGATCTGCCGCGCGGCAGGCATCGAGCGGCCGCTCTTTGTAACGTTGGCGGTACTCTCCTGCGGCGGCGATGAAGCGATGCAACGCGCGGAAGAATTTGGCCGCATGTACAACAACGTGCCAATCGAAGCTGCCCAACGCGCCATGCGCTTCTTCAAGGTGCGCAAAGGCGCGGCGCAAGCCGCCTAAGCCGCGCGCTCCTTGGTGTCCGAGAACCTGATCTTGGGGTTCTTGTCTTGTACATATCCAATTTCCCAAGCGCTCTTGCCCAGGAAAACCGGCGCGTTGTCGACATCTTCCGCCATCTGCGAAGCTGACTTCTCGATGAATGCATCGAGATCGGCACGCGCGTCCGCGCTGATCCAGCGCGCGGCCTGATAGGGTGAAGTCTCGAAGATTACATCGAGACCGTACTCGGCCTTCATCCGCTCATCGAGCACTTCAAACTGCAGCTGACCGACGGCGCCAACCACAAGATCGCCGCCATGAACCGGTTTGAACACCTGCGTCACGCCCTCTTCGCCAAGCGATTCCAGCGCCTTGCGCAGGTGCTTCTGTTTTAGCGGATCTTTGACGCGGACGCGCTTTAGGATTTCCGGCGCAAAGTTCGGAATCCCTTGAAACACAACATCGCCGCTCTGTGAGAGCGAGTCCCCGACGCGCAGGCCGCCGTGACTGGGAATACCGATCACATCGCCCGGAAACGCTTCGTCGGCGATCTCGCGGTCTTGCGCCATGAACATCATCGGATTGTGGACGTTGAAGCCTTTGCCGGCCGCCGTCTTCAGCGTCATGCCGCGCCTGAAGCGGCCGGATGAAATGCGGAAGAAGCCCACGCGGTCGCGGTGCTTCGGGTCCATGTTCGCTTGGATCTTGAAGATGAAGCCACTGACGTCCTCGCGTCCAGGCGCAACCTCCGTCTCAACGCCCTTCACCGTCGCCTTCAGCGGCCGCGGCGGCGGTGCATTGGCGCCGAGCCCCGCCAGCAACTCCAGTACGCCATAGCGGCGCAGCGCCGAGCCGAAAAACACCGGTGTCAGGTGCCCCTCCCGGAACGCCTTAAGGTCGAACCTCGGCAAACCGTCGCGCGCCAGTTCGGCTGTCTCTTCAAGCTCGGTGCGCACGTCGTCACGCACACCTGCAAGGAATCCCGCGCTCCCGCGCTTCTGCCGCGCCTCGATGGCAAAGCCCTCTTCGCCGTGCTCCAGGCGGCGGAACGGCACGAACTCGTCCGTAGTCAAGTCGAGCATGCCTGCGAAACGCTGGCCGGAGGCCGCCGGCCAGTACATCGGCACGGTATCCATAGCGAGCTTCGAATGGATCTCATCCAACAACTCGAATGGATCCAACGCTTCGCGGTCCATCTTGTTGATGAAGGTTGTGATCGGGATGTCGCGAAGGCGGCAGACCTCGAACAGCTTGAGCGTCTGCGGCTCGATACCCTTGGCCGCGTCCAGCACCATGATCGCGGAGTCAGCCGCCGTTAGCGTGCGGTAGGTGTCTTCGGAGAAGTCTTCGTGGCCCGGCGTATCGAGCAGGTTGAACACCATGCCGTCGTGCTCGAACATCATCACCGAGCTCGACACCGAGATGCCACGCTCGCGCTCAATCTTCATCCAGTCCGAGGTCGTCCGCCGCGCCTGACCGCGCGCCGCAACAGCGCCCGCAAGGTGAATGGCGCCGCCTGCGAGCAGCAGGCTTTCGGTCAAAGTCGTCTTGCCGGCGTCAGGGTGCGAGATAATCGCAAACGTGCGGCGGCGTGCGGCCTCGGTGGCGGGGTCGGCGGACATCAGGTCTCAGATATGGAAATGAAGCGGCGCGTTTACGCCCCGCACCGCACAGGGGCAAGCCGCGCCCGTCAACCAGAGCTTGAATCGACCGGTTCTTCCAGGAAATGCCGCCCCTGGCGGTCCTCGATTTCGATCACCCAGAGGTCGGGATCGCCCGTCCGGCGCTTACGGACATACTCATCTACATCAGCCTCCAGATCGCCCAGCGACCCCGCCGAAAGATCCAGCCAAATCCGCTCGCCCTCGCCGTTCCGCGCAGGCCCGTAGAGCCGGGCCCTTCCATCAAGTGTGGCCACTTTGACCAGCACCGCGCCGGCGTCGGTATCGCCCTTCTTCACAACGCCGGCGAAGGCCCCCGCGATCGAGGCCCGCCGGATCAGGGCGCTTGCCCAAAAGTCAGTTCTGAATTCGTCCATGCCGCCGTTCACCAGAACGCAAGAAGATTAGCTTAACCTTTCACGCTCCCATGCGCCTCCTAATCCTTGCCCTCGCCCTCAGCACAGCCAGCGCCGCTTCCGCGACGGAGCCGAATGCGCGCACCGCGTTCGTTGAGCGCCGCGGCCTTCTGGAAGCCGACGCGCAATGCGATTTGTTTGAGCCCAGCATCCGCGCGGCGCTAAACGTCGGCCTCGCGCAAACGCGCGGCGCACTGCTGCGCGCGGGCTGGACCAACGCCAATATCCGCGAGCTCGAAACCGCCGCCGTCAACGCCGCTCGCGCCCGCCAGTGCAACGACCAGCGCACCGCAAACGCTGCCGCCGACGCGCGCCGCTCTTTCGCTTCATGGGCCAACAGTGGCACCATGCTGTTTCCCGGTTGGGATCGCTCCTGGCGCGCACGCCGCGTCGTCGACCAATCCGGTTGGCGTTTGAGCCAAGGCATCGACACACCCGTCCCGGCTCTCTTTGGCGTTCGCGAAGTCCGCGAGACGCAGCGCCTCACCCTGGCGCTGCCGCTCGCGCGCGGGGCGACCGCGCCGACTTCAGCGCAGCTCATCCTCCGCGACGCCGCTCGCGGGCAGATGCGCGAGATCGCGTTGACTCAGCGCATTTCGGAAGGTCTCGAAGCAGGCCTGCCAAACCCGATGTCGTCGCGCAGCATTCCCTCGGTCCGCACGATCGAAACCCAGAATGGCGTGCGCACTGCCGTCTATACATTTCCGGACACAGCGTTTCGCGATCTTCTCGCTCTTGATCCGCGCGAAACCGTCGAACTGCGGCTCGAAACTGGTCGCGCAACACAGCGTCTGCTCGTCGAAGTCGGCGACGTCGCCGCCGCGCGCGCTTTCCTGACTCTGCGCCGTTAAGCCAGGACCGGCAGCGTAAGCCGCACGAGCGCGCCGCCGCCCGGCGCTTCGTGAAAACTCAGCACACCGCCGTGCAAACCGGCCAGGGCCCGGACAAGCGACAGCCCAAGCCCGGTCCCTTCGGCCCGCGCCGCGCCTGAGCCGCGCTCGTAGCTTTGCCCAAGCGTTTCGCGCTCCTCTTCAGGAATGCCGGGACCATTGTCGATGGTATCCAGCTGCAACGCGCCATCGACCACCGCCGCTTGCACCATCACCCGACCACCCTCCGGTGTGAATTTGATCGCGTTGCCCACGGTGTTGATCAGCATGCGTTTCAGCGCGCGATCATCGGCGCGAACCATCAGCGCGGTCTCCGGCGTCAGCATGCCGAGCGATATCTGTTTCTTGTCGGCGCTGTTCACCGACAGCCGCACAACATCTTCAACCACGATGCGCACATCGAACTCGCCAACCTGCAATTCGTACTTGCCGGCATCAATGCGCGAGAGGTCGAGCAGGTCGTTCACAAGTCCGAGCAGATGCGTGCCGCTCTTCCGGATCAGCCCCGCATACTCAACATAGCGGTCACTGAGCTCGCCGAATATCCGGCGCTCGATCATCTCAGAGAAGCCGAGGATATGCGTCAGCGGAGTACGCAGCTCGTGCGAAACTTCCGCGATGCGTTGGCTCATCGCCTGCTCGCGCTCGGCGCGGCGCTGCGCAAAGCCCAGCAGCCACGCCGCCAGCAAAAGCGACCAAATCGTCAGCACCACGGTGAAGCGCCCGAGGCCGGCATACATAAGTGTGGACAATCCCGCGGCCCCGTAGCCCAGGACGGCGCCGATACCGGCGATCCGCGTCCAGCGCCCAAGGGTCCGCGCCAGGGCAACGGGGATAAGCAGCCCCGCCGCTAGCGGCGAGCCCCATCCCCCGGTTCCTGCGACCAGCCCCGTAAGAGCGACCAGCCAAGCCAAAATGAGGCTGAAGGCGCCCCAGCGGAGACCTGTCCAAGGCAGTAAGATGAATCCAACCAGCGCCGGCGCTAACGCTAACGCAGCGGCGGCGGCCACGTCGGCGCGTTCTCCCCCACCCAGAACACCTGCAACCCCGGCCGCAACCACGCCAGCCGTCCAGATCCAGCCCGCCAATAGGAGGGTAGCTGCCCTTGGCGCTGCTTTTGCACCCGGCGTTACGGCCTGTTGTGTTGACACTGAAACGTCGCTCGCGAGTAAAAGACTTCTTAACGCGCTGGGGGAGAGAGTGCCCGCTATGAGTCGGACTCAAAAGCGGACTCACCAATCTAGGATCAGGGAGCAGAAGCCGATGCGAAGCCTTGCGGTTTGGACAACCACCGCGGCCGTCGCCCTTCTCGGGGTCGCCAATGCACAAACGCCGGCTTCGACCGAAGCAGGCGCCAGCGCCGTCGACCTTCAGACTGCGGTCACCGCCTACGCCGCCTACCAGAGCGACGTATCAGAATTGCGTGCGGGCACGATGCGCGACGCCGCCGGTTTGGAAAACGCGCTTGATCGCGTCGCACGTCACAATCGCGACGCGCTGACCCGCGGCTGGATCGCCTACGGCGCAAACACTGCGGCGCAATCGCCGGCTTTCGTGCAAGGCGTTCGCGACGCCGCAGCCTATTACGGTCGTGACGCCGTCATCTGGGCGGTGACGGTCGATCCGTCGTACGCACGCGGCCTGCGCGGCGGCCAAGAAGCGACCAACATGTTGCTCGCTTCGGCCAACGCCGACAGCGCCCGCATCATCAGCGTCGCTGACCGTTACCAGGAAATGGCCTACTCGCTGCAGCGCCAGCGCTGGGCAAACGCGGTTGCCCCGCAACAAGCGCAGCGCGTGCAGCGTGTCCGTACGCTCGGCCGCGACGGCGCGCCGTCGAACGCAGTTCCAGCTGAAGTCACGCCGCGCCTCGCGGTGACGCCGCTCAGCCTTTCGCCATCGAGCGATCCGTCCGTCTATGGCGGCCGCCGCTTCTGGGACGCAGTCCGTGGCGGCGAGCAAGTCGTCGAAGTCGCCTCGACACCAGCCAGCATGCAGTGGCGCGTCAATGCTTCGCGCGGCGAAGCGCTTGATCGCATGGCCGCCGTGGCGGCGCTGCAATCACTCGACGCCGTCGATACGAACCAAAGCGCTGTCAGCCGTCTGGTCGCCGACCCGCGGTCTCGCGATTGCTTCGAGATGGCCCAGCTGCAGCTCTATCAATGCATGTCGGCGGCCCGCTTCCGTTATGAGAACGCCTTCTGCCTCGGCCAACATGGCCTGCGCGACATCGGCACCTGCATCGGCGCCGTCGCTCAGCCGGACGCTACCGCCATGACGCCAGCCCCCACACACGGCGGCGGTCGCGATTGATCTTGCCCAGATGCGTCGCAAGGCGCATCTGACGGATCATGGCCAGCGTCGATCAAACGATCGAAGATCTCGCAGACGATTTTGCGCTCCTCCCCGACTGGGAGGAGCGTATTTCGTATGTGATTGAACTGGCGCGCGCGCTGGAGCCGCTGAGCGAAGCCGAGCGGACAGAAGAAAATCGCGTGCGCGGCTGTGTGAGCCGCGTGTGGTTGGTCAGCGAGAAACATGGCGAAAAGCTCAGTTTTCGCGGCGATTCCGATGCCCATCTGGTGCGGGGCGAGATTGCCATGCTGCTGCGGATCTTCTCCGATCGCACACCGGAAGAGATCCTCTCCGCCGATCCCAAAGCCGTGTTCGAGCGCCTCGGCCTCAAGGATGCCCTGACCATGCAGCGCTCGAACGGCCTCTTCTCGATGATGAAGCGCATACAAGACGAAGCGCGCGCCGCCTAAAGGATGGCCGCGAGTTGCGCCAAGCCGAGCTTCAACGCGAGCTTGCCGGACCTCGCCGGCCATCCCTCCGCGCGCTCCATCGCTTCCAAGCCCTCCTCGTGCAGACACACATGCTCCACCACGCGCCGCAGCGGCGCGGCCAAGTGTGCGAGCGCATCCGCCACCCGTCGTCGCGCATCGCAACGCCGTGCCATCGCCGCCTCCTGTGCGTTGCCGGCGCCGCGCACCGCCGCCCCCATTGGCGCAGCCATCCAGTCTGAGCCACGCACAAGACCGATCTCGCCGACGGCCCAATCGGCGCGGAGCTTTCCAGCGGCGGCAAGTTCTGACTTACTCAGCCAGGGCTCGCCGCTCAGTCCACGCAATGCAGCAAGGCGGCGCATCGGGGCTTCGGGATCGAGGCCGCGCACCTGACGAACGAAGTCATCATCATCAATCACATCGCGCGCAACGACAGAGCCGTGCTGCGAGATGAACTCCTCGCCAGCCGCCGCCGCATCACGCGCGGCTCTCGCCCGACCTGCGTCGCTCAGCCGAAACACGCCGTCGCCGCACGCTTCGATCAGTCCCTCGGACTCCAATCCCCGCAGCTCCGCTGCGGTAAGCCGCAGCAAAGCCCGCCGCCGCCGATCGCGCTTGGTGAAGACGCCATGGTCGGGTCCGCCGCCGTCGAGACGCAACTCAGCGTCTGGCGCGGCGAGCCGCGTCAGCACGCGCGCGATGCGCCGCTTCACAGCCGCGCTCGCAGTGACCGCGCGGGCGCGGCGCGCATCATCGCTTCAAGTGAAGCGAGCCACAGATCGAACTGATCCTCATCGCGCTGGTCCTCGATCGCATGGCACGCGTGCGCGACGGTCGAACGATCGCGTCCGAACGCGGACGCGACGCGTGACAAGCTTAGTTCAAAGGCGACATGGCAGAGATACATTGCCAGCTGCCGCGCATATGCCGTCTGCGAGCAGCCTCGCGCATCATCAACAATCGAGTTCGGCGCTACGCCAAGCGCGTAACCAACCACATTGGCCGCAAGCTCAGCCGCCGCCGCATCATCCGCGCGTTTCGACAACACGCCCATTCCCACACCTCCATTTGAGCAAGCCGCCATGCCTCACTGAGCAGGATACGGCGGCCTCAGAGGTGTAGGATAGATTTTTTCCTAATTATAGGATTTTTTTCTCATCCCCCTTTGCGGGTTTGTCCTAGACCCATCCGTTTCGCCAAGTTCGAGCGTTCTTTGGCGTAGTTGGGCGCGACCATCGGGTAGTCGTGCGGCAGGCCCCATTTGGCCCGGTACTCATCCGGCGTCATGCCGTAACGGGTGCGCAGGTGACGCTTCAGGGATTTGAATTTCTTTCCATCTTCCAGGCAGATGATGAAGTCGGCGGTTACCGACTTCTTGATCGACACAGCCGGCTCCGGCGTTGCCTCGGGCGCAGGGGAGGCAACGCCGGCCACCTCAAGCAAAGCACCGTGCACGGTTCGGATCAGCGCCGGAATATCCTGCGGTTGCACAGGATTTGCCGACACGTAGGCGGCCGCAATCTCTGCGGCCATGCGCACCAAGTCGCGCTGATGTTCCATTTGCCCTGCTGACTGATCTGCAAGTGAAGCTCAGATATTGTATGAGTATAGAGCCAAGTCTTGCAAGGAAAATTGGCCCGCTAATATTGAATGCGCATTCACACTAACAGAAACTGTAAGGTCCAAGACGCTGAATTCCGGCTAACCAGACAGACTTTTTCTAGCGGACTAAGAACATCACCAAGAGTACGGCGCCCACTGAGAGGAAGGTGAACGCCGCCGTTCCCGAGGGCGCATAGGGCCGGTCGCATGCCGCGGCGAGACTGGCCAAGCCTCGTCCCGCCGCCTCAGAGGTTCGCCTCGTCCAGCTTTGCCAGGCGCCGTAGATGCGAAGCGCCAAGACACCGGCCCAACGCCCCGCCTGCGCCAGCGGGCCGCGATACATCGCGTCAATGTCGAGAAGATCGACGCTGCGCTCCTGCATAGCAGCACGCGTGGCGCGAAGCGCCAGGAACGCAACGCCCGCCGCGCCGAGCAGCTGAAACTGCGGAGAGATGCGATCGAGAACGAAGGGCTGGAACGAAATCTCCGACGGCATCAAGTCGAACAGCCAACGCGGCGCGAGCCCGACTGCGAAACACAGGAAGAGCGCAAGCCCGGCGCCCAAGAGCATCGAGAACGGCGCTTCGCGGATTGGGCGCACTTCACGCAGCGGCGTGTAGGCCGCAAGCGCGGGACGCAGGAAGAGCGAGACAAACATCACCGCAGGCGAGGCCCACGTAAGCAGCCACAGCCAGCGCAGATCCCATTGCGCCATCGCCTCAAGCGAAGCGGCTTGCGACGCAAACAACACCAATCCTGGCGCCGCCGACACGGCAAGCCCGCAGCCAATGAGCAACAACGCGCTGATCGGCATCGTGCGGCCGACACCTGCAAGCTGGGAAATGCGTGCACTGCCATGCCGCTCCAGCACGGCGCCAAGCATCAAGTGCATGGCCAAGAACGACAGGATGGTAGCGAAGGCATGCCCCTCGGCCGCCGCCAACGCCAGCGGCGTGCCGACCCCTACCAACGCAACGCAAAGGCCGGTCTGCATGGTCACGCCATAGGCTGCTGCACGGCGTACATCGTCCTCGGCGGCGGCGTAGAAGGCGCCAACCAGCATCGTTGCCGCGCCGATCCACATGAGCACAGGTTCCGAAGGAAACAGCCGCGCGAGCGCGTAGACGCCCAGCATCGTCGTGAAACTCGACAGCGCCCCCGCCCCTGTGGGCGAAGCTTGCGAGATCACGTCCTTGAGCCAGACATGCGCCATCGGGGCGCCGACGCGGATCATCATCGCCGCGAAAATAAAAGCGCCGCCAATCGAGGACGCATCGAGACGCTCTACGACCGACGCTTGTGCTCCCCGCTGCTCGGACAAGTGAAATGCAACGCCCACCAACAGCAACAAGCCCTCAAGCCCGTGCCAGATCAGCAACCGCGCCCCAGATCTGCTTGCACCCTCTAGCGGGGAGGCAAACACAACCCCTGCCGCCGCCAAACCGCCCAGTGCGAGCGCCGCCACAAAGCTGATGAGATCGCCGACAAACAGCGCAGACACGGCGCTGCCGGCCAGGAGTAAGATCGCCGCATCCTCGTACCTGTTACGCCGCGCGCCGGAGTAGATGCCGATAACGATCAGAGCGATCAGCAGCGCAATGCCGAATATCCGGTTGAGTTCGTCAAGATTGAGCAGAACAACGGGCAACCCCATCTGGGCCATTGCCGAAGCTGCGCCGAACTCGTGATCAAGCAGCAGCCAAAATGCCGCAAGCGCCGAGAACACAATGACGGGCGAACGCATCGTCCGCGGCATCGCCAGCACCAAAAACGCGGCGATCAGCGGCACGAAGCCAGGATTAAGGGTGAGAGCCAGCATCGCTGCCCTCCTCATCACGGCCGGCGCGACGACCCAACACCAAGCGCATCAATTGAGCGGCAATGATCACAAACAGCACGCCGGCGATGCCAACGGCCGCCGCCGCCGCCGGTTGATCACCGATCCAGAAGCGCACGCGCGCGCCGCCCATTAGATCAAACCCAAGGCCAACGAGCAGCGCAGTCAGACAGAACACAAAGAGCAGCCCCGTGAGGCCGCTGCGTGGCGGCGGCAGAGTACGGCTCATGGCTGCGCTCCCGGCGTCCAGATCGGCGAGAGAAACACTGCAAGCGGATCGGCCAGCACCAATAGCGACAACGTCGCCGCCGCCGCTAGGATCACCGGCGCAGCGAGCAGAATCGACGCGCCGTCAGGCCGTTTGAACGCATCCGTCGGCGCACGCGCCGCCAGCGCGTTGGCAGCCAATGGTCCAAGATGCGTGAAAGTCAAAATCGCCGCGATGCTCGCAAGACCAGCCGCCCACACCAGACCCGAACCAGCAGCGGCCGTGATCAACCAGAGTTTGGCCCACGCGCCAGCGAACGGCGGCATGCCGATCATGCTCGCGGAGGCGATGGCAAAGCCCGCAAACGTCCATGGCATCACACGCCCGAGGCCCGCATAGTCGACGACCTTGGTTCGCCCAGTGATCGCCGCCGTTGTGCCGGCGGCCATCAGCAGCGTTGCCGAGGCGCAGGCGAGCGCGACGATCTGGAGCGCCGCCGCGAACAAGCCAGCCGGAAGCGCCAAGAGCGCGCCCATCACCACGGCGAGCGATTGCGCCATGCACGAGTACGCCAGCCGCTCGCGAATATCCTGCCGCGACAACGCGATTAGCGCAGCCACCACCATGCCAACGCCGACAAGCACGATCAGCGCTTGCGCCGCGAGCGCGGCTTCGGCCATCGCCGGCCCGAAGACGAACGTGACCACCTTCAACACGCCAATGCCGCCCGCCGGCAGTACGGCGAGCGCTTGGATCGCAACCAGCGCCGGAAATGGGCCACTGCTCGAAGCCGGCAACCAGCTGTGCATCGGCGGGATCGCAGCCATGGCGATGCCAAGAACGAAAAGCGCGAGCAGCACGTTCGCGGTCACTGCGTCCACGCGCCCGGCGAGCACGCCACCGGCCTGGAAATCGAGAGCGCCCGCGATTGCATACGTCCAGATCATCGCCGGAAGGAAGAGTCCAATCGAACTCGCCAAGAGCGTCGCCAGGAAAGCGCGCGCGGCCGGCCTCGCTTCATCATCGCCGCGATGTGCAACCAGCGGAAAGGCCGCCAACGCCAGCGCCTGATACGCAACGAAGAAGCTGAACAGGTTCGCGGAGAACGCAACGGCGCAAGCGCCGGACATCGCCAGAGCAATGAACGCCAACAAACGCGCCGGCGCTTTCTCCTGCTTCGCGCGCACCACGCCCGCTGCGTGCACCGAGTGCAATACAGCGAGCCCCGTAAGCGCCACTGCCATCATCGCGCCGAGCGGATCGATGGTGAAGGCAAGATCCACGTTGGGCAGTGGCCGCGCCAACACGAGGCGCGCACTTTCGCCATGCGCCACCGCGTATGCCAGATACGCGGCGCAAAGCGCCGCGACCAACGAAAGGCCGATGTGGACCAGATCGCGCAGCCCCGGCGGCCTGCGCAGCAACATGACGAGCGCAGCCTGGGCAAGCGGCGCACCCAACACACCGAGAAGGGCGATCTCGGCGTTCATGCGGCGATCCCCGTCAACATGCCCGAGGCGATGTCAGCGGCGCGCAACAGCAGCAGCGGCGCAATTCCAAGTGCGATGGTCACGATTGCAGCAAACAGCGCAGGGCCGAGCACCACGCGCCAGACGCCACCCTCTCCCGCATAAGCGGCGTTCGCGCGCCGGAAGTACATGCGCTCGATTAGCCGCCCGCCATAGAATACGCCGGCGAGCGACGCCACGATGACGAGGCCAGAGGCCCACCACCAACCAGCGCCGACGCCAGCCTCAACCAGTCGCCAGCGCCCGAGGAAGCCGATGGTCAGCGGCGCTCCCATGAGGCTGAGCGCGCCCGCCGAAATGGCGACGCTCGCGAGCG
Source organism: Hyphomonadaceae bacterium (assembly GCA_041398325.1). Taxonomy (GTDB): domain Bacteria; phylum Pseudomonadota; class Alphaproteobacteria; order Caulobacterales; family Aquidulcibacteraceae; genus Vitreimonas. Next base: position 36,923 of record JAWKUX010000012.1, on the reverse strand, counting down.
GGGCGCGCTGTCCGTAGCCATCCAGCATTGCTAGCGCTTGAACGCGACCCGCAGCTGCGCCGCCATAGAACGCGAGCGCCGATGCAGCAAACGCGACAAGCTGAATGAGTGCCGCCGCGAAGCCCGCCGGCGACCCAAGCGCCACGCTCAACAGGACGCAGCCGATTTGCGAAACGCCGGCATAGGCCGCGAGCCGCTGCAGATTGCCGGCGCCGACCGCCTGGACAGAACCAACGACCACACTCACGGCGCCAAGGCCGGCCAGCGCCGCGGAAATCGCCGCACCAATCTCTGGCGCCGTAATAACGTAGGCAGCGAAACGGCAAAGGACGCTCATGGCGCCGAGGACGCCCAATGCGCCAATCCCCAGCGTCACGGTCGCACTCGCGCGACTCAAGGTTGCCGCGCTCCAGGCATGAAACGGCGTGACGCCGATCTTCACGGCCAGACCAAGCATCACCAGTGCCGCGCCCGCCCCCGCAAGGCTAGGCATCCGAATGTGCGCCAGCGGCAGCGCATCAAGCGTAAGGCCCCCGGCAGCACGCCCCAACATCGCGGCGCCTAGCAGCATAAGCGCAGCGCCAACACCGCCAATGCTCAACATCCTGAGCGCACCGTTCAACGGTGACCGCTCTCCGACTGCGTTCACTATGGCGACGCCAACTGAAGCCAGCCACGCCGCCTCGACTGCCACGATCACCGCGATCAAATCGCGCGCCACCAGAGCCCCGATCCAGCTTGCCGCCGCCACCAGGATCAGTGCGAGTGATAGCGGCGCTTCCTTGGCGCCCGCGCTCTTCAGCGAAGCGCCGATCGCAAGCACAACAAGCGAGAGCGTCAGCGCGATCAACGCTCCCGCGAACACGCCGACACCGTCGACGTGAAGCTCGACGCCCACCGCGGCGATCGCCTGAGCCGAGCCACCGAAAAGGCGAACAGCAAAATCGAGCCCAGTCCACGCAGTCAGCCCAGCCGCAACAGATGCAGTCAGCCAGGCCAACCGCGCCGCGCCGCTCACCAACATCAGCGCCCCACCAACGAGCGGGATCACGACCATCAGCAGAGGCGCGTGCGCGCGCGCGAGTTCGAGGTAGGCGCCAGTCATTGCACCCCCTCTCGCTCATGGTCCGTCCGGTCGGTCTCATCGATCTCCGGCGCTTCAATTGAAGTGTAGCTCTCCTGCAGGCGCACGATTAGCGTCACGCCAACCACGGTTTGCGCGAAGACGACCGCAACCGCGGCCACAAGCGCTCCGTCAGGCGCGCCCAGCGCCGCCAGGGCCGCAATGGCGCCAAATCCAGCGATCGCCAGACCGATGACTCGCTTCACCACGTTTCGCTGCACCAACGCCGCCGCGGCGCCGATGACAAGGAGCGCGATCGCAGCAGCCGCAAGCAGCGGCTCCAACAAGACCGGCGTGATCATTCCGCGTCACGCAGTGTCGGCGCGCGGCCAAACAAGGTCTGAACAATGATGGCGCCGCCCGCAACAACCACAGCAAATACGCCAGCCTCAATGATTTGCCCAGCGTAGGCAAAGCCCGGCAACCCCGCGCCTGCACAGAGCGCAACCAGGCCCAAAGCGAGCACAAGCCGCACGCTTGCCATCGGAAACGCAACGCGCGCCGCTTCGGCGCCGAATGTCAGCGCATGCAGCATCAGAACGAGGCCGAACGCCAAACCAGCGACGAACCCTGCCCCATTTCCGGGCGCGCGCGTCGCAAGCAATGCGAATGCAAACAACGTCACGAGCGGCGTGAACAAACGCGCTGCTGCCGCAATGACTACTTGCGCGCCCCTCATGACTCAGCCCTGCGCGCAAGCACGCCACGCTCGCCATACCCAAGAGCGCCGAGACACACTACAGCAGCCACGAACACAACCGGCGCCAACCAGAAACTCAACGCGGCGACGGGCTGTGAAGGCGTCACAGCCACCGCGCTTCGCAGTTCAAGCAGCGGCCACCAAAGCGCCAGAGCCGCTATGAACGCGCCCAGCAGGCTCGGCCAGGGTAGTTTGGCGCGCCCCGTTTTCGCTGAGCGCACGCTCAACAGCATCGCCGCCAACAGGAGAACCGGCGCCCACGCCGCCGCAAACACCGCAAACGCCAGCGCGCCATCGCCTCCACGCAAGAGCATCACGGCCGCTGCGGCGCACACGCCGGCGGCGATCACATGCATACAACTCACGAACAACGAGCGCGCCATCAGCGCACCGATCGCTGACGCAATCGCCACGCCCAACAGGGCGAGCGCGAAGTATGGCAGCAACGCACTCAAGGCGCCGAACTCGTGCGCGTCGCACCCGGGCGCGGCGCCGCGTATTGCCCCGAGATTGGCGCAAGCCCAGCCGCGTGCGCAGCTTGAGCCACCAAGTGAGTGAGCGTCGGCCCGGCAGCGATGAGCACCCCCGCCAACAACAACAGCCGCGCGGCGGTGCTCCAGTCTGGCGCAGCGATCGCCAGTCCAATCACTACCACCACCGATCCAACGACATCGGCCACGTTGGCCGCGTGCAGGCGCGTGTAGAGATCAGGAAAACGCAGCAATCCAAGCGCCCCACCGGCGATCAGCAGCAAGCCAACAGCGATTACGAGCCCAGACAGGCCCAGACGTACCAGCTCGGCAACGGCGCCCAAGTCCATTAGACGTCCTCCGCGCGAGCGAGCGGCGCCTGCAAGGTTCGTGAACGGAAAAACTTAAGCACGGCAACGTTGACGACAACGCACGCCAACACAAACGCCAGCGCCGCATCGAGGTACTCAGCCCGCGTGGTCATAACACCGGCGGCTGCAATGATAATCGCAAGTTTGATAATCATCCCGTTGGCCGCGAGCGTGCGATCATACAATGTCGGCCCTGCGAATAGTCGCACCGCACACAGCAGCAGCGCGATGCCCGCGCCTATCGCGGCTGCTAGAGCGGTCATCGACGTCCTCCACCCACCACCATGTTCTCCAAATTGCCAAGATCGGCGGCATCTATGGCGTCTTCGTCGATGACGTGAACCAGCAACCCGTCGGCGTCGCTCTCGACCACCGCCATCCCTGGCGTTGCGCTGATCATGTTGGCAAATGACGCGCGCTCCGCGACGCCTTGGGCGCGCGATCGGACACGCACGAGCGCCGGCTTCATGGTGACGTCAGCCGAAATCGCGGCGCGCAATGTCGCAAACGTTCCACGCACTATCGCGCCCGCGCGCGCAACGTTCAAAGCGACCGAGCGCGGCGCGCGCGAAAACGCGCGACTGAGGCCGCCAAAACGCGCGGCGACCGCAATGCAAGCCAAAGCACCCACGCCGGCAATCACCCAATCCTGTGGAGAAGTGACATGCTGCGTGGCAAGCATCCACAGGATGACTAAGCCACACAGCATAGCTGCGGCGTGAAGCATTAACTCGCCTCCCCGCGCCGCCATCGCGCGGCGCTATGGCTTAGCTCCGCGCTCTTGGATTCGCCAGATTAACCGGTTGGTAAAGTCAGCCGTTGCGGCCGAACAACAGCGCGGCGTTGCGCCGCGCCAAGGACAATTCCAGCACATCGTTTCCGTAGGTTTCCTGCTGGATTCCAACCGCGTCCGCCGTGAAAGACCAGTTCCAATACCGCAACACTGTCTGCGCCTTCGCCGTCGCCAATGTGTCAAACACATAGACGGCGCGACCGAGCGAATTGTCGGTTGTGTCAGGATCACCCGCGGGCCTCCGCAGCGCTTTCCATAGCGCAATCATCAACGGACGTTTCAAACCAACCGCCTTGCAGAACACGGCAATTGATTCACCGCCGGCATCGGCAAATATCTGCGCGGCAGTTGTCGGCTTCACACCCGCGAGGTGTGCAATTTCATGAATAAGGCCGCGATCGAGCCCCCCTTCAGCCGCCGCAAGCGCACCCTCAAGTGACTTGTAGGGGCTCTTGGTCGCGGCCGCACGATTGCGCTGCCGGCGCTCGATAACCTGCAACGCCTTGCGGGTTTCGGCGTCAGCCCAGCCTTCTGCCGCCGCAAGCTTGAACACTTCACCGAGCTCTTGGATCAGCACCTGCCGGTCAACGGCGAAGCGGCGCAAAATCTGAAGGCGCGCCTCGTAGCTCGCCCACCAAAACAGAACGAGCGCTTGCGTGGGCTTCAATTCCGTCCTTGGAACGAGTAGCGCGGGCAAGCTGGGCGCTTGTCGCGATCTTGCAACGATCAGGTCAACTCCCTGAGTCGACAGACGCGAGGTCCGATTGCGCAACACAGCTTCCGTCGTGGCGATGTCGCCTGTTTGGAGCAGTGCATCGGTGAGCGGTTCACTCAAGCCGCGCCGCTTGGCGATGGCGAGCCAATGCCAAGACATCCCCGCCCGCACGGTAGCGATCAGATCGGCGTCATCGAAACCCGCCCCCTCCTCCAGCAGCGGCTGCGCCACGCTGATCTCATCGCGCGCCAGGTATCTCAGCAGCGCCTTGGGCGCATCGTGGACACGGATGAGTCCGTTCGTGCACCGCTGCCTCAGCTCGACATTGCTCGTACGCAACAATCCGACAAGGATGTCGGCCGCCAACTGCCGTTCGTACGAGGGAAGACGCGTCTCCGGCCATGAGACAATCTCGCAGAGGCGCTGCACCAACGCATGGCGCGCGCGCGGCGCATGCGGCTGGGTGAGTTCCAGCGGCTGCGGCTCCGGCAAATCAGCGCGAGGTTGATTCGGCAAACCCATCGCACCAGCGAGCATGTGCTGCGTTAAGTCCGCGTCAACAAGCTCCGCACTGGACCGGCGCGGCCTCGCCCACTATGGCAAAGGTCCATGGAGCCAGAGGCGGAGCACGGGCGAAAACCCGGTTTGGGCATCGTGTCCGAACTCAACCTCTATTATGGCCTTGTCGGCTGCTACTTCTTTGCGTTCGGGATGCAGTTCGTGCTGTTCCCTTCGCTCGTCGCATTCGTCCTCACGGCGACACCAGCCGGCATTGGCCTGGCGCAGTCCGCGCTCTCAGCGCCAATGTTCTGCCTGCTGCTGTTCGGCGGCTTGCTGGCTGAACGTACACGCGCGGGGCCGACGCTCGCCAAACTCAACCTAGCATTCGCCTTCATGAGCCTCGCGCTTTGCACAGTCATCACCATCGGCGCACTGACCTATGAACTGCTCATCGGCTACGCCATCATCGTCGGCTGCTGCGCGGCGTTCATGATGCCGGTACGGGACGCCGCATTGAACGGAATCGTCGCGCGCGAAGCTGAACTGGGCAAACACACCCCGATCGCCACCGCGGCTGCCGTGACCACAGCCGTTCAAATCGGCGCGCAGATCGCGGGTATTCTCGCGGCGCGTTTCGCGGGTTCGAACCCTGCACCTTACCTCGCGCTGCAAGCACTGGCGCTTGCGTCCGGCGCCGCGATTTGTCTTGGATTGCGGGCGCCAAAACCGCACGGGCATGAGCGGACCGTCCAAGGCGGCTTGCGCGATCTGCGCGAAGGGCTCGTCTACGCGTTCCGCGACCCAGTGATGTCGCCGATGCTAATCTCCGCGGCTTATGTCGGCGTGTTCGTAATCGGGTCTTTCCAAGTTCTGTTTCCGCTGATCATACGCGAGTATTATGGCGATGATCCTCGCGCTCAAGCGAGCCAATTGGGAGCGCTCTTCGCCTTCTTCTGGGGCGCCTCGTTCGTCTCCGCCGTTCTTCTGAGTCGCATGAAGCCCCTGCTCAAGCCGGGACGAGCACTCATCATCTCGCACCTCATCGGTGCAGTCGCACTCTTCACCTTCGGCTTCCACAAGCCGTTCCTCGCCTTTGCGACGGTCGTGGTGATTTGGGGGCTTGTCGCTGGCGTCGCCATTTCGACGAGCCGTTCCATCGTCCAAAGCGCGGCGGGCCAGCGGTATCTTGGCCGCGTGCTCGCCGTCTACTCAATGGGATTCATGGGCGGGGCGCCGATTGGATCCGCACTCGTCGGTTTTGCCGCCGGCGAATGGGGCCCGCGTGCAGCGGCGTTTGCCCCAGCGATTGGGCTCGCGCTCGCTGCGTTAGCATTGGCGATCTTCACGCCGCTCTGGCGCTATGCGCCGGCGACGCAAAGCGATCAGTGACGGGTAATCACGCCCCCGCGTTCGCGACGCGAACTCGTGTTCCGTCCCGAGTACGCTTCGTTCTCTGCCGTGAACCGCCCGATCGTCGCGTCGGTTTCGGCAACAGCCGCGTTGTGTGCGGCAGCTGCCGCTTGGGCCTGCGCCTGCAGCGCTTGCGCGGCGGCATTGCAGGCGGCGAGTTCGCTCTGACGAGCGGTGCGCCAAGCGTCAAGTGCGGTGCGGGCCTGCGCCATTTGTTGGTTGGTCGCGTTGGCGCCATCGGGGATCTCCGGCGCAGCCGTGAAGGTGCACTGCGCAGGCAGAGCGGGCGTTGTCTGGGCAAAGGCCGGCGCCGCCATCAACATCAATGCGGCGGTCGCGCCGAGCATAACTTTCATTGTCACTGTCTCCAGTCCAGAACGCGTGGTTCTATCCCTCTACGGCGGGATTTGCGAGCCAATCACGGCTAAAATGCGGTGATTGTGCTCGCACTTTCGCCCGCCGGGCTATCTCATCTCAAACGGCACTCGCATCCGATACCTGCCTTCCACAGCAAGCCCCTCACGCGTCGCTGGAACCATCCGATAGTCTTCGGCAATTCGCAGCGCGGCTGCGCCGAACCCCCAACCTTCCGGAGTCTCCGAGGCCACCACGCAGTGCAGCGCGCCCACCGTGTCGACGCGGCAATTCAGCAATACCTGCCCCGTCATCCCGCGCGCCAACGCGCGCGCCGGGTAATACCGGGCCAAGTCTCGCGGCTGGCGAACCCATCGCGGATTGGTGATCTCAGCCGCCCCGCCAACCGGCGGCGCCCACGCGCTCGGTTGACTTGGCTGCGCCGGCGGCAACGGCGGCGGGTCTGCATCGAAAGGCGCGGCGGTTTCGATGATGCGCTCCGGTGGCGGCGTTTGACGCTGGGTCGGCGGCGGCGGCGGTGGCGGATCGGGCTGCAGTTCGAGAACCGATATCGGACCTAACTCAAGGGGATTGTTTGGCTGCAGCGTGATCGAAACGCTCAGCGCCGCAACAACAACGAAGCCGAGCAAAGCCGCCGACGTCGCGAACGACGCGGCGCGCATACTCATCGCGTGACTCATCTTGCGCCTCCCAGTTCCATCGCCCGGTCTTGCGCCGGACTGGGAGGAGCATGTGCTCGTTTGCTCGGCGCCGAAATTCACACGCGCGCGAGCACAATCACGCTTACGCGATGAGCTCAGCCGCTCGGCGAGAACGGCACAACCATGCGATAGCGCCCGCGCGCTGGCGCGCCATTACGCATCGCGGGCCGCATCACATGGGCGTTAGCGATGCGCAACGCGGCGGCGCCAAATTCGCTGCCCGCGGGCGTTTCGGAGACCACAACGCACGCCAAGCGCCCCTCAGTATCAACATCGCAATCGAGCACTACCTCGCCTGCAACGCCCCGCATGAACGCCTCGCGCGGATAGAAGCGTTCCGGGTTTCGTGGTCGTGTGATCCACACCGGATCGGTGATGATCACCGGGTCGCTCGCAGCGTTTGCGTCGGGCGGCGAAACGGCGACCGGCGCGGAGTTCTGTTGCGACTCTACCTGGCGTGGCGGTGGCGGCACGCGCGACTTCTCGCGAGGTTGCGGTTGAACCTGCGGTTCTCGCGTGATCTCGCTAAGAACGACGCGCGCTTCTTCATCCTGTCGCCCAAGCGGCGAGAAGCGAAGCGCGGCAATGCCCAGCAGGACAACCACGACTAGCGCTGCAGAGGCCCCGAACGACACAAGCCGCACGATCCGGGAGGACCGCGCGGCTTGCTCTGGCGTCGTATCCACGCCGTCGTTCATTCCGCCGTCTTATCAGCGTCGCCGCTGAACGGACAGCACCACTCTTAGCGGGGCAGCACCCACCGAATCGTCCGGCGAATGCGCCCACCTGAGGTCGCCACACCGTCGCGCGTCGAGGGCGCGATACGGAAGTGACGGGACACGCGAAGCGTTGCCTCACCGAAGCCGTAGCCTGGCGGATCCTCCGACGTCACCGTGCAACTCAAGCGGCCGTCCGCGTTGACGATACATTCGATCGTCGCGCGGCCTTCCACTTCCCGCTCCTGCGCACGCTCTGGATAGTAGCGTGAGAAGTCGCGAGCGTCGGGCTGTTCCAGCCAAACCGGGTTGGTGATGACCGAAGGCGTCGGCGGCGCCGGCGGCGGGTCAACCGCAACCGGGATCGGCGTCGGCGTCGGCGGCGCAGACAGATCCGGCGGCGGCACGCGCTGCTCAGGCGGCGGCGGCGGCGGCGGGCGATCCGGCGGCGGGGGCGGGGGCGGAGGCGGTTTTTCCTCCTCCTCGATTTCCACCTTCACGGCGTCCGAGTCTTCGAAAAGATCGGAGATCGCGCTGAAGCGCTGCGTGACAGCGAGGTACACAAGAGCCAAGCAGACAGTCGCTGCCAAGCCCAGTGAGATAAGGCGAAGACCTACCATCGGCTTATCCCTCGCTCGCTAGTTCAGCGAAGATACCGACTTTCACAAAGCCTTCTTCCTGAAGCCGGCTCATAACGTCAACGACGTTGCCGTAAGCCGTAGATTGATCGGCGCGCACGAAGATGCGTGCTTCCGCGTAAATATCCTGCGTCTCGAGCGCAGGATTGTTGCGGATAGCGTGCGTCAGCGTCACATCGCCAAGCTGCGACATCTGCACGACCTCTTCGTCCACGTAGATCGCCAAGCCAGCCGCGGTTTCGCGGATACCAACGATTGTCGGGTTCAGACCCTCCAATCGGATCGGCACCGGATTAGGCGGCGGCAGGTCGACGCGGATGTCGACAGTCGGGATTGGCGCCGTCACCATGAAGATGATCAGCAGCACGAGAAGAATGTCGATGAACGGGATGACGTTCGGTTCGGAAACCGGGCCGTCCTTCGAACCACCTACTTTCGCACCCATGGGCTACCTCCGCCGATCTTCGGCAACGAGGCCGATCTTGGTGAAGCCCTTGTCCTGCAGGCGGTTCATCACCCGCACGACTTCGCGATACGGAAGGTCGGCGTTAGCGCGAATGTAGATGCGCTGATCCATGATCTCGAACTCGTCGTTGGCGATGAGCGGAGAGTTGGTCTGCACCGCCTCGTACGTGCGTTCGCCGAGCACGTTCAGATCAACAGCATCATTCATCACGTAGACGCCTTCTTCGGTCACCGAAATCCAGGTCGGACGCGGCGGCCGCTGTGACGGCGTGATGCGTGCGTCTGGCATATCGACTTCGATATCCACGCTCGAAATCGGGGCCGCGATCATAAAGATGATCAGAAGCACAAGCATGATGTCGATGAACGGGATCACGTTCGGATCCGCGGTCACATCATGCCCGCCCTTCTTTTTGGGCCCAGTTGATAGTTTACCCGCCATTGGGGTTGTCCTCCAATGCTAGGTTACTCAGCCGGCGCGACGATCCATGTCACGCGACACGAGCGCGATGAACTCGGCGGCGAAGTCGTCCAGCTTGGTGGCCTGCTTGGAGATTTGCTTGGCGGCGAAGTTGTAGATCAGCACGGCCGGGATAGCGGCGGCGAGACCAGCGGCGGTGGCGAGCAGAGCGCCGGCGATACCAGGCGCGACGACCGCGAGCGACGTGGTCTGCGTCTTAGCGATACCGACGAACGCGACCATGATGCCCCAAACGGTGCCGAACAGACCGATGAACGGTGCGTTCGCGCCGATCGACGCAAGGAAGGTCATCGACGAACCGAGATCATCGAGGTGCTCGTTCTGACGGGTCGCCATGGCCGAAGAAACGCGTTGCATCGTGTGGTCACGGGCGTCGCGCATGGTGTAGAGGCCGAGATCCTGCGTGCGGCGGACTTCCGCCATGCCGGCATCGAACATCGACTTGATGCCCGAGTTCGGGAGTTTGCGAACGATAGCTTCGGCTTCTTCAACCGAGTTGGCCTTACGGAACGAAGCCAGGAAGTCCTTCGTTTGCTTCGAGGCCTTGCGCATGACGTAGATCTTTTCGAACAGCAGCGCGACGGCGTAAATCGCGCAAAGGCCCAAGATCACCATGACGCCCATTTCGACGGCGTTGAGGTGCTGGACCAGTTCCAGCATAGACACTTCTTGCTGGCCGGCCGCTTCAGCGGCGGCTTCAGCGCCACGCTCACGCGCAGCTTCGAGTTCCGAAGCTGACGGCGTGCTAGCCGGAGCCGAAGTAGTTTCCGGTGTCGTTCCAGCTGGAGCTGTAGTTTGCTGCGCGAACATCAGCAGCGAATTCATCAACGTCATGGTCTGCCCTTTGTGCCTGCCCTGAATTTTGACTTGGCGAACCCAATGCGCTCCTGCGTGCGCACGGGATCACCGTGGTGAGGATTTCTGCGTAATACGGTGGTCGGCTGCGCCTGGTTCGATCCTGTCCTGAACCTGGCTTCGCATCCTCCCACCAAGCGCCAACGCGGGCCGCCGCAATCCGCGGTCTTCTGTCCCTGCGCCAAATGCGCTGGCGTCTAAATTTTCGGAAAGTGTGCTCTTGTCAACGTCTCCCACGCAGTGGGCGATCTTCTCGGAACGCCCATCCCCCAGACTGGCCCTGATGCCTGAACAGCGCTCGGGGTCGCAATCAAAACTTTCGTGATCGTCATGCAGTTCCAGGAGGCTGCGTGCAATGCCATGCGCCACAGGATAGAACGGCTGAAATCTCAGCCTTATCAGGGGTATCCGATGGCAATGACGGCGCAAGCGCTGGAAACCCTCCTCAGGGAGGCCCTTCCGGACGCCGATATCCAGATTGATGACCTCGCCGGAGACGGCGACCACTATAGGGCGACCATTCGGTCGGCCGCTTTCACCGGAAAATCCAGGGTCGCTCAGCACCAGATGGTTTATGCCGCACTCAAGGGCCGGATGGGCGGCGAACTGCACGCGCTCGCCCTGGACACCGCCCCCAAGAGCTAACCGCTTGATGCCTCGTTCAAGGCCCCTTACCTGCGGGCTCAGGAGTTCGCATGTCCGACGCGATTGAAACCATCCGCAACACCATAGGGGCACACGACGTGGTGCTGTTTATGAAGGGCACGCACGATCACCCGCAATGTGGGTTCTCGAACATGGTCGTACGCATCCTCGATCACATTGGCGTCGAGTATCACGACGTGAACGTGCTGGCCGACGATGGCATCCGCCAAGGCGTCAAGGACTTCGCCAACTGGCCGACCATCCCGCAACTCTACGTCAAAGGCGAGTTCATCGGCGGCTGCGACATCGTCCGCGAGATGTTTCAAACCGGCGAACTCAAGGCGTTGTTTGACGAAAAGGGCGTGGCCATTCCGGCTTAAGCTGCTTTCGGCTCCGGCCGCGCTGTCACCATCAGCTTTAGCTTAGTTCGCGCGCCGTTGCGCAGCACATCCAGCTCAACTGCGCGCCCGATGCGTTCGCGCGTCAGCAATTTGTGAATCGCATCGACCGACGCCGTGGCTTCACCGTCGAGCCGAAGGATCACATCGCCCTCGTCGAGCCCTGCTGCCTCGCCCGGACCGCCGCTGGCGACCGCCACAACCAACACGCCGCTTTCCGCTCCCAACCCGAGCCGGCGCACCAGCGCACGCGACAATTCCTGCGTTTGTCCGCCAATGCCGAGCCAGCCGCGCGCCACGCGCCCGTCCCGCATCAGTTCGGGAATGATGAGTTTTGCTGTGCTGCTCGGCACCGCAAAACACAGCCCCTGCGCGCCGCCAATAATGGCCGTGTTGATGCCGACAACGGCGCCGTGCGCGTCGATGAGCGCGCCGCCGGAATTGCCCGGATTGAGCGCGGCATCGGTTTGGATCACATCCTCGATCAACCGCCCGCCGTCACCGCGCAGCGTTCGCCGCAAGGCCGACACCACGCCGACCGTGACCGTCGCCTGCAGCCCAAGCGGATTGCCCATCGCGATCGCGAGTTCGCCAACCTTTAGCTGGCCGGAATCACCAAGCTCCGCCGCGTGATTGCTTTTACTGTTCAAGCGCAAAAGCGCGAGGTCTGTATCTGGATCAGCGCCGACAATTTCCGCCGCCGCCACCGTGCCGTCGTGCAAGATCGCCTCGATCGATCCCGCGCCCCGTACGACGTGATTGTTGGTCAGCGCATATCCGTCAGGCGAAATGATCACGCCAGAACCAGCGCCATCGTAAAGCCCCTTCGCGCGGCTTGTGCGCCTTATGCCGACGACCGCAGGGCCGATTTGATCGACCACGCGAATGACTGTTTCAGAAAAACTGTCACGGGGGCCGCGTCGCGGCGGCGCCGAGAGGAAAGTGCTCTTGCGACCGAACATGCGAGCAAAGGTAGGGGCGGTGTGTTCCGTCCGCTAGCCCCGCTTCCGTCCCCCCGCGCCATGGCCTACATCCGAGCGAATGCCGTCCTCCCGACCACCCGACACACCCGAACGCCACTTCAACCTATTCACGTGGTTGCGAAACTCATTCCTGGCGGGTGTGGTGCTGGTGCTGCCGTTCGTGGTGACGGTTTGGCTCATCTGGCTTGTTGTCACCTTCATCGACACCCGCGTCGAACCGCTCGTTCCGCCGGGCTTTGATTTTCTGACCCGCTTTCCCGGGGGCGGGCTTTTGCTCGCGGTGGCCGCGCTCACCTTGGTCGGCGCGCTCGCCGGCAACTTGGTCGGACGCTGGATCGTCAGCACAGCTGACTCAGGCATCGCCAGCCTGCCTTTAGTGCGTACGATCTACGGCGGCGCCAAGCAGGTCTTCAAACAGGTCGCCGCGCCTGAGCGGACGTCCTTCAAGCAAGCCGTCCTGGTCGAATTCCCGAAGCCGGGCTCCTACGCCATTGGCTTCATCACCAATGAGAACACGGCCGAAGTCGTGCACGACATCGGCGTGGACCTCGTCGCCGTCTACGTCCCGCAAGCTCCGATCCCGACGTCCGGCTTCCTGCTCTACCTACCGCGCAACCAACTCAAACTTCTGAGTATCCCGCCAGATGAAGCGCTGAAGCGCGTTATCTCACTCGGCATCATTCGCAAAGAAGACGACATCACCACTTCTAAGTGATCTTGAAGTCGGAGGCCTTCCAGTCCGGCTTTGGATATTGCGGCGCCATATCTTCGAGCGTCTTGCGAACGACAGAAGCGATGATCGCATTGCGCTGCCACTTGCGGTCAGACGGCACCACGCGCCATGGCGCGTGCTCGGTTGAACACCGATCCAACGCGACTTCGTAGGCGGTGCGGAAGTCGTCCCACAACTTCCGGTCTTCCAGATCGCTTGGATTGAACTTCCAGTTCTTCGCCCGATCATCGAGCCGTGCCTGCAGGCGCTGCTTCTGCTCGTCCTTGGAGATGTTCAGCATGAACTTCAGCACCTTCGTGCCGTTGTCGACCAGATGCTTCTCGAACGCATTGATCTGCTCGTAGCGCTTCTCAATCACCGCGCGCGGCGCCAGCGAACGCACCTTCACGACGAGGACGTCTTCGTACTGCGAGCGGTTGAACACGCCGATCACGCCCTTCTTCGGCGTCGCCATATGAATGCGCCACAGAAAGTCGTGCGCGAGTTCCTCATCGCTCGGACGCCCGAACGGCGTCACCTGAACCCCTAGTGGCCCACAGCGATTGAACACGCCGCGCACCGTGCCGTCCTTGCCGGAGGTGTCGATACCCTGGAGGATGACCAGCAGCGCGCGCGAGCGCTCGGCCCAGAGCGCATCCTGAAGTGCGTCGATCGTCTTCGCGCACTCCCTTGTCGCTTCCTCCGCCGCCTCCCTGTCGGGGAATAGGTCGTCGGCGGTGGTGGCGCGATCGGCCAGTGCGCACTTCGTACCCGGGGCGACCAAGATGGCGTTATCGATGGATTTGGTGAGCTTAGACATCCGGCCAAGCTAGCCGGTCGCCGCTCAGGCGAACACCACTGTCTTGTTTCCGGTGATAACGATGCGCCCTGCAAGGCGCTGACGGCGGCTTACACCAAGCAAGAAAAAGCCCCGCGTCTCCGCGGGGCTTTCGTCTTGACGCCTTTGGCGCCGTTAGCTCGCGTAATATTCGACGACGAGGTTCGGCTCCATTTGGACCGGGTAAGGCACGTCGGAGAGCTGCGGAATACGCTGGAAGCGCGCCGTCATGCCCTTCGCGTCGACCTCAATGTACTCCGGCGTGTCGCGCTCGCCGCTCGCCAGAGCTTCGAGGACGATCGCCATCGACTTCGCACGGTCACGAACTTCGATCACGTCGCCGACCTTCACCAGGAAAGACGGGATGGTGACGCGCTTGCCGTTCACCTTCACGTGGCCGTGGTTCACGAACTGACGCGCCGAGAAAACGGTCGGCGCAAACTTGGAGCGATACACCACCGCATCGAGGCGGCTCTCGAGCAGACCGATGAGGTTTTCGGCCGTGTTGCCCTTCCGGCGCGCGGCTTCTTCGTAGGTCTTGCGGAACTGCTTTTCGGTGATGTTGCCGTAGTAGAGGCGCAGCTTCTGTTTCGCGACCAGTTGCAGGCCGAAGTCAGAGGTCTTGCCCTTGCGGCGCTGACCGTGCTGGCCCGGGCCGTACTGGCGCTTGTTGACTGGAGATTTCGGACGGCCCCAGAGGTTTTGGCCAAACCGGCGGTCCGACTTGTATTTAGCTTCAATACGCTTCGTCATGCGCTGTTCGCGCCTTCTTCCGTGACGGGGACCGGCGACCTCAGTATGAAGCCGCGACTGCCCTGGCGGTTAGCCCGTCGCCCAGTATTGGCTCCGCACCCGAAATGAGCGGGTCTCGCGGAAAGCGGGGCTTTTGATGGATAGCCCCCCGGAAGTCAACCACTGGCAGGCGGCTGTGGCGGCGGCCGGATAGTCAGCTGGTCATAGACAATCCGCCAGCCATCGGCCCGAAACTGCCAAATCCGGGCGAAGAAGCCCTCGCGCGCCTGGCCATCAGTCTCCCAGCTCGCCTGGCCCAAGGTGAAAACGAGATCGCCGGCTGACGAGGCCTCAACTCGAGCCAGCCGATAGGCGATCTCGGCATTCGGGAACACGAGGTTGCCTTCGGCGGCTGGGCCCTCGCCGCGAGGTCGCCCCGGACGGAAACTCATGGCGTCCGCCGCCAGGTAGCTAACCAACGAACCCGCTGTCGCGTGGCCGCTTTCAAGCGCCCGCACCTGTCGCGCCGCCTCTTCCGCCGAGCCAACGCCCAAATCCGCCACTGGCATCGATGGCACAGTCGGCGCATCTATTCCCACGTTCAGCGGATCGGACACGCGTCCCGGTCCGCCGTCCCAAATCCACTTCCACGACCCATCGGCCTGCCTGCGCCAGACAGTGAAATACTGGCCGCGCGGCGTGCGCGCTTCGTCGACGCTGAACGGTCCGGTTGTGAACCCCAGATCGCCCGAGCGCGCGATGCCCGCATAAGCCGGCCACCAGAACAGCGCCCGCGAGCCATCGTCGGGCGTCGCCGCCAATGTTTCCGGAGCGCTGACAATCTCGGCTTGTGAGAGCTGACCGTCGGGCGCGGTGAACTCTCTGAACGCTGGAACCCAACCGATCTCAGCGCCACGCGCCGCAAAAGCTCGCTCCACGGCAACCACCACGACCGGATCGGCGGGTTCAACCGCCGCCGAACTTGCACACCCGCCAAGCACCACGGCCAACACCAAAGCTCTCATGCCGACAAGGCTTCCGCGCACCGCCGGTCCTGATCAAACCGCCTTGCGACGACTGCCCGCCCCGCCACGACAGGTCGCAGACACTGTTTCGATGAGCTGTTCGCCTCAGACACGCTGTAGCACGCAGTACAATTAACTAATCAGCAAGCCGACCTGAGCAGACGCTGACGTCGGAGGAACTTGTCTTCGTGCCCGTCGCGCTGCGCCACAATCAGACCCTGGAGCTCAACACCGCCGAGTACTCGGGAGCGATTACGCTAGCCGAGCTGCAGGCTTTAGCCGATTGGCTCTCCGCCAACCCAACCTTCCTCAGGTACGACACCCTCAACGTCGTCATGCCGGGTAGCCGTTTTGTTAGCGTCGAGTTCGAGGCGCTCGATCGCATCTTTGGCCGCTACAAGTCCCTCTACGCGCCGATCAGCTTTCAGATCATCCGCCGCTCGGCCTGGATCTGCTTCAGTCCGATCGCCCAACCGCTCGTCGACCACTGGAGCGGCAAGCGCGACGCGCGCGAAGCCATGTCGACTACCTTGCGCCAATTTTCGAGCTTCGAAGAAGCTGGCGATTGGCTCGTGCTCAGCGAGGCTGAGACGCTGGCGCTGCAAACCGGTACGGGCTTCGACGAACTCTCGCGCTTTGAACTCCCACCAGCCGGCCGGACGCTTTAGGGGAAGCCGACGGTGCCAATCACCCTTCGTCACAACTCCAAGCTCGAACTCAGCCGCGTTGAATACACCGGGGCGATGCGCGCAAAAGACATGCATGATCACGCGGTCTACAACGCCGCTAACCCTGTCTGGCTCGGGTTCGACTGCGTCAGCGTCATCCACCCCGACGTCGACGTTTCCGCCATTTCGCTCGATAGCCTCGACGGCGTTTTTTCCGCGCACCGCCAACTCTTCGAACCCCTGAACCTCATGTTCATGCGCCGCTCTGCTTGGGTTTGCGAAAGCCCCGCCGGCCAACGTCTGCTCAGCCATTGGTTGACGAAGCGCAACGCCGACAAGAGTCCGTGGGCTGAGGTTCGTCAGTTCGACAGCTTCGAGGCGGCTGGCGCCTGGATGCTGCTTAGCGCGGAGAACACTGCGATCCTCAAGCAGGGGCAAGACTTCACAGAAGTCGCGCGCTTCGACGCAACGCCTGGGCTCGAGCGCTAGTCAGACTCGCGCAGCGCGGCAAACGCTTCCAGCGCGCGCGCGCGCGCCGCACTGTGGTCAACAATCGGCGCGGGGTAGTTCTCGCCAAGCACAACGCCGGATTTCTCCAACACGTCCGCACTCGCCGTCCAAGGCTGGTGGATGAATTCATCATCCAACTTCGCCAATTCCGGAATCCAACGGCGCACATAGTCACCCTCGACATCGTAACGCTCACCCTGTGTCACCGGATTGAAAATCCGAAAATACGGCGACGCATCGGCGCCCGATCCCGCCACCCACTGCCACGACGCAGCATTGTTCGCGAGATCGGCGTCAACGAGCGTGTCCCAGAACCATTTCTCGCCACGGCGCCAATCGATCAACAGGTGTTTGATCAGGAATGACGCGGCGATCATGCGGGCACGATTGTGCATGTAGCCGGTCGCCCACAGTTCACGCATGCCGGCGTCGACAACGGGATAGCCCGTTTGCCCCTTCGTCCACGCTTCGAAGGCCGCGTCATCATCGCGCCAGGCGAACGCATCGAATTCAACGCGCCAGTTCGCTTCCGGCAGTGTTGGCCAGTTGAATAGGAGGTTCGCCGAAAAATCGCGCCACCCGAGCTCGGCGAGAAACTTGTCAGCGCCGCGCTGCAGCGCCGGCTCGCGCAGAACCGCAGCCTCTACTGAGCACCGCACTTGCACGGGAGAGATTTCGCCGAAATGCAAATGCGGCGAAAGCCTCGACGTCGCGTCTTCGCCAAGCAAATCCCGACCTTCAGCGTACGTCTTCAACCGATCATCGACGAACGCGCCCAGCGCCTGCAATGCTCCCGCCTCTCCCGGCGCCCAAAGCGGCTCGAACCCCGCCGCCCAGTTCGGCTTTGCTGGCAGCAGCTCCCAATCATCGAGCGGATCCGACGAAGGCGCGCCGTCCCACGCGTTGATCTTCTTCGGCGTGCTCACCAGCGCGCGCATCTCAACCTGCTGGCACGCACGCCAAAACGGCGTGAACACTTTGAACGGCTCGCCGCCTTTGGTCTTCACTTCCCACGGCTCGTGCATCAAAGCGCCGCTGAAGCTCCCGACCTCCACACCTTGCGCGCCGAGCGCTTGCTTCAGCGTCTTGTCGCGCGCGACCGCATGAGGCTCGTAACACCGGTTCCAAAACACGGCGCCCGCGCCGATCTCACGCACAAGCTCGAGCAACACTGCATCCGCGCGTCCGCGACGCAAAACGAGCGTGCAGCCCTTCGCTTTCAGGTCAGCGGAAAACGCCGCCAGACTATGATGCAGCCACCATCGCGAAGCGCCGCCCAGACGCCATGCGCCCGGCGTCACGTCATCCAATACGAACGCCACCACGACGGGCCGCTTGCTCGCGACCGCCGCCGCAAATGCCGGATTGTCAGCGAGCCGAATATCCTGCCGCAGCCAAACAAGTGAAGGCGCAGTCATGGTCGGACTTTCATCATCCGATCCTTACGCACGACTGCCGCTAGCGGTTCACGCCGCCGGCATCAGTCCGCGTCGCTGTCCAGATCGTATTGGCTCTGCAGATAATTCTGCAGGCCCATCTCAGCGAGGTTCTTCAACTGGGTTTCGAGGAAGTCGATGTGCTCTTCGGTATCGTCGAGCAGCTCGGTCAGCATATCGCGTGACACGTAGTCCTGCTTCTGCTCACAGAGGGTGATGCCGGCTTTGATGTCCGCGTGCCCGGTCTTCTCGGCATTCAAATCCGCCTGTAGACGTTCCGGCACCGCTTCGCCGATCTGCAACTTGTTCAAGTTCTGAAGGTTCGGAAAACCCTCGATCAGCAGCAGCCGCTTCATGATGCGGTCCGCGTGCTTCATCTCTTCGATGGATTCTTCGTACGTCTTTTTGCCGAGCTTTCCGTACCCATCGTTCTGGTACATGCGCGCGTGCAGGAAGTACTGATTGATCGACGTCAGCTCGTTGGTGAGGATCTTGTTGAGCTGCTTAATGACGTCCGCATCGCCCTTCATCGCGCTTACTCCGCTGCGACGAGGCTCCGCTTACCGCAAGCCATTCCGCCGCTTGAAATGCCATCGGCGATTTCGGGGAGGCAGCGGCCGCAGCAGGGTTCGCACCCGTGGTGGGCGAGAACCGCTTCCGGAGCCTGCGCCCCAGCGGAAATGGCTTCGTCCACTTCCACCCGAGTCACACCGTTACAGTTGCAGACGTACATCCCGCACTTCTCTGTAAGCAAAGACATTTCTGGCGACTGAGAGTCAGACGCAAAGAAACATTAGCTTGCCGCGACCGCTCCTGCAAGTCATTCGCAGCAGAGGCGATATGCGCCGGCGCCGCACCCCTATGGTCCGGCCCCCCGGGCCAGACGCGCGCCCCATCGGCGCTGCGCTTCTGTTTCCAGGAGCGGTAGAAAGGCCTCGTATTGCTCAAGAATGGGCTGATATGCGCGCCGCCGCTCCCGCGTCGCCTGACTGATCGCCGACACCGCCGATGCAATTGCCGGATCACGGCACAGCGCCTGGATATCGAAATTCACGCCCAGCACCGCGCCAAGAAATGGATCGTCAAACTCGCGCTCAAAATCGTAGCGAATCCTCTCCTCCACAATGAAGCGGTAGTGCTCTGTTGTGCGCGTCGTCTGTTCGTAACCGTTGGTGCGCCATTCAACCAGCGCCACGATATCCGCCAACCGCGATTTGATCTCATCGTTTCGGATGATGTCGGTTTCACCGGAGGCGCCAATTTCGTCAATCGTGCGCCGATAGAGACGCGGCGGATTGATATACCCCAATGCGCCAATTCCGCGCTGCACCTGCACTAGGTCGTCTTGCGCCACCGAACAGGCGTCGAGCGCGCGCAGGATCGCCGCTTGATCCGACAATTGCTGATCGAGGAATGCGATGTCGCGTGTTTGGCCTTCGATGCTTTGAGTGAAATCCTCGTGCAGCCGCACTAATAACCCGCGCTCCTGCAGCCGCTCGATTCGGCCCGCATTCCAATTCGAGACTTGGATACCGACAAACACGCCGATCACGACGATGACGAAATCGATCGCGATCGCCGTCCATTCCTGCTTGCGCAGGTGCGCGATGATGCGGCGGAGGATCATGGTGGGCCGATCTCCGCATTGATCGCGGCTATCGCACTCGCCGCGCTCTCGCGGGCTCTCGGGTACTCCTGTTGCGCAAAGATATTCTGACCGATCCAAAATCTTAGATCGTCCGCGATCTGATCGTCTGCACGAATGGCCCTCAGCACCGACGCCGTATCGACATCGGCGAGCTGTGGCGCGCAATCAGTGCTCATCGTCTCGATTTCCGCCTCTACGATAAAGCAATCACCCCACAACACCGCGGCCGCCTCTGGACTCAGACGCCGGCGCAACCGCTCCCGGTACACTGGCGGCGTGAGGTTGATCGGATCCCATCCAGCCAAATAAATATAGAAGCGCCGGACAGCGGCACGCGTAGCGCCATCGGTTGGAAAGCTCCTGCGCTCATTCTCCGCATATTTCCCGGTTTGGAAGCCCGTGCCCCAAAGCTGCGACGCGTGGAAGAAGTCGATCAGCAACTCTCCGCAACGCGAACCGCATGGCTCATCGCTTTCGAGCCACTCCAGCGCAGTCCGTCCGGCTTCCACCGAGCGATCGGTGTAGATGGCGAGATACTCCAGCATACGATCGTTCTCAACGATCTCATCTCGGAGTTGCGCCAGGTAAGCGCTCTCCTGCGCGCGCATCGCCCGCGCCTCGTTCCAGTTGCCGAGTTGAATACCGACAAACACGCCGATTACGACAATGACGAAATCGATCCCGATCGCCGTCCATTCCTGCTTGCGGAGGTGCTCGATAATGCGGCGGAGGATCATGGGCTGATCGCTTCCAGCCCAAGCCGAACACGTCCCCAGGTCATGCAATTCCCCCATCCAGCGGCGCTAGCGTAACCAACTCCTCCAAAACCGCCACTATTCTTCAGCGCCACAGCTTGGGCTCGGCCTCGCCCTGCGCTATGAGCCCCGCCTCAATGTCTGCAAAAGCCCCAACCATCGGCGTGGTCAGCCTCGGCTGCCCCAAAGCCCTCGTCGATAGCGAGCGCATCATCACGCGCCTGCGCTCCGAGGGTTATCAGCTGAGCGGCTCCTACGAAGGGGCCGACCTCGTTGTCGTCAACACCTGCGGCTTCCTCGATAGCGCCAAAGCCGAAAGCCTTGACGCCATCGGCGAAGCCATCGCTGAGAACGGCAAGGTCATCGTTACAGGCTGCCTCGGCAAGGAAGAGTCGCTCATCCGCGACACGCACCCGAAGGTGCTCGAAGTCACCGGCCCACACCAATACGAAGCGGTCGTCGGCGCCGTGCACACGCACCTGCCGCAAGTGCACGATCCGAAAATCGATCTGGTGCCGGAAGGCGGCTTCCGCCTCACGCCGCGCCACTACGCCTATTTGAAAATCTCCGAGGGCTGCAACAATCGCTGCACCTTCTGCATCATCCCAAGCATTCGCGGCGATCTCGTCTCGCGTCCCGCCAACGCCGTGCTGAAGGAAGCAGAGTCGCTGGTGAAAGCGGGCGTCAAAGAACTGCTCGTCATCAGCCAAGACACGTCGGCCTACGGCATCGACGTCAAGTACGCTGAGAGCAAATGGAAGGACCGCATGGTCCGCGCCAAATTCTACGACCTCTGCAAAGAGCTCGGCGATCTGGGCGCCTGGGTGCGCCTCCATTACGTCTACCCATATCCGCACGTCGACGAAGTCGTCGGCCTGATGGCCGAAGGCAAAGTGCTGCCGTATCTCGACATCCCGTTCCAGCACGCTTCACCGAACGTGCTGAAAGCCATGCGCCGTCCCGCGAACCAGGACAAAGTCCTCGATCGCATCAAGAAGTGGCGCAGTATTTGCCCGGACCTCACCATCCGTTCGAGCTTCATCGTCGGCTTCCCCGGTGAAACCGAAGACGATTTCGAAACGCTGCTCGACTTCATCGAAGAAGCCGAGATCGATCGCGCCGGCGTGTTCAAATACGAGAACGTCGACGGCGCCCCCTCACGCGATCTCCCCGATCACGTCGATCAAGACGACGTCGACGAGCGCTACGACCGCTTCATGGAAGTGCAAACCACGCTCGCCCACCAGCGCCTCCAATCCATGATCGGCAAAACCGTCGACGCGATTTGCGACGGCTGGGACGAAGAAGCCGAAGCCTACGCCTTCCGCACCAAGGCCGACGCACCTGAAATCGACGGCGTGACCTACGTCGACAGCGACGACGAGATCGCCCCCGGCACAATCACGCAGCTCGAGATCCTCGGTGGCGAAGGCCACGAAATGGTCGGCGCGCTGATCGAGCGTTAGGCCGCGAGCGTCACCACGTTCGAGGCTGGCGCACCGCGTTTGAAGCGGAGCGTGAAGATTGAGCCGACGCCCTTTGTGCTGACCACGCTCACCGAGCCGCCCATGGCGTCCATCAGCTGCTTTGTAAGCGACAAGCCAATACCGGCGCCGTCCTGTTCGCGGGTAGAGGAAGCATCGCCCTGCATGAACGGCCGGAACAGCAGTGGCAGCGCCGCGTCATCGATGCCCGCGCCGCTATCGATAGCCTCGAACAGGAAGCCCTCCTCGCCGTCCGCACTCATCCGAAGAACGACGCGTCCATTGGAGGTAAATTTCGCGGCGTTGCTGGCGATCGCGCGCATGCATTGCTTCACGCGCACCGGGTCAATCCATGCGACGCCGATGTCCAGATCGTATGCGGCCTGAAATTCGTTGCCATTGCCTTCGGCACGCGGGCGCGCAAACTCGACCACTTCATCAAACAGCGTGCGCAGCTCTGTCTCGACGGAGGCTAGGCCCAATTCACCCGCCTCAAGCTTCACGTGGTCGAGGATCTCGTTGATGAGCCCAAGCAAGTGCCTTGCCGATTTTTGAATACGCCTGGAATCCGTCGCACTCGCGCCAACCCCTGCATCTTCTTCGATGATTTCCGCATAGCCAATGATGGCATTGAGCGGCGTCCGCAATTCGTGACTCATATTCGCCAGGAACCGCGTCTTGGCGGCGCTCGCACCATCCGCGGCAAGGCGCGCGATGCGCTCTTCCTCGAGCGCCACGTGCGCACGCTGCACTTTGTCATTCTGCAAGAGCACGTACGCAATTGCCGCCGGCGTCACCAGCAGCGTGATCAATGCTGTCGCGAGCGGCGTGTACGGGGTGACGCCAGGCATAACCATGACGTTCACTAGAAAGTCCAGCGCGAGAACGATCGCCAAGATGACGGCCGTCAGCATCACCGTCTGCGCGATCTGCGGTTTCGCCAGGCGCACGGTCCGAATCGACATGTGCGGATGGTCCACGGCAAATCGTAAACAAACTGCCGCATTAGCGCGGCAGTTCAGCCGGGCAACTGCACCTTGTCGCGAATGAACTGGGAAAGCAGCCATTTTTCGCCGCTTGTGGGCGCCACGCCCGCGTGCGTCGTCAACACATCCGGCGCGCCGTTCGCGTCAACATTGCGCCAGAACATCGCTTCGCCAGAGCTGCACCGAAACTTCTTGTCGATCTCCAGGAAGTGCGTGTCGCCGCCTTCGAACCCATCATTGAGATAGACAAGGAACGTGAGCGGCCGCTGTCCCATTTGCGCAATTTCCACATCGAGCTGTGGTGACGGCGTCAAATAGTCGACGTGGCTCGCGAACTCCTGCCCCACCGTGTAGCGAAACACCGAAAGGCGCTCCAAGTGTTCGACCGGAACGTCGACAGTGTTCGCAATCCGCTCGCGGATCAGCAGCGTCGGCAGATCGAGCGTGAGAATCGAGAACGTCGCGCAAGTGTTGCTGCGTACATCCGCCTGCGCCGCCCGCCCTGTAATCGGGTCATAGACGAAAGATTGCGCCTGCAGCGGTGCGGCGCGCGCAATCATCCACGCGCACAAACGCACATCGAGAAACTCCTCGCTCATGCAGACGCGCGGCGCTTCGTTGACGACGCGCGCTCCGCGCGCCGCCGTCCAAGCATCGAGATCGACGCGAGCCGCCAGGGCGCGCCAATCGTCTCCGTCCTGACCTGCCAGCAAACGCAGCTGCTCCCGCGCCGCCTCGACGCCGCGCTCGGCTGCAATCGCCGCCCACTCCAGCGCCCGCGCCCAATCGCGCGGACAGCCATAGCCGATAGCGTGAATCACCGCCGCCAACAGCGCGGCGTCGGCGTGACCCTCACGCGCGATGGCGTCGATCTTCTCAAAAATGAAGACCTCATTGATCAGCCCATCGGCGCTGAGGCGCGCGACGATGGCTTGATAGCGTTGGTCTAGATCGGGCGACATCGCGCCCGAGCATGGCGGCGCGGCGTGAGCGTCGCAAGGCCAAGTCGGAGGATTGGCGCTGCCCCAATCCACGCATTTCGTCGCGACAACCGTTGAGTTTGCTTGGAAGCGTCGGAATCAATCCAGCGGGCGATCGATGCGCTTACACTCGCTCCGCACCCATGCCCCAGCCACCCGATCTCGCCCCGTTCTGGCGCCGCCTCAAAGCGATGCTCTCGCGCGCAAGCGATGTGATCGGCGCAACCGGGACGCTGGCGCGCTTAGATGCGCTGTCGCACAAGCGCCGCCACGAGATCGCCTGCTGGGTCGCGCGCCTCGAATGCATCGCCCGCAAACTGATCTTCGCCGAGGCCGCACACCTGACGCTCCCGCCAGACATTTCGCGCACAACCACCGCACGCACCGCCACACCACGCAGATGTCAGCGCGCATCATTGGATCCAGCGCAACCACAAACCTGGCCCGCGCGCTTCAAACTCGCCCCGCCACGCGATCCTCGCCGTGCCGGAGAGCCGCGCGCCGCGCATCCGTGCTCTGTGGGGGCCAACGCCGCCCGCGTCGTTACGCGCCGCGAGCGCTGCCCGCACATCCAACGCCCACGCCGTTGCGCCTGGCCATTCGCATCGAAGCCCTGCGCCGCGTTCTCGACAATCCGTATCGACACGCGCTGCGCCTCGCGCGCCTCTTTCGCCGTCTCAGCCGCCGCTTCCCCGAAGCCGCCAACCGCTACGCCATCGCCACCGCCCACCCCCACGCCAGCGACCCCGGCGATCCCCGCCTCATCATCGACGCCCTCGGCCTCGCGATCGCCGCCGCGCCTCTCTTCGCCAATACGAGCTGAGCGCCACGCATCGGAAACGCCGCATCACCGCCCCATCTCGCAACAGCGCACTACATGCGGTCGTCATAGCCGGTGTCCGCGACACTGCTGCGCTTGCTCCGTCCCGGCGCTTCACTGCAAGTGGGGGCGTGTTGCGAGGCTTGCTCCATCATCGTTCTTGGTTCGCCCAGGCGCTTGCTGCGTTCGCGCTTGTCGCGATGGCGGTGCGCGCGCTTGTCCCGGCGGGCTACATGTTCACAGCGGAGCACGAGGGTCGCTTCATAACCGTCACGCTCTGTTCGGCGCAGGGCGCTGCCGACGCGGTGATCGATCTGACCTCTGGCCGGGTGCTCGCTCCACACGAAGCCCCCGCCGATGAGGCGCCTGAAAAGCCACCCCATGTCGATGCGCCGTGCGTATTCGCGACAGTTGCCGCGCTCAGTCAACCAGAGCAGACGCCGGCTTTGCTGGCGGCGTTCAGAATCGCTGCGGCGGTTCACCCATTCTCTGCTCAGGTCTCGCCGGGCCGAGGCCTCGCCGCGCCGCCGCCCTGGTCGACTGGACCTCCGCTCACGCTCTGACCCTGTTTCGCGCCGACGGCCACCCCGTCGCTTCCCGACACACGCCGCAAGCTGCGGCTCAAGAGCATTGAAGCCATGAATCTGAAACGCACTGTCGCGCAGGCGCTTGCCGCCGCGCTGCCTCTCGCCATCGCCGCTCCCGCATTGGCGCAAGAGGAAACCAACCCCCTGACCACCATCGTCGTTATCGGTGAACGTCCTGACGACGACCCCGGCGCGGTCACCGTCGAACCAGTTCGTACGGCGCGCCTCGCAACCTTGCCCGACTTGTTCTTCGGCGCGCCAGGCGTGCTGACGCAAACAAATTTCGGGGGAGTCGATCATCCGCGCCTGTCTATTCGTGGCTCTGGCCTGCAGCGCGGCACGCAACCGGCAGGGCGCGGCGTCGAGCTGCGCCTCAACGGCCTGCCGATGACCTACGCCGACACGAGCTTCGACTTCGTGGAGTGGATCGACCCGCTCGCTTTTGATCGCGCGCTGGTCTTGCGCGGCGGTCGCGCCGTTCTTTCAGATGCGGCGAGCCTCGGCGGCGCAATCGATTTCCGCATCCAGCGGGGCGTGAACCAGAATGGCGGTTTGCTCCGTGGAGAAGTGGGAAGCTTCGAGGCGGAACGCGCGCAAGTCGCGTTTGGCGCCGGATCGGGAGCGCTAGATGGTTATGCAAGCCTGACTTGGTTCGCACAGCAAGGAGATCGCCAGTTCGCGGCGCAACAGAGCGCACGTGCTCTAGCCAGTGGACGTTGGGACTTGAGCATAGCCACCTCGCTAACCGCCAACGTGCTTTACAGCGACAGCGAACTCGAACTTCCCGGCCCGTTGACGCTTGCGCAGATTGATGCGGGATCCCAGGCCGCCCAGGCGGGCAATATGCTGGGCGATTGGCGCCGGTTCGCCGAACGCTCACGTTTGGCGCTTGGACTGGATCATGATTTCGGCGCGATCCAACTCGCGGTCGCCTTCGGCCGGATGGATACGGACGTGGAATTTCGGCGCCGTGATGTTCAGGTCGAAGACAACACCGATTGGGCGCTGTCGGCGGCGCTCTCCGGCGAACTCGGAGACGTACAATGGCGTGCAGGCTATCTCGGCCAGCGCGGGGAACGCAGCGTTCAGCAATATCTCAACGGCGGTGGCACGCAGCCGACTTACACCGGCGCGCGCGGTCTCCTGTGGGCGGACAACGACCTGAGCGCCGAACGCGATACTCTGTCTTTCGGCATGGCGGCGGCAATCGCACCGCGACTGACCCTGGAGGGTGTGCTCGCCTACAATCGCCATACGCGCGAGATCGTGGATCGCTTCCCCATCCGCGCTGAGCGGCCCGCCGCCACGATGGACGAAAGCTATGAAGCGACAACCGGCCTTGCGCTTGCGAGATACGCGCTAGCCGATGGAGTTGAACTCTTCGCTTCGGCTTCCCGAACGCATGAGCCGCCGACGTGGGACGTGTTGCTGGTCAATGCCAACGGGACTGGTGCTGATGCTGTGCTGGTCAATGGCGCAAATCCTCGACGACCGCTCATCGCCGTTCTCGACGATCAAACTGCTGATACGCTGGAGATTGGCGCGCGTGGCGACCTCGGTCCGGTGCGCGTCGACGTAACTGTCTATCGCAGTTGGCTCGAAGGCGAGGTCGTATCCACGACCGATCCGATCTCCCAGACCGTATCGAGTGTCGGCAATGCTGACGAGACGCGCCGCTTCGGCATAGAAGCGTTTGCGGAGGTCCGTCTGAGTCAGGCCATGAGTTTGGCGGGCGCATGGACGTGGACCGACGCCAAGTTCGAAAACGATCCGCGCTTTGGCGACAATCACCTCCCCATCGTGCCAGAACACGTGATGGCGCTGAGCCTCGACTATCGCGATCCGCGCGGGGTGTTTGGCGGAGTGCGCGTGGAATACGTTCCGGACGGCGGCTATGCGGACTACGCTAATACGCTTCAAGCGCCGGGCTATGCGACGCTCGGCGCGCGCCTTGGTTGGCAGAACGACCGCTTGGCGGCTTTCGTCGAGGGGCGCAACCTGACTGACGAGCGATACGTCTCAACTGTCATCGCCGCGCAGAACAACCTTGCGGGCGCGGACAACGCCTCGTTTGCGCCCGGGGAAGGCGCAGCAATTGTGTTCGGCCTTGAAGCGAGATGGGGGCAATAAAGAAAAAGCGGCTCCCGTTCCGAGCACCGGGTGTGGCTGCGTGGGAAAAACCCGCGCAGCCAATCTGCTTCAGCCGAGCGTCCGCATTCAGGTCCGGCACGCGCATGCGCCCAGTCGGCGCAGCGCGTCAATCCGCCTACTTCCGTACCTTCGGCTCGCCGAGCGTCATGAAGATCACCGGTCCCTCGGTCGGCGCGCGATAGACACCGTGCGAACCGTTCACCTTCATGGCGAGCGCAGTCATCTGCCACGCTTCCTTCTCGTCCATCTTGAGCGACTTCTGCGTCAGCTCTTCGAGTTCGTGCTTGTCGCCGAACCAGCGCGTGCGCTCGGCGTCGTTCCTGAGACGCTGCACCACCATCGGGTGGTCCCAGCCCCAGCGGAAGATACTTGTGCGCGGGTTCCAAGCGCCGATGATCTGAATGGGCGCCGTCACCAGCGCGCCGTCCTTGCGCGCGAACTGGATGATGCCGGCGTTCTGATCGACCTGCCACGGCGCGGTATCGAGCTTCAGCTTCTTCGACAGCCAACGCTGCCGGTTGAGCAAATCAATCCAGCTCTCGGCCCAGAAGCGGTCGACATCGACGTGCTCGCCGCCCCACGGAACCAGCTCGCGCGATGGCGCACGTGGCTCGGCCTGTTGCGGCGCTGGCGGTCGACGCTTGGCTTTTAGCATGCGCTCCCAGGTGCTCCCCCACTCTGTGGATAAGCAATTCCCCCATCGCGCGTAAAGTCATTTCCTAGGCGTTATCCTTCTTGCGCCCGCCGCGACCAATAGTGAGCGCCTTGATGACCCCGCGAAGTGTCTGCGCCTCTTGCTGGGTCGGCCGGGCGCGGAGGAACAGCGCGCGCAGGTTGCGCTTCATCAGCGGCGCCTTGTCCATTGGATGAAAAAATCGTCCATGTTCAAGCTCTTGCTCAAGGTGCTGGAAGACGCCCTCCAGCTCCTCCTGCGTCGCCGGCGCGCCGCCGGACGTGAACCAAGGCGGCACATCCGTCTCCTGCCGCGCCTCGGCATAAGCGTACGCAAACACCGCAACCGCATTGGCCAAATTCAGCGACGCAAAACCTGGATTTACCGGCAGCGTCAGGATCGCATCCGCCTTGGCGACCTCGTCCGTCTCCATCCCCGAGGCCTCGGGCCCGAACATGACCACCGGCCTTTCGCCAGCCGCGATCGCGGCGCGCAATTTCGCCGCCGCTTCGCGCGGCCCCCAAACAGGCTTCTCCAGCCCGCGCGGCCGCGCCGTCGCTGCGAGCACAAGCGTCGCGTCGGCAAGCGCGTCCTCGATCTTCCACTCGACCTTCGCCGCCCTCAGCACGTGGTCGGCGCCGACCGCCACTTGCTCGGCCTTGGGATTGGGCCAGCGATCGCGTGGCGCGACGAGCCGCAGCGAAACCAGGCCGAAATTCAACAACACCCGCGCCACCGCGCCGATATTCTCGCCCATCTGCGGACGAACAAGACAGACCGCCGGCCACGCCTCCTCGATCGGGGGCGGCATGTTTCGCGCACGTGTCATGGTTGGGAGCCGGTGTTGAGCACACGGCACTCATTTCCCATCGCCGCCCGCGCGGCAAGGCCAGAGACCCCCCGCCGCAGTTTGCGCCCCGCCCCCTCTCTGCTACTCACGCGCAAATTTCCCCGAAACCGACATTTGGCGCGAGAGGCAGGAAGATGGCGAAGATCAAAGTGGACAATCCGGTCGTCGATATGGACGGCGATGAGATGACCCGGATCATCTGGGCGGCGATCAAAGAGCGCCTGATTTACCCCTATCTCGACATCGATCTCAAATATTACGATCTCGGCGTCGAAAGTCGCGACGCCACCAACGACCAGATCACCATCGACGCCGCCAACGCCACCAAGCAATACGGCGTCGCCGTGAAGTGCGCGACGATCACGCCAGACGAAGCGCGTGTGAAGGAATTCAATCTGAAGGAAATGTGGAAGAGCCCGAACGGCACCATCCGCAACATCCTCGGCGGCGTCATCTTCCGCGAACCGATCATCTGCAAGAACGTGCCGCGCTTGGTGCCGGGCTGGACGCAACCGATCGTCGTCGGCCGTCATGCGTTCGGCGACCAGTACCGCGCTACCGATTTCAAATTCCCAGGCAAGGGCACACTCACCATCAAGTTCGTCGGCGACGACGGCAATGTGATCGAGAAGGAAGTGTTCAAGGCGCCGGGCGCCGGCGTCACCATGGCGATGTACAACCTCGATGAGAGCATCAAGGACTTCGCCCGCGCCTCCTTCAATTACGGCCTCATGAAGGGCTGGCCGGTCTACCTCTCAACCAAGAACACGATCCTCAAAGCCTATGACGGCCGCTTCAAGGATATCTTCCAAGAAATCTTCGACGCCGAATTCAAGGCCGAGTTCGACAAGCGCAAGCTCACCTACGAACACCGCCTGATCGACGATATGGTCGCTTCGGCTCTGAAGTGGAGCGGCGGCTACGTCTGGGCGTGCAAGAACTACGACGGCGACGTCCAATCAGACACGGTCGCGCAAGGCTTCGGCTCGCTCGGCCTGATGACCTCGGTGCTGATCACCCCGGACGGCAAGACCATGGAAGCGGAAGCCGCGCACGGCACCGTGACGCGCCACTATCGCCAGCACCAAAGGGGCGAGCCGACCTCGACCAACTCAGTCGCCTCGATCTTTGCCTGGACGCGTGGCCTCGCCCACCGCGGCAAGCTCGACAACAACCAGAAGCTCATCGACTACGCACTGCTGCTGGAGAAAATCACCGTCGACACGGTTGAGTCCGGCAAGATGACCAAGGACCTCGCCGTCCTCGTCGGCGACAACCAAACCTGGCTCACCACCGAAGGCTTCCTCGACGCCATCGCTGACAACGTCGACAAGGCAATGGGCAAGGCCTGATGAAATGACGAAGCGCCGCTCCTCCCTCACCGGAAGTTGGAGCGGCGCTTATCGTTATCCGGGCGACGCTATGCCCGAGACCGTCTTCAACGCATTGATTGAAGAAGTGGCCGGCGCTTTTACCGGCAAGATTGAAGAGCCGAACCTCACGCGCGCTTGGGCCGGACCGGTCAACACCGCGCTCATTGAAGGCGCACGCGAAAGCGCTCAGCTCAACTTCATCAAGTACTATACCGGCGATGGCGGCATGCATCACATGGTCATGTACCAAGGCGTTGTCGACGACGGCTTCACCCGCATTGACGGCGCGTGGACCGTTCCAGGCGCATGGTCCGGCACATTCTTCATGACCCGCGACGATCTCGGTGAAGCGGCCGATGCCGAGGTCGCAGCGGAGGCAGAGACGCCACGATGAAAATTCGCCAAGCAAAACCCAGCGAACGCGAAGCGTGGGAGCCGCTATGGCAAGGTTATCTCGCCTTCTACGAGTCCGAACTCCCGCAAGCCGTCACCGACGTCACCTGGTCGCGCTTCCACGATCCAGCTGAGCCGATGCAATGCCTCGTCGCCGAAGACGATGACGGCGCCCTTCTCGGCTTCACCAACATCGTCTTCCACCGTGGCACCTGGGCGGTTGGCGATTTCTGTTATCTGGAAGATCTCTTCGTCGCGCCGAGCGCGCGCAATCGCGGCGTCGCCCGCGCGCTCATCGAAGCGGTTTACACACTCGCAGACGAGCGCGGCGCCGAGCGCGTCTATTGGCTCACGCACGAAACCAACACGACCGCCCGCGTGCTCTACGACAAAGTCGCGCGCAATCGCGGCTTCATCCAGTATCAGCGCTGAATCAATCCTACACCTAGCGCGCTGAGGTATACTGCGCGCATGAGCCTACAGGACCAGACACTAGCCTTTGAACGGCGGCGTTGGCCGCCACGGGAAAGGCTGCGGCATGTCCTTCGACACTTTGTCCGGATAGACCGGCGCACGCTTCTCCAAGAACGACGTGACGCCTTCCTTCGCATCACCAGCTTGCCCGCGCGCAACCATCAAGCGGCTCTCAAGCCGGTGCGCTTCCATCGGGTGACCTGCATCGAGCATGTCCAGGATCATCCGCCGCGACAGTGCGACCGAGACTGGCGCGGTATTGTCGGCGATCTCACGCGCCAAAGCCCGCGCCGCCGGCAACAAGTCATCCGGCGCATGCAGCGACCGCACCAGCCCGCGCTCCTTCGCTTCTTCGCTGGTGAACACCCGCCCCGTCATCGTCCACTCAAGCGCGGTCGAAACGCCCACGAGCCGCGGCAAGAAATAGGACGACAGCGTCTCCGGCACGATCCCGCGTCGCGCAAACACGAAGCCCATCTTCGCGCCCGGCACAGCGAGACGAATATCCATTGGCAACGTCATCGTCGCGCCCACGCCGACAGCCGCGCCGTTGATCGCCGCAATTACCGGCTTCAAGCTTTCGTAGATGCGGATGCCAACTTGTCCGCCGCCGTCACGCGCGCGATCGGGATCGAACTTCGTCGCACCGCCATCGCGCGCCGCGAGCCGCTTCTCATAGTCGAACGTCGCGCCGCCCGAGCCCAGATCGGCGCCTGCGCAAAACGCACGCCCCTCGCCGGTGACAATCACCGCCCGCACATCATCGTTGGCGTCCGTCTCGTCGAACGCGCCGATCATGTCGCGCACCATCTGATCGGTGAACGCGTTCATCCGGTCGGGCCGGTTGAGCGTCAGCGTCGCCACGCCATCGGCGACTTCAAGCTTTACGGTTTCATACGTCGACATCGGTCCGGCTCCGCAATGAGCCGACACGCTAGCGCTCAAAGGCGCAGCAACTCAACCTCTGCCGCTTGGTAAGGGTCGAGCTTGTAGGCCATGTGGTGGTGGATCGCGATCAGTTGGCCCGCGCCCCAATCTTCGATGATCTCAGCGTCGTCCCGCTCCCGCGCCTGCCACTGCGAACCGTCCTCGCAGATCAGCACTTTGCCGCGCGCCAAGACGGCGTCGATCGTCGAAACGGCGCCCGATTGCACGCCGGCGCCTAATCCGACTCGGAACACCGAGAGAATCGCGTCACGTTGCGCATGCGAGAGTCGGCCCCAATCGAGCCGCTCAAAAAGCTCTGGTCCAAGAAAAGCGGCCAGCGCGTCGTTCTGAGTCATCCCGTGTCCCCACACCGAATCGAGTCGTCCAAAAACGGCTGATTTGGTTTCCGAGACGTTACTGACTCGAATTGATGTCAGAGCGCCAAGCGCCAGATGAAGTCGCGATCGGCAACACGGCCGACCATGAACTTGTGTTCGCCCACGTGCTCGAAGCCATAGCGCCGATAGAACGCCTGCGCCCGCGCGTTGTTCTCCCAGACACTGAGATACATAGCCTTCGCGCCCTTGCCACGCGCCCAGACCAGCCCGTCATCCATGAGCGCCTGAGCCACGCCGGCGCCCTTCACTGACGTGTCGACATAGAGCCGATGCAATTCCAACGCGTCGGTGGCGTCGATGTTCATGTCGATCACGCCAAGCTTCGAGTAACCTACGATCGCGCCGTCACGCGTCGCCAACACGTAACGTACGTCAGGATCAGCGAGTTCGGCGGCAACAACATCGCTTCGATACTTTGCCTCGACATACGCGGAGAGATCCTCCGGCGGATAGAGATGTCCGAACGTTTCCGTGAACGTGCGCTCCGCGAACGCGCCCAACGCCTCCGCATCAGCCGCATTCGCATCGCGATAGGTGATCTCGCTCACGCCGCCAGCGCGCCTTGCAGCGCCGTGCGGATCGCTTCGAGCGCTTTGGCCGCTTCAGCACCGTTTGGCCCGCCACCTTGCGCCATGTCCGGACGGCCGCCGCCGCCTTGGCCGCCAACAGCCGCCACACCGGCTTTCACGAGATCGACAGCGCTGACTTTGCTCTTCAAGTCGTCGGTGACGCCAACCGCAAGCGCGGCCTTACCGTCCTCGATGCCGACATAAGCAATCACTCCGGAGCCGATAGACTTCTTGCCTTCATCGACCAAGCCCCGCAGCTCTTTCGCCGGGACGCCCTCAAGCACGCGCGCCAGAACCGAAACGCCAGCGACGCTCTCCGGCCCAGCCGGCGCGGCGCTGCCGCCACCACCGCCCGCAAGCGCCAGCTTCTTCTTTGTGTCCGCCAGCTCGCGCTCAAGTTTGCGGCGCTCGTCGGCCAGCTGCGACACGCGATCCGTGACTTCAGCAAGCGGCGCCTTGATGTTTGCCGCGATTGCCTTCGCAAGCCCTGCTTGCGCTTTGAGATGCGCCAACGCGGCAGCGCCCGTCGCCGCTTCGATACGGCGGACGCCAGC
This sequence comes from Hyphomonadaceae bacterium, assembly GCA_041398325.1. Lineage (GTDB taxonomy): Bacteria > Pseudomonadota > Alphaproteobacteria > Caulobacterales > Aquidulcibacteraceae > Vitreimonas. The sequence goes on along the minus strand of JAWKUX010000012.1, from coordinate 3,040 downwards.
GGCCACGCCGCCTTCGCTTAGGATAGAGAACACAGCAATATCGCCCGTGCGCTTCACGTGCGTGCCACCGCAGAGCTCGACCGAATAGGCCTTGCCGTCACGCCCAAGCGCTTCGCCGAGACGAAGCACGCGCACCGTGTCGCCGTACTTTTCGCCGAACAGCGCCAACGCGCCTTCTTCGATCGCCTTCGCCGGCGCCATTTCCTTGATCACGCCTTCCGCGTTTTGACGGATGACCGCGTTCACTTCGTCTTCGACGCGCGAAATCTCGTCAGCCGTCAGCGCCTGACCGTGGCTAAAGTCGAAGCGGAAGTAATCCGCCTCCACAAGCGAACCCTTTTGCGTCACGTGCGGCCCGAGCGTGTTGCGCAGCGCCGCATGCAACAAGTGCGTCGCGGAGTGGTTCGAGCGGATCTTGGCGCGCCGCTCGTGATCGATCTCAAGCTTGGCCTTGTCGCCAACCTTGATCGAACCCTTCAGCAGCCGTCCGACATGCGCATGCAGCGCGCCGGCCTGCTTCTGCGTGTCCTCGACCACGAATTCCGCGCCGTTGGCGAATTTGATCGCGCCGCGATCACCCGATTGACCGCCGCTCTCGGCGTAGAACGGCGTGCGATCGAACACGAGCGCACCGGTTGTTCCTTCGCGCAATTCATGCTGCTCAGCGCCGGACGCCACAACAGCTGTCAGCGCGCCGTCGCCGGCCTCGGCGCTGTAGCCCAAGAACTCATTGCCTCTCGTTCGCTCAAGAATTGAAAGCCAGATTGCTGGATTGTCGGCGCCATCCGCACCCTTCCAGCTTGCCGCGCCCTGATCCTTCTGTTCCTGCATCGCCGCGTCGTATTCGCGACATCACTTCGAGTCCGCGCCGCGCGCGCAGAATGTCTTGCGTCAGATCGAGCGGAAGCCAGACGTGTCGTAGAGCGAACGCCATGCGGCTGAGCTTCTGGCCCTTCTTCAAGCCGCGAGCTCATCGCATCGAGCAGACGCGGGCCGTTCGCGAGCGTGCGGCAAGAAGCAGCGTTCTTCTTCCTCGCGCAATTGCCCTTTGACCGGCTGCGCGCGCTTCAGTTCAGGATACGCATCGCCCATCTCGGCGGCGATGAGCGTCAGCGCAAGCGGTGCATCAGCGGTGATTGCTGGCACCGAGAATGTGCGCGTGACGCATCGCGCGCCGCATGATCCGGCGCAACACATAACCGCGGCCTTCGTTCGAGGGCGAGACCCCGTCCGCAATCAGGAAGCACGATGAACGCAGGTGATCGGCGATCACATTATGGCTCGGGGCCTTGTCGCCCTCGGCCTTGGTCTTCGTCAGATCGCAAGACGCCGCGATCAGCGTCTTGAACAGATCGGTGTCAAACACCGAGTCGACGCCCTGCATCACGCAGGCAATGCGCTCGAGCCCCATACCGGTGTCGATCGAAGGCTTCGGCAAGCTCTCGCGCGGGCGGCCATCGTTGAACTGCTCGTATTGCATGAACACGAGGTTCCAAAATTCGAGGAAGCGGTCGCCGTCCTCATCCTTCGAGCCCGGCGGGCCGCCGAAGATGTGGTCGCCACGGTCGATGAAGATTTCCGAACATGGGCCACAAGGGCCTGTGTCGCCCATCGACCAGAAATTGTCCGAGGTCGCGATGCGAATGATCTTGTCGTCACTGAAGCCGGCGATCTTTTTCCAGAGCGCGGCCGCTTCATCGTCATCGTGATAGACGGTGACCAGCAGCTTATCCTTGGGCAAGCCGAGATCTTTGGTGATCAGCGACCACGCAGCGTCGATCGCGCCTTCCTTGAAGTAGTCGCCAAACGAGAAGTTGCCGAGCATTTCGAAGAAGGTCAGGTGGCGCGCCGTATAGCCGACATTGTCGAGGTCGTTATGCTTGCCGCCGGCGCGGACGCATTTCTGGCTCGTCGCCGCACGCGGATACGGCGGCTTGGCCGCGCCCGTGAAGTAGTTCTTGAACTGCACCATGCCCGCATTGGTGAACAGCAGGGTCGGATCGTCTTGCGGGACGAGCGAAGACGACCCAGGCAGCTCGTGGCCGCGCGAGTGGAAGAAGTCCAAGAACTGCTTACGAATGTCGTTGACGCTGGGCATCTGCTCTCAAGCCAAATCTGAGTTTGGCTTGGTATAGGTAGTGCGCTGCACAACGCCAAGCGGCAGGACCGCGCGCCCCGCCTTGCGATTGCGTCAACCCAGCCTCACGACGGCAGCGTGAACTCGCCATTGGGTCCGAGCGGCGCGCCCGGATTCCACGCCACCTCCCACAGGTGACCATCGGGGTCGGCGAAATACCCAGACTGACCGCCCCAAAACGCCTCTTCCGAGGCCTTCACCAGCGTGGCCCCCGCTCGCACCGCCTCGGCGATGACGTTCGCAACCTCCTCACGCGTGCGAACATTGTGCGCCAACGTGAAACCACGAAAGCCAGAGCCCTCGCCGGACACCTTCGCGTCCTCCGCGAGCCTCTCACGCGGAAACAGCGAGAGAGCGAGCGCCCCAATCTGAAAAAACACGACCCCGTCGCCACCAAGCGACGAGACCTTGAAACCCAGTTTCTCGTAGAAATCCCGCGAGCGACCGAGGTCCGCTACGCCCAAAGTGATGAGGGAAACGCGCGGCTCCATCGCCATCGTCCTCTAGAGTAATCCGCCGGCCGGCCCGAAACGCGCCAGGGCATGGGGTCGGGTCGGCTAAACGTCCCGAACCGGCCAGCGAAACTCAAACCTCACTCGCCGTCAGCGGCGTCCTTCTCTTCTTCATCGGTCGGCGGCGAATACATCGCGTCCGACATCGCGGCCGTCTTGCCCCGGATCTTATCTTCAATCTCGATCGCCACGGCGCGGTTCTCCTTCAAGAAGCGGCGCGCGGCCTCCTTGCCTTGCCCGATCTTCTGCGAACCGTAGGCGTACCAGGCGCCGGACTTGTCGATGATGCCGGCCTTCACGCCAAGTTCTATCAGCTCGCCGGTCTTGGAGACGCCTTCGCCGTAGATGATATCGAACTGTACCTGCTTGAATGGCGGCGCGACCTTGTTCT
>JAWKUX010000011.1:0-126091 GCA_041398325.1 Hyphomonadaceae bacterium | reverse complement strand
AGTGGCGACAATCGCATGTGTCGCGCACGCGTTTGTGGCGGCCACGTTGATCGTGCGTTGGATCTATCAGCCGCAAAGCATGGTCACGGCGGCAGCCGACGATTTCGAATTGTGGACCTATTCCGCTGTCTGGGCGTTGTTTGGCGGCGTAACGCTCTGGCTCGGCACCGTGCGGAACGACCCAGCATTGCGCTGGGCCGGGCTTGCGGTGCTGCTAGTCACGACGCTCAAAGTGGTCTTTGTCGATATCGGCCGCCTTTCCGGCCTAGCTCTGGTCGGTTCAGCGCTTGGACTAGGCATCGTCGCCGCGGCGACCGCGTGGGCGGTGCGCCGCAATCGTCCTCCTCCCGGCCCCGGTGACCTGGTAACAGTTACGCCAAGCGCGCGGCGTGAAAGGCGACGTGTTCGGAGACGAACGTCGCCATAAAGAAGTACGAATGATCATAACCTTCGTGGCGTCGCAACGTGAGCTTCTGCCCCGCCGAGCGCGCGGCTTGCTCGAGCAATTCAGGTTTCAGCTGCTCTTCGAGAAACTGATCTGCCGTGCCTTGGTCGATAAGAATGTCATCGAACGGCGCGGCCTTGCCGGCTTCGATCAGAAACGCTGCGTCATGTGAACGCCACGCATTGCGATCGGCGCCGAGATACGCGCCAAGAGCCTTCTCGCCCCACGGGCACCGGGTTGGCGAGGCGATCGGCGCGAACGCCGAAACGCTCTTGAACAGCTGCGGATACCTCATCGCCAGCGTCAACGCACCATGACCACCCATCGAGTGACCAAAGATCGAACGCTTCGCAGCAAGCGGAAAAGAAGCCTCAACCGCGCCCATCAGATCGCGCGTGACATAGCTTTCCATCTTGAAGTGCGGCGCCCATGGCGCCTGCGTCGCATCGACATAGAAGCCTGCGCCTTGACCGAGATCGTACGCCGGATCGTCCGCAACGCCCTCGCCGCGCGGCGAGGTATCGGGCGCAACGATTGCCACGCCATGCTGCGTCGCCGCCGCATAAGCGCCAGCCTTTGTCGTGAAGTTATCCTCGGTACAGGTAAGCCCCGACAGCCAGATCAGATACGGAAACGGCCCGCCGCCGGGCGGCAGGAACACGGAAAGTTTCATCTCCGTGCCCGTGGCGTCGCTTGCATGCGCGCAATACGCCAGCTCGCCGCCGGCGGCGCGATGCGTCTTGGCGATCCGCATTACGGCGTCGGTTGAGCTTGCGGAAGCTGCGGCGCGGGCAAGCGATCGATGTCGGCAAGCGCGCGCTCGATGGCGGGACCAATGTCGGCCTGCTCTTGCGGCGTTGGCGCGCCCTGCGTGAAGCGCAAGCGCAGTTGGCGATCTGCGATCTCCAGGACCGCGATACGGCCGCCGCTGCGAATGAAGAATGGCACGCCGAGGTCGGTGACCACACGATGGTCGTTGGGGCCAAGAAAGATCGAAGTGCGGTCGCACACGATCGCATGCACGGATCCCGGCGGCGCTGTGATCGGCGGCGTCACCGTCAGCACCGAATAACCGGGGATCGGAATATAATCGACGGTATTGATGCTCGTGATTTGAAAGACACCGCACAATTCATGCGCATGCGGCTGCTGCGCCACCGCTGGCGCGGCCACGAACGTAAGCGCGCATACCACCGCTAAAGTCCGGATCATTTTCGTCACCCTCTGCCCCTACCCAGGGCCGTAGCGTCCCACCGCTTCGGCTCTCCTATCCTGGGCGTATGCTCTCAAGCAACGCTCCGTGGCACAAATGCGACCGTCAGCGCGGGCGCGCGCCCTCTTGAGCGAATTCCTCCATCGGGCGACCAAGATCGGCGGGCGGGGGCCAACGTTCAAAGCTGTGCATGGCCCCGTTTGAGCGCCTGGAAGTTTCTCCGCTGTTTGAGACTCAATAAACGGAACGGCCCAACTCGCATCTTCCAGCATGCTCGGCCGGAAATTGAGGAGGCCCATCGTTTCGAGCGGAGGGCTTGTCGTGCAGAGCCAGCTGAGGCAGTGCGGGCAATGGTAATGCTGGCTTTCAGCGCGATGCAGCGCGCCGATTTGCGTTTCGCCCCCAACCACAAAGCCACTCACCGGAAGCATCAGTGAGTGAGTATGCGCCGCTGGTGAGCTTCTGACAGCCCGCGCAATGACACGCCATCGAGATCACCGGCGCTTGGTTGATGCGCATCTGCACGCGCCCGCAAATGCATGACGCGTTCCACGGAAGTTTCCAATCGCTCACGCGGCTCTGCCCTTCAATAGACGATCACGCTCCGGATGCTCTCGCCCTTGTGCATCAGATCGAAGGCTTCGTTGATGCGCTCGAGCGGAAGCGTGTGGGTGATCATCGGGTCTATGGCGATCTTCTTGTCCATGTACCAATCAATGATCTTCGGCACGTCGGTGCGCCCGCGCGCGCCGCCGAAGGCGGTGCCCTTCCAGACGCGGCCGGTCACCAGCTGGAACGGGCGCGTCGCGACTTCCTTACCCGCTTCCGCGACGCCGATGATGATGCTCTCGCCCCAACCGCGGTGGCAGGCCTCCAGGGCTTGGCGCATCACCGTGGTGTTGCCGGTGGCGTCGAAGGTGTAGTCGGCGCCGCCGCCTGTGAGTTCAACCAAGTGCGCGACGACATCGCCGCTGATGGTCTTCGGGTTAACGAAGTGGGTCATGCCGAATCTACGGCCCCATTCTTCGCGGTCCGGATTGATGTCGACGCCGACGATCATGTTGGCGCCAACAAGCTTCGCGCCCTGGATGACATTCAAACCGATGCCGCCCAGACCGAACACGACGACATTCGCGCCCGCCTCGACCTTCGCTGTGTTTACGACGGCGCCAACGCCAGTGGTGACGCCGCAGCCGACATAGCAAGCGCTGGCGAACGGCGCGTCCTTTCGGATCTTCGCCACCGCGATTTCCGGCAACACCGTGAAGTTCGAGAACGTCGAGCAGCCCATGTAATGGAGGACGGGCTTGCCCTTGTAGGAGAAGCGCGACGTGCCATCCGGCATCAGGCCCTTGCCCTGCGTGGCGCGGATGGCGGTGCAGAGGTTCGTCTTGCGCGACAGGCAGCTTTTGCATTGGCGGCATTCGGGTGTGTAGAGCGGGATCACGTGATCACCGGGCGCAACGCTGGTTACGCCCGCGCCGACCTCCCGCACGATCCCCGCCCCTTCGTGACCCAAAATGGCCGGCCACGCCGCCTCGCTGTCGAAGCCTTCCAGCGTGTAGGAATCCGTGTGACAGACGCCGGTCGCCTTGATTTCCACCAATACCTCGCCCGCCTTCGGGCCCTCGAGATCAAGCTCGACAATCTCGAGTGGTTTCTTGGCCTCAAATGCAACCGCCGCTTTTGTCTTCATCGCAAATCGCTCCTTTGCGTGCGCTTATAGCGCGGCGTTTCGGCGACGCTTGCGAAAAATCGGGGGAGAGCGCCAGGATGGTCGCGAAGGGAACGACCTATTCCGGTGAGACGGTCAGTGGAATGTATTAACATGTGACTGTTTCTACGCGTGGAGAGCGCATCGCGCGCCGCTAGAAACCTGAGCGTGCACGGCGCGCCAACGAGTCTTCTAACTCGTACAAAATCGTCATGTGACGCTACATTGACGCGCCGCACAAAAGGGCGCTGTCATCTCGCCGCTCAAACCGCGAGCGGGAAAGCGCGGTCATTCGGATATTTTTGCAATGGCACTCAAATCTCAGAAAGCGCCAACAACCGATCAAAGCGCCACTTTAGAGGAGCTACAACCGGGAACAACAGCGCAATCAACACAAGGACATTCGGAGTACGGGGAGAAAGTAAAGACCAAAAAGAACTCAAAGGCTGCACAGCAGCGGAACGCACAGTCGGAGACGGAGAACCCGTCTCGGGGGCTTATAAGAATGGATGCGCCCAAGGCGCCGGAGGCGGAGGATTGCAACGTGCGAAGAAAGGCCAATGAGTATTTGTTGCGCTGGAGCCTCGAAGCCCAGGATCATGTGAAGGGCAAGTCTGCCGAATATGTTCGGCAGGTGACGAGTTCGGCTTACGCGCGCATCTATGCCGCCGAAGCAGTTCTCTGTGGCGCTATCGCAATAATCCCGGTTGGCAGCGTCGACTCGGTCGAGTCGTTCGACAAGTGGTGGACGGCCTTCAAGGTCGGCGATCTCTGGTTCGTGCTGCGCTATTCCGACACGCGCATCCGTGAATACGAAATCATGCCCGCGTTTGGCCCGACACCGGGCAACGGCGGGCCTCCGCCAACAATGACGCGTCAGCAACGGGGCCCAGCGCCGCAACGTGTCGGCCCCCGCCCCCGCCGCAATCGCGGCGACGCGCAAGGATCTCGTGCATCGGCTGTTGGCGAGAAAATCAAAAGCGCGGTGAAAGGCGCGAAGAAGAAGATCGATGGCGCCAAGCGCGCAATCATCAAACTCTCTCAACAGATCGAGAGGGAACTCCAAGCGCGTAGCGTCGGTTTCACTTTCGACACCACCACACATCTGTGGCGCCAGAATTGGCCACAGATCGAGAGCAAGATCTGTGATGCTAGACCGAGCGGCGGTAGTGTGTTGCAGACGACCCGTGACCTTTTCGCCGCTTTTGTACAAATGCGACAAGAGATACGGGTGTTAGCCAAGACGCGAAGGAATTCGTTTACCGGCGTCGATGACCTTGCGAGCGAAACCTACGGTCCATCAGGTCAACTTGAAGAGAGTTACGCAGGTCACGGCATCTTCTCACGACTCGAATTGAGGTCGTGGAGATGGAAAACCCCTCCAATCGCGTGGAACGAGGACCTGTTCGGCGTGCTTTGGACCAATGACCTCTTTGGCGTACGGGAAGAAGAACAGGCGTTCACATGAGATCAGTTCGAGAGCATCGCAAAAAGGCCGCGAGTCGCGCACGTAAACCAAAGGGGGCGCCAGTCCTCTCCACGTCCGAAGCGCGCGCGAATTTCGCGGAAGCTCTCGAAACGACTCAGGTCGATAACGCCGTGATCGGTTTCGATCGTTATGGCCGGACGGTCGCGGCGCTTGTTCCAGTTGAGGCGATCTACATGCTCGCCGGCCTCGGCAAACATGTGGACGCCGAAACCCGCAAAGAGATCGAAGAAGGCGCCTTGGCGTTCGCCAAGAACGTGCCCTACCGCTCGATGAGTCCGGAGCGGCTTGCGGCGGCAGTGAAGGAAAAATCCCGCTCCGCCGAGAAAGCGCGCGGCCCACGCAAAGTCCGTTCGTCGAAGCCGAGCCCAAAGGCATCGGCACGACGGAGATCGTCCTCTGGTCGAAAGACTGGCGGCGGCTAATTTTTTCGGGGAGCGACGGAACGTTGGTCCAGCCTGGGTGTTCTTCCCATGGCGCCGACCTACTCCCCCCGCCCAGGCGCCACCGCAGCACGGGCCGGATCGGCAGATCCGGCCCACCTGCTTTAAGGTTCCCTACAATCCCATGAAATGGCTGGCTAGACCGCCGGACGGCGTCCACGCATGCAGCATCCAGCCCGGCTGCTCAGCGGTCTTCGGCGCAATTTGCTGCCCCTCGGCCACCGCCAAACCGTAGACCCAGGAGCTTGAGGGAGCGACCGTCACCGGCGCGTGCGCCACCTGTCCGACAGCGACCCTGTGATGGTGACCGCAGATCACGCGCAACACTTGGCGGTGACGAGCTATGACGTTGGCGAACTCTTCGGCGTCGAGAAGTCCGATCTTATCGAACAGCAAGTCGTGGGTGAGGAACGGCGGATGGTGCAGTGCCACGATCGTGGGCTTACCGCGCTCGACTGAGAGCGCCGACTCTAGCCACTCCGCCCCCGATCGACGCAGCAGGCCGTGCGTCTCTCCCGGAACCAAATCATCCAGCGCCACGATCCGCACTGGAAAGTGCTCGATCGTGAAGTGCATCGCGCCTTCGCGGGGCAAATAGCGATGCTCCGAGAACATGCGCCGGATCAGGCCGCGTTCGTCGTGGTTGCCGGTCATCAGGTAGAGGGGCGCGGGTGAGTTGGCGATCGCTTCGGCGAGCACCGCGTACTCATCCTCGCGCTCGTCGTTGACGAGATCGCCGGTAAGCAAAATGACATCTGCGCCGTAATCCTTCGCCTGCGCGATGGCGCGCTTGAGCTGCGACGCGGCTTTGCCGCCATCGTCCGCCCGGACATGGGTGTCAGAAATCTGCGCGAGGCGGAAGTTTCCGCTCATGTGGCTCCCTACCCCAGCTTCATGCGGCGTTTCCCTGAACGCCGCATGAAGCAGACTGCACAGCTTGTCTGTGCCCCGGGTCACACTCTGGGCGAACTAGTCCAGCGAGCGGGCGACGCGGAAGCCGATGCCTTGCGTGCGCGAATTAGCGTCGGCCGAGCGACGCGCAGCGGCGCGCAGCACTGGGGCTTGGTCGTTGTAGCTGCCTCCGCGGTAAACGCGGCGACGGCACTCATCGGCCTGCACCGCGACGCCGTCAATTGGGGCGAGATCGTAGTTCGCGGCGTAGCAATCCTCGACCCATTCGCTGGCGTTGCCGTGCATGTCGAACAAGCTGAACGCGTTGGCGTCATGTGCGCCGACCGTCGTTGTCTGCCGTACGCGGAACGTCGCTTGCGTTGCCGTGACGCGCGGACCGAACGTGTAGGCATCGGTTTGGCCGGCGCGCGCAGCGTATTCCCACTCCGCTTCGCTGGGCAACCGATAGCGAAGGCCGCCAGCCTGCGCGTTCAGCCAATCGAGATAGGCTTGCGCATCATCCCACGAGACGCCGGTGACTGGGCGATCACCGCGGCCCCAGCCGCTGTCCGGCGGCGAATAGCCGTTGCAGCCGCCGCCGGCGAGACATGCATCCCACTGCGCGAACGTCACTTCGTACTTGCCCATCGCAAACGGCGCGACGGAGACTTCGCGCTGCGGACCTTCATCGCGGCCGCGACCAGGCTCGTTGTCAGGCGAGCCCATGACGAACAAGCCGCCTGCGAGCACAGTCATTTCAGGGCAGCCACTGCAATCGCTGAACGTATAGCCGGCAACGCGCGTCGGCACGTCTTCGGTTGGCGACGCCGGCGTTTCAGCTGGCGTGCTCATCGCTTGCTGCACTTCGGTTTGTTGCGCTTCCGATTGCGAGCGGTTGCGCCAATATTCCATACCGAGGCCGTAGAGCTGCGGGCTGAAGTAGACGAGAACGCCGAGAACAGCGGCGACGGCCGCCATCCAGCCAACGCGTCGCGACGTACGCGCGAATTTCTGACGCTTGGAAAGAATCTCGAACGTCTGCACCCGCTGATCGATGTTCTCGAGCGGCTTCTGTCCTTTCGACTGAAACGCGCTCTGCGGCGAGTTGCGCGCCATCGAACGAAACTCGGAGGAAACGAGCGCCGTGCCCGGCTCGGCAAGTTCTTGCAGGCGCGCGGCAACGTTCACGCCGTGTCCAAGCAAGTCATCCGTCGCCGTGACGATGACATCGCCAACGTGCGCGCCAACGCGGATCGGCGGTTCGCCCTTGCCGCGCTTATCAAGTAATTCCTGAATGGCGCCGAGCGCCTGGCCCGCCGACGCGAACTCAAGCATGAAGCCGTCGCCAGCTGTGTTAAACAAGCGCCCGCCATTGGCGACCGCAACGCGCTCAATACGAGCGCGGAGATTCTCAACCTTGCGCGCGGCGTTGCGCTGATCGCGCTCGGACATGGTTGAGAATCCGACGATGTCGATAGATACGATCGACGCCAAACGGATTACGCGATCATCGCCCGAAGTCTGATCTGTCACGGCTCATTCCCCACCCCGGCCAGGATAGGCCCCTCGCCGGGACTTATCCAGCCTCCTCCTCCTCGCCTGAATCAGCGCTGAGCAGAAGCGCGGACATGTTCTGGATGAAAGCGCCGGCACAGATGCCCGTTATGGGCTGGTGCGCGCAGTGTTGGCTTGGTGCGCCGGCGGGGCGAGAAGGTGTTTCTTGATTTTTCCCGCGGCAGTGCGGGGAAATTCGTCAACGAAGGTCACGTAACGCGGGGTTTTGTAACCGGCGACGTTCGCGCGGCAGTACTGAAGCAGGTCCCCCGCCGTGACCGGCGCCACGTCCGCGCGCAACATGATGAACGCGTGGCCGACCTCGCCCCACTTTTCGTCCGGCACACCGATGATCGCCGTTTCCAGAATCGCGGGATGTCTCGCGAGGACATTCTCGACTTCGGCGGGGTACACGTTCTCACCGCCGGAAATATACATCTCCTTGATCCGGCCGGCGACGTAGTAGCAGCCATCAGCGTCCCGCCTGCCGATATCGCCGCTCTTCAGCCAGCCATCGGCGGTGAACGCCTTCGCGGTCTCTTCTGGCTTCTTCCAATAGCCAGGGGTGAGCCCCGGCCCGCGCATCCAGATCTCGCCACTCTCACCAACAGGCGCTTCCGCACCATCGGCGCCGACGATGCGCACGTCGAGCAGCATCAGCGGTTTGCCCACCGAGCCGATCTTGCGCAGGGCGTCTTCCTTCATGGCGATGAAGGCTGTCGGCCCGGTCTCGGTCATGCCGTAGCCGTTGCAGACCATCACGCCCTTCGCGGCGTAGCGCTCCACCAACACATCAGCGAGCGGCGCGCCGCCACAACCCCACGAGCGCACGCGCGCAAGATCAGCGGCCTCGAAATCCGGATGCAGCGCCAACTGCTGATACACGGCCGGCACGCCGAAGAAAATGTCGAGGCGCGGCATCAGCGCCAGCGCGCGGGATTCGTCGAAGCCCGGCAGCATCAGCACCGTACCGCCCGCGATCAGCGTTGGGATGGTGACAAGCTGGATGCCGGCGCTGTGAAACAGCGGCAAGAAGTTCAGCGTCGTGTCGCCGTCGCGCAGATCGAAGGCCTGGCCGACATGAAACGCGTTCACCACCGACATCTGATATGTCTGAATCACGCCCTTCGGCTGACCGGTGGTGCCTGACGTATACATCAGGAACCACGTCGCGTCGCCCGGCCAGCGTTGATCGGTAGCGAGCGGTGAGGCCTCGCGAAGCGCAGCTTCATAGCCATTATCAAGCGCTAGCGAGGTCCCGCCCAGCGCGCGCACCGTTTCCGCGTCTTCCGCGCCAAAAACCAGCAATCTTGCACTACAATCGGCAATCAGCGCCGAGAGCTCGGCTGGCGGTGACCGCCAATTCAGCGGCACGAGAATGGCGCCGAGCTTGGCGCATGCGAACATGATCTCGAAGAATTCAGGCCGGTTCCGGCAGATAATCGCCACGCGATCCTCACGCCTCACGCCGAGCGAAGCGAGCACTGTCGCCGCGCGCGCGCAGCGATCTTCGAGTTGTGCATAGGTGAGCGTGCGCCCCGTTAGCGCATCTTCGAACGCGATACGGTTCGGCGTCAGCGCCGCCCGTTTCGCTGTGATGTCGACCATGTCGACACCCATCTCTCACTCCCCAGTCGCGCGCGCCTCTTTCAGGACGCGTCGCTATTCTTGGCCCGCGGCGCGAGCCCGTTGATCATCAGATCCGAAGCGGCTTCGGCGACAGAGCCGGAATCGGTTTCGGCGTCCCAGATACCGTATCGTATGCCGAGAAAGCTCGAGGCGCCCATGAGCGCCCACACACGAACTTCATCGTCCTGGCCTTCGCTGATTTCCCCGCGCGATGCAGCTTGCGCCAGTTGTTGCCGATAGGCGGCCGCGAAGGTCCGGTAGTAGGCGCGATACGCCTCGGGCGCGACGAACTGCGCCTCCATAACGACGCGATAGAGCGCCTTATGTGATCGCACGAACTCGATGAACGCCTGGATGCCGAGGCGCTCCGCCTCAAGGCGATCGTGGGCGCCGCGCGTACTCTCAGTCATCGCGTGACGTGTACGCGCACCCATGTCCGCCACCAGCGCGCGGAACACTTCCTCTTTGCTCTTGAAGTAAACGTAGAAGGTGCCGAGCCCGACGCCGGCATTCTGGGTGATATTCGAGATGGCGGTATCATGGTAACCGCGCGCCCCGAACTCCTCCCCGGCTGCATCCAGCAGACGCCTCAACGTCCGCCTGCCCCGCTCTGTTTTCGGCCCGGGCCGTTCCTCGACCGTCTCTGGCTCGGAACCTGAATGTTGACTCATGTTTCAAGTCTCCGATATAACATGCGCCAAGACAACAAGAATCGGCCCGAGAAACGGTCCGAGGGGGGAATGCGAGGCACATGCCTCACTGTGTTTTGCCAGATGGGGCGGCCCTGTCCTACGCCGAAGCCGGCGCGGGATCGCCAATCGTTCTGGTGCACGGTTGGGCCGCAAACGGCGCCTTCTTTCGCGATCTCTCGGCTGAACTGGCGAAGAGCCATCGCGTCTACACCCTAACATTGCGCGGCCACCCCGGCTCTGAGGCCGGTGCATCGCCGCTCACCATTGAAACCCTCGCCAACGATATCGCGCATTTCTTCGAAGCGCTCGACCTCAAAGGCGTGACTGCGCTCGGCTGGTCGATGGGGGCGATGGCGCTTTGGGCGGCGGCCCCGAGAATTGCCTCACGTTTGAGCGGTCTCGTCATTGAAGACATGAGCCCGCGCTTGATCAACGACGAGACGTGGGCGCACGGCATTTCGAGCGGCTACGACGCCAGCAATGTCGCCGGCACCGTTAGCGAGATCGAAGCTGATTGGACAACCTACGTCTCGCGCTTCGCGCCCCGCATGTTCGCGGCCTCGATGCGGACGGCATGCCCCGAGCTTGAGGCATGGGCCGCCGGCGAAATGGCCAAGTGTGACGCGCACGCCATGGCGTCGTTCTGGCATTCGATGACGCAACAGGATTTTCGCGCCGCCATCGCGCGCATCGCGACACCGATGCTCGTGATCCATGGTGGCGACAGCCAAGTTTATGACGACGGCGCAACTGCATTCATCGCGCACACGGCGCCGAACGCGAAGCGCGTCGTCATTGCGAGCGCCGGCCACGTGCCACATCTCGAAGCGCCGGACGATTTTTTGAATCATATCGAGGCTTTTGTCCGTGAAACACGGCGGCCCGACTTGAGGAGCGGAGGAGCAATTCCATGAAACGGTTTGGTGAAGGTGCGCGCATAGCGCTATTGTTGGCGAGCGTGTGTGCTTCGCCATTTGCGGTGACGCCCGCGTTCGCGCAGGACGGCGTCGCAGAAGAAGAAGAGATGGTCGTCACGGCGCGTCGCCGTGAAGAGACGCTGCAGGAAGTTCCGATCGCGGTTTCCGCCTACTCTGCCGATGATCTGGACGCCACCGGCGCCCGCGACATCACGGCGATTGGTGAAACAACGCCGAACGTGACCCTCGAAGCTTCGCGCGCCACCAACTCGACCCTCACCGCCTTCATCCGCGGTGTCGGTCAGCAAGATCCGGTGGCGGGCTTTGAGCAAGGCGTCGGAATCTATGTTGACGACGTCTATCTTAACCGCCCGCAAGGCTCGCTGCTCGACATTTACGACATTGAGCGCCTTGAAGTGCTGCGCGGTCCGCAAGGCACGCTCTACGGCCGCAACACCATTGGCGGCGCGGTAAAGTACGTTTCGCGCCGCATTGACGCCGACGATGCAACGCTGCGCGCGCGCTTCAACTACGGCAGCTACAATCAGATGGATGCGATCATCTCGGGATCGACGCCGATCACCGACACGCTGCGCATCGGCGGCGCCATCGCGGGCTTCACGCGCGACGGCTACGGCGAGAATCTGAACAACGGCGAAGACAACTACAACAAGGACATGTTCGCCATCCGCCTCTCGGGCGAGTGGGAACCGACGTCGGATTTCCTGGTGCGCCTGAGCGCCGACTATACGGAAGACAATTCAAACCCACGCCAGGGCTATCGCTTGCTGCCAAGCACGCTCTACCCGGCAAGCGGTTCGCCGTTGGACAACGAATACGACACTGAGGGCGGCATTACCGATCTCGGCCCGATCACGCGCAACCGCGTCATTTCGCGCGGCGTGCAAATGCTGGTGGATTGGTCGCTCACCGATAACCTCACCCTACGTTCGATCACGGCCCAACGTGCGGATCGTTCTCTGGCGCCGATCGATTTCGACTCGACGCCGGCGCCTTCCATGGACGTGCCTGCCAGGTACAACAACGAGCAGTTCAGCCAAGAAATCCAGCTGCTCTATGAAGGCGATCGTTGGCACGCCGTCGGCGGCGCCTACTATCTCGACGCCAACGCGTTCCACGCCTTCGACGTTGTGTTCGGCGGCGCTGCGCCACCAGTCACCAGCGCAACAAGCTTCACGCTGGGCGATGTCGACACGGAAACCTGGGCTGTGTTCGGCGAAGTGAGCTTCGACTTCACCGACACGCTGAGCCTCACGGTCGGCGGGCGCTACACGGAAGACACGCGTAGCGCACACATTCAGCGTGAGACGTTCCTCGGCATCAACTCGCCGTTCTTCGGCGGCAGCGGCGCCAGCATCACGGTCCCCGTGCTTGTCAGCGGCGAGCAGGTTGTGCCGAACTTCCGCGGCGAGCGCACGGATACCGCGTTCACCCCGCGCGTCATCTTGCAGTGGGAACCGAGCGACACGCTCAACCTCTATGCGTCCTACTCGCAGGGCTTCAAGGGCGGCGGCTTTGACCCGCGCGGCAACTTCGCCAACCCCGACGTGCGCGCCGGCTTCGAGCCGGAAATGGTCGACTCCTACGAAGTCGGCGCCAAGACAACGCTGTTCGACGGCCGCGTGACCGCGAACACTGCTGTCTTCTTCGCCGACTACACCGACGTGCAGATCCCGGGTTCTGTTGTCGTCGCCGGCCCGCCGGTGACCTTCGTCGGCACGGTGACGAACGCCGGCGCGGCGGAGTTCTCGGGCGTCGAATTCGAGGGCACCGCGCAATTCACCGACTCACTGCGCGGCGCGCTGTCGTTCGGCTACATCGACGCCGAATACACCGAGTTCATCGTCGGTGGCGTCAACGTTGCCAGCTCACGCGCGGTGCAGAACACGCCAGATTGGACGGGCTCGGCGAGCCTTACCTATGAAGTACCGATGACCCTTGGCAGCATGCCAGGCTCCATCGCCTTCAACGGCGGCGCTTCTTATCGCGGCGACACGCAACAGTTCGAAACGGCGATCCCGCTGCTCGATCAAGAAGCGTTCACACTGTTCAACGCGGCAATATACTGGCGCGCTGACAACGATCGCCTGCGCATCGGCGTCTACGGCCGCAACCTGAGCGACGAGCGCTACATCACTTCGGGCTACAACTTCCCGGGTGCGGCGACCGACAACTCAGTGACCGCGTTCTACGGCGACCCGCTGACGGTTACGGGCTCTATCGAAGTTCGCTTCTAAGCGATCTTCAACGAAGGCGGCGGCGCGACTCCTCCCAGGGCGCCGCCGCCTTTTCTTTTTCCGGAGTTCTCATGACGACGACCGAGCAAGCTGCGCCGCGCGACCCTTCGCGGCACCTGGTCTTGGGGCTGCTCTTTCTCGTCTACACGTTCAACTTCATAGATCGCCAAATCATTGGCATCCTCGCCGCACCGATTCAACAAGAGCTCGGCGCGAGCGACGCCGAGATGGGCTTGCTCGGCGGTTTGGCGTTTGCGCTTTTTTACACCGGACTTGGGATCCCTATCGCATGGCTCGCCGACCGCTGGAGCCGCACCTGGATCATGACCATCGCGCTGACACTGTGGAGCGGCTTCACCGCCGCGTGCGGCGTCGCAACAACGTACACCCAACTGTTCCTTGCGCGGATGGGCGTAGGTGTCGGTGAAGCCGGCGGCGTGGCGCCCGCATATTCATTGATCTCTGACTACTTCCCACCGGAGGAGCGCGCCCGCGCTTTGGCGATCTATTCGTTCGGAATTCCAATCGGCAGCGCCGCGGGGATCGCGCTCGGCGGCATCGTCGCGTCGCTGGTCGATTGGCGCGTGGCGTTCATTGTGGTCGGGATTGCGGGCGTGCTCATCGCACCCGCGTTCCGCGCCCTCGTGCGTGAACCACAGCGCGGCCGTTACGATGCGAAGCCCGCTACTGAAGCGCCGAAGGCCTCTCTCTTCGAAGCGCTCGGATTTGTTACGCGCAAGCCGAGCTTCTGGCTGCTCTCCTTCGGCGCCTCCTGCTCTTCGATCATGGGCTACGGCTCGTTCTTCTGGATTCCGAGCTTTCTCCAGCGCTCGTACGACTTCACGCTTCAGCAAGCGGCGTTCTTTTATTCGGCCATCCTCCTCATCGGCGGCGTCATTGGCGTGTGGCTGGGCGGTATGCTGGGTGACAAACTCGGGGCCAAGCAACGTGCGATGTTCGCTCTGGTGCCGGCTGGCGCGTGGATACTTGCCGCGCCCTGCTACGCGCTCGGCTTGCTTTCGCCGTCGCCAACCGTGGCGTTCTTCCTCTTTCTCGCACCGACCGCGCTCGGGCTTGTGTGGCTCGGCCCGGTGATCGCCGCGGTGCAGCATCTCGCGCCGGCGCACATGCGGACCACGGCGAGCGCGAGCTTCCTCTTCATCAACAACCTAATCGGGATCGGCCTTGGCACATACTTGCTGGGCGTTATCTCCGACGCGCTGGTCGCGCGCTTCGCAGAGGAATCGCTTCGTTATTCGATGCTCACGGGCACAGGGTTCTACGTGGTCGCGGCAATCCTCTACCTCATCGCCGCGCGCAACCTGAAGCGCGACTGGGTCAACTAGCCCTCACTACCGAACCATCTCTTCCCCACCTTGAGCGGCGCCCCGCAAAGCGCCGCTCATTTCTTACCTACCAAAAGTTGCACCCCAATCTCACTTGCATATAACTGACTGGTCAGTTATATAAAGCGAATGAGCCGCACTGCCGCCCCCAAAGCCAGCCCCGCGCCGCGCTGGCGCAGGCGCGCGGCGGCGCGGCCTGAGGAAATCCTGGATGCGGCGCTGGAAGAGTTCGTCGCGCGCGGCTTTGAAGCGGCGCGGATGGAGGACATCGCCAAGCGCGCCGGTCTCTCGAAGGCGGCAATCTACCTTTACTTTCAGAGCAAGGTCGCAGTCCTCGAAGCGCTGATCGAGGCCAAGGTCGGACCGCTTATGGCAGCCGTACAGCAGATCGCCGCGATGGGCACTGCCGATCCGAAAAGCGCGCTGCACTTGATGGCGACGGCGCTCGCAACCAGGCTGTCCGACCCCAACCTCCTCGCGGTGCCGCGTCTGGTGATCGGCATCTCGGGCCGTTTCCCCGAAATCGCGACCTACTATCGCGAGAACGTCGTCGCAAAAGCGCGCAGCGCGTTGGAAAGCTTGATCGAAGCGGCGATGGCAAAGGGCCAGATCCGCCACGTCAACACTGATGCAGTTGCGCGCGCCTTTATCGGTCCGCTCCTTTTTGAAGCGATGTGGGCGCATGTCCTCGGCGGTGAAACCGCTCTCAACGAACCACAGAAGATGGTCGAACATCAGTTCGATGTTCTGCTCTACGGGCTGGAGCTACGCGCATGAAGCGCTTTGTCGTTGTTGTATTTGCGCTTCTGGCTGCCGCCTGCAGCCGCGAGGCGCCCAATGTACTCCAGGGTTATGGGGAGGCGGACTACATCTACCTCTCGAGCCAGGACGCGGGCGTCGTCGGTGAATTGTTCGTGCGCGAGGGCGACGTCGTGGACGCCGGTGCGCGCGTCTTCCGGCTTGATCCGTCACGCTTGAACTACGGCGCTGAGGGCGCTGCGGCGCAGCGCGCTGCCGCCGCAGCCGCAGTTCGCACGGCGCAGGCGCAAGCGAACTTGGCGCAACGCACCTACGCCCGCAGCGCGCAACTGGCGGAGCGCGGGTTCTATTCGAACGCGCGTCTCGATGCCGACCGCGCTTCGCTCGATGTCGCCAACGCGCAGCTGGCGCAAGCGCGCCGACAAGCCGCCGCTGCTGGCGCCGACACCGGCTTGGCAGAGCGTCGCCTCGAAGACCTCGCGGGGACAGCGCCAGTCGCTGGCGCCATACAGCAGATATTTCATCGCCAAGGCGAAGTCGTCGCGCCCGGCCAGCCGATCGCGTCTTTGCTGCCGCCAGAGAACATGAAGGTGCGCTTTTTTGCGCCGGAGGCGATGCTGGCGCAGCTGCCTGTCGGCACACGCGTGCTCGTCAGCTGCGATGGTTGCCCCACTCCGGTTGAAGCGCGAGTGAGCTTCGTCGCGCAGGAGCCGCAATTCACACCGCCGGTGATCTACTCGCTCGATCAACGTGAAAAACTCGTCTTCCTCATCGAAGCGCGCTTCGACGGCGCGACGCCGATCCGGCCGGGTATGCCGGTGGACGTGCGGCTCGCGGAATGACCGAAACCGTCATCGACGTGCGCGGGCTGACCAAGCGCTTCGGCGATCGCACCGTGGTCGATAATTTCGATCTCAAGGTGCCGCGCGGCGCCATCTATGGCTTCCTCGGCCCGAACGGCTCCGGAAAGACGACAACGATCCGCATGGTGTGCGGGTTGCTGAAGCCGGAGAGCGGCGAAGGCGAGGTGCTCGGCTTCGATGTTCTACGCGACAGCCTGAAGATCAAAGAGCGCGTCGGCTACATGACTCAGAAGTTCTCGCTCTATGAGGATCTTTCGATCCGCGAGAACTTGGAATTCATCGCGCGGCTCTATGAACTGGATCGGCGCGATGAGCGTGTCGATCATGCGCTGGCCGATCTCGGCCTGGTGGAGCGACAAACACAGCTTGCCGGCAAGCTTTCTGGCGGCTGGAAGCAACGGCTCGCGCTGGCGGCATGCATGATCCATGAGCCGGAACTCTTGCTGCTCGATGAGCCAACGGCGGGCGTTGACCCGAAGGCACGGCGCGACTTCTGGGACGCGATCCGGCGCTACGCCGCGCAAGGCGTCACGACACTGGTCAGCACCCACTACATGGACGAAGCCGTGCAGTGCGATTCCATTGCCTATATCGCCTACGGCAAGAAGCTGATCGACTCGCCAACGGCGGCGATTCCGAAACAGATTGGCCTCCACGGTTGGCGCATCGCGGGCCGGCCGCTGATGCAGGCGCAGGCGCTGTTGGAGGCTTCTCCCGGCGTCGATCTGGTCGCGCGCTTTGGCGCCGAGATTCACGCCTGCAGTAAAGATCCAGCCGCGCTTGAGCGCGCCGTGCGCGCCGTCAAACAAGCGCAGCCACACGTCGAGATCGCGCCAATCGAGCCCGGGTTCGAAGAGATATTCATCTATCTGATGTCCGGCGCGATGGATAATTTCCAGTGACCACGCGCCCTTCACCGCTCGCCGCCTTGTTCGACCTTTCGTGGGCGCGGGTTTTTGCCGTGTTCTTGAAAGAACTGGTGCAGATGCGGCGCGATCGGCCGACGTTCGCAATCATGATCATGATGCCAGTCATGCAACTGGTGTTGTTTGGTTACGCCATCAACAACGATCCGCGTCACATGCCGGCGGTCGTTGAGATGCGCGAAGATGGGCCGATGACACGCGCGTTTCTGGCGTCGCTTACCCAATCGACGTACGTCGATATCGTCGCGGTGACCCAGCGCGCCGAAGACGGCGAAGCCATGATCCGCTCTGGCGAAGCGACATTTCTCATTTCGATCCCAGAGGGCTTCGAGCGCCGCCTGATCCGCGGCGAGCGCCCACAAATCCTAATCGCCGCCGACGCCAGTGATCCGGTCGCGGCTGGCGGCGCCCTCAGCGCGATTCAACAAGTTGCCGCGCAGGCGTTCGCGCCGGAGCTGCAAGGCCCGCTCGCCTTTCTCGCGCCCACGCCCGCGCCTTACGAGGTCGTCGTTCACAGGCGCTTCAATCCGGCGGGCGTAACGGCGTTCAATATTGTGCCGGCGCTGCTCGGCGTCATTCTTACCATGACCATGGTGATGATCACATCGATCGCGCTGACGCGGGAAACCGAGCGTGGGACCATGGAGAATTTGCTGGCGACGCCTGTGCGGCCGCTCGAAGTGATGATCGGCAAGACGACACCTTATGTGTTCGTCGGCGCAATCCAGGTTGTGATCGTTCTGGCTGTCGCGACCTTACTCTTTCAAATTCCCTTCACGGGCTCGTTCATCGCCTTTCTTATCGCGGTGACGCTTTTCATCCTGGCAAACTTGATGCTGGGCTATCTCATCTCCACCGCCGCGCGCACGCAAATGCAGGCGATGCAGATGACGTTCTTTGTCTTCCTGCCGACGATCCTGCTCTCCGGCTTTATGTTTCCGTTCCGCGCCATGCCCACATGGGCACAGGTGATCGGTGAGACTTTGCCCATTACCCATTTCCTGCGCATCGTACGTGAGATCGTGCTGAAGGGCGCGGCCTTTGGCGATGTCGTCAATGATTTGTGGCCGTTGACCGTCATCCTGCTGGTGCTGGCGACATTGGCGCTGCTACGTTTCAGGCGGACGCTAGATTAGCACGCGCATCGCCCGCCGCTGCCCGCCCACGGACGATTAGTGCGACTAGTCGTCCAACCACTGGCGCAGCAGCACTTCCCACTCGTTGGCGCTCAGCGGGGAAGATGCAAACACGCGTTCTGTCGCCTCACTCCAGAACTTCGCGCGCTGCGCATCGTCTGGAATTCGCTTGCCCGCCTCGGCGCGAACGCGCGCGGCTGCTTCAAGGAAGGCGGGCAGTCCCACGGGGACAGCCGCGGCGAGACGCGCGCGCACCGCTTCTGTCACCGCCCACGGGGCGCTCGGCGCGGCGACGCCAAGAGCGAAGGCGCCAGCAGCGCTGACGCCGCCCAGCATGACGTCGGAGTTCTCCGGTCCGCCAAGCAAATGAAAAATGGCTTGCTGCGCGCGCGCGGCCGCGCGGATGCGCGACGGTCGCGGCTCATCTGCGCTGCAGACGACCAGCGCCGCGCTTTGAAAATCTTCCGGGCGCCAACGGCGGAGTTTCAGGCGAACTGCGCTCTGCAACGTCCGCATGGCATCCGAAGGCGCCGGATCAAACACTGAAACCCCTGCGCCTGCCGCCAGGAACTGCCGCGCAAGGCCAGCCATAGCCGCGTCCGCGCCGACCAGCACAACCGAACGGCCCGCGAGGTCAAGGAAGACCGGATAGTGCGGAAACAGACTTGCCACAGCAGCCCGATCAAGCGCTTGTTCGCCACGCGCCACAAGGGGCCTAGACGGCGATCGCCTTGACTTCCGAACGCGCCTTGATCGCTTCGAACAGCGCGGTTGCGATTTTATCGTTCGCCCCCTCGCGCGCGAGCTCGGTCAAGCCATCCATGGCCGCGATGACCGCATCGAGGTTGCGCTCTGGCGACGCCACCGCGATCACGCCCGGGGCCGGATCTGCCTCGCGCCATTCGCCGTCAGCGACGAGCGCCTCATGCAGCTTCTCGCCCGGGCGCAAACCCGTGAAGATGATCGGCACGTCGATCTCCGGCCGCAGACCTTCAAGGCGGATCACTTCGCGCGCGAGTTCGACAACGGGCAGCGCCTCGCCCATTTCAATCACCATCGCGCTGCCGCGCGGTTCGGCGGTGAACCCCACTGCGGCGGCTTGCAAGAGCGCGTTGGCCGCTTGTGGGATGGTCACGAAGAAGCGCGTAACCTCGGGGTCGGTCACCGTGAGCGGACCGCCATTGACGAGCTGCGTTTCGAAAATCGGCGCCACCGAGCCTGCCGACCCCATCACGTTGCCCAGGCGCACTGGCACGGCGCGCAAGGCGCCAACGCGATCCAGCGCCTGGCAATAGATCTCGCCCAAGCGCTTCGACGCGCCCATGACGCCGGACGGATCAACGGCCTTATCCGTCGACACGAATAGCAGATCGGCGCCGACGTTGCGCGCCGCCTCAGCGACATTTCGGAGTCCGAGGACGTTGGTCAGAATGCCTTCACTCGGGAATGCTTCGACGATGGGCACCTGCTTGAGCGCGGCGGCGTGGAAGACGAGCTCCGGCCGCTCTGCCGCAAACCAGCGCGCCATCGCATGCGCATCACGAATGTCGGCAAGCACCTGCACCGCGCCGGGCAATTCGAGGCCGATCTTGTAGAGATTGTGCTCGGAGCTATCGAGCAAGGTCAGGCGCGCTAGACCGAGAGTTGAGAGACGGCGCGCGAGTTCGCTGCCGATGGAACCGCCGCCACCCGTCACCAAGACACGCTTGCCGGCGATTACATCGCGGATGCGGGCAAAATCCACGTCACCCAATGTCCGGCCAATGAGATCGTCGAGCCGCAAGCGACGCAGCTTGCCGGCGGCCAGAACGTAGACCTTCAAGCCGGCCTCCGCGGCGCGGACCAGCACGGCGCGCTTCGAGGCGCCATCGGCGGGCGGGTCGATCAGAATGAGCGCGCTGGCTTTGACGTGCACAAGATCCAGCGCATCCCAGATCGGCGCGCGCTCAATCAACGCCACCGGGCTCTTGCCCGGGCCCACCAGCACCGCGCCGCGCACTTCGAGGCTCGCGGGCGCCCACACCGAGCGCACGTTCCAGGCCTCACTCACAGCTTGAGCTGATCCTAAGAGGACCGCGTCTCTGAGCATCCCCTCACCCGACAGATGGTCGTAACGAACATTACTTCTGAAGAGGTCGAGCCGACCTGTCTATGGCCGATGCCATGTTCCTCCATAACAAACTTCTTGATGCAAACGGATTGAGGCCCCTCAATCCGTCGTTTGAGACAGTTCGATTACGAAAGAGACACTTGGCGCCTATTCTGGCAGCGGCGTTGCGCCATTGCAGGCGGCTACTTCAAGCGGGCGATCGAGCGCGGCGCCTTCGATCTTCACCTGACCGCCAGCGGCCTCCACCAACGCGCAACCAGCGGCGACGTCCCAGATCATCGACCCAGACTCACGATAGGCTTCAGCGCGACCAGCCGCCACATAGGCGAGTGCGGTCGCCGCGGAGCCTATCATGCGCACCTTCTGCCAGGTCCGCAGGCGTTGCTCGAACGCACGCATCGACTCGTCGCTGGCGCGCGATGGCACGCCGGTTTGCAGGATACCCTTGCCTGGCTTTTCGATCGAAGAGACACGCATCGGCACGCCGTTGAGCCAGGCGCCCAAGCCCGCCGCGCCGGTGAAGCATTCGCCGGTGACAAAGCAATCGACGACGCCGAGCACCGGCTTGCCCTGATCCAAGAGCGCGATCGACACGGCGCAATGCGGGTAACCCCGCAGATAGTTGACGCTTCCGTCGAGCGGATCGATGGCCCAAACAAAGCGATCGCCGCGTTGCATGGAACGCGCCCAGCCGGCTTCTTCCGAGATGATCGGAAAATCGCTTCCGCGCGCTATGGCGGTGAGCACGATCTCTTCGGCATGCTTATCGCCACCGATCTTCACCTCGCGGCCCTGAACGTCCTCGATCACGCCCCACTGGACGCGATTGGCCAACAGCGCCGCGCCGGCGGCGGCGGCGGCGGCGGCGGCCAGCTTCAATAGGTCTTCAAGTTCGTTCACCGCCTCCTGATAGCCCGCGCACGGCCCTTGGAGAAGCGGCGCATACGCGCTTAAGTGCTGGC
This sequence comes from Hyphomonadaceae bacterium, assembly GCA_041398325.1. GTDB lineage: Bacteria > Pseudomonadota > Alphaproteobacteria > Caulobacterales > Aquidulcibacteraceae > Vitreimonas. Next base: position 104,747 of record JAWKUX010000011.1, on the reverse strand, counting down.
GGGAGCGGGCATGTCATGGATGGAGGGCAGAACAAGCCCAACGCCGAACGCGCTGCGGCCAAGCCGCCGCAGGGCCTCAGCGCGTCCGCGCTCGAGAAGAAGCTTGGTCTACGCCGGCGCGCCCGCGAGGACGCCGCCCGCAATCTCCCCCGTCACGACGCGGACGACCTCTCGGATGCTGAAAAGTCGGTGATTGAGGCTGTGACCGCCGAGCGCGCGCGGATCGATCAGGCGCGCAATGACGCCAAGCTCGACGCGGAGCGGCGGCTCAGGACGTTAGCGCCGGCGCCCCAGGACTTTGCCGGTCCCGCGCTCGATGCGCGCTTGGCGCTGCGGCAAACCTCAGGACGGCTGGCTCAGGATTGGAGCGATGCGGCGAAACGCGCAGCCGAGGCGCGCGAAGAACTTGAGGCGTTCAAGCGCACGCACGGCCTGCGCCGGGCGGCGGTCTATCCGAGGTCGACCCTGCTGCAGTCGGGCTTGCTGCTTAGTGCGGCGGTGTTCGAGGCTTTGTTCAGCGCAGCATTGTTTGCGGAAGACGACGAGCGCGGCTTGTTGGGCGGCGCGATCACGGCAATCGGCTTGTCCGGCGCGAACGTGACGCTCGGCTTTCTCGCGGGCTTTCTTGGGCTTCGTTACGTGCAGCACCGCCATGTACCGATGAAGATCATGGGCGGGACCGCATTCGCGTTCATAGGCGCGCTGGCGCTGATGCTGAACTTGTTCGCCGCCGACTGGCGTGATCAGATGGCAGCGCTCAGCGGCCGCCAACTCGACATGGGCTCGGACGCGAGCTTCCACCTGTGGTCGCTGCTCGCGCTGGACTCACCGCAGGCGATCATTCTTCTGATGCTCGGCGCGGGCGTCTGGGTGTTTGCAGCGCTCAAAGGCTATTCGGGCTTCGACGATCCCTACCCCGATTACGGCAAGATGGATCGCGCCACCGTAGCGGCAGCCGAAACACTGTCCGACTTCCGTGCGGACGCGCGGCTCGAACTCGAAGGTCCGATCAACACCGCGAAGGCGGCGCTCTCCGCGCGCATCGAAAAAATGCGCTCCGAATACCAGGCGATGAGCAAAGCGTTCGACACGGCCGCCGCCAAGATGGAAACGCTGGACGCAAAAGCACGCGCTCTGGATGACGCGGCAGCCAGCGCCGTTCATCTCTATCGGCAAGAGAATGCAGCCGCGCGAACCTCGCCTGCTCCTGCCTATTTCAGCTCACCACCGCCCGCGGCGGGACCTGCGCTTGATGCGCTGGGCGGAGCAGCGGCAATGATCGACGATGCCCGGGTTCGGCTGGCGGATGCGCAGTCGCAGTCGGCGCGCGCGCTGGAAGAGCTGTTGACTGAGCTCGACGAAGCCAGCAACCGCCACGCCCGCGGCGACCGCGCGTGAGCCGTCGACGCGGCGCCGGCGGACGCAATGCGCTAGGCATTGTGCTGATCGTGCTGGCTTTGGTTGTGCTTGGCGGACTTGCGGGCGCAGCTTTGATGCTGCGCGCGCCGCCAACGGACGCTGAAACGCTTTGCCGCACCGATGCGCCGATCGGCGCGCATACGATTGTGCTTGTGGATTCAACCGACCGGCTGGAAGCGCGACATAGGCGCAAGCTGCGCGCAGTGCTCGCGCAAGAACGCGGCCGCTTGGGTCAGTATGACCGGCTGACGATCATGCGCATCAATGTGAGACGCCCGCAGGAGCCGGTGATCCTGTTCTCGCGCTGCCTGCCGCGTCCGCCAGAGCAAACCAACCCGCTTTTCGAGAACGCGCGCATGGTGCAGCAGGCGTGGGACGAAGATTTCGCTGAGGCATTGGACAGTGCGTTGCGCAGCGCCAGCTCGGGCGGGCCGCAGCGCGCGTCGCCCATCATTGCGGCGTTGCGCGCTGTGGCGGCCGATCCCGACTTCGCGGCTGAAATTCCGCGGCGGCGTCTCGTGCTCATGTCCGACCTGCTCGAGCATAATCCACAGGGATTCTCACTTTATGTTCCGGGAGCGAATTATGCGGCATGGCGCGCGGCTTCGCCGACCGATCCGCCCGATCTTTCGCGCGTGGATTTGCGCGTCGTTCCAATAGATCGGCCCGATAATGCCGAGCGCCAAGCAGCTGCTATGGAGAACTTTTGGCCTGCCCTGTTCGATGCAGCAGATGTCCAATCCGTAAGCATCGATCCCGCCCCCTGACTTTCAGGCGCGCCGACTCACTTTAGATTTGTATTAGGTCGGTTAGTCCGGAGGGGCGCGTGAACACGTTCAATTGGCAAGGCGGCAGCGGCCGTTGGTTCGAGTTCGAAATTGCGCGCGCACAACGCGACTGGGAGCCGGTTGGCGGCGTCTACATGTTCGTGAAGCCGCACGATCAGCCGTCGCAAGATTGGGGCGGCCCGATCTGCTTGTTCGCGGCGCAGACCTCGGACTTCTCGACGACACTTGCGCGTCACGACATGTGGCAAGCTGCTGAGAACCTCGGCGCGCGCGAGATCCACATGCTGACGATCAAGGAAGATCAAACGCGTGAGCGTGTGCTGAAGGATATTCTCGAAGCACAAGCGCCGATCCTGAACCGCAACATGCTGCGTCGCGTCGCGTAAGGCTCTCGAACGATCGAAGTTTCAAAACGCGGGTCCATCGGACCCGCGTTTCTTATTGGCGCGCCGCGGCCGCCGCTGCGGGATCGTCGCTGAACACGCCGTCGACGCCGGCGGCGTAGAACGCACGCAATTCGGCATCGAGATTGCCGTGCCGCAGCTGATCGTCGCCCGCGTCGCGGCTACTGCGGAGCAAGGCTGGCAGAAAGTAGTTCTCAGGCCTGAAGGTCCAAGGATGCACAAGCATGCTTAACGCGTGCGCGCGCGCGACCAGATCCGTGGGTGCGGTGAGATTGTTGCCGGCATCACGCGGGACAATCAGGGACTTCTCCGCGCCCAACCCGACGGCGTACTCGCGGATGCGCTGCAAGCCATCCCCGGCCAGCATCTGCGCGTAGCTCGTGCCAGGCTGATCCCACGGCCCACCTTCGGCTGAAGCGAGTTGCACGCACCGCCAACGGATTGAGGACATCTGCACCAAGGTGCGAAGGGCGCCGACCTCGAAGCATTGCACATACATCATGTCGGCAGCGCTCTGGCCGCCCGCCTCGTTCACCGCAGCGATGAACGCTGGCGCCGGATCAACGCCCTGCTCGCGCAGAAAGGTTGGGTGCTTGAGTTCGGGATAGATGCCCTTGCTGTATTGCTGCGCCAGCGCCAGCGCTTCAGCGAACGTCGGGACCTCGTAGAAATCATCGTAGCGCGTGTTGTTGGGGCGCAGTTGCGGAATGCGCTCGCGGCAGCGCAGCGTTTTCAGCTCCGCAAGCGTGAAATCCTCAACCCACCAGCCAAGCGCCTCGACTCCATCGACCGTCTTGGCTTTGCGGCGCTCAGCAAATTCGGGGTGATCGGCGACATTGGTCGTTTGCGAGATTTCGTTTTCGTGGCGGCAAACTAGGACGTGATCCTTCGTCATCACCAAGTCGGGTTCGATGAAGTCCGCGCCCTGCTCAATCGCCAAGACATAACTCGCGAGTGTGTGCTCCGGCCGATAAGCACTCGCGCCACGGTGCGCAATGACGATTGGAAGACGCGTCGAGTTGTCACCCATGTCGTTCATGCCGGCGCACCCTGCCAATGCCGTCGCCCCAAGGACCACGTCGCGACGGTTCATAAACGCTCGTCCTGAGGCGCGAGCTTTGTCGTCCAGAGACCCATGAACAGGATCGAAGCGCCAAACAGAAGCGACCAGGCGCCGAACGTGGCGTCGAGGGTCACATCGAGATTTGGGAACGCGTTCGGGAATTCGTGGGTGAGGAAGCCGTTGAGCAACAGCACCGGCAACGCCAGGCCGATCGCAGCTTCGCCCTCATCGCCCGAGGCTTCGCCAAGAAGCTTGAGGCAGACGAAGCTGAGGATAAGTCCGACGACTGGCCCGGATAGGAAGGTGATCAGCCGCAGCGATTCATCCGGCAGAAAGAAATATTGCCCGCCAAACCGGAACGCCGCCGCAACGGCAAGCCAGAGCAAGAACCCAACGAACATCGCACGAATAATCATGTTTTGGCACTCCCCTGCTCAACACCCAGCGCCAGCAGCTTATCAACGACCAGCTGGAGGCGAATTTCAGGCACGGCGACGGAGGTCGCCTGATCAGCCGTCTCGCGCAGATAGTCCGCGATAGCTTCTCGCGGCGCGTTATTGATCAAAAGCCTGTACACCGGCCAGACGTAAGACTCGTATTCGTCTTCCGGCACGCCGCAGCCGATCGGGTCCCAGTCGCGCCAAAGGATAGCGTTGATGGCGCGCGTTTCGGCTTTGGTGTCTCGCCTCATTCCTTGAGCATATCGCGCGAGATGATGACGCGCATGATCTCGTTTGTGCCCTCGAGAATGCGATGCACCCGGAGGTCTCGGAGGATGCGTTCGACCTCGTAATCGGCGAGATAGCCGTAGCCGCCGTGCAGCTGCAGCGCATGGTCCGCCACTTTGAACGCCGTGTCGGTGACGAAGCGCTTGGCCATGGCGCAATACTTCGTCGCGTCGGGCGCTTTCGCATCGAGCTTGCGCGCAGCAGTGTGCAACAGCGCCCGCGACGCAGCGAGTTCGGTTTCCATGTCAGCCAGCACGAACTGCGTGTTTTGGAAGTCAGCGATGCGCTTGCCGAATTGTTTGCGCTCTTTCACATAGGCAAGCGCTCGATCGAGCGCATCTTGTGCGCCGCCAAGGGCGCATGCGGCGATGTTGAGCCGGCCGCCGTCCAGCCCCTTCATCGCGTACTTGAAGCCTTCGCCCTCAGGGCCGATGCGGTTCTCGACCGGCACGCGGCAATCTTCGAAGTTCACGATGGCGGTCGGCTGCGCGCGCCAGCCCATCTTGTCTTCGTTCTTGCCGAAGCTGAGGCCTTCCGCGTCGTTCGGCACGAGCACAGTAGAGACGCCCTTCGGACCGTCCTCGCCTGTGCGGCACATCAAGACGTATAGATCGGAAAAGCCGGCGCCGGAGATAAACGCCTTCGAACCATTGATCACATAGCGCGAATTGTCTTCATTCTTCGCGGTGGTGCGCAACGCGCCGGCGTCGGAGCCAGAGCCGGGCTCGGTCAAACAATACGACGCAATCTTCTCCATCGTCGTTAGCTTGGGCAGCCACTCAGCGCGCTGTTCGGCGTTGCCGAAGCTGTCGATCATCCAGGCGCACATATTGTGAATGGAAAGAAACGCCGATGTTGCGATACAGCCGCGTGAAAGTTCTTCAAAGATCAGCGCTGCATCGAGGCGCGTCAACGCCGAACCGCCATGCTCTTCGCTAACATAAATGCCCGCGAAGCCAAGTCCCGCGAGCTCCTGCAGCACACCACGATCCAAGCCTCCCTCTTCCCAACGCGCAGCGTTGGGACGTAGCTTCTCCTGCGCAAAACTGCGCGCGGTTTCGACAATAAGTTCTTGGTCTTCGGTGAGCTGCGCCGACATTGTTCCCTCGGTTTGCGCCCGCTTATAGCGCCGGGGCGCCGCAACGCCAGCGTTCCGGAGCAGGAACCTGTCATGCACTTGCGTGTTTCTGTTTTGCCGGCCCGTTCCGGGACGCGCATTTAGGAGACGACTTATGCTCAAGACGCTCGCTACCGCCGCTGCGGCGGCCGCAATGCTGAGCTTGGCCGCCTGCGACGGCAGCGCCGAGAAGGCTGGCGAAAACATGGACTCCGCCGTCGAAGAAGCTACGCAAGGCCACGAAAATCTCGGCGACGGCGCCTTCGAACAAGCTGGCGAAAGCATCGATCAAGTCACCGGCACGGAGAACAACGATGCCGCCGATGCCATCAACGATGCCACGGATGGAAACGCCAATACCACTCCATAGCGCACACCACAGACGCGCCGTGCTGTAGTGCGCGTCGAAATCACATTGCGATTGAACTCCTCGTGCGCCAAGAAGCGTGCGGGGAGTTCTCATGTTTGCCCGTCTGCCGCCGGCGCTAGTGCTCACACTGGCGATCATCGCCGGCGCGTCAATGGACGCGACGATCAAGCATCTCGCTGAGACCAACAATGTGCTGGTAGTGGCGTTCGGGCGATACTTGTTCGGCGGACTCTTCTCTGCACTGATTTGGTGGCGCGCCGGCCACCCCGGCATCACCGCTGAGATGTGGCGTGCACACGGATTGCGCGGCCTTGTTATCGCCGCATCCGCGGTCGCTTTCTTCTGGTCACTTTCGGTGTTGCCGTTGGCGGAGGCGGTGACACTCTCGTTCGTTTATCCGCTGCTGGCGCCGTTTGTAGCGGCGCTCATTCTAAAAGAGCGCATCCGGCCAACCAGCGTGCTGTACGCACTGGTTGGGTTCGCCGGCGTCATCGTCGCCATGCAAGGCGCGCCAAGCGAGGCGCAATCGCCAAACCATGATCTTGGCGTCATCGCGGCCCTTCTCGCCGCGACAACCTTTTCCGTTGCGATGGTGCTGCTGCGCGAGCGCGCGCAGAAGGATGGGCCCGTGATCGTCAGCCTGATGACGAGTGTCGTGCCCGGGATAATCTTGTTGCCGCCGGCGCTCTTCCTGATCTTCAGCACGAGCATGCACGAAGCGCCCGCGCTCGTATTCGATGGGTGGTGGTTCTTCATCCAACTCGGCGTGCTTGCGGCCGTGTTCATGTATCTGATGGCGCAAGCCTATGCGCGGGCCGAAGCACAGCAGCTCGCGCCAATCCACTATTCAGAACTTATCTACGCAAGCATCATCGGCTTTGTGATTTTCCATGAAACACCGCGCATTCAGATCTACATGGGCGCCGCTCTGATTGTCGCCGCTTGTCTGTGGGCCGCCTATGACGAGCGCCGCTTGACGCCCGAACCGAAGGAGACTCCGTCATGAGCTTTGATGTGTCGCTGATGCCGTTTGCGAGCACACTCGGGGTCGAGATCGTAGAAGCATCGGCTGACCGTATTGTCGGCAAGATGCTTGTCCGCCCAGAACTCTGCACGGCTGGCGGCATCCTTCACGGCGGCGCCTTCATGGCGTTCGCGGATTCGCTCGGCGCCGTCGGCGCCTTTCTGGCTCTGTCCGCGGACGCACGCGGCACCACCACGATCGAGAGTAAGACCAACTTTCTGGGCGCCGCCAAAGTTGGAACCACTGTCACCGGTGAGTCGACGCCCGTGCATTCAGGCAAGCGCACTGGCGTCTGGCAGACCAAGATCACGAGCGAAGACGGCAAAGCCGTCGCGCTCGTGATCCAGACCCAAATGGTCCTGAGCTAGGCGCTCGCGTGGACCTGCGCGCGCTTTGCGACGTCATCGGCCCTGCGGCCGGTAACTTCGACCATGTGATCGAACTCTGCCTCGAATGTCGCCAAGCCTTGGGTCAGTGAGCGCAGTTCGATGATGAAGTTCTGCCGCTCGCTGTGCGGCAAGTAGACATCGACACGGTCCCAGCCCGGCCAGCCCTCACGTGGCTCAAAGCCCAGGATCTGGCCATTGTGCGCGGAAACAGCCGAGTTGATCTTCGGCGTGCCGCTGCTGGGCGTGTAGATCGAGAGCTTGTCGACGGGCTCGAGCAGCACCGAACCGCACTTCTCCATGGCTTCCACCATGCCGATGCGGCCTGCCTGCTGGAACGAGTGCTCGCTTGAGTCCACGGCGTGGAACGAACCATCGATCAGCGTGACGGCGACATCGACCACAGGGAAGCCGATCGCGCCCTTGGACATCGCGTCTTTGATGCCTGCTTCAACCGCCGGAATCCATTGACGCGGAATTGCGCCACCGGTGATCTTGTCGACGAACTGGAAACCCTCGCCACGCGCCAGCGGCTTCACCTGGATCACGCAATCGCCGAACTGGCCGTGACCGCCCGTCTGCTTCTTGTGACGCCCGCGCACTTCGACATTGCCGCGAAGGCTTTCCTTATAGGGCGTCGACGGTGGCGCCGTAGAGACCTCCACGTTGAAGCGGCCCTTCAAGCGATCGAGCACGGAGCGCAGGTGCGGTTCGCCCTGCCCTTGAAGCAGAATTTCGTGCGTCGTCTGGTCGTGGACGACGTTCAAGCCCGCATCTTCGTCAACGAGCTTCTGTAGCGCGCCGGAGAGCCGCACGTCGTCCTTACGATCTTTGGTGGCTATGGCGAGCTGATAGACTGGAAACCGTTTCTTGAAGCTGACTCTAATCTTCTGCGCGCCACTGGCGCCAAGAAGATCGCCTGCGGCGACGGGGTCGAGCTTACCAACGGCGGCGACGTCGCCTTCGGGCACGCGCGACACCTTCTTCGTCTGCGAACCGTTGACGGCAAAGAGCGCACCAGGGCGCTGTGAGGATGCATCGCTCAAAGTGAGTTGATCGCTGTCGTTCAGCGCCGAGCCAAACACGCGGGCGTACGCGAGTTTACCCGCCTGCCCCGCGTGTGAGATCTTCATGACGTAGGCGCCGTTGCCCGAAAGGCCTAAGCGTGCGGCAGCGTACTTCGGCTCCGGCGTGTCGTGCCGCAGCGCCTTCAGCAATCGGCGTACGCCGTTGCCGTTGGCGGTTGAACCAAAGAATACCGGCGCAATCAACGCGTCGCGGGTTTCGTTGACCAGATCGCGGAACACCGTGTCGCGATCCGGCGTGATGTCGGAGAGGAGTTTTTCCATCAGCTCGTCATCGAAGTCGGCGAGTTGTTCGAGCAGGTGGAAGCGCGCTTCTGTTTCGCGCTCGGTCAGGTCCTTCGGAATCTCGACGATCTCGGACGGCTTGCCTTGCTGATATTTGTAGGCGCGCTCAAGCGCGAGATCGACGAACCCGGTGACCTTCTCATCGCTCCATATCGGAATTTGGCGCGCGACCAGCGGCGTGTTCGAGACCGGTTGCAGCGCTTCGAGCAGATCGCGAATACGGCCGCGCGCCGTGTCGATCTTGTTGATGAACAGAACGCGCGGAATCTGCAGATCTTCGAGCGCTTTGAGAAAAGGCTGAACCAGAACGGCTTTGTCCGGATCAGGATCGGCGACGACGATGGCGAGATCGACGGCGGGTAGAGCGAAATCAGCGTCTGCGAGGAAATCGACTGCGCCCGGGGCGTCTATGAGGGCGTAGTGATCGCCCATGAAGTCGATCGCGGTGAATTGTGTTTCGGTGGATTGGCCTGCCGCGGCGGGGGAAATTCCCGCGCCACCCGAAGCGGCTGAAGCCAGAGCTTGGATCAACGCCGTCTTGCCCGCTCCGGTCGGACCGACGACGGCAATAGCCCTCACCACATTTGCAGATTTGCTTTCAGGCATGGCGCACACTCCCTTGTTTCCCGCTGTGGGGTTGGGGCGGCACCAGCGGCGGGCGCCGCTTCTCGCTTATGCTGGTCTTTCCAGACCGAGGCGCACTGTTTCACGAACGGGAGAGGGCGCCAAGCGGGGACGCCTGTTTCGGCGCAGATTTGCCAACGACCGCAATGCCCCGCCCAGACTTGCGCGCGCGGCGAAGTTCGCGAAAATCAAGATGGGAGGGGCAATGAGGCTCGTATTACGCATCGCGCTGGCGCTCTTGGCTCCGCTCATACTCGCGGCTCTCGGCGCCAATTTTCTCACGCGTCGACCAATCGATATCTCACGCTTCGCTGAAGGTCCGATAGCGCCGCCGCCGCCCGTCGCGGCAACAGAGGGCTTCATCACCTTTCCTCGAACGGCTCCCGTATTCGCCCCAGCCCTTGGGGACGGCTCAAGGGGTTTGTTGAAGAAATGTGCAGGACGGCTCGCCGCGCCGTCCTAACGCCCTATATTGCCGCCGCAACACAGGGAGCCGCCATGCCGACGTTCACCGGCGATCAGACCGCCAACACACTCAATGGAGGCGCCGACGCCGATACTCTGATTGGCAATGGCGGCGCCGACATTCTGAACGGCGGCGACGGCAATGACACGATCTATGGCCATAGCGCAGGCGCGACGAGCACGATTACGTCAACCTCCTTGGTAACGGGGCTTTCGCAGCCGGTTGGCGCGGCGATCACGGCGGCAGATCCAGGCTTTCTCTATGTGGTCGAAAAAGCCACCGGCGTGATCTGGCGGATTGATGAGGCCAGCGGCGCGCGCACGACCTTCCTCGACATTCCGCAAGATCAATTCTCAAGCGTTGGCGAACGCGGACTACTCGGCCTCGCCTTCCACCCCGACTACCAAACCAATGGGCGCTATTTCGTTTTCGTCACCGATCCCAACGGCGACCTGCAAGTGCGTGAATATCATCGCGCCGCCGGCAGCAATCCACCGACCTCAGAGACGACGTTCAGTGTCGTCATCGATATTCCGAAAGGTAACAACGAAAGCAATCACAACGGCGGCTGGATCGGCTTTTCGCCCACCGATGGCTATCTCTACATCACCACGGGCGACGGCGGCGGTAGCGGCGATCCGAACAACAACGCGCAGAATACAAGCTCGCTGCTCGGCAAAATCCTACGCATTGACATCAACGGCGATGACTTTCCTGCTGATCCAAATCACAACTACGCGATACCCGACGACAATCCGTTCGTTGGTGTCGCAGGCGCGGATGAGATTTGGGCCTATGGCCTTCGCAATCCGTGGCGCGCGGCGTTCGACCCGCGCAACGGCGATCTTTATGTCGGCGATGTTGGCCAGGGGGCGCGCGAAGAAGTCGATTATGTTCCCGATGGCGGCGGCGGACTCAATTTCGGTTGGCGCATTATGGAGGGTAACCTGCCCTTCAACCCAGCTGCGCCACCAGCGCCACAGCCCGGCGATCCTTCCCTCATCTTGCCCATCTTCGACTATGCGCGGGACATCGGCACGACGGTGACCGGCGGCGAAATCTACATCGGCCCTCAAGCTGGATTCGTCGGCCAATACATATTCGCCGATTTCGGCTCCGGGGCGCTGTTCACGTTATCAGTAGATGACGGCGTGGCAGTTGATGTCACGCAACGCAACGGCCAGCTCTCAGGTCTCGCGCCCGGCGCGGTGGTGGATTTCGTCAGCGGCAGCGACGGCATGCTCTACGCGATTGGCATCGGCGGCACGATTTGGCGGCTCACGCCCGGGCTCGGTGCCGAAGACGTCGCCGATACGCTGAACGGTGGCGCCGGCAATGACGCAATGTACGGACAAGCCGGCAATGACGTGCTGGACGGCGGCACAGGCTTCGACACGTCGGTTTATATCGGCGCTTCGACCTCCGCCTCGTGGTCGCGCAATCCGGACGGCACGTGGACCGTAACTTCCGGCGTTGAAGGCGCCGACTCGGTTGTTCGCGTGGAAGCGCTGCAGTTCAGCGATCGCACCGTGCATATCGACAACGCGCAGCGCACGTTCTCCGGCGACGGCACGAGCGATCTCCTCTGGCGACGCAGCGACGGCTTGACTGCGACGTGGACAACCAACGGCGCCACGCAAACCGGCAGCGCCGTGATCGGCAGCGTCGGCAACGATTGGAGCATCAATGGCACCGGCGACTTCTCCGGCGATGGGCGCGATGACATCGTGTGGCGCCGCGACGATGGCCTGGTTTACATCTGGGGCAACGGCTCATCCGCGGCTGGCGCTTTTGTCGGCGGCGCGCCGTTGGATTGGGAAGTAGCGGCGCTTGGTGATTTCAACCGCGATGGGCGCGACGATTTCCTTTGGCGCAACGAGACGACGGGCCAAGTCGCGATTTGGACCATGAACGGCGCTACACCTTCATCACAGAATGTCATTGGTGCCGTCGGCGCCGAGTGGACGATCGCGGCGACCGCTGATTTCGACGGCGACGGCTTTGACGACATTCTCTGGCGCCGCGACGATGGCCTCGCCGCGATCTGGGAGACCAATGGCGCGACGCAAACCGGCTCCGCAATTGTCGGCGCCATCGGCACGGATTGGACCGTCGAGAGCGCGGGCGATTTCAACGGCGATGGACGCGCCGATATTCTCTGGCGGCGCGCTGACGGCCTCACCGCGATTTGGCTCATGAACGGCGAAGTCGCGAGTTCGACCGGCACGATCGGCGCGGTGAGCACGCAATGGAGCGTCAGCGGTGTCGGCGATTACAATGGCGACGGGCGCGACGACATTCTCTGGCACAACGACGTGAGCGGCCAAGTCGCGGTTTGGACGATGAACGGGCTTGTCGTGTCAGGCACGGCCGTGATCGGGACCGTTGGTCCCGAATGGGGGCTCATCTAAGCCGCTGTGCTCAGTGATCCGGAAGCGGGATAAATTCCTTGTCGTCGCCGGGCACCGTGCCGAAGCGGCCGGCGCGCCAATCTTCTTTGGCTTGCTCAATCCGCTCTTTGCGCGACGACACAAAATTCCACCAAAGGTGGCGCGGTCCGAGATTGGCGCCGCCGAGCATCATGAAGCGCACGGGCGTGAGCGCTTTGATCGTCACCTCATCGCCCGGCCGGAAGACCAGCAACCGGCCCTTCTCAAAGCGATCGCCGGCGATCTCGATTTCGCCAGCAGTGAGATAGAGTCCGCGCTCTTCGTGCTCGGCGCCGAGCGGCAGTGATGCGCCCGCGCCGAGTTGGGCATCGGCGTAGAACATTTCCGAGTACGTCTTCACCGGCGATGACTTGCCGTAGAGCGTTCCCGCGATCACGCGCACGACTTTGCCGCCCTCTTCGATCACTGGCAGCTCCGCGATAGCATGGTGCTTGAAGAACGGCTCGCTCTCTTCGTGCGCTTCCGGCAGCGCCACCCATGACTGAATGCCGCCAATGGGCGAGCCGGTCGCGCGCAGCTCTTCGCTGGTGCGCTCCGAGTGCGCGATGCCGCGGCCGGCGTTCATCCAGTTCACATCGCCAGGCTTGATCGCTTGCGCAGACCCCAGCGTGTCGCGGTGAAAGATCTCGCCGTCAAAGAGATATGTGACTGTCGCCAAATTGATGTGCGGGTGCGGGCGCACATCAAGTCCTTTGCCAGCCGGAAAGTGCGCCGGTCCGAACTCATCCCAGAAGATGAACGGCCCGACCATGCGTTTTTGAATCGCCGGCAAAGCCCTGCGAACCGTGAAATTGTCGCCAAGACCGCGCGGCTTGGGCTCAAGCGTGATCATGACCGCGTCGTCTGCGCACATAGGCCGATCCTTACGCCAGGACGGATAGAGTCACTGTACGCACCTTGTCCCGCTTCACAAGCGACATGCGAAGGGCGGAGCACTGCTCCGCCCTTCTTGCTTAAGCAGCCGCTTTCTCGCTCGCGCCGTTGAAGAGGAAGTCGTTGCCGTCAAAAGTGACTGTCACACGATCGCTGTCTTTCACGCGGCCTTCCAGGATGAGCCGGGCGAACGGGTCCTGAATATCCTTCTGAATGACGCGCTTCAGCGGACGCGCGCCCCAGGCTGGATCGTAGCCACGCTTGGCGATTTCGCTCTTTGCACGGCTATCCAGATCCATCGTAATGTTGCGCGCAGCCAGAAGCTTCTCAAGACGCTTCAGCTGGATATCGACGATAGCGCCCATCTGCTCGCGTTCGAGACGCTTGAAGAGAATGATCTCATCGATGCGGTTGAGGAATTCCGGGCGGAACCTGCTGCGGATTTCCGTCATCACCAGATCGCGCACATCTTCAACGTCGGCGCCTTCCGGCTGGTCGGCCAGGAATTGCGCGCCAGCGTTCGAAGTCATGATCAGAATCGTGTTCTTGAAATCAACCGTGCGGCCCTGACCATCGGTGAGACGGCCGTCATCCAGGACTTGCAGCAGGACGTTGAACACGTCCGGGTGCGCCTTTTCGATCTCATCGAACAGCACCACCTGATACGGGCGGCGGCGGATAGCTTCGGTCAGCGCGCCGCCCTCTTCGTAACCGACATAACCCGGAGGCGCGCCGATCAAACGCGCGACCGAGTGCTTCTCCATGTACTCGGACATGTCGATGCGTGTCAGCGCGTGTTCGTCGTCGAACAGGAATTCGGCGAGCGCCTTGGTGAGCTCGGTCTTGCCGACACCCGTCGGGCCCAAGAACATGAACGAGCCAATCGGCCGGTTCGGGTCCTGCAGGCCAGCGCGGGCGCGACGCACAGCGTCCGACACCGCGCGCAGCGCCGGCTCTTGGCCGATGACGCGGCCGCGCAGCGAGTCTTCCATGGCCAGAAGCTTGGCCTTCTCGCCTTCGAGCATCTTCTCGACCGGCACGCCGGTCCAGCGCGAGACAACCGCGGCGATCGCTTCGGCGTCCACCACTTCCTTCACCAGCCCGCCTTCGCCGCCGCCCGCCTTCTCGGCATCGGCGATTTGCTTTTCGAGCTGCGGGATGCGGCCGTACTTCAGCTCAGACGCGCGCGCGAGATTGCCTTGACGCACGGCCTGCTCGTACTCGGTCTGCAGCTTTTCCAGCTCTTCCTTGGACTTCGACGTTACCTGAAGCTTCTGCTTTTCAGCGCTCCAGCGCGCCGTCAGCTCGGCGCTACGCGTTTCAATCTGCGCGATTTCAGCTTCGAGCTTGGTCACCCGATCCTTCGATGCCGGGTCCTTTTCTTTCTTCAGCGCCTCCAGCTCGATCTTCAGCTGCAGCGCCCGGCGATCGAGTTCGTCCAACTCTTCCGGCTTTGAGTCGACCTGCATGCGCAGGCGCGAGGCGGCTTCGTCCATCAGATCGATGGCCTTATCCGGCAGGAAGCGATCGGTGATGTAGCGATGCGAGAGCTGCGCTGCGGCAACAATGGCAGCGTCCGAAATACGCACGCCGTGGTGTTGCTCGTAGCGATCCTTCAGGCCGCGCAAAATGGAGATCGAATCCTCCACCGTCGGCTCATCGACAAACACCGGCTGGAAGCGGCGCGCCAGCGCAGCGTCCTTCTCTACGTGCTTGCGGTACTCATCCAGCGTGGTTGCGCCGACGCAGTGAAGCTCACCGCGCGCCAGCGCCGGCTTCAACAGGTTCGACGCATCCATCGCGCCGTCAGCTTTGCCGGCGCCGACGAGCGTGTGCATCTCATCGATGAAGAGGATGATGCCGCCTTCGGCTGCAGTGACTTCGTTCAGAACTGCCTTCAAGCGCTCCTCGAACTCGCCGCGGAACTTCGCGCCGGCGATAAGCGCGCCCATATCGAGCGCCAGCAGCTTCTTGTGCTTCAGGCTCTCGGGCACGTCGCCATTGACGATGCGCAGCGCCAAGCCCTCTGCGATGGCTGTCTTGCCGACGCCCGGTTCGCCGATCAGGACCGGATTGTTCTTGGTCCGGCGCGAAAGCACTTGGATCGTGCGGCGGATTTCTTCGTCACGACCGATCACCGGGTCGAGCTTGCCCTTGCGCGCATCTTCGGTGAGATCGCGGGCGTACTTCTTCAACGCGTCGTACTGATCTTCGGCCGAGGACGATTGCGCCGTCCGGCCTTTGCGAAGTTCGCCAATGGCGGCCTCAAGCTTCTGCGGCGTGAGCCCCGCCTTCTTCAGAATGTCGGAGGCTTTGCCATCAGCGATTGCGAGGCCGAACAGCAAGCGCTCCGCCGTGACGTAGCTATCGCCCGCCTTTGACGCCGCCTGGTCAGCCGCATCGAGCGCACGGTTGAACGACATCGCCGCATACATACGGTCGCCGCCTCCCTGTACTTTCGGCAGCGATTGAACCGCTTTGTCGGCTTCATCAGCGGCCTGGCGCGCATTGGCGCCGGCGCTTGTGAGCAGGCTGGCTGCGAGACCTTCGCGGTCATCAAGCAGCGCCTTCAGCAGATGCTGGGTTTCGAGTTGTTGGTTTTGTTCGCGAATTGCGATGGTCTGCGCGGCTTGCACGAATCCGCGCGCACGCTCGGTGAGCTTTTCCATGTCCATGAGCGACCCCTAAGGCGTCCCACGTTAACCCCCTGACGGCGGGCCGACGTGGCATGTTTGCTGTTGTGCTTATCACTTAGTGTGGCGCTTCAGGCACACAAGGGGTGCGAGACCACGTTCCTATCGCCAGTGTGGCGCTTGCCGCCGAACCCCTGCAATGTGGTTTGGGCAAGGGGGAAGCTGTGACAACCGAAGGCACGAAACCGCCAGCATGGCTAAGCTGGCGCACGTTGATGTGGGCGGCTGTGATCGCGCTCAGCGCCTATTATCTCTATCGGGCGTTGAACTTCAGGTTCTTTGCGCCGGACCAGCTGGGTCCAACGCTTCTGAACAAGCAGATTTTTTACATCGGGCACTTGGCGCTAGCGCTGCCCATTCTCCTCTTCGGCCCCTTCCAGTTCAGCGCGACGCTCCGTCGCGCGCGCCCTCAATTTCACCGCTGGATGGGCTATTTCTATGTCGTTGGCGCCAGTGGCGCCGCGCTGACCGCGATCTATCTCGGCGCGACAATCGAATACGAAGGGTCGCGGCTGCCGATTGTCTTGGCAGCATCATTGTGGCTGTTCTTCACAGTCGCCGCGTGGCGATGCGCCGTGCGCAAGGACTTCAACGCCCACCGCCTCTTCATGATCCGCAGCTACGTTGTTTCCCTGGTCTTGGTGTGGTTGCGGGTGCTCGGCGACCTCGACGATTTCTTCTTTTTCTATGTCAACCCAGGCGACGTCCGCGACGCGACGCAAGAATGGCTCAGCTGGGTCGGCCCACTGTTGATAATGGAATTCATTCTGACTTGGCTGCCACTAGCGAAGGGACGCAAGCCGCGCGCTTAGCCGCCGAGATTGATCCCGAAATCGCTCAGGTGAACGCCGAAGAACATCACGGCAATCACTACGACGAGGATGATGCCGACGATCAGGCGAGTGACCAGCTTCAGCGCCGCCCACACGATCACGATCACCAGCAGCACCGCCAGCGCCGCATCAATAAGCGACCAGGTGAGATCCATCCCCGCCTCCCGGCGTTAGTGCGCCATCAGCAATGGCACCGTCGTAGTGCGCAGCAGCTCGCGCGTGGCGCCGCCGAATACGAGTTCGCGAAGGCGGGAGTGCGCATAACCGCCCATGACGATCAGGTCGGCGTTCAGCGCCGTGGCTTCATCGAGAATAGCCTGCGACGCCGAGCGGCCCAGGCTGTCGACGTTCTGCACCGTCGCCGGCAAGCCGCGCCGTGCAAGGTGGGCCGCTATGTTGGCGCCAGGCTGGTCGCCGTGGCCGAACATTTTCGGCTTGGCGTCCACCGTCACCACCGTCACCGCGTCGGCGAATTCCAGCAGATCGTCCGCCTCCGAGAGCGCCCGCGTCGCTTCGCGGCTAGCGTCCCAGGCCACCACGACGCGCTTGCCGACGCCGGTCTCCTTCCAGCCCGGGGGCGCGATAAGCGCGGGGCGGCCAGAGTGGAAAAGCACGCCCTCGATGATCTCTTCTCGCAGCTCGACGCCCGCGCCTTCGCTCGGCCGCGTCATTACCGCGACATCGGCGTAGCGCGCATGCACGGCAGCAACCCGGCCGAGATCGCGCGAAAGCGCTTCCGCCGAACGCAGCTCGGTTTGCTTGACGGAGCGGCCAATGCGCGCCTCGACCTTCTTGCGTTCGACCTCAGCTTCTTGACGCGCGCGCCCGAGCAATTCGGCCCAAACGCCAGCGACGACAGTGGGCTCGTAAGCCAACGGCTCATCCGGCAGCGGCGTAAGGAAGGCGGCCGAGAGGTGGCAATCGCCGCTCTGCGCCGCCAAGGCTTCCGCCAACGCGATCGCCGGTTCATCCGCTTCCGCCTCGGATACGATGGCCAGGACGTCTTTCCAGCTCATGGGCGACCTCTTTGTCTCATTTCGCTATACGCCGCGACGACGCGGCGCGCCACAATTCATGACTGGTGTAGGTCAGGGACTTGAAGCCACGTTGAGGCTGCGCAATGTCGTCATCACTTCTTCAAGGAACACTATATGAGCTCCTCGTTCCGCTCCGACGCTTACATTGACGGAAAATGGCGCGCGAGCGCGAAGCGCTTTCACGTCTACAACCCCGCGACTCAAGACGTGATCGCCGACGTGCCCGACCTCGGCGCGGCTGAGGCGGAAGAAGCGATTGCCGCAGCGCATCGGGCTTTCCCCGGTTGGGCCGCGAAGCCGGCGAAGGAGCGCGCGCAGATCATGCGCGCCTGGTTCGATCTGATGATCGCGGATCTGGATCGGCTGGGCCGGCTCATTTCGCTCGAAGGCGGTAAGCCCATCACGGAAGCCAAAGGCGAAGCGGCTTATGGCGCAAGCTTCATGGAATGGTTTGGCGAAGAAGCGAAGCGCGCCTATGGGCGGCTGATCC
The DNA here is from genome assembly GCA_041398325.1 of Hyphomonadaceae bacterium. Lineage (GTDB taxonomy): Bacteria > Pseudomonadota > Alphaproteobacteria > Caulobacterales > Aquidulcibacteraceae > Vitreimonas. The sequence continues at coordinate 86,612 of JAWKUX010000011.1, read as the reverse complement.
CGACCACCACCGCGACACGCCGCTATGTGACGATGAAGCAGCCGATCGGCGTGTGCGCCGCGATCACGCCGTGGAATTTCCCGATGGCGATGATCACGCGCAAGGCCGCGCCCGCGATCGCCGCTGGCTGCACCATTGTGCTCAAGCCACCGCATCAAACGCCGCTCACGGCCTTGTTGCTGGCTGAGCTGGCGGAGAAGGCTGGCCTGCCGCCGGGTGTGTTCAACGTGGTGACGACGGAGAACGCCAGCGCTGTCGGCAAAGTCATGTGCGAGAGCGATCTGGTGCGTCACTTCTCGTTCACCGGCTCGACTGAAGTCGGCAAGAAGCTCGGCGCCGCGTGCGTTGGCTCCACCGTGAAGAAGGTCGCGCTTGAACTCGGCGGCAACGCGCCGCTGATCGTCTTCGCCGACGCCGACCTCGATCTCGCCGTGAAAGGCGCAGTGATGTCGAAGTTCCGCAACGCCGGCCAAACCTGCGTTTGCGCCAACCGCATTTTGGTGGAAGACGCCGTCTACGACGCGTTCTCCAAGAAGCTCGCTGACGCCGTTGCGAAGCTGAAGGTTGGCCCCGGAAATGAAGACGGCGTCGAGATCGGTCCACTGATTGATCAGAAGGCGATCGAGAAGGTCGAGCGCATGGTGACAGAAGCGTTGGCCTCCGGCGCCACCGCCCTCACCGGCGGCAAGAAGCACGCGGCCGGCGCGCAATTCTTCACACCGACCGTGCTCGCCAACGTCACGCGCGACATGCGCGTCAACACCGAGGAAATCTTTGGCCCGGTGGCGCCGCTCATCCGTTTCAAGACCGAAGACGAAGCCGTCTCGATCGCCAACGACACGCCGTTCGGCCTCGCCTCCTACTTCTTCACCAAGGACGTCCACCGCGCCTGGCGTGTGGCCGAGCGCATCGAGAGCGGCATGGTCTCGATCAATGACGGCATCTTCTCAAACGAAGTCATCCCGTTCGGCGGCTGGAAAGAAAGCGGTCTAGGCCGTGAAGGCGGGATTGAAGGCTTGGACGAGTACATGGAAGCGAAGTTTGTGAACTTCGGTGGCTTCGCGTGACACCGGAAGGCCTTCTCCAGGCGCTGAAGGATCTCGACATTGAGGAGGTGCCGCGTGAGTTCGGCGGCCCCGGATTTCGCTGCGCCGCCTGGTTGAGAGACGGCACGTATCTTCCGTGCGTCTTTGTGCAGCCGATTGGGCCATACGCCGACCGTAAACGTGAGTTAATCGAGGCAGAGACTCGAGGTGAGGGTAGCCATGCCCTCTATCCTGATCCGCTTCGAGAATTCATCAAGCGTGACAGCTCATCGAACCGTGTTGCGGACTACAACATTGAGCGAATCGAGCCCAGCCGCTTCGCCATCCCGATCTCTCTGTTGGCGGAGGTCCATGGCGAGACAGCAATGTCACTTTGGCTATTTGCTCTGGAGACCGCTAGCGGAAGGCGCCTCAGCTTCATGGGCGGCCACCTCGCGTACATGATGTTTTTTGATTTGCCTGACGACTTAGAATTCAGCGATTTCGTCAACGTCAGAAACGTCGACAGCAATAAGCGGCTGCCAAAGTGCGAAGCCAACTTCCGCGCACGGATGTTCTTCGATTGCTTCACCGATAACGAACCGCCGGCTCAGGCCGATCTATCGCGTATCGGTCTTGAGTGAGCACCGCCTTCACTTACGTCCTGGGCAGCATCCGCGGCGCGGACAGGCGCACCTACGTCGGCTGGTGCGTTGATCTCGATCAGCGACTCGCCGCCCACAACGCCGGCCGCGGCGCGCGGTCCACGCGCGGACGCACCTGGGTCCTGCTTTACGCCGAGCGCTATCCTACACGAAACGAGGCCATGAGCCGCGAAGTCTCGCTCAAGCGCGACCGGAAGTTCCGCGCCGCGCTGGCGCTGCTGCTGCAGGACAGCTAGCCTCCACGCGTGGAGTCCATCGAAGCTCTCCTGCTCCAAACCAGGGCCAGTTCCGGACCTCGCTTCGCTCGCTCAAAATGACGTAAGATGGCGCGATGACGACGCCTCAGTCCCTGCCCGCGTGGCTCTACACCGACCAGCGCTTCTTTGAGCTGGAGCGGGAGAAGGTTTTCGCGCAAGCTTGGCACATCGTCGGCCACATCAATGATGTGCCGAACACAGGAGATTACCTGACGCTCGACATTCTTGGCGAGCGCGTCGTCACCGTGCGCGGTGACGATGGCGCTGTCCGCAGCTTCCACAATGTATGCCGCCATCGCGCCGGCAAGATCGCAAGCGAAGCGCGCGGTTTTTGCGGCCATCGCCTCGTCTGCCCGTATCACGCTTGGAGCTACAAGCTCGACGGCAGCTTTGCTGGCGCACCGAAATGGCAAGGCTTCGAAGGCCTCGACGCGAACGAACTCGGCCTAAAGTCTGTCGATCAGGAGATCGCTTACGGTTTCATCTTCATCCGCTTCGCGCCAGGCTTGCCGAGCATCGCGGAGATGATGGCGCCCTACGCGAATGAGCTGGCGGCGTTCGAATTGGAAAAGCTCGTCCCAAACGGCCGCGTCACGCTGCGGCCGCGGCCGGTGAACTGGAAGAATGTCGGCGACAATTATTCCGATGGCATGCACATCCCCGTCGCACACCCCGGCCTCTCACGCCTGCTCGCCGGAACCTACAAGATCGAAGCGAAGCCCTGGATCGATAAGATGTGGGGCACGATAACAGAGACGCCGTCGAACCATTGGCCTGAGCGTCATTATCAGAAGCTGCTCTCCGGCTTTGATCACCTTCCGCCGGAGCGTCGCCGTCTTTGGGCCTACTACAAGCTCTGGCCGAACGTCGCGTTCGACATCTACCCCGATCAGGTGGACTTCATGCAGTTCATCCCGGTCTCGGCCACGCAGACCATGATTCGCGAGATCGCCTACGTTCATCCCGACGGTCCTTCTGGCGCCAGCCGCGAGATGAACGCCGCGCGCTATCTCAACTGGCGCATCAACCGCCAAGTGAACGCGGAAGACACAGTGCTGATCGAAGGCGTGCAACAAGGCATGGAAAGTTCGAGCTACGCCACCGGCCCACTTTCGCCATCGGAAGTGTGCCTGATCTCATTCGGCAACCGCATGCGATCACTTATTCCCGAAGCGAATTTGGAAAACGCGCCGGTATAGCCTTGCCCAATCCTCATGAACCCGAGCGCGATGAGTGGGAATGGCTACGGCCGCCATGGACTATCCTGCTAGGCCTTTTCCTGACGATCGCAGTCTTTGGGGGACTCTTCTGGTTGGTGTTTCATGACTTCAGGAACGGCTGGTGGTACCCGGACTAGCGTCAGGCAGTTGCACTTCACCTCGAAACACGCCAAACACGCGCGCCTATGACGCCTGAGATTGCCTAACGCCGCGGGCCGCGTTCTGTAACGCCAGCTCGCTCTGAACCGCGCCGCTACCGCGTGCGCGAACGCACACGTTCAGATCAGGCCATTTCCAAGTGAACATCTCAAAGTACGAGCAGCGAACGTTGCACGCGCTCGCGCAAGGCGGGCGTATCAATCATCGCAAGAACGACGTTGGTCATATCGTTGAAATCGACTGCCTCAACCGGGACGGCTGGCGGTTGGAAGACTGCACGCTTTCAGTCTTTCAACGCTTGCGCCGCCGCCGTTTCATCATGAGCGAAAACGGTGGCCCCTATCGCATTACGCGTGAAGGGCTGGCGGCGGTGCGAGCGCAACTCGACAATAGGTAAGACATCGGGCGCCGGGTCCGAGAGGACCCGGCGTCAGCCTCACACCACTCGCGCCTCAAACGGGCGCGAATTCTGGCGGTCCGAACGCCAGGGCTTTGTCGTCATCTTCCACCGTCGCCAACTCGAAGGACGAGCAGCAACGCGCGCAGAACGCGACATCACCAACGATAGTGCGAAAGGTCGACGCGCGCCGTTGCAGCGGCGTCTGGCAGGTCGGACAAGGCTCGCCGATATGTTTCTCGAGCATTGGTGTTCTCCGAACTCCTTCACACTAGTGCATTAATGGTGAACCAAACCTTTCGGCGCCTGATTCAACGCTGAAGATGCAGCCAAGCGGCGCGCTAGACGCACAGGCTTACGCACTTGTGATCGCTAACGAACCGATTGCGACCCGCGCCTTACGGCCTAGCTCTTCCGCTTCTTCGCGGGCGCAAGCTTGGAGGTTTTCGTTTTCGGCAACGCCAATGTGTGAGCCGCCTTTAGCGCGGAGTGGACAGTCGTCTCGTCCGCCGCCTTCAAGTCACAGCGGGACATACCCATACGACCCCAACCGCCATGGAGGGGCGCGATCACCCCAGGGGCCTGCTCGCAGAAGAATTCCTGCGTCGGCGGATCGAACATGAGGTTCACCGCCTGCTCATCCGGCGGCAGCGTCGCGAAGATCTTGCGGACGGTGCGGAACGCAGGGCGATCGACATGAACAACTTCGCTCGCGCCCTCGAACGATAGGGCAATCTTACGAACCCGGGCCTTGCTGACGCTCATCTGCGCAGTCTAGCGCCGCAGGCCGAAGCCCTGAAAGGCCGGATCTTCCGGCTCGATCTGACGTGCCTGCTCGAAATCCGCCATCGCCCGCGCCATGTCGCCCATCTCCTGGTACGTCCTGCCGCGATTGTTGAAGGCGACTGCGTAGCGCGGATTGATGCGGACCGCTTCGGAGAAATCGGCAATCGCCCGATCGTACTCCCGGCGTTGACGATAGGCGTTGCCGCGATTGTTGTAGGCGCTCGAATTGTTGGGATCGAGTTCGACTGCCCGCGTCCAATCCGCGATCGCGCGGTTGAGATCGCCGCGATCGGCGTGCGCACTGCCGCGGTTCCCGTACGCGTTGGCAAGCACTGGATTGATCCGCAGTGCAGCGTCGAAGTCGGCGATCGCCCGATCCGGCAGCCCTGCGGCGCGATTGGCTATGCCGCGATTGTTATAGGCGTTCTCGTAATTCGGATTAAGGCGAATAGCCTCGTCGTAATCGGCGATCGCTGCTCCATATTCGCGGTTGGCGCGGAAGGCGTTGCCACGATTGTTGTGCGTGTATGCTTGTTGCTCGACCGTCCGCCCGGGGATCGCAAGCTGGCGCGTACAGGCCAGCACCTGCTCCTCGCGACTAAAGCTTCTGTCCGCGTTCACGCAGCGCGCGTTAACGTCATCAGCCGTCTGAGCGGCTGCTTGCGAGGTCATCACCGTGACTGCGCCCACCAGCGCCAAGAGGACCCGCTCAGCAAACATCAGCGTCGCGCTGCCGCGAGAAGCCGATCGGCTTCGTCCTCATCGGCTCTGGCCAAGTCGGTCTCCCCCATCGCCGCGCGCGCCCGCGCCCGGTTGCGGAACGCTTCCACATAGCGGCCGTTGAGTCGAATCGCTTCGTCGAAGTCGGCCAACGCCAGGTCATGCCGACCGAGTCCTCGGTAGGCGATGCCGCGCCCATTGAAGGCCGAGGCGAGCCGGGAATCTAGGTCGATCGCGCGGGTCTGATCTTCGATCGCCGCCTCGAAATTCCTCATTTCCGCATAGACGCTGCCGCGATTGCTGTAGGCGGGCGCGAACCCGGGGTCGATCTCGATCGCTGTGGTGAAGTCCTGGATCGCCCGCCCCCGCTCACCGGCCATACGCAACGCGATGGCGCGATTGTTGTAGATGTTGGCATGGTTCGGCTGCAGCCGGATCGCTTCGTCATAGTCGGAAATCGCCAGATCGAACTGGCGCAGCTCGCGATGGGCGTTGCCGCGGCTCTTGAACGCCTGCGCACGATTGAGGCGCGAGACCGCGAAAGCCCGCAAGTAACGGTCGCAAGCGTCGATCTGCTGTTCTGCTGGCAGCCTGCGCTCAACATTTGCGCAGTTCTCCGCATCACGATCGCGCGCCGACGCTGGCGCAGCAATCAAGGTAAACGCCGCCAGTGCGCTCAGGAAGACGATACGGTGGTTGGACATGACGCTCAGAAACCCTCAGCGCGACCCCCAGCGCATCATTAATCCCTTCACTGGCGAAAGACTCGCGTATTTTCCGCACGCCCTCAACCGTCCGGCCCGAGGACCCACTGGCTGAAGAGCGTACTTAGATCACGCCTGCTCGCCCGTTCCATCGCGCGTTGCAGGTCCGCGCTTACAACAACGCCCCCAGCATGCGCACGGGTGTAGTCGGCGATGCCGCCCCAAAAAGCATCCTCACCAAGCTCGGCACGCAAGGCGACGAAGAAGAGCATGCCTTTGGAATATTGAATCGCGCGCCGTGTCCGCAGATTCGGATACGCGCCGGCAAATGCCAGCGGGCGATCCCAGCCAGCCGCGCGCACGGCGTCCCAACGCCGCTGCGCGATCTCGATCTCGCGTTGATAGTCCGCCTCGCCCCAACGCTCTTGCTTCCACGCTGCGACCATGAAAGTCGTCAGCCCTTCGTTCAGCCAGAAGTGGGACCAATCCCGGCAAGTAACGAGATTGCCCCAGTAGGTGTGGGCGAGTTCATGCGCCGCGGCCCAATCCTCATGGGGATTTTCCAGCACCGGCCGCACCACGCCATCGCCGAGCACAGAAAACCCAGCTCCCTCCTGTGCTTCATCCGCCCTGACGAGCATCTGGACGAAACGCCGATGCGGAAACTGTACGCCGGCGCGACGTTGGAAGAATTCCAGCATACGCGGCGTGTCCGCAAACATCGCGCGAAGGTCCGTCTCGCTCGCATGCCCGCTCGCATAGATCAGCGTGACATCGCCGATCCGTTCCCGCACTTCGGTGGCCATACCTCCGGCAAAGCCCTGCAAAAAGGCGGGATACTCATTGCGCTCAGAGTCAGATTGATAAATCGCGTAGGGTGAGCCGCCCGCCACGCGCACGACGAATCGAAACTTGTCGCCGGGACGATTGAGCTCGCAATACATCCAATCGCAGCTGAAATAGCTGGTGTAGAAGGAGCCGCCCTCCTCAAACTCCAAACCACGCGCCGGCGCGCCGTGATAGAGCAGCCGAACATCGATTGTCTCGCCCGCACGATAGAGGCGCGGCAAGTTCACGAAGATGCCGTCATCATCAGCTTGTACACTCGCCTCGACGCCATCCACGCGGATCTCGTCGAGACTGAGCGCATTGGCGTCAAAGCGAAGCCGCGTTAGATCAACCTCCGCGAGGATCGTTGTCGTCTGTGTCGCCCTGATCGTGTGCGCGGAGACATCTGGTTCAACTGTCAGATGCGTGGCGATGACATCGTAACCGCCCTCGTGGGAAGGCGTCGCGCGTTGCCAGCCGCGCGCCGCCATGCAGGCTTCGAACACTGCGCCACTGACGACCTGCGTCTCGATCTGACAGCGCGCCTGCGAGTTCGGAAATGGCGCCGCCGTGGTCTCGGTGCGCGTCCAGCCTTGTGGCCCCGCGCTGACGCACGCGCCGAGCGCCAGCGCTAACCACAGAGCGCGCACTAGCTCAGCCAGTCCGGACGCTTGAACGGCTTGCCGAGATCCTTGGCCACCGCCTCATGGGTGATCGCGCCTTCATAGACGTTGAGCCCGTTGGCGAGATGCGGATCGTCCTGCAGCGCCTTCTTGTAACCCTTGTTGGCCAGCGCCAGCGTGAAAGGCAGGGTCGCATTGTTGAGCGCGAAAGCCGAAGTCCGCGACACCGCGCCCGGCATGTTGGCGACGCAATAGTGAACGATGCCGTCGACCACAAACGTCGGCTCCGAGTGCGTCGTTGGCTTCGAGGTTTCGAAGCAACCGCCTTGATCGATGGAAATGTCGACCAAGACCGAGCCTGGACGCATGGTCTTCAGCATGTCGCGCGTGATCAGCTTTGGCGCAGCGGCGCCGGCGACAAGCACCGCGCCCACAACAACGTCGGCCTCCTTGATCGCTTCCGCCACCGCGGCGCCGGTCGAATACACCGTCTCCAAACGGCCGTTGAATTCGCGATCCAGTTCTTCCAAGCGCGCCGGGTTCTTGTCGAACACCTGCACCCGCGCGCGCATGCCCACAGCGATCTGGGCGGCATTGTAGCCCGAGACGCCGGCGCCGAGGATAACAACGCTCGCCGGTTGCACACCCGGCACGCCGCCCATGAGCACGCCGCGGCCGCCGTGCGCCTTCTCAAGGAAGTACGCGCCAACTTGGATCGACATCCGCCCCGCGACTTCCGACATCGGCTTCAGCAACGGCAAACGCCCGTCGCGATCCGTCACCGTTTCATAAGCAATGCACGTTGCGCCGGACTTCATTAGGCCATCCGCCTGCGCCGGATCGGGCGCGAGATGGAGATAGGTGAAGAGCACGTGGCGCGGCTTCAGCCGTGCGATCTCGACAGCTTGCGGCTCCTTCACCTTCACGATCATCTCGGCGGTCTCGAACACGGCGTCCGCACTGGGCAGGATCTTCACGCCGACCTTCTCGTAGACGCTGTCCGGCGCGCCGATGCCCTCGCCTGCCTTCGTTTCAAGAAAGACCTCATGGCCGGCGCGAACCAGTTCAGCCGCGCTCTCCGGCGTCAGACCAACGCGATACTCGTGGACCTTAATTTCCTTGGGGCAACCGACTTTCATGGGAATTCCTCCTATTGGGCGGGGAAATATCCCGTCGGAAACGCATTTTCTTGGATATTTTGAGCGCAGGAGCGTTCCTGACGCCTATTTTCTGGCGTACTAGGCGGCATGCCGCACGAAATTCCCGTTCAGTTGGACGACTTCGACCACAAGATCCTGATCGAGCTCGAGCGCGACGGCGTCCTCACCGCCGCCGCCCTCGCCGAACGCATCGGGCTTAGTCCGTCCGCCTGCCACCGCCGCGTCAAAGCCATGGAGGCCGCCGGCGTGATCGAGGGTTACGCCGCCATACTCTCGGAAAAGGCGCTCGGCCGCAGCGCCACGGTGTTCGTGGCGGTGACCTTGGAAGACCAGCGCCGCGAAACGATGGCGAAGTTCGAACGCGCCGTGGCGCTCTGCCGCGAGGTGCAGGACTGCCACCTGATGACCGGCGAGAGCGACTATCTCCTGCGCATCGTCATCGCCGACAACGACCGCTACGAACGCATCCACCAAGACACGCTCTCACGCCTGCCAGGCGTGCGGCGACTGGTCTCCAACTTCACCATTCGCACGGTCTTCCGCCGCGCGGCAAGTGTGGCGCACTAAGCGCGCGTTTGGGGTTGTCACCCGCACACTGATCGCGACAATCGCGCCAACAAAGGAAACGCCCATGTCCGATCCCGTCGTCATCCCTGTCCCCGAGGAATGGGCCAAGAAAGCCTACGTGGATGACGTGAAGTATCGCGCTATGCACGCCAGCGCCCTGGCGGACCCGGAAGCATTCTGGGGCGTGCACGGCCAGCGGCTCGATTGGATTACGCCCTACACCAAGGTGAAGGACACCAGCTTCAACGAAGCTGACTTTCACATCCGCTGGTATTGGGACGGCGTCCTCAACGTTTCTGCCAATTGCATCGACCGCCACCTCGAAACGCGCGGCGATCAAGTTGCGATCATCTGGGAAGGCGACGATCCGCACCAGTCGCGCCACATCTCTTATCGCGAACTGCACGATGAAGTTTGCCGCTTCGCCAATGTGCTGAAAGCGCGCAACGTCAAGAAAGGCGATCGCGTCACCATCTATATGCCGATGATCCCGGAAGCGGCGTACGCAATGCTCGCCTGCTCGCGCATCGGCGCAATCCATTCCGTCGTCTTTGGCGGCTTCTCGCCCGAAAGCCTTGCCAGCCGCATCAAGGATTGCGATTCGAAGTGCGTCATCACCGCCGACGAAGGCGTGCGCGGCGGCAAGATCATCCCACTGAAGCATAATGTCGATGAGGCGTTGGAGCACGCGCACGTCACGACCAACGTCGACACCGTTATCGTCGTCACCCGCACCGGCGCCGGCGTCCCGATGAAGGAAGGACGCGACGTCGTTTACGAGGACGCGGCGGCCGAGGCTTCCGCCGAATGCGCCCCAGAGCCGATGAACGCAGAGGATCCGCTCTTCATCCTTTACACTTCTGGCTCGACCGGCAAACCCAAGGGCGTGCTGCACACGACCGGCGGCTATCTCGTCTACGCCTCGATGACGCACCAATACGTCTTCGATTATCACGACGGCGATATCTACTGGTGCACCGCTGATGTGGGTTGGGTCACCGGCCACTCGTACATCGTCTACGGCCCGCTCGCGAACGGCGCGACCACGCTCATGTTTGAAGGCGTGCCGAACTACCCAAGCGTCTCGCGCTTCTGGGAAGTCATCGACAAGCACAAGGTCAACATCTTCTACACCGCGCCAACCGCCATCCGCGCCCTGATGCGCGACGGTGAAGAACCGGTGAAGCGCACGTCGCGCGACAGCCTCCGCCTTATCGGCACCGTCGGCGAGCCAATCAACCCAGAAGCCTGGCTCTGGTACTATCGCACGGTCGGCGATTCACGTTGCCCGGTGGTCGACACTTGGTGGCAAACCGAAACCGGCGCGGCGCTGATCACAAATCTTCCCGGCGCCACGGCGATGAAACCCGGCAGCGCCACACGGCCTTTCTTCGGCATCAAGCCCGCGCTAGTCGACGACAAGGGCAATTTCCTTGAGGGCGCCACCAGCGGCAATCTCGTGCTGCTCGATTCCTGGCCAGGGCAAATGCGCACCGTCTATGGCGATCATCAACGCTTCTTCGACACCTATTTTCGTACCTATCCGGGCACGTATTTCACCGGCGACGGCTGCCGGCGTGATGAAGACGGCTATTTCTGGATTACTGGCCGCGTCGATGACGTGCTGAACGTCAGCGGCCACCGCATCGGCACCGCTGAAATCGAAAGCGCACTCGTCGCCGACACCAAAGTCGCCGAGGCCGCCGTCGTCGGCTATCCGCACGACATCAAGGGGCAAGGCATCTATTGCTACGTGACGCTGAAACAAGGCGTCGAACCAAGCGATGAACTGAAGCGCGAGCTTGTGCAGATGGTCCGCCACGAAATCGGCCCAACGGCCACGCCCGATATCATCCAATGGGCGCCAGGCCTGCCGAAAACCCGCAGCGGCAAAATCATGCGCCGAATCTTGCGCAAGATCGCCGAGAACGACATCTCCAATCTTGGCGATACTTCTACACTCGCCGATCCCTCAGTCGTGGATGATCTGGTGGCGAACCGCGCTGGGGCGTAGGTTAGGCGAATGACAAACCCGTGGGTCGACGACCTATTTCAACTGAAGCTCTTTGCCGTGTTCGTCGGGGGGAGGCATGCGCGGGCTAACATCGAGCTACACGACATTCAGTTCGTGGTGGCGCGCTCAATAGAAGATACCGTTCCTGTTCTCCGCCAACGTTGGTGGGGAGAACCATCCTCGTTGCACATCGACGGCTACGCCGATCTCAGCGTCGTCGATGGCACTTGTATCACACCGGTGCCACAGCCAAAGGATGCACCGATGAGCGGGTTGGCGCTCTACTTCGTAAACACTGGAGGCTACCAAGAAGGCGTGTTCGGCGAAATGCACTCCTATTCGTTCCATGTCGGCCGACGCCATGACAAAGACAAGAGAGCTATGTGGGCGGAAGCCAAGCGCTACGCTCACCAGTTTTCCGCGCACCACAAGGATCCTTTCGAGCGCGTAGACGATGTCGTCTGTGTTGATGAAGTGATAAAGGACCAACGCTATACGCTGGCCTACGACCATCTGCCGGGCTCCAAGCAAGGTCCTTACATCGTCGCCAAGTACATCAAACTAAAACAGCCAGAGGATCGGGCTTGACCACTCTCTACATCATCGCCGCAGTCGCCGTCGTCGCGATCATCGTCATTGTTCTGTTCAACCAGCTCATCGCCAAGAGGCAGATGGTCAACAACGGTTGGGCAGACATTGACGTGCAGCTGAAGCGCCGCGCCGATCTCATTCCGCAGCTCGTCACCACGGTGCAGGCCTACGCCACCCACGAGCGCAATCTATTCGAAGAAGTCGCCGCGCGCCGAAACGCTGCCCTCGCGGCTGGCGACAACGCCGCCGCGCGCGGCGCCGCTGAAAGCGAACTCTCGAAACCTGTCGGCCGCCTGATCGCCCTCGGCGAAGCCTATCCCGAACTCAAGGCCAATCAGAACTTCCTCGACCTACAGAACGAACTTTCCGACACCGAAAACAAGATCGAGATGGCGCGCCGCTTCTATAATGGCGCGGTCCGTGAGCTAAACACCGTGGTTGAGAGCTTCCCATCCAACATCGTCGCCGGCTTATTCGGCATCGCCAAACGCGCCTTCTTCGAAATCACCGCCACCGGCGATCGCGACGCGCCAACACTCGGACTCAACTCACAATGAAGGCTCTCCGTGCTCTCGTCCTTGCCCTGTTCGCGCTGCTGATTGCGCCAGCCGCGCTTGCGCGGGAACAAATCAACTCCTTCGACGTCGCCATCGAAGTCCAGCGCGATGGTGATATCATCGTCACTGAGACGCTGAGCGTCACCTCATTAGGTATTGAAATTCGCCGCGGCATTTTCCGCGACTTGCCGCGCTTCTATGTCGATGCGGACAACACCCGCCTCGCCTACCAGTATCACGTCCTGGACATCCAGCGAGACGGCCACAACGAACCGTATGATACTGAAACAGACGGCAACGCCTTCCGCATCATTATCGGCGATGAGGACATCTTCCTCGACGAGGGCCTCCACACCTACGTCATCAAATACGAGGTGAAGAACCAGGTTCGCTACTTCGAGACCTATGACGAGATCTATTGGAACGTCACCGGCAATTACTGGAACTTCCCCATCGCGCACTCACGCGCAACAATCACGCTGCCGTCTGGCGCCAACGTCACGCGGACCGCCGCCTACACCGGCACAGTCGGCGAAACCGGCCGCGACTTCACCTACACGGCCACAGGCGGCCAGCACATCTTCGCAACAACAAGGCCGCTTGCATCAGGCGAAGGGCTCACCGCCAGTATCGGCTTTGACAAAGGTCTGATTGACCCGCCATCCGCCGCGGACCGCGGTGGCGTGTGGTGGCAGCGTTATGGCGCGCTCACCGTGCTCGGCATGTCGCTGGTTGGGCTCTTTTGGTTCTTGTATCGGGGTTTCACGCGCGTCGGTCGCGATCCGCCCAAGGGCCCGATTTTCGCGCGTTACGAGCCGCCAAAAGGCTACTCGCCCGCCGCCACGCACCACATCTACTATCGCGGCGTAGTTGGCCATCGCGCGCTGATCGCCACACTGCTGAACCAAGCCGTCAAGGGCCGCATCACCATCGACGCGACCGACAAGAAGCAAACCGTACTCACCCGCAATTCGAACTCAACGCCCGGCGTCACACCCGAAGACGAAGCGCTGATCAGCAGCGTCTTCGGCAGTGGCGCTCACAAGACACTTGGCGGCGCATACGACTCAAGCTTCACCGGCGCATACAGGACCTTCCAAGCCGCTCTCGGCCGAAACTATGGCAGCGAGTATTTTCGCTGGAATGTCGGCTATACGATTACCGCCATCGCCATCTCGATCCTGGTGATCGTGATTTCCGCGATCATGGTCGTGCAATGGACGGTGTGGCACACGCTCGGCGTCGTTGCACTCGCGGCGCTCAACGCGATCTTTCTCTATTTGATGCCGGCGCCGACGCAGAAAGGCCAGGCGATCCGCAGCGAAATTGAAGGCTTCCGCCTCTACATGGAGAAGGCGGAGAAGCTGCAGCTCAACGCCGTCCAGCCTGGCTCAAGCGCGCCGCCGCCGATGACGAAAGAGCGCTACGAAACCTTCCTGCCCTACGCCGTCGCGCTCGATGTTGAAGCCCCGTGGACTAAGTATTTCGAGCACGTGCTCCCGCAAGAAGCCGCGAACTATCACCCGACATGGACGAACATGAGCACGTCGCAATCGCTGGGTGCGCTTACCGGCTCCATGGTTTCCAACATGAGCTCCGGCGTCTCCAGCTCACTGCCGCAAAGCTCAAGCTCCTCCGGCTCCGGTGGCGGCGGCTCATCAGGCGGTGGTGGTGGTGGTGGCGGTGGCGGCGGCTGGTAGCTTGCGCGCGCGCCACACCGTAAGAGCTAAACAAAAACTGTGATTGCGTTGAACGCACGCCTCCTGTATGCACGCGCTCCGTTTTCAACGCCTTTCAGGGAGGCGCTCGTGCATTGCAAATCGCGCCACCAGGGCGGCTCTACCGATACTTGACGTCTTGCGCGCCAAGTTCGGTTGAACGCGCGCATCTTTCAAACATCATCAGCCTAAGTCAGCGCCGCGTTGCGGCGATGGATCACCATGCTTACGCAATTTGCGCGCGCTCCGGAGAGCGCGCCAGCGCCCGCACGACCACGCGCGGCGCTGATCGAAACACGTCTGTCCAAGTTTCGCGCCGCGGTGCAGCCGCGCGTACGCGCGTTGGCGGCCGAGCATATCTGGATCGCGGATCTGGCGCTGAGCTTCCCGGCAGTGCTGTTCGCGCTCGCTTTCCCGCGCCGAGACATCAGCGCGGACAATGCGCTGCGGTTCGTCACCACCGGCGCCCCGCTCGCAATCGTCGCGCAACACGCCGGCGTGCCTGCGTGGATGCGCGCTTTCGAACCCGAAGCTTTCGACACGCCGATCCCCGCTTTGACGGACACGCCGGACTTCCGCCGCCGCGTCGCCAACCACTTGCCGACGCATTGGCGCGACGCGCCGAAGTGGATGAAGAATGTGTCCGAGGCGCTTGAAACGGCGGACGATGAAGTGGCGCTATGGTTCGCTCGCGAAGCGCCGGTCGTGGTAAAGCGACGGCGCACGTATCGGCGGCGACCCGAACATCAGCACCAGCGCCTCGTCGCACTCTGGGCGTGGTATTCGACGCACAATGCCGAAACGCAAGGTTTGGTCTCCAACCGCTGGTCGGCGCAGATGCAGTGGAACGCGGCAGAGGCGGCGGCCTTTGGCTGGGTCGATGAACTCTCACTGCCGCTCTATCTCGGCGACGGCATCCTTGCGGACACTTGGCTCGAGGACGGTGAAGTGGGCGGCTATAGGTTTGTAGCGCTCCGCACCACCGCCGAGATTCAAGCTGAAGGCCGCGCCATGAAGCACTGCGTCGCGGGCTACGGGCACGATCTCGCTGACAATCACACGCGCGTCTGGAGCGTTCGTCGAGGCGGCGAGCGCGTCGCCACCTTGTCAGTCAACGCAGGGCCGGGCTCACTGCCGCAGATTCGCGAACTCGCGGGTCCGCTCAACGCGCCAGTCAGCACCGAAATGCATCTCGCCGCGCGCCGCTGGCTACATAGCCAGGATTCAACAGAGACAGACCCGGCGCGATTCACGACGACGGTCACGAAACTCAATCCCGTCGTGTGGCGTCGCCTCTGGCGCCCGTACTGGATGGCCAAGAAGCGTATTCCATCTTGGCTGCCGCTCACACCGGGCGTGAGCGCGCTCTACGACTTGTGACGGTTAGGCGCTGGCGCGATCCAAGGACGCCACATCGTCAGCACTCAGCGTGACATTGAGCGCGCCCATCAGCTCGTCGAGTTGTGCGACGCTCGTTGCGCTAGCAATCGGTGCGCCGGCGGGCAGCTTCGCCATAATCCACGCCAAAGCCACTTGCGCGGGCGTCGCCTTTTGACGCGCGCTCACTTCATCGAGCGCGGCGAGAACGGCTGGGCCTTTTCCGGCCATGTACTTGTCCATGCGCCCGCCGCGCAGGCTCTTGCTCTTGTCTGCTTCAGTCCGGTACTTGCCGGTGAGGTATCCGTTCGCCAGGCCGTAATACGGCAGGATCGAAACACTTTCGCGCTCGCAGAGCGGCACAAGCTCCGCATCGATCTCGCGGTTCATCAAATTGTACTCGGGCTGCTGCGCATCAAAGCGCACCCCGCGTTTGTTGGCTTCCGCGATGCCTTCGGCAAATCGCGCCGACTTGAAGTTCGACGCACCGAGCGCGCGGATCTTGCCGGCCTTCAGCAAGTCCTCAAGCGCGGCGGTATATTCCTCGGCGTGTGTGGCTTCATCATCGCGATGCAGCCAATAGAGATCGATGGTCTCGATACCGAGCCGCGTCAGCGAGTCCTCGCACGCCGCCACGATGTTCTCACGCTTGATGCCCAAGCGCTTCGGCAACATGCCCACCTTTGTGGCGATCACCGCCTTGTTGCGCTTGCCGCTCAGTTTCAGCCATGCCGCGATGACACGCTCGCTCTCGCCGCCCTCATGACCCGGGACCCAGGCTGAGTACACGTCGGCTGTGTCGATCGCTTCGCCGCCTTGATCGACGAACGCGTCGAGGATGGCGAACGACGCCTTCTCGTCCGCTGTCCAGCCGAACACATTGCCGCCAAGCACCAGCGGCGCGATCATAATGCCGCTACGACCAATTTCGCGTTTCTGCTGCACGTTGCCGCTCCACCCACAGCGGCTGGACGCCGCACTCAGATTATCGAGAATGCTCCAATCTAGGAGCGCTCATGCGTCTGCTCAATGTCTTCGCCGCATGTTTCGGCGTCATGGCGCTCATCATGCTGCAACTCGGCGCCTGATCACTCTCGAAATCCTCGCTCACTCGTCTATATCGCCTGCAATGACGACAACACCGCAATCGACCGCGCCATCGAGCGATCTCTCCCTCCAGACGCTGACGCAAAGCATTGAGGATTTTGTCAGCGGCATCTCCACGCTCAATCCAGAGCAAGTGTTGCTCCGCGGCGGATTGTCGGTCCTCGTGCTGCTCGGCGCGGCAATTGTCGTTTGGGGCCTGCACCTTGTTCTCAAGGCGCTCACCGAGCACATCGCGCCCAAAGAAAACGGCGAACCCCGCCGTCGTGTGAGCATTGGTCGCTGGACCATGCGCGTTGCGCGCTTCGCGATCTTCGTAGGCGCCTTCATTCTGGTGCTGCGCATTTGGGGTTTCGACTTTGCGAGCCTCCAAGACAGCCCGCTCTATGACGCATTCTCGGTCTTGGCGCGCATCGCACTCATTTTGATCTTGTCGCTCGCCGCCATCGAGCTTGGTCAGGTGGCTATCCGGCGTGGATTTGATCGTGTCGCGTTTCGCGCACGCAACCCGCGTCGCGCCGCGCAGATACGGACCTTAGGGCCGGTCCTCTCCGGTCTCGCGACCAGCATCCTCGTCGTTATCGCGGCAATGATGACGCTTTCTGAAGTGGGCGTCGAAATTGGTCCGCTGCTCGCGGGCGCCGGCATTTTCGGTCTCGCCGTGGGCTTTGGCGCGCAAACGATCGTGAAGGACTTTCTGACCGGCATCTTCTTGATCATCGAGGACTCGGTTTCCGTCGGCGACATCATCAGCGTCGGCGATGTCGGCGGCGTCGTAGAGGAGATGTCGCTGCGCACGATCAAGCTGCGCGATTTCGATGGCACGCTTCACATTTTCCCCTACAGCGAAGCGCAGGTCATTCACAACCGGAGCAAGGGATTTGCCTTTGCCGTCGTCGATCTCTCCATTGACTACACTTCAGACATCACAAAGGCGCTCGAAGTGATGAAGAGCGTCGGCGATGACATGCGCCAACACCAAGAGTTCTTATCAATGGTCCTTGATGACATCGAGATCGTCGGGGTTGATCAGTTGGCTGACTCTGCGGTCATGCTCAAGGCGCGGCTAAAGACCTATCCAGGCAAGCAATTCGCCGTCCGGCGTGAGTACTTGAAACGCATCAAAATCGCGTTCGACGCGGCCGGCATCGAGATTCCGTTCCCGCACATGAAACTGATTCCGCCGCGACCTGACACCTGAGAGCAGGACCTAGTCGTCGTCAGCCTCGCCGCGTTCGAACTCGCTTCCGTGCTCGCTCTCGCCGAACACGGCCGCCTTAGCGGCGACGTTGAACGGACCCCACACATAGGCAAGGGCCGCAAATCCAATGAAGGCGCCGGCCGCTAGTCCGATCACACCGCGCGCGCCGCCTTCGCTGAACGAGCGGGCGCCGCCAAGCAGCGTAACGTTGATCAGATCGTACTTTATCGCCACCGCGAATAAGACCACCGCCACAGCATGCGCAATCGCGAGCACCATGATGATCTTACCGGCGGTCTCGTGCGCTTCGAGCAAAGGCGACTCTTCGCCCTGCCCGATCCCCGCCAACGCCAGCGCGGCCGCTACCGGGATCAAAGCAAGAAACAGAAATCCACCCAGACGGGCGCCCTGCAGCAAGAACGGCGCAAGGCCGCGCGCGCCCTTGGAAAGCACCGGCGCCTTGAACCGCAGCGCGTCCTTCGCATAAGGCCTCACATCGCTGAGAAGGCGCCAGACCAGCCGCGCCAACACCAAAGCAAGTGCGGCGCTCCCGGCCGCGATGTGCAACATCCCTTGGCCATCGTCTGGCTTCGGCGCCAACAGGGCGACCACCACCGCCAGCGCGACGCTCCAATGGAAGACCCGCTTCCCCACGGCCCAATTCGCAGCGGCGTTGGTTTGAGTCATGGGTTGCATCTCTAGCGAAGTTTGGGTCAGAACACAGGGCAAACGGGGAGACATCGACTTGAGGTCGATCAATATCGCTGCGGCACTGAGCGGACTTGTCGCGCTCGGCATGCTCGTCGCCGCTGCGCACCCACTGCGCGATGTGCTGCAAGCCGAGGACTTGGAACGCGTCAAGCTCGGCGCTTTCGTGCACATCGCGGCGGCGTGCGCAGGTCTTGCGATTGCAAATCGTTCTGGGCGGCTGAACGCTATCGCCGGCGCCATGATCCTGGGCGGCGCCGCCGTTTTTGCCGGAACGCTTTACGCGATTTCGCTGACCGGCTCGCAGAGCTTTGCGCTTCTGGCGCCCATCGGCGGCGTCACCCTCATCTTGGGGTGGGTCACTCTACTATTTGCCAAGCCCTAATCGGACCCCGACTTCCGCTTGATCTCGTCAACATCGCGCTGGAGCTGCCCTAACCGATCGAGCACCGTCCAGAGCGCCACGCCAACCGCAACAAGCAGCACTATGATGGTATAATCGGCTGGCGTTCCCATTCGCGTCTCCCGGCCGCAACATGCGCACTCGCGCCACACGGCGCAATGGACCCCCACTTGCCAAAGCCGCCCAACGCCCCTCCGGCTGCATCCAAACCGTTTCCGCTGGGCATCTCCGCTCTGGAGCCGCGCGCACAAGCAGCGCGCGGACGCGCTCGCCTGGAAGCTATCAGGGGCGCCAACGGGGGTAACACGATCTATGAAGAGACTCATTCTGGCATCCGCCGCGCTCGCCGCACTGTTGTCTGCGCAGGCCTCCGCGGAGGTTGCCGAGCCGCGCGCCGTTGCGGAGCGCGTCGCCGCCGCGATTGAAGAGAACTTCTTTGACGAACAACGGTCGCACGCAATCGCCGCTGAGGTGCGTGCCGCCGCCGCCGCTGGCCGCTACGACATAACCAACGAAGCCGATCTCGCCGCAGCGCTGACCGCGACGCTCAGCCCTCACGACGGTCACTTCCGCGTCGAGTATCACCCGCCGCAGCCCAACGCTCCCGAACGCCCGCCCGGCGGCTTCGGCAACGATGCACGCGCCGCGTACGGAATCCCGAGCGTCACCATGTATCCGGGCGGAATCGGCGTTGTCGATTTCCGGCTGCTCGCCCACTTCGACCCTGAGAATCTCCAAGCGAAGCAAGCGCTCGATGCCGCCTTGACGATGGTGCACGGCTCGCAAGCGCTGATCCTCGATCTGCGCGATTGCGCCGGCGGCTCGCCCGCGATGGTCGGTTACATCCTCGGCCACTTCTTCCCCGAGGGCGCCGATGTCTACAACACGTTCCACTCGCGCCAGGGCGAGCTGCAAGAAACACCGCCCGAACAGCCCGCAAGCGGACGCCGCCTCGACACGCCGCTCTTCGTCCTCACCAGCGGCCGCACCGGTTCGGCATGCGAGAGCGTCGCCTACACACTGCAAGCCGCTGGACGCGCAACCATCATCGGCGAAGCCTCAGCCGGCGGCGCCAATCCCGGCGGCCTTCTTCCCGTCGGCGACAATCTCGGCGTCTTCGTTTCGTTCGCCACGCCGATCAATCCAATCACCCACAGCAATTGGGAAGGCGCTGGCGTGCAGCCAGACGTCACCGTCCCTGTGGCCCAAGCACTCACACGCGCACGCGCGCTTGCGCTCTCGGCGGCGATTGGGCCTCAAGCGGATGAATCCGCCCGTCGCGAGGCACAATGGGCGCTCGATTCGCTCAACGCCGAAAACGCCGCCTACCCGCGCAACTTGCGCGACTATGCCGGCGGCTATGGCGCGCGCAGCATCGCCATCGAGAACGACCGCCTCGTGCTCCGCCGCGATCGCCGCCCGCCGCTCGTCCTGCTGCCACTCGAACGCGATCTCTTCGCCGTCACTGGCGCGGCGCCACTGCAACGCGTTCGCTTCGAACGCAACGCCCGCGGCCGCGTCACTGCCATGACGCTCACGCTCGTCGACGGCCAGGAGTTCCACGACCAACGCCAGAACTAAGCTTGAAGCGCAGTGCGCGCGGGCGTAAGCCTGCGCGCATATCCCGGGGGGCCGTTTTTTGCGGCTGAGATTGGGCATCCCGCCCTGACCCGTCGAACCTGAACCGGTTAGCACCGGCGGAGGGAGGAGCGCTTTATGAACAAGCCCGAAAACCAATCTGCGTTCGCGACGCCAGAAGGAACATTGAGCGTCACCACCGGCCCGCTCATCGGCTCGCGCAAAGTGTATGCCTCCGGCTGCGCGCATCCCGATCTGCGCGTGCCGTTCCGCGAAGTGCTGCCGCACCCAAGCGCCAACGAACCGCCCGTCACCATCTACGATCCGAGCGGCCCCTACACCGATCCCGATGTCGCCATCGACATCAACAACGGCCTCGCGCGCACGCGCGCCGCATGGGTGAAAGCGCGCGGCGACGTCGAAGAGATCGACGGTCGCGAAGTGAAGCCGGAAGACAACGGCAACGTCAGCGCCGAAAAGCTCACGCCGCCGTTCCCGAAGCAGCCGCGCGTACTGCGGGCGAAGCAAGGCCAAGCTGTCACGCAACTCGAATACGCACGCCGCGGCATCATCACGCCGGAGATGGAATACGTCGCCATCCGCGAAAACATGCGGCGCGAAGCCGTCGGCATCCGCGACGGCAACGACTTCGGCGCCTCCATCCCGGACTTCGTCACGCCCGAATTCGTCCGCCAAGAAATCGCCCGCGGCCGCGCCATCATCCCGGCCAACATCAATCACGCCGAACTCGAGCCGATGATCATCGGCCGCAACTTCCTCGTGAAGATCAACGCCAATATCGGCAACTCCGCCGTCACCTCCTCGATGGCGGAAGAAGTCGACAAGCTCGTCTGGTCCATCCGCCACGGCGCCGACACCGTCATGGACCTCTCCACCGGCCGCAACATCCACAACATCCGCGACTGGATCGTGCGCAATTCGCCCGTGCCGATCGGCACCGTGCCGCTCTATCAAGCGCTCGAAAAAGTCGGCGGCGTCGCCGAAGACCTCACCTGGGAAATCTATCGCGACACCCTCATCGAACAGGCCGAACAAGGCGTCGACTATTTCACCGTCCACGCCGGCGTGCGGCTCCCCTTCATCCATCTCACCGCCAAGCGCGTCACCGGCATCGTCCGCGCGGCGGCTCGATCATGGCCAAGTGGTGCCTCAGCCATCACAAGGAGAGCTTCCTCTACACGCACTTCGCCGAGATCTGCGAAATCATGCGCGCCTACGACGTGAGCTTCTCACTCGGCGACGGCCTGCGCCCCGGCTCCATCGCCGACGCCAACGACGCCGCGCAATTCGCCGAACTCGAAACCCTCGGCGAACTCACCAAGATCGCCTGGGCGCACGGCGTGCAAACCATGATCGAAGGCCCCGGCCACGTGCCGATGCACAAGATCAAAGAGAACATGGACAAGCAGCTCGAAGTCTGCGGCGAGGCGCCCTTCTACACGCTCGGCCCCCTCACCACCGACATCGCGCCCGGCTACGATCACATCACCTCAGCCATTGGCGCGGCGATGATCGGCTGGTTCGGCACGGCGATGCTCTGCTACGTCACGCCGAAAGAGCATCTCGGTTTGCCCGATCGCGACGACGTCAAAGTCGGCGTCATCACCTACAAGCTCGCCGCCCACGCCGCCGACCTCGCCAAAGGCCACCCCTACGCGCGCCTCCGCGACGACGCCCTCTCCCGCGCAAGATTCGAATTCCGCTGGGAAGATCAGTTCAACTTGGGCCTAGATCCCGACACGGCGCGCCAATACCACGACGAAACCCTGCCCAAAGACGCACACAAAACCGCACACTTCTGCAGCATGTGCGGCCCAAAATTCTGCAGCATGAAAATCACGCAGGACGTGCGCGACTACGCAAAAGCGAAAGAAGCGCAGGAAGCAGGGATGGTGGAAATGAGCGCGAAGTTTCGCGATGGCGGCGGGGAGATCGACGTGGCGGTGCCGTAGTCTGGATTGGCCAGATTGGCACAATGAAGATTGGGCAATATAATGGGATGTTACCTGCGAGGTTCGAGATGGAGTTTGTACTGAGTTGGGGGGCCGAGCTCACCTCGCTTGGGGCCCTCCTAATTTCCGTCGCGAGCCTTTTCATCTCTTTCCAAATGGCGAAGTTGAAAGCTCGCCTGGACTACGAAGTCCAAACCCGCGTCGCTGAGCACACGGTCGTTTTGACTCAACAGGCGCAGGCAAAGCAGATTGAATTGGCGGCGTTTCATACTGAAGTGGATAGCTTGCTTGCCGCTGTTGCGAGCATTCAGGCCGTGAAAAACGCGATCAATACAGTGCTTATGGGATCTGCGTCCCCGCGTTCCGTGTCTGCCCCGGAAGCAATTGAACAGATGAAACAGGCGCGAAGAGCCCTTGATCAGGCGCACGAAAAATTCTTGGCCCTCTCGAATGAGGTTGCAAGGGATCAGTTGCACAAGGCAAAGGGCCGTGCTCTTCAAGCCCAAGGTTCTATTGTGAGTTCTCTCGGTCAAAGCGAGTACGTGCCAGAATTGGATGAAAACGCATCAGCGTCATTACGCTCCACGGTGAGCGCAATCGGCGAAATACAGGACTCGCTTCGGGACCAAGCGCAGCGCAAACAACTTGAGTTTTCAAATGCCAGCCAAGCCTTCCCTGCTTTGGATCGAGGATGAGCCCGAGACCATTCAGAGCGCGATAGAGAAGTTGAGCGCTCACGTTCAGTGTGAACTGGCAACGACGCTTGATCTTGCGATCAACAAGATCGCGTCGGAAAAATTCGATCTCATCATCATTGATGCAATTCTCCCACTCGGAATTAAGACGGGAGATTACGAACTATCTGATCAGCTCAGCTCGTTTTCGGGCATTGCACTGATCGAGCTGGCACAGCGCGGATATTTCTCAAGTTACAGCAATTTTCCAAAGACCGTGGTTTGCTCAAGCTACGAAGAAGCATACCTACGCTCGGTCGCCCCCACTGAAACCGCCGACGCGAGATTTCTCTCGAAGGCCACATTGCATCTCCATCCAAGTGAGTTCATCGCGGAAATCCTATCAGCCCTTGGAGCAGACACGGGTGCCGTCGATGGGAATTCACCCACATCACCGCAACTCGAAACGCCGCAGGCTACTGCAAAGCGCGCGCATGACGCTCGCGGCCAACTCCTACCATGCATGTCGATGCTCACACGTGCTTACGCTGAAATTGCAAATGACCCGTCGATCCGCTCCGCACTGACCGCAAATCCGCAGCACAGCGTCAGGAATGCCATCCAAAGGTATTACACTGCACTGGAAGCGACGCTTGAGAGTCTTTCCGATGCTCTCTACACGAAGCATTCCTCGGACGTTGAGCGGCTTGAGGACCTACTGCCGCTCGTACGGGATGATCTCTCAGACCATCCTATCGCGAAACGAGCGATGATCAAAGACGCCGTCACGACAACATTGAATGCAGTGTCGTCACTTCCTATGAGCACTAACGTCGTGGACCTCCGGGACGCATGCCGCGATTTGCTTCTGGCGTTTGTTCTTGAAGACATCCACCAAACTAGCAAACGAGTACTCACCGCCATCGATCTATCGATACCCCCAACCTCAGTGCCCGACGGGCCGTTTGACGCGACCGCGCTACTCAACGAACTCGCACGGCGGCACGAGCCAGTCGCCAAGGATCGAAGCCTTGAGATTCGAACAAATATTCAAGGTGGCAGCGCGATTATCAGCGGTGACCCAATGAGCTTTCGAGCGATCATCGACAACCTCATCGACAACGCGATCAAGTACAATGGTCAGTTATTTGATCGAGACGCCTGGGTCGAAATCAGACAGTCCCGTGAAACTCGGCACCTGGTAATCGAAATTGAAAGCTGGGGGCCGGTGCGGACTTCCGCATCGGGAGAACGAGGCGCCGGCGCTAATCGCCCGGGTAGCGGCCTAGGCCTCGCGATAGTTGACGAACATCTGGCAAAGCTCGGAGGCACGCTTGAGGTCCTCGACGAACATGAACAGGGCAATAATCGACGCAACGCGAAGAAAACCTACCGGGTCAAACTCCAAACAATCAGCAAGGCTTAGCGTAGTAAGCATTGAAGATAGTAGATTTCCCTTCCCATCCCTCTAAATTTTCTCTCGCATCCTGAGCCGACCAACATCTGATCCGACTGTCTCGGATGAACCCATGGTGTGGTCACCAGTTCCAAGCCCTCAACGTTCTTGGCCACAAAATTGAAGTAACTTCTGTTGTCAGTGGCAAATCTCAGGCTGGCTCCAAGCTGAGCAGCACGCTGCAACTCGCGAAGAAATTCCTTGCTTAACAATCTTCCTGAGAGCTTCTGGCCGAGAACATTGTGTCGCCGAATTTCTCCAATGTAAGGCGAGGGAAAGTAAGCATGAAAAGCGCTGATAGTTTCATCGGGCACGTGCTCCCTCAAGAATGAAAACGCTTCCGCGTGAAATATCATCGCATTTGATAGGCCCGCCTCTTTTACGCGTTCCCGGGCCGCCTCGTACTGGTGTATGTTGATGTCAATGCCGATGATCCGCGCACTGGGATTCTCGGATGCTCGGCCGACAAGAAAAATCCCTTGGCCACACCCGATCTCGATCTCGGTATGAAGATAACTAGTTTGTTCGGTCAACAAGGCCTTCCGTCCTCCGGGATACCAGCCCTACCATGGTCAACAAAAGGGAATAACCGCTGTTCGGAGCCCGCAAGACCCGAAAAACCGAGCATTCCCGCCAATCTATCCGGTGGCCCCCACCCGTACACTCCGTACAAGATGTCCGCCGCCGCCCCCATCAGACACGCACCACCCATCCTCTGGGCGGCGGCGCGGGCGTTGAATCTCTTCGCGCTCTTCGGCGAGCCCAGCGCCGTCGCCGCGCAACACACGCACCCGTACAAAAAATAAAATCGCTTGCGCCCCTGACATTCGCGCGGCGCGTCCCATGTCAGCGCCCATGCTCGATCTCGAAGAACGGCCTGCCGTCCGTGTCGAACCGGCAAAACAATGGCGCAACTGGTACTGGGTGATCGCGCCGATCAAGCTGCACACGCCGATCCAAGCGATCTGGCGGCGCGGCGTCCATCCCGGCCCGCATCTCTTTCCCAGCAAGGAAATCGCCGAGACCTACGCGATCAAATTCCTGGCCCAGCAAACGCCCGACTTCCGATGGCGCATCGAATATCACGAAGCGTTTCCTGAAGGCGAAACGCCGGAGTGACCCTTCTCCCGCATGGGCGGGAGAAGAGCTTGCCCCGGACTTGATCCGGGGTGGTCGCGAAGCGATCGGATGAGGGTGGGTGTTTGAAGCTCACCTTCAAGCTCGCCCCCTCACCCGCGCGCAAGCGCGCGACCTCTCCCCCTCGCGGGGGCGAGGTAACGGAGAAAAGCGCGGATACACAGCGCCTCTATCCCACACCCCACGCCGCAAAATCCCAACACCATCAAGCTCGCGCACAAAATCTATCCGGCGCATGCACAAACGCCCTTAGACTCAACCCGTCGTTCGTTCTGAAGAGCCAGTCGGATCCAACTGTTCAGCCGGCAACGAATGATGTGATTGAGCGTGAAGGTGCTGTCCGTGAAGCTTGCGGCTACCCGCGAGCGGCAGAGCGAAGTGAGAGGGGGCGCCCTCGAAGCCAAGCAAAGCCATTCCTCTTCGGAGGCGACAGGGAAAACACCGAAGCCCCGGGAGAGCAGCGCAAGGCGCTAACCGTGGGAGCAAACCGGAAGCCGCGCGTCTGAACACGCAAAGCTCCGCACGCCGCGATGGCGCGAGATAGAGAGCGAGAAACCGCCCTCCCTCGCCCTGGCGATCAGACAATCACGGGGACGCGGGCCTTTCGCGTCGAACACGCGCCGAAGCAACGGCGCATTCTCTTGGCGTGGCAGCCCCGCGTCCCCTTGGCTCTCGTTCAGAGCCGCTCTTGCCGGCGCGCGCTTTAGGCTGCGCCCGCCAAAGGCTTCCGCATGGCTGAATCATCCAGCACGCCGCGCTCATCCCAAGCGCCCTCCGGCCGCAGCAACACCAAAGCCGGCGCATCAAGCGTGATCGCATCCGCGCGCGCCGGCAGCTCGGCGACCACCTCGACATATTCCCGATCCGAAAACCGAAACGCGGGGCGCCCCTCACGCAACTTGAAGCCCGCACACCGCTCCCAAAACCCAAGCAGCCGCGGCTCGATATGCCCCAAAATGTAGCGATAGCCCTTGCGCGCCGCGATCGCCGCACTCGCTTCCCAAAGCGCGTGCGCAACCCCGCTCTCGCGATAGCGCCGCAGCACCGCCGCGCGCTCCAGCTTCGCAAAACCGGCAAACCAGCGAATGCGAATGGCGCCGACAGGCTCGCGGCCGATGCGCGCCACCAAATGCGTCGCGCCGGAAAGATCGTTGCCGTCGAACTCCTCGTCGAACGGGCAATCCTGCTCACCCATGTAAACAATGCCGCGCAGCGCATAGATTTGCGGCAGCTGATCCAGCGTGCGCACAACGTCCACGACGATCTGCGCCGGCGCGCTCACGCGGCGGCGGCCGTGTCGAGCCCGATCAATGGCACGTCACGCCCATCATATCGCGCCAATTGCGGATCGCCGGGAACCGGCTTGAAGCCGAGCGTGCCGAAAATCAGCCGCGCGCCATCGTCGGTCGCCGCGCGCGTGTATCCGGGCATCGCCCAGAACAAAGTCTCGCGCACTGCGATCGACGCCTTCACCGCGCGGCCTGCGCCCTTGTCGGTCGAACCGACAAAACCCCACGCGTATCCGCCCGCCGGCGTTTCGCGCGGCCTACAGATAAGCTCAGGATCGGGATGCAGCGTATCGAAGCACCCTTCATCAAGCGCGCGCATGCCCTCGGGCCGCACCAGGAAGAACGCCGTCATACCGGTGACGATTCCGTTCTCACGCGCCACGAACACGCTCGCGCCGGTGATGTCCTGCACCATGTGCAACGTCGCTTCGCTGACGACGTTCTCGGAAATCAGCGACGCGCACAGCGCCCGCGCCTGCGCGATATCGTCTCTTCCCGCCAACGCCACCCCGCAATACGCCGCCACCGCGTTGATCATGCGCGGATCGGAGCAGCGCCCCTCAGGGTCGACGAACCGCGAAAAGCCAGAGAGATCCATGCAAGTTCAGCCCGTTGGCGTCACACCTTTGGGTTGTATCGCGATTAACCCTTGGTTGCAAGCCGAAACCTGCAGCTTGATCGGTCCACGTATGCGCCTCACCTAGTGCTTATGCTCGGGCTCGCGCAAAAATCTGAAACCAAGACACCGCCAGCCAAGCGCTGGCGGAACTATTATCGCGTCTATCACGTGCTCGATCTCTATCGCCTCGGCACCATCTTCCCCGGCATCCACGCCGGCCCGGACGCGTTTCCGTCAAAAGAAATCGCCGAGCACAACGCCAAGCAATTCCTCGCCGCGCTCAATCCGCCCGGCCGCTACTTCATGGATTTCGCCGGCGCCTTTCCAGAAGGCGACGCCGCAAACTAAAGTTGCTAGCAAAATCCCATGCGCACACTTTTGATCACCGCTGCTCTCTTGCTCGCCGCCTGCTCCCCGGCTCCCACCGAAGAAGCACCTGTGAGCGCAGCAACAACGGCCGAAGCGCAGGCGCCGGCAAATTCCGACACCGCGGCGCTCGGCGCGACGCCTCAAACCGGTTCGTGGACGCTACGCATCGATGAAGGCACGACCGCCGCAGGTTTCGGCGTGCCAGAGAGCGAGTACCAGCTCGTGATCGGGTGCCAAGCCGGCGGCAACATCACGGTGATCGCAGAGCATGAACTTTCACCAGATCAAAACACGACGCTGCGTATCATCACCGCTGTTCAAACAATCGACCTGCCCGCGCGCTCCTTCAACGAAGGCCTGCCGACGGTCACCGCGGAAGTGACCCAGGACGCCGCCGCGAAGACGCCCCTCATCGGCATGCTCGGCGCGCCAACGGATCGCTTCGCGGTCGATATTGCAGGACAAATCACCGTGTTCCCGTGGGACGAGGCTGTCGCGCAAGCACTCACGGCCTGCCGCTAGTCCGGAAACGCTTGCGGCGCCGCGACCGCCTGACCGGTTCCGTTCGCGCGCGAACACGCTTATCTCTCGCTCTTGGAGGCGAAGGATGGGCCCGCTGCAGCGGATCGCGCGTGAGATCAGGTTTCTGGATGGTCTGTTCCGCACGCTCTTGTCCGTGCGCAAGATCGATCCGGATTCGGATTTTCTGATCTGCGACGATTTTGAAGAGGCCGTCGATAAGTTCGCCGATCACACCGCAATGGTGTTCGAGGGCGAGCGCTACACTTATCGCCAGCTCGATGCGCTGGCCAACCGCTTTGCGGCTTGGGGCGACGCGCAAGGGCTGAAGCACGGCGACACGGTCGCGCTACTGTTGCCCAATCGCGCCGAGTACATTCCCGCCTGGGTTGGCCTGACGAAGATTGGCGTTGCGGTCGCGCTCATCAACAACAACCTGACGGGCGCCGCCCTCGCCCATTGCCTCTCGATCTCGAACGCCGCCCACGTCATTACCGATAATGAAGGCTTGACCGCCGCCGAGACGATCCGGGCCGGACTGCCGCGTCCCTTGAAGTACTGGGTGATTGACGCGGATTTTCCGCAGGCGCCGGATCGGCATGTGCTTGATCTACGAGAACCCAAACTCGCGCCGGAGCGGCCGCCTCGCACGCGGCGTGCAGGACTAAGGGCGCGCGACATCGCGCTTTACATCTACACCTCTGGCACCACAGGCATGCCGAAGGCCGCGAAGATTTCGCATATGCGCGCGCAACTCTATATGCGCAGCTTCGCGGCCGCGACAAAGGCGAACGCCGAAGATCGCATCTATTGCGTGCTGCCGCTCTATCACGCGACCGGTGGCCTATGTGGCGTTGGAGTAGCGCTGCTGAACGGCGGCACCGTGGTGTTGCGGCGCAAGTTCTCGGTCAGCCAGTTCTGGGATGATGTGGTCGAGCACAGCTGCACGATGTTCGTCTATATTGGCGAACTCTGCCGCTATCTCGTGAATGAGGAACCCGGCCCAAAGGATCGCGCACACAAATTGCGGCTGGCGTTCGGCAACGGGCTTCGTCCTGAAGTTTGGGAGGAATTTCAAGCGCGCTTTGGCGTACCGCGGATCATGGAATTCTACGGCTCCACCGAGGGCAATGTCTCGATGTTCAATTTCGATGGCAAAGCCGGCGCCATCGGCCGCGTGCCACCCTACCTGCAGCGCAACTTCGCGGTACGCCTTGTGAAGTTCGACGTCGAAGCGGAAATGCCGGTGCGCGACGCTGACGGCTTGTGCGTTTTGTGTGAAGCGGGCGAGCCTGGCGAAGCTGTCGGACTCATCAAGGACGACGCGCGGCACAACTACACCGGCTACGCCGATAAGGCGGCCTCGGAGCGCAAAATCCTGCGCGATGTCATCGAGCAAGGCGATACTTGGTTCCGCACAGGCGATCTCATGCGCCAGGATGAGGACGGCTATTTCTACTTCGTCGATCGTATCGGCGACACGTTCCGCTGGAAAGGCGAAAACGTTTCAACCACTGAAGTGGCCGAAGTCATCTCGCGTTTCCCTGGCGTTGACGAAGCCAATGTCTATGGCGTGAAGATCGAAAGGCTCGATGGCCGCGCCGGCATGGCGGCGATCACGCCGGGCGAAGAGTTCAAGCTGGAGAACCTGCGCAACTATCTCGTCCGCGAGCTGCCCAGCTACGCCCGGCCGATGTTCGTTCGCATCACGCCAGCGATCGAGACCACCGGCACGTTCAAGTTCCGCAAGGTCGATCTCGTGCGTGACGGATTCGATCCAGCGAAGATTGAACAAGACATCTATTTTGATCATCCAACGGAGCACCGCTACGTGCCGATCACCACCGAACTCTACGCGCAGATTCAGGGTGGCGCGTTCAAGCTCTAGCGTTCGAAAATCGCAACGAAGCCGTCGCCGATGCGCTCGAGCCTTGCTCCGCGGCCAAAAGCCAGCTGCAGCGCTTCGGGCGTCAGCGCCGCGTCCGGCGCGCCTTCGGAGATGACGCGGCCCGCTTTCATCAAGATCACACGATGCGCGGTCCCGGTGGCAAGCGCGATGTCGTGCGTCGAGAAGACGACGGCGCCAGTCTTCGCAGCGTGCGCGCGAATGATGTCGGCAACACTTAGGGCCTGCGCAGGATCGAGACCCGCTGTTGGCTCGTCGAGAAGAAGCAGCGGCGCATGTTGCGCAATAGCACGTGCGATGTGAGCGCGCGCTTTCTCCCCGCCGGAGATTTCGTCCATGCGGCGATGGCGCAGCGTAGAGAGCGCGCACGTGTCGATGGCGGCATCGACCGCGGTTTGGTCCCCGGACGCCAGGCGATCGGGCGCAGCGCCGTGGGCAAAGCGGCCGAGTGCGACGAGCGCGTCGACACTGATCGGCCAGATCGATTGCGGTTGTTGAGGCAAGTAGGCGGCGCGCAAGGCGCGCTCGCGCGCGCTGAGTTTCGCGGGATCGACGCCGGCAAGCGAGACTTCGCCTCGCACCGGCAACAGCCCAAGCGCTGCGCGGAGCAAGGTCGTCTTGCCCGCGCCGTTCGGACCGAGCAACGCAACGATCTCGCCGGCGCCGATCTCGAGTGAAACGCCGGCGAGCGCGTGAACTTTGCCGAGGTTGGCGCTCACGCCGCGTAGTGAAAGCAAGCTCATGAGCCGCCTCCCCGCGATGCAAGGCGCGCAGCTATCAGCGCAAACACCGGACCGCCGATCAGCGCGGCGGCGACGCCCAGTTTTAGCTCGGCGTCGGTGGGCAAGAGACGCACCGCGATGTCGGCGCAAACCAACAGCGCGCCGCCCGCGAGCGCGCTTGGCAGAAGTAAACGGGCTGGATCGTGCCCAGCGAGCGCGCGCACCAGATGCGGCGAGGCGATGCCGACGAACCCAATGATGCCGGCGACAGCAGTGGCGCCACCAGTGCACGCGGCGGCGCCGAGCACGACAAGCGCGCGTGTGCTTGTCAGGTTGGCGCCGATGGCCGCGGCGGATTCTTCGCCGAGCGTCAAAGCCTGCAAGCCGCGCGCCGCGCCGAATATGAGGATCGCACCAATCGTGAGGAGCGCAGCGACGAGCGCGACGTGTTCGAGCGAACGGCCTTCAACGGAGCCGAGTGTCCAGTTCACGAGATCGGCGAGCGCGCCAGGGTTTGGCGCAAGATTGAGCGCAAGCGCGATCAGGCCCCCAGCGAAACTTGAAAGGCCCACGCCAATGAGCACCAAGCTGGCAGGTCCGCGCGAGGCCCAGCCTAACGTCGTCACCAAGAGAGCGGCGGCAAAGGCGAAGAGCACGGCCATGACCGGCGCCAAAGCTGCGAAGCCGAAGGCAAACGCGATAACGGCGCCAAGCGCCGCGAAACCAGAAAGACCAAGCACACCGGAGTCCGCGAGTGGGTTGCGGAGCAAGCCTTGAAGCGCAGCTCCAGAGAGGCCGAGAGCGGCGCCGGCGAGCCAGGCGGTGAGCGCGCGCGGGAAGCGAATGTCCCAGACGATGGTGCGCGTGGCCTCGTCTGATGCGAATGGATCCTGAAGAGAGACGGGGCCGAGATAGAGCGCCGCAAAGAGCGCAGCGAGGCTCAATGCGGCGAGTTCGAGTGTGGTGCGGAGACTGGCGCTCATGATGCGCGCAACGCCGCGGCGATGGTTTCGGCGGCGTCGACTGCATACCAGGCTTGGCACGCGATCGATGCGGTTGGCAGCGTAACCGTCGGCGTGCGCTCCAGTGCGCGGCGCAAAGCTGGGTGGCGCGAAGGCGACCAGGCATTCACGCGATCACGGCTTGTGTCGAAGAAGCCGAGCGCGATCAGCGCGGGCGGCGTCTGCACCATTTGTTCCAGCGGCAGCACTTGCCAGCCTTCGGCATCGCGCACGTTGTGCCCGCCAGCCGCGGTGATGATCGCGTCAAGCATCGTCCCACGGCCCGCCACCGCGCCGCCGCCAGTCAGATACATCACCGGGGCATTGCTGCGATGAACCGAAAGGCGCGCGAGACGCACATCAAGATCGCGCGCGAGCGCCTCGCCGCGTTCGGGATGACCGAGTGTACGCGACGCGTTGATGAGATCGGCACGGGCTGAAGCAAAGTCGGGCGCGTCGCCGACTTGCAGCACTGGAATGTCAAAGCGGCCGTATACCTGCGCCGCGTCCCACGGCCCGCCCCAGTTGCGGACGATCAAGTCGGGGCGCAGCGCCAGCACCTCTTCGAGCGTACCGCGGGTTTGCCGGACGCCATGCGCGCGGTCGCGATAATAGGAATCGTCACGCAATGAGCCGATCGAAAGCGCAGTAATCTGCGCGCGGTCAGCGAGCGCAAGCACGAATTGATCGGCGCAATAATCGAGGCTGACGATGCGGCGCGGTTCGGCTTGCGCAACTGAGGCGCAGGCGAACGCAATCGCTGCAATGATCCAACGCACGGCCACCTCCACGGCCGCATCCCGGGCCAAAGGCTTACATGCCGGCAGGTCTTCTGGCTTTGCGGGTCGCTGCGCGCTGGCCCCTTCCCGGATCGCTCCAGTGGTGTTGGCCAACGCACTCGCCGCTTACAGCTGCGGGAGCAGCCGCGGTTTCACACCGCGTTCCCTTAACCGGCCCGCGATGTGTACGCGCGCGGAGCGGCCCGTCAAAGGATTTCGTGCACGCGCTCCTTAGGGCGCGCGAGCAACGCGCCCTTGGCGGTGACGACAAAGGGGCGCTCAACCAGAATCGGATGTTCGATCATCGCGTCGAGCAGTTTGGCGTCGCTGACCTTGGCGTTGAGCAAACCTAGCTCCTCCGCTTCAGCGGCTTTGGTGCGCAGCGCTTGGCGCGGCGTGAGGCCGGCGGCGGCGAAGAGATCCTTCAACTGCTTTTTGGTCCAGCCGGCCTTCAGATACTCAATGACCTCTGGCTTGTAGCCGGCGGCTTCGATCATCTCGAGCACTTGGCGCGAGGTGGAGCATTTCGGGTTGTGATAGATGGTGGCCTTCTTCGCCATCAATAATCCTCCTCGTCTTCCTCATCCATCGGGAAGAAGGAGAAATTGTCATCGATGTCGACGGGCTCGGGCACTTGCTGCACTTCTTCGAAGACGATCCGCGACTGCAGATCGCTCCAATCGCCCGGCGGCGGCTGCAGATCTTCGTCTTCGAACAGCAGTTCCGAGCACAGCGCCTCGGCTTCGCCTTGGGTTTCCGCCTCGATGTAGCGCGTCGTGTAGAAGCCGACGATCTCGACATTGTTGTCGATGATCACCGGAAAATCCTCGCCGCAGGCGAAGAGCCGAAACCAAGCCATTAGCCCCACTCCTCCGTGACGATGCGCGCGATCTCGGCGTGCGCAGCGTTGCGCGCCTCGGCATCGGCGGTGCTGGCGCTAAGGTAAGAGGCGATGACGATCGGCCTACCGTCTAGCGGCCAAGCGATGGCGACATCGTTGGTCGCATTGTGTTCGGCCGTCCAAGTGCCCGTCTTATCGCCAACGCGCCAATTGCCTGGAAATCCCGATCGTAAGCGCTCGCGGCCTGTCGGGCTCTCCACCATCCAGCCAATCAGCATTTGGCGATGTGCGGGGCTTAGCACGCCGTCTTCGAGCAAGAAGCGCCGCATCGTTCGCACCATCGCCTCAGGCGTCGTCGTATCACGCTCATCGCCAGGCGGCACATCGTTGAGTTCGATCTCGCAGCGATCGAGCCGCGTGACGCCATCGCCATTGGCGCGGAGGAAGCGCGTGAAGGCTTCCGGCCCACCTTGGACGTCCAGAAGCAGATTTGCGGCGGTGTTGTCGCTCATGACAACGGCGCCGGCGCACGCTTCCTCAATTGTCATCCAGCCGCGCTCCAAGTGCCGGCTCGCGACTGGCGCGTAGCTGAGCATATCGGACCGATCGAAGCGCAGCTGATCCCCAAGCTGGGGGCCGCCATCTTGCGCCAAACGCAACTGTGCCGCGGCGAGCGCCCACTTGAACGTCGAGCACATGGCGAAGCGCTCGTGCCGGCGGTGAGCGAGCCAAGCGCCGGTCCCCGTGTTCCACGCCGCAACGCCCACACGCCCGCCAATGCGGGCCTCAATGCCGGCGAAACGCGAGTCGTTTAGCGGCGGCGCGACGTCTGCGACCGGCGCGCACGCGCCGATGGCGAGAGCGCCCAGCAGTGTTTCGCGGCGCGAGCGCATCAATCCTTGGCGCGCTCGACGTAGGAGCCGTCTTCGGTCGAGATCACGACGCGGGTGCCGGCGTCGATGTGCGGCGGCACCATCGTCTTCACGCCTATGTCGAGCATGGCAGGCTTGTAGGACGACGAAGCAGTTTGGCCCTTCACGACAGGCTCGGTGGTTTCGATCGTCGCAGTGATGCGCGGCGGCAGTTCGATCGAGAGCGCCTGGCCTTCGAACATGGTGAGGTCGACGACCATTTCCGGCTGCAGGTAAGCGACGCTATCGCCAACCATGTCGCGCGTCAGGTGGACTTGCTCGTAGGTGGTCGGGTTCATGAAGACGAGGCCAGCGTCGCCGTCGTCGAACAGGAAGGTGTGCTTGATCTGCTCGACAAAGGCCTTCTCCAGGCCGTCCGTCGTCTTGAACACGGCGGTCGTTTTCACGCCGTCGGTGATGCGGCGCATAACGATGGTGGTCGTCGGCGTGCCCTTGCCCGGACGGAAGGTTTCGTGGCTCATGACGACATAGAGTTTGCCGTCGTCGTGCTCGAGCACGTTGCCTTTGCGGACGTCGCTGGCGATGACTTTGACCACGTAAACCTCACTCGGCGGCCGGGATGCCCGGCGGCCCTGAATTACCCGAAAGGACCGGAATTGGGGGCTTCTCTAGCCAGATTTGCCGCAACGGCCAAGCCGCGTAACGGCATAGGAGCAGCGTCATGACGCCCTCCCCGTGGTGGGATAAGGCCCGGCACGCGGACCGGCGGCCGTTTCTGGAGGCGCGGGCCGCAATTTTGCGCGCGGTGCGCGAATGGTTCTGGGCGCAGGGCTTCACCGAGGTTGAGCCGACGATGCTGGCGGTCTCGCCGGGGGCGGAGACGCATATCGATGCGTTCGAGGTCGGCGAGCGGTACCTGCACACGAGCCCCGAGTTCGCAATGAAGAAGCTGCTGGCAGCGGACGAGCGGAAGCTCTTCTTCCTCGGCAAGACATGGCGGCGCGGCGAGACCGGGCCGCTGCATGCGCCGGAATTCACGATGATCGAATGGTACCGCGCCAACGCGCCGTACGAGGAGATCATGGACGATTGCATCGAGATCGTGCGCGTGGCGGCGCGGGCGGCGGGAAGCGCGATGCTGCAATGGCGCGAACGGAGCTGTGATCCGTTTACAGCGGCGGAGCGGATCAGTGTGCGCGACGCGTTCGCGCAGCTCTCCCCTGTTCCCATGCCAACGGACGGCGACGCGTTTTCGGCGGCGTTGGTGCAGCACGTTGAGCCACAGCTCGGCGATGGTGCGATGACGCTGCTGACGGAGTATCCTATCAGCGAAGCAGCGCTCGCGCGGCGATGCGCGCATGATGCGAGCGTGGCGGAACGGTTTGAGCTTTACGCGTGCGGAGTCGAGCTGGCAAACGGCTTTGGTGAGCTGACCGATCCGGTGGAGCAGCGCGCACGGCTGGTTGCGGCGATGGATGAGAAAGCGAAGCGCTATGGCAAACGCTGGCCGATCGATGAGGAGTTCTTAGCGGCGTTGGCGCACATGCCGTCATCGGGCGGCGTGGCGATGGGCTTCGATCGCGTCGTGATGCTGGCAACGGGCGCACGGCACATCAACGATGTGCTGTGGACGCCACAATGATCCGTGACGCCACTTCCATGGATTTCGCTGCCATCCGCCAAGTGGTGCGGCATGCATTCGCGCAGAACGATGAAGCCAACCTGGTCGAGCAGCTGCGGGCTGATGGCGATGCGCTGGTGGAACTGGTGGCCGCTAGTGAAATCGCGATCCAGGGGCACATCCTTTATTCGCCTTTGGCGATAGTGCGCGGGAGCGAAACCCTCCGTGTGGCGGCGTTGGCGCCGGTGTCGGTGCTCCCCGCGTTTCAGGCGAAGGGCCTCGGCGGCGAGCTGATCCGAGTTGGCAATGCGCGCTGCAAGGAGCTGGGCTGCGTTGGCGTCATTGTGCTGGGGCATGCGGAGTATTATCCCCGCTTCGGTTTTTCCGCCTCGTTAGCAGAATCGCTGCAAGCTCCTTTCTCCGGACCGCATTTCATGGCGCTGGAGTTCGAGCCCGGCGTGTTCGCCGGCGGCGGCAAGGTTGAGTACGCGAAAGCGTTTGGGATTTGAGATGAGCGCGAAGGCGAAGACTGATCCGCTGGCGGAGGTAGCCAGCCGCTACGCCGTCGCGATCACGCCGGCGATGGACGCGCTCATCGATCCAACCAATCCCGCCGATCCGATCGCGGCGCAGTTTCGCCCTGACGCGCGCGAGCTGGAGGTTGAGGCCGATGAGCTGAGTGACCCGATTGGCGATGACGCGCATACGCCGGTGAAGGGCGTGGTGCATCGCTATGCAGACCGCGCGCTGCTGAAGCTTGTGCATGTGTGCCCTGTCTATTGCCGTTTCTGTTTTCGGCGCGAGATGGTCGGCCCGCAGGGCGACGGCACGCTGACCGGCGCCGAGCTCGATGCAGCGCTGGATTACATCGAGAACACGCCGAGCATTTGGGAAGTCATTCTCACTGGCGGCGATCCGTTCCTGCTTTCAGCGCGGCGCGTGCGCGAGATCACCGAGCGTTTGGCGGCGATTGAGCATGTAAAAATCATTCGCTGGCACACGCGCATTCCGGCGGTCGATCCATTGCGTGTGACGCCGGACTTGGTTGAGGCGCTGCGTGTTGACGCCGCGACCACGTACGTCGTGCTCCACACAAACCACGCGCGCGAGCTTACCGAGCAAGCGCGGTCCGCGATTGCCCGGATCGTCGATAGCGGCGTGCCGATGCTAGCGCAGACTGTGCTGCTGCACGGTGTGAACGACGATGTCGACGCACTTGAAGCGCTGATGCGCGCTTTGGTCGAAGCGCGGGTGAAGCCCTACTACCTCCACCACTTGGATAAGGCGCAAGGCACATCGCACTTCCGCTGCTCTATCGAGCGCGGACAGGCGCTTTCGCGCGAGTTGAACGAGCGGGTCTCCGGCTTGGCGCAGCCGACATACGTGCTCGACATTCCGGGCGGACACGGCAAGGCGCCGCTGGCTTCGCCAGCCGCGCGCAAGAACGGTGATGCTTACGAAGTGCGCGACCGCAACGGCGTCTGGCGGACGTACGAGGACTAAGGCGCGCGGCCGAAGGCCTCTCGCGCAGGTTCGCCTAGAGCCACGAACAAGGCCGCCATGATCAATATGCACGCGACCGTAAATGGCGCGCCCGAGCCCATGTGATCGAACAACGCGCCGGCGCCGAGCGGACCGGCGACACGGCCAAGCGCGGAGGCTGATTGGGAAAGCCCCATCACTTCGCCGCGCTCGCTCTCCGTGGCTTGCGCCGCGATCAGTGCGTTGAGTGCAGGCGTCGCGAGCCCGAGTCCGATCACAAAGGCAGTGAGCGAAGCCGCCATGGTCGCGACCTCGTGAGACACCGCAAGGCCAGCGAGGCCAGCGGCAAACAATGCAAGACCCATGAACAGCATCATGCGTTCGCCGAGCACGCGTGCGGCTCTTCCCGCGCCGCCGCCCTGCAACAACACAGCGCCGGCGCCGAGCGCCGCGAGCGTGAGCCCCACTTCGCGCGGCCCCCATTGCAACTCGGCCTTTGCCCAGAGAGCGAACGTCGTCTCCATCAAAGCTTGCGCGGCGATCGCCAGGAACATCACGATGACAAGCCTCAGCAACGACGCGCGCGACTTCAACAAGGCAACACGGCGTTGGCGCGGCGCGCCGCGCTCAGCGCGTGCTTCGGGCGCAAGGCTCTCCTGGAAGAACAACACCGCTGTCAAAGCTGCGGCGGCGGCGAGCGCAGCGGAGGCGTAGCAAACGAGCACAAAATCGTCGCGCGATGGCTCACCGGCGCCGATCAGCAGCGCGCCAAGCGCCGGGCCGCCGATGAAGCCAAGACCCACAGCAGCGCCAAGCAGGCCCATGTTGCGCGCGCGGGTCTTGTCGTCGGCGAGATCGGCTGCAGCGGCGAAAGCGGCGCCGACATTGCCGGCCATCAACCCGCCAAAAAGACGCGCTGCGCCGAGATCGTAGACTGTGCCCGCGTGTGCAATCCAAAGGTAAGAGAGCACGCCCCCAATGAGCCCAGTGATCAGGATCGGTTTGCGCCCAACCCGATCGCTCAGCCTTCCCCACAGTGGCGACGCGATGAGCTGCCCCAGCGAGTATGCGCCCATCGCGATCGTCGTGGCCGTTGGTGTTGCGCCGAGATCGAGCGAGAGAAACGGGAAGATCGGCAGGAAGACGCCGAAGCCGGTCATGCCGATGAGCACGACGCCTGCGAGGGCGAGCATCGAACCGGTGCGGGAATCCATCAGCGCTGGTTAGCGCAAACGCTGCAAAAAGCAGCGCGACATTTCTACCGTCAGACGGCGGCGCGGATCGGCGCCGGAGCGCCTGGATTCAGATATTGGCGCAGTTCCGCCCAGGGGATCGTCACTTCGATGCCGCCATCAGCGTGCGAGCCGCCAAAAGAAAGCGGTGGAAACATCAGCACAAGGCCCTGCTCAGTGATGAGCCAAAGATGCGGCTTAGTCGCAGTCTCATAAACATCGCGGCGCGGCGGGAAGTTTGGATAGTCCGGAAACTCACTTGCGATGCGCGCCACAGCGCGGTCGGTGATGAAATCCTGCCAACCGGAATTTGCGCGGAAGACATCGTTTTCGGTCAGCAAGCGGCCGCCATCGCTCATGACGACCGTGACGGCCTTCACAGTATTGGTGGCGTTCGCCGCCGCGATCGAGTCAACGCTGACGACGAACTTGACCGAGATTAGCTCCTGGCCGGCATAGGCGATCGTATAGTCGACATTCTCATTCGTCGCGTCGCCCAGCTGAAACTGCGGTTGTTGCGCGACGAGTTCATTGAAGCGGCGAATTTCCGGCGTCTGCGGACCATCGATCCGCGGAAAGCGAATGTCGCGCTCGACCGCGACCGGAGCCGAGCCGCCCATCGACGAAGCGATCTCAGCGGCCACAGGCGTGGCGTCCACCAATTCCATCCGCTGGAAAGTGTAGCCGCCGACTTCTTGAACCGCCGTGCGCGCCTCTTGTGCGCGAGCGCGGAACGCGGCCTCGAGACAACGTTGCTGAGTGGCGTCCGGCTGCGCTTCAGCGTCGATGATGCCACAACTGACCCGCGCGGCCTCGCGCCAGCGGTTTTGATTTTGCACGAGCAGCGTCGCGCCCGCGTCTGAAATCGTGGCGGACTCGGCGACGAGCGCCTCGCGGACCTGACCATCGAGTTCGGCTAGAGAGCGATTGGCGCACACGTTTTGCGCGAACCCACCGCCACCCTCGGCGCAGACATCAAGCGCGGCGGCGACACGTTCTGCGGAACTCGCTTCGGTCTTCGCGTCATTGGCGTTGTCCGTGCACGCAGCGAGCGCGACGAAAGCGAACGCCACGCTGACCATACTGAAAGTGCGCGCCGACATAAGTCCCACGACCCTACTGTCGCCCCCGCCAAACTCAATGCCACAAACCACAGTACGCGTCACGAGTCATCGCGTGAAAGGACACATGACTTTGCACGCCGCGGCGCCTAGATGAACCACATGCCCAACTCGGCGCGCTACCGGCCCGAACCTCTCTTCCAAACACTCGGGCCGGAATTTGCCGATCCGGTGGCGGCGGCGCGATTTCCACAGACCGTGTTGCGTTGGCGGAACCAGCGTTGGGCTGAACGCGTGGGGCTTGGCGAACTGAGCCCTGCCGCGTGGGAGGCGCACTTCGCGCGCTTCGAACCGCTGGCGGAGAACATGGCTACGCCGCTGGCGATGCGTTATCACGGGCACCAATTCAGAACCTACAATCCAGACATTGGCGATGGCCGCGGCTTTCTGTTTGCGCAATTGCGAGATGGCGACGACCGTCTGCTCGATCTGGCCACCAAGGGCTCTGGGCAAACACCCTATTCGCGTTTCGGCGACGGGCGGCTCACGCTAAAGGGCGGCGTCCGCGAAGTGCTGGCAGCGCAAATGCTTGAGGCGCTAGGGGTTTATACCTCGAAGGCGTTCTCGCTGTTCGAAACCGGCGAGCAGCTCGCGAGGGGCGACGAGCCATCGCCCACACGCTCGTCAGTGCTAGTGCGCCTGGGGCACAGCCACATTCGCTTCGGGACGTTCCAGCGTCTCGCCTTCTTCGAACGCCCGGATTTGATGCAGACTTTGGTCGAGCATTGCTGCGCGACCTACTATCCGCGTCACCTGAATCTCCCCGGCGAGGCGCGTGTTGCCGCGATGTTCGGCGAAGCGGTGATGGCCAATGCACGGCTGGCCGGCAGCTGGATGGCCGCCGGTTTCGTGCACGGGGTGCTCAACACCGACAATCTGAACATCTGTGGCGAAAGCTTCGACTACGGACCGTGGCGCTTCGTGCCGGTGAGCGACCCCACCTTCACGGCAGCCTATTTCGATGAAACCGGGCTCTATGCGTTTGGGCGTCAGCCCGAAGCGGTTTCATGGGCGCTGGCGCAGCTTGGCGGGGCGCTGAGCCTCATTTGTCCGCCGGCGCCTCTGGAGGCGGAGCTGGGACGGTTCGCGCACAGCTACCAGATCGGGCTACGGGACGGCATGTTCGCCCGGCTTGGTCTGGGGGAAGGCGACCTCGCCGCCGACCTGTCGTTTCTGTCCGATGTTTTCAGCTGGTTGACCGAGACGCACGCAGGGTGGGATCAGTTCTTCTTCGATTGGTACGGCGGCGGAGTCAGTGCGGCGCGGGCCGCGGCAAGTCCACAGGCGGCGCTATATACAGCGCCCGCCTTCGAGCCGATCCGGGCCGGTATGGAAGAGCGGACTGGGCCCAACACGGGGCAATCCCTCGGCCACTCCTACTTCCAGCGCGCGGCGCCCGTGACCATGCTGATCGATGAGGTCGAGGCTTTGTGGACGCCAATTGCCGAGCGCGACGACTGGTCGCTGTTTGAATCTAAGCTCCGCGACATTGCGGGGATGCGCGAAGCCCATGGACCTTCATAGCATTGTCGTGCGCTAGGCTTAGGCGTGCCTGAAACTGAGCGGGGCTTTAGAGTGGCCAGACATATCAACGAACTGATCGCATCACGGCGCGCCCTTCTGGGTGGTCTCGCGGGGTTGCCGCTGCTCGATTTGGCAGCTTGTGCGACGCCAGCGGTGACGCCCAGCGCGGGCGCGTCAAGTGGTGGAACGTTCGCATCGGTCGCGGCCACCAACGCTGACACCGTCTCGCTGCCGCCTGGTTATGCATGGCGCAAACTGATCGCTTGGGGCGACGCGCTCTTCGAGGGCATCCCCGATCAACCCAATCTCGACGCCATGACACGCGCCGAGCAAGAGCGTCGTTTTGGCCAAAACAACGACATGCTGGCGCTGTTCGCCGGCGCGTACGCATTTCCGCCGCCCAAAGATCAGGATCGCATGATCCTCTGCGCCAACAATGAATACGCCACCTTAGAGCTTCTCTATCCAGCGCTTCGTTCGCCACGAGACATCACGGCCGCGCAGATCGAAGCGACCTATGCCGCGGTGGGCGTGAGCGTTGTCGATCTGGCGCGCGACGGCGCGAACTGGCGCGTCGTGAAGAGCAGCGCCGCAGGTGGCAATAACCGGCGGATCACACCGTTCACGCCGGTGGTGTTTAGCGGTCCCGCCGCAACCCACCCCTGGATCGAAGCGGCGGCGGCTGTTGTGAACGCCGCTGAGCCGGCGCCGGCGGGAAGCACAGCGCCGTCGAACGCGGTGCGATGCGGCACCGGCGCCAATTGCGCCGGCGGCCTGACGCCCTGGGGCACTTATCTGACAGCCGAAGAAAATTTCGACGGACTGTTCGTCGGCTCGCTCAATACTCGTATCCAATTCGAGGATCCGGCGCTTGCCTTGGATGCGAGTTCCTTCGGCTATCCCGGTTTCGGCTTCACCGATCGCACGCCGCGTCAGTTCAACGTCGCGGAGAACCCGCGCGGACCGTCGCTCTACGGATGGATCGTCGAGATCGACCCATACGATCCGACCTCCACACCCAAAAAACGCACTGCACTCGGACGCAAGAAGAACGAGTGCGCGACCACAGCGATCACGCGCGATGGCCGCGTGGCGGTCTACATGGGCGACGATCAGCGCAACGAGTACGTCTATAAGTTCGTGTCTCGAAACCGTTTCGACCCCGCCAACCGCGCCGCCAACATGGACCTGCTGGACGACGGCCAGCTCTATTGCGCACAATTCGATGAGAATGGCGACGGTCGCTGGATCGCGATCACGCTTGAAGCGGCGAACGCCGCGGCAGAGGCCGAAGAGTCGCCTATCCGTTTCCGTGACGAGGCGGACTTGTTGATGCGTGCGCGCGATGCGGCGCGTTTCCTCGGGGCCACGCCGATGGACCGCCCCGAAGACATCGAGGCGCTTCACGACGAGAATTGGCGCGGCGTCGGCCCGGTGCTGATCGCCTGCACCAACAATAGCGAGCGCGGCTTTGCTCGCCCCGGCAACCCGCGCCGCGAAGATCCCGAGCGCCCCTACGCAGCGCAAAGCAATCTCGCAGGCCACATTCTGCGGCTTGACGAAGCTGGCGGCGATTCCGCTGCGACGCGCTTCACCTGGGATATCTTCGCCATGGGCGGCGACCCTAACAGTGAGACCGGAACCGTACGCACGCGCGGCGGTGGCTCGGCGGCGTTCGTTTCAAACGTCTTCGACGGCCAAGCCACCACCAGCGGCGAGCGCTTTGCCTGTCCGGACAACCTGTTCATCGATTCCACGCATCGCGCCTGGATCGCAACCGACGGCAGCGACTTCGTCTTTGAAGACTGCAACGATTGCGTGATGATGACGCCGGTGGCGGCTGAGCATCCGCGTCCGATCAAGCGGTTCCTCGTTGGTCCTGTCGGCGCTGAAATCTGCGGGCCACTAATGGCGCCGGATGAACGCACCTTCTTCTGTGCGATCCAGCACCCGGGCGCCAACAATGTCGCTGGAACAGATTTCTCGACATTGCGCTGGCAAGGCGAAGCGCCGACGTCGCACTTCCCCGACGGCGGACGTTCGTGGCCACGTTCGGCAGTGGTGGTTATCACCAAAGACGATGGCGGCCGTATCGGCGACTAGCCGCGCGGCAAAAAACCGTCCTTGTGCATGATGCGCGCGACATCCATCGCCGCGCGAACCTGCACAACGTCGTTGTAGCGATCATCCTCACTGAGCTGATCCCAGCCGATGATCTTGTCATGCGCCATCAGGTCGTTGTCGCGGGCTTCGCCCAGCGCGGTCGGCCGCCACCCTGACATCAGCCGCTCGGCCATCCAGCGATCGTGCTCGCACTTCGCCATCTTCTCAAGCAGTTCGGCTGGAACGGCGATCGTTGTCTCGCCTTTCTCGCTCTTGGCGGCTGGGCGGAAGCCGGCGTCCCAGACCTTTACCATTGCCGAGTCGGAGACCGCGCGATTGGCGGCGCGGTAGGTTTCGAGGACATCGCCCCAATCCTTCATCGCCGCCTGGAGTTCGCGCATGCTCAGCGCGTCCTTTTTGGCGAGCCCTTTGCTGTAATGCTCATGCGCGACGGCAGCGCCTTGATCCAGCGAACCATCGATGACGCGTTGCCGCGTCGAGTTCACTTGGTGCGCGCCGAACGCCAGGAG
The DNA here is from genome assembly GCA_041398325.1 of Hyphomonadaceae bacterium. GTDB lineage: Bacteria > Pseudomonadota > Alphaproteobacteria > Caulobacterales > Aquidulcibacteraceae > Vitreimonas. The sequence goes on along the minus strand of JAWKUX010000011.1, from coordinate 42,480 downwards.
ATACGCGTCAAGCTCCGGCGTTTCGTCGCCCTTTGCGTACTGCTGCGAAAACTCGGATTGGCTGGTTTCGCGCATGTAGATCGGCACAGGCCAGCGCAAGCCATTGTTGCAGAGACGCTTTAGAGCAATCGAGAGATGAATGTTGCCGGGATCGGAGCCCGTCGACACGACCACCGCCGTAGGCTTCCCGCGCACTTGCTCGACTGTGTCCAGCACTTCGGCGCCGACTGACGCCTGATTCCAGTCGAACGGCAGAAACGCAATGTCCGCCGTCCAAGCTGAGGGATTGGCGAAGGCTTCGCGGTGGCGGGCTTTGAAACCAGCTTCCACCGCTTGCGGATCGGGTGAAAGCACGGTCAGGCGCGGCGCATCGAAATGCGCGGACCAGAGACTCATCAGAATGCGCTCGGCGACCGCCTCTCCAGCCGCGTCGAAACCAAAGAACACAAAATGCAGACGCTGTTGCCCAAGCTCCTGAGCAAGCGAGAGCAACCCTGAACTCTCCTTCTGCACCAAAGCCCGCGCCGCCATTTCCTCAAGCGAAAATGGCTTGGGGTCGATGGGCGGCGGAACCGCTTTTTTCTTCCGCATCTGCGCCGACCGCAACTCGCGCGCTTCCCTCAGCAGCATCGCCGAGCGGGTCGCTACGTGAACGCCAATCGGGGGCTTGCGGCGCGCGTCTCCGACGAGACGACGCACTGCTGCTTCAACCTGCAAATTCGCGGTATCGTCCGGCTCGTACGCGACGACGTGCGCGGCATGATGAGCGCGCGCCGTGCGCAGCGTCTCAAGTTGCGTCGCGTCGCCTTCGAGCACGATGACGCCCTTGCGTCGAAGCCCAAGCGCAGTTTCGTCAGCCAAACCGTCGGCGATCAAGATGACTGAGTCCCGACGCCTGCGGCAATCCTGGGCCAGTGAGAGAGCGGCGGCGCTGTCGCCGGCGATGACGACATGATGGGCGGCGCCGAGATTGAATATGCGCGCAAGTGAGCGCCCGAGCTGGCCCGAAAACGCGAACAACAGACCAACCACCGGCGCCGCGAGCGCCGCGTAACGCACAACTTCACGCATCGGCTCGTCGGCGTTGAAATACTCATCCCACATGCCAACGGCGCTGAGAGTTCGGTAGAGCGCTTCCGAAGCCGGCAGCTCGCGCCAGAGCCAAAAGCCGCCGACAAACCAGACGGCCGTCAAAGCAATCAGCACGCCCCAGCGGAACACGCCTGCGTGTGTGTGCGAGAGCGCGGTCAAGCTGGCCGCGGCTCGCGACCAAGCGTTGGCGTATTTTTGCGCCATGAACGGCGTCTCCCCGTCTGCTGTCCGCGCCCCCTCGCATGATGGGCTCGGCGGCGCTGAGGTGTCCAGCCTTCCGGCGTGCAAACAGGTTGCGGCGCGGGCGCGATTTCCCTAGCTCAGGACTTGGTTGGCCCCGTAGCTCAGCTGGATAGAGCAGGTCCGTCCTAAGGACACGGTCGGGAGTTCGAATCTCTCCGGGGCCGCCACTCCTTTCCGAGACGCTTGATTTTCAAGGCGTCTAGGACGGGTTTGGCAGTGAGTTTGGCAATTCCCGTTCGCGGAGCGTTTCAGGTTATGCCGTTCTCATCAATGTACGCCTCAATCATACGGGCATAGGTCGCCGGTATTTTTGAGACAAACGCTTGCGTCGCGGCCATCGCTTCCAAAGTGGCCTGTAAATCGAGCGAGACGTTGCCGTACTTCATGCGCGGCTCGCGAGCCTTGCCGATCGTCATGAGAATGAACCTGAAGCGCTCAACTGCCCCTTGCGTGCCTCCGATGCTCGGGGCCGCGTGATAAGTCAGCCATCGACTTTCCCAGATTTTGTCCGCGTCCCAACCGGTGTCTTCCTTGACACGCTTCCAAAGCGCTTCCGCGGCAAACGCAAACCGCAATGCTAATGCCGCGCGCTCCTCATCGACGTGGCCGTCTTCTTCGTCCTGGATATCCAACTCAATCTGTTCGGCCATAGGCATGTAGGACTCGCGAACAGCATAGATTGCAAACGCGAGCGCTTCGAACGCGAGTAAGTCAGGTTTGATTGAAGCCGTAACTCGTCGCATCTGCGGAGCACAAGCTCTCAAAAATGCGCCACCGCACGCCATCGAAAGCCCCGCGATGACGACGGGAAGCGACGGGTCGCCCATTGCGGCAAAACGCTTTTCCAGTTGGGCAATGTCCGTCGCAACAAGACGGTCAAAAAGCGGCGACTTTGGCTTACCAATCCCAAACATAGCGAGGCATCTCACTCCCCGGCAAAAATGTATCGCAGGCCCCGACCAACAAGAAGGCAGATACCGCCACCAAAAGCTATCAACGCTAAGCCGGTGTTGAAGTCGCCATAGCCAAGAATGGTGTAACAGCCGCCGAGTACAAATGAGAGCGCGCCCAATGCGAACAGCCAATGGAGCACGCGGCCCAATCGAGCGACGCCGTTTGGCTGTTCTTTCAGCCTAGTTGGCCAAATGAAGTTCATAATCGGACTTGGCTTCCGTTCTTCCGTGGCGTCTCGCGGTACGAATGCGTTGCGTATCATAGCCACGATAACGAACAGCACTGGCCACATGCCCGCGTAGCCAAACCAATAGGCGATTTGCCCCGCTGTTGTCTGCGAGGGGTAAGGCTCAACTTCGCCCATGAAGTGGCGGACTACGAGATACGCCGAAGGAATGCACCCGAACAGGGCGGCTTTCCAAAGGCTCCAACGAGTGCTTCTCTGTGTTGCCATGTCATCCCCGCTTAGGACGATGCATAGCAGAAGTTTCACCCGTTGCGAATGAGCCGCGCAATCGCCTGACGCGCCAATTTCTCTTGCTCGGCGGCTTTCGTGTACCGCTCAATTTCACGCAGCGACGCATGACCGGTAATCGCCGCGACTTCCTTGGACGAACACCCGGCTTCCACAAGGCGCACCGCCGCCGACTTCCGCAAGCCGTGGGCGCTTCGGTCTTTCAATCCAGCGTCCTTGCACCATTCGCGGAATTGATTGCCGAAGGAAGCGCCGTCCTTGAACGGCTTTCCGTATTGCGTAGTCAGAAAAGCAAGTCCGTCCTTCGGTAGCTTCTTCAACACCCCGCGCAAGTCAGGGTGCATTGGAATGACCAATTGCGCCCCGGTCTTCGATTGCTTCACGCGGATCGTGTCGCCGCTCACATGCTGGCGACCCATTTGGATCACGTCGCTTCGTCGCTGGCCGGTGTAGAGCAACAGGAGCAAAGCGAGACGTTGGCGCGTACCCGCCTTCCAATGTCCTAAGTACTTCGCAATGTCGCCTTCGGACCAAGCAACGAAGCCGTCGCCTCGCATCTTGAACTTCTTGACGCCGAGCGCCGGGTTATCGCGGCGCCAGTCGTTTTCGACCGCGAATGCGCAAAGGATACGGACCACGCGCAACAGATTGTTCGCGGCTTCCGGTCCGCTCGCTTCGTGACGCGCAGCCATTTGTTCAAGAATGTGTCGCCGTTGAAGCTGGACAACGCGCTTCGTTCCGTTCTTCTCGCGCCAACGATCAATCTCGCGCCGGTACGTCGCTTGTGTAGTCGGCTTTAGAGCAAGGAAATTCGGCGAGTGGTAGTAAGCGACGGCGAGCGCGTCCGCGGTCCCCGCGGCTGGCGCGAGTGAGCGCAATGGATTGATTGGACCGAACGAAGCGGCGGCTAGCTGATAAGCGGCCATGAATTCGGCTTCGCCCGGTCGTCCCGGCAACGGCAAGCGCTTGCCGTCCCGGCGGTAGTAGTGACGCCACACGCCGTAGCGGTCGCGGAAGCGTTCCACATAGGCGAGCTTGACGGTCGCCATGAGCGGTCCCCTAGGCATCCCAATCGTTCCGCGCACTTTCGACACCCTCCCCCAAGGCGTCAAACGCGCTATCCAATTGGGCGCGGTCATACACGCGCCGGGTGCCGATTTCCTTGGGTTGGGGCATCAATCCCTCGGCGACAAGGCGGTCAAACGTTGTGGGGCTGACGCCAACGTACCGGGCCGCTTCAATGCGGCTCAAACCGCGCGGACAATCGAAGGGAAGCGGACGGCTCATTTGCGACGCACCGAACCGCCCGCGTCGCCGGATTCCACCATTGCCATGTCGGAGCGTCGGCAGGGATCACAAAGCCGGTTGCCGAAGTGCGCGGACATGAACGCTGTCCCGCATTTGAGACACTTCCGTTCCCGCGGCTCGGGCGCCGTATAGGATTGTTCGGCCAGTTTAGGTTCGCCGCGCCAATCTCGCGGAAGCGCATTCACTAGGTCGCTTACGATGTATCGACCGAACGAAGCGCGCTTCACGGTGACTTCAACGACATGTCCGCGCGCGGCCCAATACTCGCGTATCATCCGCGCATTGCGGTCGTGTCGGGCCTCTCGCGCGCTTTGTTGTTCGTCGGTCGTCATGTTGTCTCGAAAGTGGTTGCGCGGATTTGCAGGGTTTCACGGGCTTCGTTGCGTATGAGGAAAGCCACCGGGGATTCCGAACCCTGCCTTGTTGCGTTAGCTATCCCGTGTCCGCGCGCCGGCTGACTCGAAAGGGTACCCGGCGGCTATTCGGTCAATTCATGGGCGCTCCCGTCATGCGACGTTCGACTTCCGCGGCGAGCGCGGTTTGAATGTCCAACCCGAGCGCAATGTGAGCCGCCATCAAGCGCGGCGTCGGCAAACGCCCTTCGCTCATGATGACTTCCAGAATGTCGCGACGCTTTCGCGCCTTCTCGGGTGACAGGTGGCGCGCGTGAACGATCATACGTTCCGCGACCTCCTTGTCCCCGACGCGGTCCACGAGTTGCGCGACAAGGGCGAAGTTGGCGAGCAATTGCGCGTTGTGGACGGTGGCGATTGCGTCGTCGGACAATTCCCGCAAGCGCGCGAAGTCGTATCCAATCGCGGTCAGGATTGGACCGACCACGTCTTGAAGGGCGAAGGTGTCAGTCATTGGCGACGCCCCGGAGTTCGCGGTGAACACGGCGCGCGCCGTCGATTGTGGCGCGGCCCGCTTCGTGGAAGCGCGCAATTTCCAGCGCGGACAACGCGTCGCCGTTGCGGACAATGAACGCGCCAAGCTTGACGTACTCGCGAAGGGCAAGACAGGTCAGTTGCTTGCGGATTGCATCAAGCATCCTCGCCCCCGTTGTCATTGGACGGCGTCATATTCAACGGACGGAACGGAACGTCGCCGCCGGGAAGCGGGTCCAATTCTTCGCGCGAACGGACTTCGTTCGGCGTCATCCACGAATTTTGCACCGCAGATTGATAGAAGCTGGCGCGCGCCGCCATGTCGCCGCGCAACAGACCGCGCATATCGAGCCTGATATACAGCCCGCTCGCGCGCTCTTCGTCGGTCAACAGCTTAGCGCTTAGTTCCTGCTCCCAATCCATCGCCAGCGGCGCAATGGTCCATTGGGCGAAGCCGATCATAAGTTGCTCGACGCCCGAACCCCACGACGTTGTCTTTTCAACAGACTGAATGAGAACGAGCGGGACGCGGTACAGTCGCGCGATTTCCTCCACTTGGAAGCCGCGCGTTTGCAGGAACTGCGCTTCGTCCGGCGAGATTGTGACGGGAATGTACTTGGCGCCGGGGTCCAAGATTTTCGGACGGTGCGCGTTGCTCGGTCCGCCTTGTCCGCTGTCTTCGCCCGACGACAAGCTTTCGGACTTCTGGCGCTTGGCGCGCGGGTTCAAATCGGCAGGTTGAAGAATGAAGCCGCCGGACTTCGCATCGTTCTTAAAGAACTTCCGACCGAAGTTTTCGGCGTACATGGACAGGGCGATTGACTGAGCCGCCGCCGCAATCGGGGACAGTCCGTTCAATCCATCCTGTGAAAGTCCGCGAACGTGGACCACGTCGGCGGGGTTCAATTCGTCGCTTCCCGCCTGATATGCAAGGCGTCCGTTGGCATTCCGACGCGGCGCGGCGCTTAACGGCCACAAGCCAACCGGCTGACCGTTTTCGCGTTCGACTTGGATTGTCGCGTTGCCATGCAATTGCCGGCAAGTCTCGCCGGTTTTGATTAGGCCGCGACGTTGCTGGTAGTCGTTGACGTTGCCAGCGAGCAAACGGCTTACCGGGTGGTCCGGTTGTGGAATGCGTCGGTCGCCTTCCTTCTTGAAGACGCCGATAGGCAATTGCGCCACCGTGTCGGACAGCAACGCGACGCACGCATACACCGCCGACACTTGAAGCGACGTGTCAGGCGTGACGGCGGGTTCGTCCAACGACCGGAAGCGATTGTTCCAGTCGTTTGAACTGACGAATGGACCGAAGCGGCCCGCGGACACCGCGCCCACCGTAAGGATGGACGCGGCGGCCCGCAGTCGGTCGCCCCAGGGAAGCTTCCGGGTTGCAGACACGTTGGGCGCTCCCGTTAGGCGATTGCCGGAACGGGAAGACCCGTGACTTTGGCGAACGCGGCTTTCCGCACGACGAACGAGTCAAGGCGCGCATACGCGCGAATGAGCACGCTCAGTTTGCTGAAAGCGTCGCCGCCGACGCGCGTGGCCTCGATAGTGAGAGGCGTCCGCGTCGCAATGAACAGCAACGGCCATTCGCCGGTGACGGCTTGCGTCGTGTTCGGCGAACCGCCGCTTTCGGCAATGTTCGTGCTGTCCAAGAATGCCGCGTTTTCGAGCGACGGCGGACGGCGAAGCGGTTGGCCGGTCGTGTCCTCCAATGCGTCCACGGCGCCCATACCGCCCGGCGAGATAATGAAAGCGCCCGGCGCATGGTTGCTTCCGCGCACCGCTTGGTACGCTCGGGCGAATGGCGCCCAACTCGAAAGGCCCGAGCCGTCGATTTCGTGGACGCCCGCGGTTGCGAGCACGCCGAGTTGTTCGCCGACGCCCGTTCCATTGAGCGCCAGATTGTCCATTTCCGCGGCGAATGCGGCGGCGAGGACGGCGTCCACCGTGTTGTTGAAGGTCGGCGAGTCTTCAACCAATTCGACGCTGGCGCGGATCAAGCAAACCTTGGTTTGGGCTTGAAAGTTGCGCGAGCCGAAGACGATTTCGCCTTCGCTGATTGACGCATTCTCGCCGTGGCTGGCGAACGTCGGGTCCGTCTCGATAGTGGCGAATGACGTGTCGCCTTGCACCGGAATGGTCCGGGCGCCGGCTTGGATCACACGCGACCGAGCGCGCGCCGCGTCGATAAGTTCGGCGGAAAGGAAGCTCGGGACGGTGAAGCCGCCTTGCGAGCCGGTCCCCCGCGTTTGCTCGGCGCGGAAGTCGTAATCGCCCATGCCGAGCGACGCGCGGACATAGTCGCCAGCGCGAAGCGCGTTGCCTTGCGGGCGTGCGAATTGCGGGAGAGACGCAACGGCTTGGTCAGGCGCGAGCGCGAAGCGTTCGGCGCGTTCGGACACACCGGAAGCTTGGCGAAGTGCGGTCAGATTGGCGCGACGGTCGGCATTGGCGTCGATTGCGTCGTGTTGCCCTTGGAGCCGGTCAAACTCGGCGGATTCTTCCGCGGTCAGTGCGCGGCCTTCGGCTTCGGCTTTCGCAACGATGCTTTCCATCGCGGCGATGATTTGCTGCTTGTTCATGGGGAGGGTTGCCCTGGATTGGACCGGCGAACAGCCGCCGGTGCTTTGCAGGGTGAGACTGACCGCAAGTATTCCCGCGCATCGGATCACCGGGAATACTTCTTTAGGGCCTCATTTTAACCATTATTGACTAGGTTGGCGCTCGATTACTACGTAGGCCCAGGTATTCGCGTTACATGCCGGTAACAATTGAGGCGGAAATGCGGCGAATTACAACCCGTTGGCGTCAAAATAGGACGATTTTCCTAGACAAAACTCTCATGCGGAAGTTTTCGATTAGGCCGCCGGTTTCTAATACTTAACTCCCCAAACAATTTACCCTCCCCGTCCCCGTCAATACCTGTATTCGACAAGAACCGGCCAAGTATTCGCTCCTCGGTCCATTCTGGCGAGTCCGTACAGCCGCGTCCGTGCGCTCGGGTGCTTGGGTATGGCCCGCACGGTCCATGAGTCTGTACGACCGTCCTAGAGCGATCACGCGTCAATCTGATTCACGGACTCGCCATGCGCCGCGGCATCCCTATCTTGGACTCGGAGCCACATGGGCAAACTCGGAAGAAGGCAGACCATGATCGAGCGTATTCAGACGAAGTTGAAGAACCGGCGCGCGTTCTTGGCGTGGTTGCAGGAAGGCAATCGGGTCATCAACAGGCGCACGGGCGATGATCTCACGGACCTTTGGATCAAGTGGTCAGAGCAACGCATCGCCCATTGGGAACGATGGCTCGCGATGCAGGGTGTTGAACCCACAAGGGCCTAAGGCTCGACACTTTCAAAACCTAAGTCCCCGACAGACTGACATGACTTCGTAGTATCTTAGATACTACTACGTCAGTGTCAGTCGTCGTGTTGGACCGCTGACATATTTGTCGGACTGACAATGTCAGTCTCGTTGTCAGTGTCAGCCTCACCCTCGCCGCGTTGGTCGCGGCCAATCGCGAACAGGGACGGCGTCAGCGTGTGGCCGTCATCGCCGAACCATTGGCGCTTGCTGCCCTTCCGCATGACCCGATACCAAGCCTGCTCGCGCGCGTCCTTTCCGCCGCCGTGCAACTGCTCAAACACGTCGCGGACCTTCGCCTTGGGAATCGGCTGCATTCCGAGCGCGGACAGAAACACCTTGTCGGCTTCGCTTAGCCGGAACTTGCTCGGCGCCGCGCCCTTCGATTTTGGTTCGGGCGGTCCGCTTTGAACCAACACCGCCGACGATTGAACAATCCCGTCTTCGTCCGGCCAAGGTAGGTTCACCCGCTTGAAGCCGAAGTGCATGTCCGGGAACGGCTCGCCTTCCTTCATTTTCGTACAGAACAGCGTCACCGGCCCGTCCTTGTCCGTGCGGATCATGCCAGCTTCAAAGTCCACCGCACCCTTAAGCGCAATCGACCCCATCGCCCGCTTGCTGTCGCCGTGCGGGCTATGATGGACCACAAGCACCGTTGCGCCGTACTTCTCGCGCAAGCGGTCACACGACGCGACGAACGCGCCCATTTCCTTCGCCTTGTCTTGCTCCATGCCGGGCGTTGCGCGCGCCAGCGTGTCAATGACGATCAATGCCGGCGGCTCGGGAAGCGCGTCCAATTCTTCGATCAAACCGGCGAGCGCCAAGCCGTCGTTGAACGCCACACCGCGACGCGAGACGAACAACGGCGCGTCGGCAAGGCTCACGTCGTTTTCAAGCTCCCAAGCCTTCAAGCGGCGAGGCATCCCGCCATATCCTTCACCCGCCACATACGCGACCGCGCCGCGCGTGACCTTGTGGCCTAGCCATTCCGTCCCGGTGGCGACGCGACACGCCCAATCAATCGCCATGTACGACTTACCGACGCCCGGACCACCGAACAGCATTCCAAGCACGCCGCGTTCAAGCAATTTGCGAACAAGCCAATCAATGCGGCGCGGTTCGGTCGTCATGTCGCGCGCACGGACCAACAACGCTTCGCGCTCAATGACGCGCCCGCCAATGTCCACCGGCGAAGCGAAAGCCGTCTCGGGCGACGGGAACGCCGCAAGCGCCTTCTTGACCGTGTGGCGCAACAGCCATTCCATTGCGGATTGTTGCCGCCGGCCTTCAAGCGCCTTTGCGCTTATCCCGTTCGCGGGGTCCGCCAACACGCGGACAATGTCGTCAGGATGCACACGCACGCGAGCAAGCGAGTTCGCGGCGGACATAAGCGCTTCGGACCGTTCGCCCTTGGCCGCACCGTTGCGAATGAGGCGCTTTGCTTCGTCGTCAATCGGGAGCGCGTCCACGTCCACCGGGCGCCATTCGGGAACGCGCATGTCGTCGGCGGTCACGTCCAACGGCTTCGCCACCGGTTCAACGAGTTCGTCTAGGTGCGCGCCGTCCAACGCGCGGCATTCGTACGCAACGCCGTCCACCGCCCCAATGAAGTACGATTGCGAAAGCGTCGCCGACACCGGGTCGCATATCCCGCCGACAATCGCGTTGGCCGCGTCATAAAGCGACCGCCGATACTCCGGACCGTACTCTCCCTTCAACGGAATGAGCGCACGCCACCGCGGCGCTTCCGGCTTGTGGTTGGCCGAAGTGTACAGCAAACACCGCACGCCGGCCCGACCGAGCCGTTGCGCGGCCTCATCAATGCTGACCGTCTCGCCGTCGTAATCGAGTTCGACGCCCGACACCGCCAACACGTTGGCGTCGTTGCGAAGCATTCCCTTCGGACTTCGCACGCTCCCGAACACGGCGAGCTTGATAAGGGGGCAAAGGTATTTGTCCGCGTACACGGCGGGCGCTTTGAGCCGTTCGGACAGTTCGGGCCACGCTATTTCATGCGTCGGCGCGCTCGGGTCCGTCAGCGAACTAAAAAGAGTCAGGCGCATCATTGAAGCTCGCGCACTTCGTCAATGAGACGCCAGTTTATCGACCGGAACGTACTCACGTATTTGACCGTGTCGCCGGGTTCGGCCTTCATCGCTCGCGACGGTCGTTCTTGCTCGCGCATGAAGTTTGCGACCGAGGCGTTCGGCAGATACTCGTCCGCTTCGATTATCTCGGTCCGCCCGTCCGCAAATTTGATTTCAAACCGTCTCATTGGAATTCCTCCAACGGACGGCCCATCATTCGCGCTTCCCAATCGCCGCGAATCCACAAGCGCACTTCGTCAACCGAGTAGTCGCGCGGATCGACCGACGCATTGAAGACGTGTCCGCCGGTGGCATCGTGCGCGCCGGTTTCGTCGCACACCATGACGTGAAGGACGGGCGCGCCGGTTACTTCAAGCGGTGGCAATTGGAAGAACACCCGGAATGTCGAAAAGCGGACCTCCCGAAGGTCATACCAAAGCGGATCGTCAATATTGGGAATGTCGGTCGGGACGCGGGCGAGCGGTTGAAGCTCCCAAAGCCGCGATATGATCGCCGGCAATGCTTCGTCTTGCGTGCGCTCGCCGGCAATCGCCGCCGCGGACTTGAATGGAACAATCTGACTGCCTGACATTGGGTCGCCTCCAATGTCGCGAGCATGTCAGCCGTTATTCCCGGCTATCGGGTCGGTAGGAATGAATCTTTGCGTCTTTTGCCGGCGTCGGCGCGTTCGGTCCAGCGGTGGCTTTGGTTCGGCGTCATCAATGCAAGTCCGCGGCGAATGCGCGTCTTGGCCGAATCGTTGCCTTTCAGTCCAGTCACTTGCTGCGCGAGTTCAAGCTTTCCCCGCGGCCAACCGTCATCGATGCGCTGACACCAAACTTCGGCCTCACGCAAGCACGCGGCGTCACGGTCGCGCATCGCGTCGGTGTCGGGGTCTTCGGCTTTGTACGCCTCCCGAGCTTCCACGCCGCGCTTACGGTCCAACTTCACGTACGCATGGCGCACTTCGGCGGCGGCTTGAGCGGCGTACCACGCATCCGTGTTTGCCGCCCATGTCCCCTTCAATCGACGCTCCAAGCGGCGCCGTTCAATCCACCAAAACTCTGCGATTCCCGGCGGATCGTCGGGACTGACGGACAATGCAATGTCGCCTTCGGGTGTGCGAGTGGCCTTCATGGTTTGAACTATGCGGTCCGATGCGAGCGCAGTTAACGACGCTCGCCAATGTCGCGTGCAATTCGCGGACCGAGCGAACAGATTGTTTCGGAAACGACTCCTAATTTAAGGAGTCGTTAACGCGTTTAACCTTAACCATGCAGTGACGAGCGGAGTGCTACCGTCCTTGCGTCGCCGCCTGCTGGCACAGGTTTAGGCGAACCGAACGGGCCTCCCCTCCACTCACCGGGCGAATGAGCACCGGGCTTCGGATCATTGGCTTCCGTCCGGCGACGGATAGCACCGGCTATCAGTGTCGCCGTTAAGTATGAATCCCGAGTTACCGAGATTAACCGAGCGTGGACGCCGGCCAGCGTCAGGGGTTTGGCATTCGCGCGCAACGTATTGAAAGCCAACGAGCGCGAGTTTGGCAGATTTCGAGCTACGCGCCTGAATTCACTCGGCAGTCCCACACTCTCCGGGGTCGCCACCCCGCCTGGGCGCGATTCCGTGGGGCAAGCATTGCCCCCAGATGCCGCACCTGTTTGAGTGCTCGCAAGACTGAGGGACTTCTCATGGTTCACACGAAGGCGCGCACGCTTGCCGCCATATTGCTTGGCTTGGCGCTGCTTGGACAAACCGCGGCAGCGCAAGATACCCCAGTACGCGATCCAAACTTTGGCAGAGGCGAGCGCGTATCGGGCCTGCCGTTTGCGACGCGGTCGCCGGTGGTTGCGCCGCATGGCGCGGCGGCGACGGCGCATCCGCTTGCAACCCAAACCGCCATTGACGTGCTCCGCAACGGCGGCAGCGCCATCGATGCGGCGATCGCGGCGAACGCGATGCTGGGTCTGGTGGAGCCCACCGGCAACGGCGTCGGCGGCGACATCTTCGTCATCGTTTGGGATCCACGCACGCAGCGCTTGTACGGCTACAACGGCTCGGGCCGCACCCCGCGCGGCATGTCGCTGGCGCAGATGCGTCGCGAAGCACGCCGGCGCGGCAATCCGAACGCAGTGCCGAGCTTTGGCGCGGCGAGCGTGAGCGTACCGGGCACAGTCGATGGTTGGTTCGCGCTGCATGAACGCTTCGGGAAGAAGCCGATGGCGGAGCTGCTGGCGCCCGCGATCCGTTATGCGCGCGAAGGCGCGCCGATCCCGCAAACGATCGCGATGTATTGGGCGAACAATCAGCGGCGGCTTGAAACTGAGTTCGCGGATGGCCGGTTGCAAGAAATCGAAAACGCGCGGCGGACCTATTTCTGTCGCGACAATTGCGAACGATATCGTCAGATGCCGGACGGCCACGGCCTCTTCCGCAATCCCGATCTCGCCAACACGCTTGAGCAGATCGCGACCGGCGGCCGCGATGCCTACTACCGCGGGCCAATCGCGCGAACGATCGATAGCTACATGCGCCGTATCGGCGGTTGGCTCCGGTACGACGATTTCGCGCGGCACGAAGGCGAATGGGTCGATCCGATTTGTGCGCCGTACCGTGACGTCGAGGTGTGCGAACTGCCGCCGAACTCACAAGGCGTGGTGGCTCTGCAAACCCTGCGCATCCTCGAAGCTTACAATCTCCGCGAAATGGGCTTCCTCTCGGCAGACTCGCTGCACACGCAGATCGAAGCTACGCGCCTCGCCTTCGCTGATCGCGCCCAGTTTTACGGCGACCCGGCATTCACCGGTTTCGACACGCGCAATCTGCTGACAGACGAGTACACCGCCCAACGCCGCGCCATGATCTCGAACGATCGCGTCATGGCGCCGCCGCCACATGCGGAGCTCCGCATCGATGGCGACACGACGTATCTCACCACCGCCGATAGCGACGGCATGATGGTGTCGCTCATCCAGTCCAACTATCGCGGTATGGGCTCGGGCCTCGTGCCCGACGGCCTCGGCTTCATGCTGCAAGATCGCGCCGAATTGTTCTCGCTTCAAAGCGGACACCCAAACGTCTACGCACCCGGTCGCCGGCCGTTTCAGACCATCATCCCAGCTTTCGCACTCCGCGACGGTCAGCCATGGCTCTCGTTCGGCGTCATGGGCGGCGACATGCAGCCACAAGGTCATGTGCAGATCATCGTGAACCTGATCGATTACGACATGGACCTGCAGGCGGCAGGCGATGCGGCCCGCTATCGCTTCTATGGCGGCGCTGAACCGACAGGCGATCAGCCCGACGGCGTTGGCTTCGTCGCGATGGAGAACGGCATTCCGCCTGCAATCCGCGCCGAGCTCGAGCGGCGCGGCCACCGAATCCGCCCCGCAGATGGCTCGTTTGGCGGATACCAGGCGATCATGCGCCACCCCAATGGCGTCTATGAAGCAGCGACCGAGATGCGGAAGGACGGCGCAGCGGCCGGCTACTGATGCGCCCGCTCCTGTTCGCCGTACTGTCGTTGCTCGCCGCATGCGGACCGCAGATCGGCGCATTGGAGCGGGGCGAGGAAGGCCGCGTCGCGCGGGTCTTCGGCGGCGACACGCTGCTGCTTGAAGACGGAACCCGCGTCTTCCTGGCGGAGATTGATGCACCGAGCAGCGACGCGCCCTACGCAGCGCAGTCGCAGGGCGAGCTGGAAGCCCTGGCGCAGCATCGCGAAGTGCTCCTTGCCTATGGCGGCGAGCGCCGCTGGGTCGGGCGACCACGAGAGGGCGAAACGGCGCCACGCGAAGCCGCAATCGCGCATGTCTTCGTCAAGAGCGAAGGCGGACGCTGGTTCTGGCTGCAGCATGAAATGGTGTCGCGCGGCGCAGCCTACGTGCGGGCGCGGCCGAACAATCAGGTGCGGACGGTCGAGCTGCTGGCGCTTGAGCAACGCGCGCGCGAGGCCGAGCGTGGCATGTGGGGCCAACGAGCATACCGGCCGCTGACCGTGCGCGCTGCCTCGAGGGCCGCGACCGAGGCCAACACCAGTTGCGCGCGCGGCGATGCGCCGTTTCGTATCGTTGAAGGCCATGTCGCGGAGGCACGCGTATTCGAACGCCGCGCGTCATTGCGCATGGATGGGCCCGAGGACGAGCCGCCCTTCTCTCTGGTTCTGTTTGGCGAGAGTTTTTCGAACTGGGATGGGCCAGAGCTTGCGTCACTCACTGGAGCGCATGTTCGAGTCCGCGGACCGCTCGGTGTCTATCGAGACGAGCCGCAGCTGTGCCTGGAGCATTCGAGCCAGCTCGAGCTCATCACTGACTAGCCGACATACCCCGCCGCAACGGGATCACCGACCCGCGCGATCAGGGCGCGCCGCAGCTTCTCCAGAGCATTTCCCTCGATCTGGCGCACGCGCTCTTTGGAAATACCAAGCCGCTCACCCAGCGCCTCCAGCGTGACAGCGTCTTCTACAAGCTTGCGCTCGCGGATGATCAGGCGCTCGCGGTCTGAAAGCTCACACATTGCGTCCCGAACCAAGGCGGCGCGGGCGACGCTATCGTGCGCTTCCATCACATCCGCTTCGGGACTGGCGGCGTCGTCCGCGAGAAGATCCTGCCACTCGCCATCACCCTCATCAGCCAGCGGCGCGTTCAGCGATCGATCCGGCGAGGAGAGGCGAGCAGCCATCGATTGCACGTCATACTCAGGGACGCGCAGCGCATTCGCCACCTTCGATGTCGCCTCAGCACTCATCACCGCGTCACTGACATCACCGATGCGCGCGCGCAGGCGGCGGAGGTTGAAGAAGAGAGCCTTTTGCGCCGAGGTTGTGCCGGTGCGGACGATCGACCAATTGCGCAGCACGAAATCCTGCATAGCCGAGCGGATCCACCACGACGCGTAGGTCGAGAACCGCACTTCGCGATCCGGTTCAAACCGCATCGCCGCTTGCATGAGGCCGACATTGCCCTCCTGCACCAGATCACTCAGCGGCAGGCCGTAGTGGCGAAAGCGTGAGGCCATGGCGACAACCAAGCGCACATAGGCCATCGTCAACTCATGCAGCGCGCGTTCGTCGCGATCATCGCGCCACGCCCGCGCCAGCTCGCGCTCATGATCTGCCGCCAGCATCGGCTTCTTCATCGCAGCGCGAAGGAAGCGCTGAGCGCCGCGTTGAAGTTCGAGGGTTTCGGAAAGCGCCATATCGAAGTGTACGCTCCAGCTCGTGACAAGATCACACGCGCGGCGCGCTTGGCGCGACGTGTTCAGATCACGAACGCTTGAGCGGTGCTTTGGGCGCCAAAGAAAAAGGCCGGGCAGCAGGGCCCGACCTTCTCCGTAGTCACTTTGGCTGCCCGATTAGGCGGCGGCTTGCGTCTGCTTCTTCGACGCGAGCGAGGCCGTCAGCTTGGCGACCGCGTCATCGCGCGTGACCTTTTCCACAGCCGCCAGCTCGCGGGCCATCCGGTCCAGGGCGCTCTCATAGAGTTGGCGCTCGGAATAGGATTGCTCCGGCTGGTCGCTGGCGCGGTGCAGGTCGCGGACCACTTCGGCGATCGAGACTAGGTCGCCTGAGTTGATCTTTTGCTCGTACTCCTGAGCGCGGCGCGACCACATCGTGCGCTTAATGCGCGCGCGGCCTTGGAGGGTTTTCATTGCCTGATCGACGACTTCGCTCGACGCGAGCGCCCGCATACCGCACGAACGCGCCTTCGTGGTCGGAACGCGCAGGGTCATCTTGTCCTGCTCGAACGAGATCACAAACACGTCCAGCGCAATGCCGGCCACCGATTGCTGCTCGACGCCCATCACACGGCCAACGCCGTGGGCCGGGTAGACGATGTGGTCACCCGGGCGGAAAGCAATCGATGGTTGGGCGGTTTGCATATTTGGATACTCCGTGTCCCACGAGTTTCTTATGGAACAATCGAATCTTCCCTAGCGTCACAACCACTCGCACAAGGCAAAAAGGCCCGTTAGGCCCGTTTTTGACCCCGTGTTCCCTTAACCGAGCGGATTTTCGCGTTGGATCGATCCAATTGCCGGAACTGCGCGCACGCAATTCCAATTTCTGGAACATGTATACCACAGTTTTAGACGATTTTAAAGCGGGTCGCCGACGCCAAGGTCAGTCGCCGCTTCCAGGCTCCTTGCTGAAGTATTTCTCGAATTTACCCTTCTCGTCTTTGAAGGTATCCGCGTCCGCTGGCGCCGTTCCCTTGACCGTAATGTTCGGCCAGATTTTCGAGAACTCTGTGTTGACCTTCAGCCACTTGCCGTCCGGCTCGTCCTGACTGTCAGGCTTGATCGCATCAACCGGGCATTCCGGCTCGCAGACGCCGCAATCGATGCACTCGTCGGGGTGAATGACGAGAAAGTTCTCGCCTTCATAGAAGCAGTCGACCGGACAGACTTCGACGCAGTCCATGTATTTGCAGCGCACGCACGCGTCGGTGACGATGTAGGTCATTGGCCGGGTTCCGCTTTCCGGGCTGAGATGACGACGCTCGCCAGATGCGTCAAGCGAGCTTCTCTGCGTCAAGTTCGCTGAAAAGCGCCCGCGCCTCCGCAGGCGGCCCGCGTCGGGGACCTAGCGCCTTCACTTCGATAGCGATCAGCTTGCCGCGCTGGCTGAACACGAGCGTGTCGCCCACGGCCACCTCGACCGAGGGCTTCTCAAGCCGCCGCGGCATGCCCTCGTGCACCAGGCGAACGCCACCCTCGGTGATGAGACGCGCCGCCGCGGCGCGCGTTTTCAGGAAACGGGCGCGAAAGAGCCAGACATCGATCCGCTGCCGTTCACTCAAGACGGCCCGCCTCTGCGGCGGCGCGGCGCGCTGGTTGGCGGGAGCAAGTTCGCGAGTGCAGAGAACGCGTTGTCTTCCGGCGGACGGGCCTTGCCCTTGCGGCGCGGCGGCGCGCGGCGCCAGCGTTTCGGCGCGCCCTCCTCTGCCGGCGCATGCCGATAGCTGAGCGATTGCAGCACCCCCGCAAGATCGCGCACGGGCCGGCCGATGAGGCGCGCGAGCACTGTATCGTTTGGCGGCAGATCGGTCTCGATCGCTTCGGCAAGCTTTTCCACCAAATCGAGGCGTACCGCGATGCGCCCGCACGCTCGGTAGCCGGCGGCGGCGCACTCGCCCCAGTCGCGCTTATGATCAAGCGGCGTCGAGAGGGCGCCTGGGCGCGCCAAGAACAGCGATTTTCCATCGTCAGGATGCGCCGCGCGCCAGAGCAGCGCCAGAGTGTGCGCTGCGCGGGGTTTCACCAGCGCGGGCAGGAACACAGTGTGGCGGCCAATGCGAACGCCGTAGCGGCGGAGCGCATTGCTCGCAGTTTCGCTCATGTGAGCGAAGTCCTCACCGGCGCGATCAAGCGCGCCCGCGCACTCGATCAAGCGGAACGCGAGCCCACGCGCGTCCGGCGGCAAGCGGCCGTCGCGCCATGCGCTCTCGAGCGCAACCAGCGGGCGTAAATCGCGCGCGACCAGCTGCGCCAGCCAGAGCTCCAACCGTTCGCGCGCGGCGCTGCGCTCAACATCGCTCGCCTGCTCGCCACCAATCAGTTCAAGCCGGGGCTTCAGCACCGGCGCGCCTTGCGTGAGCTTCGCCACCGCGGCACGGCTCACATGCACACGGCCATCGCGGCCGATCGCGATCTCCTCATCGGCAGCATGCGCGATCTGAGCCAAGCGGCGCGAGACCTCCGGGCCCAACGCGCGAAGCGCGGCATTGCGCACCGCTTTGCCCTCAAGGCCCGACGAAGTTCGCGGATCGGGCTTGAACTCGAGCCCTTCGAGTTGACCCACAAAGTGGCCCTCCACCGTCACCTCGCCTTCTTCGGTGATGCCTGCGAGCAAGGCATCTTCGCGCTTTAGGCCCTTGAGCAGGGCACTGGTGCGCCGATCGATGAAACGCTGCGTCAACGCTTCGTGTAGCGCATCCGACAGTTTGTCTTCGACCTCACGAGTCTTGGCGCGCCAGTCATCGGCATCTTCCAGCCAATCCGGGCGGCTGGCCGCGTAGGTCCAGGTGCGGATGTGCGCCAAGCGCGATTGCAGGACGTCGAGATCGCCGGCAGTGCGGTCGAGCTTTTCAATCTCGGCGCTCACCCAGGTGCTCGGCACCCGCCCTTTCGGCGTCACGATGTGGCCGGCGATCCGCAGCGCGATCTGAACATGCTCGTCCTTCGAGAGCTTACGGAAATCCGGTAGCTGACACGCTTCCCAGACCCGGCGCACTTCCTCGGGCGTACGCACGCGATCCATTAGATCGGCATCATCCAGCGCCCGCCGAAGCACCAATTCGTCGTCGGCGCCGCGCACGCGGAGCAAGCCGTTGCGGTTCGGCGGCGTTTCCAGCGACGCGACCAAGGCTTCGATACTGGAGAATTTCAGCTCAGAACTACGCCACTGCACCGCTTCGATGGTCTCGAACTCGTGCGCCTCGACACGCTCGACAATCTCTTCATCGAACGGCTCGCACTCGCCGGTCTCGCCGAATTGACCATCCCGCGTGAACCGCCCGGCGCGGCCGGCAATCTGCGCGATCTCATCTGGCCGCAGATCGCGCCACGAATGGCCGTCGAACTTGCGCCGCGAAGCGAAGGCGACGTGATCGACGTCCATATTCAGACCCATGCCGATCGCATCGGTCGCAACGAGGAAGTCCACTTCCCCGCTCTGATAGAGATCAACCTGTGCGTTGCGGGTGCGCGGGCTCAGCGCTCCCATCACCACCGCCGCCCCGCCACGGTGCCGGCGCAGCAGCTCCGCGATCGCATAAACCTCATCGGCCGAGAACGCGACCACGGCCGAACGCTTCGGCAGCTTGGTGATCTTCTTCGGCCCGCTATAAGCCAGCGTCGACATCCGCTCGCGGTGCGTGATCTCCGCATCCGGCACGAGCTTCCTGATCATAGGGCGCATGGTGTCGGCGCCCAGCAGCATGGTTTCGCCGAAGCCGCGCGCGTTCAGCATGCGCTCGGTGAAGACGTGGCCGCGATCGAGATCGCGGGCGACCTGGATTTCATCGACGGCGACGAATTCCACCGCCTTATCGAGCGGCATCGCTTCCGCAGTGCAGACGAAGTAGCGCGCCGTTTCCGGCACGATTTTCTCTTCGCCCGTGATCAGGGCCGCCACCGCCTCGCCCTTCGCGGCGACCACCCGGTCGTAGACTTCCCGCGCCAGCAACCTGAGCGGCAGGCCGATCATGCCGCTGGCGTGACCCAGCATCCGCTCGATCGCGAGGTAAGTCTTGCCAGTGTTGGTGGGTCCCAGGACCGCCTTCGTCCTGGCGCGCGCAGTCATTCTGTGAGGATGGGCGGAGCCGTAGGCGGTTTCAAGCCACCTAGGGCGTCGTCGGCGGCGTCGGCTGCGTTTGCGCGGCCGCGGCCGCTGCCGCGTCTGCGCGCGCCTGAGCTTGCGCCACAAACCGTTCAGCAATGAGCCGGAGCTGCGCTTCTTCCTCGGCGACGTCGTACGCCTCTGGCGGTTTTACCACTTCTATCCGCGCCACGCGCCGATTGTCCGTTCGCAAGATCCGAATCTCCCCGCCTGCCGCGCGCAGCAGCGACGCGCCCCCTTGACCCCGAGCGAGGCTGATGTTCTCGAGTTCGATAATCTCGCCGCCATCGATGCGAATGCCGCGGCGAATGTCAGCGTCATCCTCGTCGAACTCGACGAAAGTATAGGTGAGTTCCAGGCGCGGGAACTCAGCCAAGACGGCGGCATCCTCATCGATTGTAACGGCGCTCGCCGGAGCCGGACCCGAGAGCGTTCGTCCCCAGTACGGAGAGCCGCCGATCACTTCACCAAACTGATGCAACGAGCCTGCCTGCAGCGCGCAATAGCCTCGCGTACGCTGGCGGCGCCGCCCCTCCTCAACCGCCGTGCCACACCAGGCATCATACTCAGTTCGGCTGACGACCACGCCATAACTGGTGATAGAATAGACGAAGCGCGTTTGATAGACGGGCGTGCCCGCCCGAAGCAGAGTTCTGCCGCCGCCAAACAGGCCGCGATCAATCAAGTCTTCACGCAATCTTCCAACGCGACGCGGCTGAACAGGGCTGGCGATGATGAGGTCTCCGCGCCGTATTTCCGCGGCATCGGTCACGGTCGCTTGCCCAGCTGGTCCCATGGGACTGAACGTCCCCAGAAGAGCGCGCAATCGCTCCATGACCTCATCGACGGTCGGCACCGGCTCCGTCGGCTTACCCCCTTGTTCAACCGTCTCCGCCATCGGCGCAGGCTGCGGCTCTTGCTGCGCCTGCGCAGCGCCGGCCAAGCTCCAGCTGATCAACCCAACCGCAATCCATCGCAGCATGCGCCCACTCCCCCGAAGAACCCACGCGCTACCGCGCTCTTGACTTGCCGCCAAGCCAGATCGGCAGTCCTGTTTCAGGGCTAGCTGGCAGAAAATAACGAGAACGAATCAGTTGCGATTCTTCAGTATTGATTCGTTGCTTAGGTGTTCACGCCCCATATCTTGCGGTTAATACATAAGTAACACACAAGACTTGAAGGGCGCGATCCGGCCGGAGCGCGCCCTTCTTTATTTATCTCAATGAAATCAGCCACGTAGACGCGCACCGTTGACGGTTAGCCGGCGGGCCTCGAGCCGCACCACGCCGACGCCATCGGTAGGCATCTCAATCGTCACCGGCGCCCACATGCCGCTCTCGGTACGGGCCAGCAAGAACGTCAGCGAGGCCGGCTCGGGCGCATCGCCAAAGCCGGCGATCGGGCGGAACTGCACCCGGCAACGGACACCAGGGCCGCGATACGCGCGGCTGTTGATGGTCACATTGCCGTTCGGGGTCATGACGAAATCGAAGCGAGCGCGGCCATCCATGTAGATGCGGAGCGTGCGCGCGCACGGGTCGCCGGTGGCTGTAGCCATGGCGGCAATTGCGGTGATCTGGTCGATCGTGTTGCGGCGCTGTTCTTGGGTGGCTGGCGGATCGCCCATGTTGGCGGGACCGGGGGTCGCGGTCGTCACCACGTCATTGGCGCTGAAAGCCGCGCGGATGAGGCGGCCATTCGGCCGGTCTTCGCGGCGGCGGCCGCCCTGGTGTTGGTACTGGGTCGGACGCAGCGTGCCATCGGCGGCCACGGTGCCACGCACCTCATAGGTGTAATCCTGGCTGCGATTGAGCGCGGCCCCCACCCAGCCCTTCATCTCGCGATTGGCGCTGGCGGTGTATGTCGAGCCGGATTGGCTGAAATTGTAGGTGAAATCACCAGCGTCCACGCCCCGGGCGTGAACAGAATAGGTCGCCACCAGGGTGCGGTTGATGCTCGTCTGCGCCCCCGCAGAACTTGCCATAGCGGCCAACCCAATCGCAAAAAGGACGCCCTTGGCTGCGCCGAACCTGCTCATCGATCCCACACCTTCCTGCTTACGAAGCGGGCTAACTCATAAAGTGCTCCCACTGATCCAGACATGAACCAAATGGGGCTGTTTCATGGAATGGGCTGCCGTATGGGGCGATTCCCCGCCTTCGTCCGCCTTGACCCTGGCGGGCCCTTCGCGTAAGCGTCCGCGCTTCATTTTCCCAGCTTTTCGAGAAGTCTCATGTCACGCCGTTGCGAACTGACCGGCACCAACCGCCAGATTGGCCACAAGGTCAGCCACTCCAACATCAAGACCAAGCGCAGCTTCGAGCCGAACTTGGTCAACGTGACGCTCCCCAGCGACGCGCTGGGCCAAAGTTACAAGCTCCGCATCACCGCGGCGGCGCTGCGCAGCGTCGATCACCGCGGCGGCCTCGATCAGTTCCTGCTGAAGGCGAGCGAGGACGAACTCTCCACGCGCGCCGCAAAGATCCGCCGCGATCTGAAGAAGAAGCTGGCCGAAACCGCCGCCGCCTAATCGGCCGCCGGCGCTTCAATCAGATCAAACGCGAGCAAGAGCGTGCGTTGGCGCGGGCTCTTGTTGTTGTCCGACACGATGTAGACACGCGTTGCACCATCAGCCGTGCGCACAGCTGAGATGCCTTCGAAATTGTCGAGCGGAAATGGCGGCTCCAAGAGCGCCAGCACTTCCGGCTGAACTGCGCCGCCCTCGTCGCTCGGCGCGGCAAACCGCGTGATCCGCGCGCGCGCGCCGACAACCGGCGCATAGAAGCGCTCCAACGCAACGAAGCTGCCATCCGGCAAACGATCCATGCCCGTGATCGAGAACCCATCGCTCAGCGGATACGAGAAGCGCGGCGCGACCGGCGCTCGTGCATCAAGCGGCGCGAGCCACATCGGCGTTAGCGCTTGATCGCCGCCCTCCGCCGCCGTCAGCAACGCTGCGTCAAACGCGGCGAGCGCTTCGAAGCTCGCGTTTCCCGGCAAGCTTGCAACCTCATCGAGACGCGGACCCAATTCCGCGGCGCCGAACGGCCCATCGCGATTGAGATCGTAGATGCGGACCATGTGGGTGCGCTCGAAACTCACCGCGAAACGTCCGTCCGGCAACTGCGCCAAACCTTCGGAATCGGCCTCGCGCTTGGTAGCGAGCACACGTCCACGTTCATCTCGCATCAAAGCCGCGCGCACATCTGTGAAACCAGTCAGATCGCCGCGTTCGTCGAATTGTAGGCGCGCCTCGATCCAATCCGCCTCGTCGCTGATGGCGATGAGACGCCCCCCATCGAGCACCTCCATGCCCGACAGGCCAACAAACATCGAATTGTGCGAGCGCAGCTCCAGCCCGCCGCGATACGCCAAGCGTCCGACGGTTTCGACATTTGCCTCAACTGGTACGACTTCGACGCTCACCGCTCGCCATTGGTCGTCAGAATCCGTTGGCGTCCGCACAGAGTCGCACGCGGCAAGCGCGCACGCACACATCAGCGCGACAAAGAAACGGATCACAATGCTGCCTGCGCCGCGCGCTGCTTCAATTCTCGCGGTGAGCGCGGCGGCGGATTGGCGTCGCCACCTGGTTCGTCGAACAATTCCGCCAGCTTTTCGGTCATCACGCCGCCAAGCTGCTCGGCGTCTGTGATGGTAACGGCGCGCTTGTAATAGCGCGTGACGTCGTGGCCGATGCCGATCGCGATGAGTTCGACCGGCGAACGGTTCTCAATCCAGTGAATCACGTTGCGCAAATGGCGCTCGAGATAGTTGCCGGGATTGGCAGAAAGCGTTGAATCATCAACCGGCGCGCCATCGCTGATCACCATCAGAATGCGCCGTTGCTCCGGTCGTTCGAGCAAGCGCCCATGCGCCCACATCAGCGCTTCGCCGTCGATGTTCTCTTTGAGCAAACCCTCGCGCATCATCAGCCCGAGATTGCGCCGCGCGCGTCGCCACGGCGCGTCGGCGCCTTTGTAGATCACGTGGCGCAGATCATTGAGCCGCCCCGGCTGTGGCGGCCGGTCGGCCTTGAGCCACGCGTCCTTCGAAGAGCCGCCCTTCCACGCGATGGTGGTGAAGCCCAGGATCTCCACCTTCACGCCGCAACGCTCTAGCGTGCGCGCAAGAATATCCGCGCACAGCGCCGCCACCATGATCGGCCGTCCGCGCATCGAGCCCGAATTGTCCAAGAGCAGCGACACCACCGTATCCTTGAACGGCATATCCTCTTCTTGCTTGAAAGAGAGCGCCGCCATTGGATCGGTGATGATCCGTGTCAGCCGCGAGGTATCGAGCAGACCTTCTTCCAAATCAAAGTTCCAAGCACGATTCTGCTTGGCCATCAGCCGGCGCTGCAAACGGTTGGCCAAGCGGCCCACCACGCTCTGCAGCGGCTTCAGCTGCTGATCGAGATAGTTGCGCAGGCGCGCGAGCTCTTCGGTCGGACAAAGCTCTTCCGCGCCGATCACCTCATCGAAGAGGCGTGTGAACACTTTGTAGTTCTGGTTCGGGTCCTCGATGTCGTTGCGCGCTTTCGGACGCATCGGCTTATCGCCGGGATCGTCCATCTCGGTGTCTTGCTGATCGTCGGCATCGACATCCGCCTCGACGGAGATCGTGCGCTCGTCGTCGGTTTCGACGTCGCCCTCTATCATCTCCATTTCAGCAGGCTGCTGATCCTGCATCTGATCTTCGCCGCTAGAATCGTCTGATTGCGGCGGTGGCGGTTCATCGCCCGAGGCTTCGTTGTCGTCGTCCTTGGTTTCTTCGACGCTCAGCTCGTCGCCCATGCCGAGATCGGACAACACGTCGCGAAAGAGTTTGGCGAACTCACGCTGATCGTCCGCCACTGCCGCGAGCTTATCGAGATCGGCGCCGGCGCTCTTCTCGATGTCCGCACGCCAAGCTTCCACGAGCGCCTTGGCATTGGCCGGCGGTGCGAGCCCCGTCAGGCGCTCGCGCACCATCAGCGCCACAGCGTCGGCAATCGGCGCCAGAGCGCGGTCTTGCATGCGCGCCGCGCCACGGCGTTCGAGTGAATCCGTCAGCGCCGCAGTGAGATTGCCAGCAACGCCCTTCAGCGCATTCGCGCCCAGCGCCTGGATACGCATCTCCTCAACCGCATCGAACACTAGTCGCGCTTCCGCGCCCTGGGGACGCAGTTTTGCATGCTCACGTTCATCATGGTGCGCGAGCCGCAGCGCCAAGCCGTCGGCCTGGCCGCGAATGCGCTCGGCTTCGCTGTCGGAGAGCACGCGCGGAGGATGCGGCAGAACGATTTTGCCGGGCGAGAGGCGCGGCCCCTCCGCCCCGAATGTAACCTCAAAATCCTCATCAGCGCCCGCCAGCGCACGCGTCGTCTGCGCGAGCGAGCGCTTGAACAGTTCGGCTGGGGTTTCTTTGGAGGACATCAGCCCCCGCTCAAGCCACCTTCACGCGCGTCGCTGCTTCCGGCAGGTCGGCGCCGAATGCGCGCTGGTAGAACTCGGCCACGGTCGGCCGCTCCAGCTCATCGCACTTGTTCAGGAACGTCATCCGGAACGCGAGGCCGACATCGCCGAAAATCTCGGCGTTCTGCGCCCAGGTGATTACCGTCCGCGGGCTCATCACGGTGGAGATGTCGCCGTTCATGAATGCATTGCGCGTCATATCGGCCACGCGCACCATTGCCATGATCGTGCGCTTGCCTTCCGGCGTCGAATAGGTCGGCGCCTTCGCAATCACGATTTCGGCTTCGGCGTCGTGATCGAGATAGTTCAGCGTCGTCACGATCGACCAGCGGTCCATCTGGCCTTGGTTAATCTGCTGAGTGCCATGATAGAGGCCAGTCGTATCGCCCAAGCCGATCGTGTTCGTCGTCGAGAACAGGCGGAAGTACGGATTGGCGCTGATGACGCGGTTCTGGTCGAGCAGCGTGAGCTTGCCCGAAGCTTCCAGCACGCGCTGAATCACGAACATCACGTCCGGGCGCCCGGCATCGTATTCGTCGAAGCAAATCGCCACCGGACGCTGCAACGCCCATGGCAGCATGCCTTCACGAAACTCGGTGACCTGCTTGCCGTCCTTCAGCACGATCGCATCTTTGCCGACGAGATCGATCCGGCTGACGTGGCTATCGAGGTTGATCCGCACCATCGGCCAGTTCAGCCGCGCGGCCACCTGCTCCACGTGCGTGGATTTGCCGGTGCCGTGGTAGCCCTGCACCATGACGCGGCGGTTGTGCGCAAAGCCCGCCAGGATCGCCAGCGTCGTCTGCGGATCGAAGCGGTACGCCGGATCGGTCTCCGGCACGTATTCCGTCTTCTTCGAGAAGGCCGGCACCTTCATGTCGCTCTCGATGCCGAAATCGCGGGCGGAAACAGTCTTATCGGGCTTGGCGGAGAGGAGATCGTCAGCAGCAGTCATGTTCGGGAATGGTCCTGGGAGGCGTTCGCCGCCAGCTTACCGCGCTGCAGGAGCCCAGGAAAAGCGGCTAATTGACGAAGCGGCTCAGACGAGCCCGCCCGCCTTCAGCGTCTGATAGGCCTTGATGGCCTTTTGCAGGTTTTGCTCGGCGCCGCGATCTCCGCCGTTGGAGTCCGGGTGCCAGCGCTTCACTAGTTCGGCGTACTTGGTGCGAATCTGAGCCTTGGTGGCGTTCTCGTCGAGCTCCATGGCCTCAAGCGCCAGCGCTTGCAGCCGCGTCAGGCGGCGGCGCGCTTTCACCGGTGCCGCGTTCGGATCACCGCCGAACATGCCGAACGGGTCGGCGGCGCCGCCGACGCCCTTGCCACGCCCAGCGGCAGCGATGCGGTCGCCCCGTCCGCCACGGAAAGTCCAGGTCGGCCGATGCCCGACTTCTTCCTTCTTGCGATAATCGTCGAGTTCGGCGTCAGACATGCCTTTGAAGTAGTCCCAACGCTTATTGTACTCGGCCGCGTGGGCGGCGCAGAAATGCCAGAACTGGTTGGCGTGCTCGCGGCTCTTTGGCGCGCGGTGGAGCCCAGCGCTCTTACATCCTATATGGTCACAAGGGCGCTCTTCCGGCTCGCGCGCCTTCTCCGCCGCGCCAGGTTTCTTGACGCGGATGTCGATGAACTTGGGGCGATAGGCGAACGTCTCGGACATCGGATGGACGAGTATGGGCGCCAGAGGTTAAGCGGACAAGGAATTGACAGAGCACAAAACACATCTTTCGCGCGCTTCGCGCATCGAAACGCAGCTGCGCGAGCGCCTTGCGCCTGTTCACCTTGTCTTGACGGATCAATCGGCCTCACACGCCGGCCACGCAGGCGCGAGTCCGGGCGGTGAAACCCATTATCACCTTACCATGCACGCGAGCGCCTTTGAGGGACTCTCGCGTGTGGCGCGTCAACGGCTGATTTACGACACACTTCGTGAAGAATTCGACACGGGCTTGCACGCACTCTCGCTCGTGCTCAAAACTCCTGACGAAATCTAAAGACGCGGCGTGGGGGCGCGGGATGCTGCGGCAAATATTGGCATGGATCGCCGCTGTGATAGCGGGCGTGGTGCTTGGCTTGGGTTCAGCTTGGGCGGCGCTGCAGTTCGGTGGCGCGGCCTTCAGCGAGCAGTATGGGCGCTGGCACTTCAGCCGCGCGGCCGGTTCGTCCGCCGCCGACCCATACACACGCGCTATCATAGCACGCGCGGGGCTCCTGGCGCTCTCCGCACGCGAAGCCGTCTACTTCTCACTCTCCGAGGACGAACAAGGCCGTCCGCTGAGTGAAAGCTGCGTTTATGAACTCAATGGCCGTCCACTCGATGCCCGTTGGTGGTCGGTGACGCTCTACGCCGCCGACAACTACCTCGCTCAGAACACCGACAGCGCCCACTCGGTCGACGCCTCGCGCGCCGGCAACAACGCGCCATGGTCGATCCGCATCTCGCCCGTGCGTGGTGACGCCCAGCATTGGCTCTCGTCGCGCGAAGCGCGGCGCGGCTTTGTCGTCATGCTGCGCGTCTACAATCCGCAACGCGACTTTCGCCCAAGCGAAGCAACGCTACCCGTCCTCACCACGGTCTCCTGCGCGGGAGATCGGCCATGAACTGGGGCAAATATGTCCTCGGCGCGCTGATCGTCGCCGTGATCGTTCACTTCGCGGCGGTCTTCGCCGTACCGCGCGTGCTGATGAACGTCGCCATCGAGCGCTTGGGCGCGGCGGGAGTGAACGCCTGGCACATGAGTGATCGCGTCACCGCCGCGTCCCGTCAGATCGTGCGCCCCTCGCCCGATTTCGCCTACTCGGCCTGTGCCTTCGATCTGAGCCAAGGGCCCGTGACCATCTCGGCGGCGGCGTGGCGCGATTATTGGTCACTCTCGCTCTACGCCGCCAACAGCGACAACTTCTTCGTCATCGACGACCGCGAGGCTCATAACGGCGCCGAGATCACGCTTATTCAACGCGGCGCCGCGCATCCCGAAGGCGCCTCACTGGTAGCGGAAAGCCCCAGCACCCGCGGCATCGCCCTCATTCGCCGTCTCGCGCCGACGCCTGGCACTTACGATGCTGCGAGATCCGTCGCCGCTGGCGACGTCTGCGCCAGCGTTGCGCAACTCCGCGCTCAGAACTGAGCCGCACGCAACGCTGCCAACCGCGCGAACAGTAACGTCACTGCCTTGCGCCGTGCACCAACAAGCTGTCGCACCGGGCTGTCGCGCAAGATGGCGCCGCCAAAGCCATCAGCGACGATGAGTCCGCACTCTTCCGGGATCAGCTCGCGCGGAAAATCCTCGGTCACGCCGAAGAAGAAGCGATCGCAGTAGTCGACGTACTCAGGCCACTTCGAGTCGCAGGCATAATCTTCGAGGCAAGATTTGGTCTCGACGATCCAGACCTCGCCCTGCTGCGTTAGCGCCATCACGTCAGCGCGGCGGCCATTGGCGAGCGGAACCTCGAGAATCGGCGCGAGCCCACGTTCGACCAGCATGCGCGTCACGCCGCGCGCAAGCGCGGCAGTCACATCTGGGCGCGAGAGCGGAAGCCCGTCATCCATGCGCTCATTGTTCCACTCCGTATGCGCGGGAACAAGCGGCCGAAACGCGACGGCGTCCGTCTAAGAGCGCGCTACCAGCGATTATGAACCTTTTCGGCAAAGCCGAGGAGGTCCTCGATCTTGAGCGTAACGCCGTCATCCAAAACGACCTCGCCGGTGAAGCGGCCGAACACCTGGTGCTGATCCGACTTGATGAGCCCGAGATCGGTGTTCGCTGCGCGATCAAGGATTGGCGCGAATGTCATCTCGAAGCGCCGGTCGCTACTACTAAATCGCCACGGCGCAGCATCCAGCTTGCCATCCGGCAGGTGAAAGGCGACGTCCGCCAACTTGTGCGCGCGGCCATCGAGAAACAGCATGTTCTCGGAAGCGGCGGAGGCGTCGCCAAATCCATAGCCGATGTTGAAGCCAAACGCGCGACCGTCAACGAAACCCGACGCCGAACCCCAGTACCAAGTATTGTCGTAGGTCCAAGCGCCGCGGCCCCAATCAAGCACGCCAAGCGCTTCTTGCGGCGAGAAGACAAAGCGCTCGCCGCCAACGGACACCACACCATCGGCACGCAGGCAATTAAACTTCTGATTGTAGTAGAAAGAGCGCGGGGCCGCGGCGAACGGTGTGGCGATTACCATCCGATCCATCGCGGGTTGCGCCAGAAATACATCGGCCTCAATGCCTCGCCCTTTATCGAACGCCGGCGCCCGCAGCCGGATTCGACGTCCACCCGCCTCGTGTGTGTAGCGAATGTCGAGCGTGCCGTGCGCGACTGCCACGTCTCCGGCATCAGCGCTCTCCGGCATTCTGAAATTGCCCTTGGGAAGCGGCACGAGCGTCTCTTCGCTCACGAAGGACGCTGTTCGAAAATCGAACCAAGTCGCGCTCAAGAACCCCAGATAGTCGTTATCGGCGACGGTGACGGCGAAGCCGTAGTCACGAGCGAGTACGCAATAATAATCCCACTCCTTGATGCGGAGTGGATGAGACCGCACCGCCGCGCGCCGATAGCGCCGTACTTCCTCCGTCGCCCAGCCACGCTCGAGCAATGCGCCTCGATCGTCGAGCAAGTCGCCACGCCCCATCTTGTGCTGCATCTCGCGCCTCACATGTTCAGCAAAAAGAAACGCCCCGCCGCAACCGGCGAGGCGTCCCTTATCCGTCAAGACAACTGCTTATTCAGCAGCAACCGCGGCCGCCTTCACGTCGCTCAATGCGCTCGCGTTGACGCCGAAATTGATGGTTTGCAGATACTTGATGCCGTCCATGGCGATGGCGTCGCCGACCATCTCTTCGCCCTCGGCCTTGAACTCGTCGAAGTTCACATACATCGCATAGAACGAAGCCGTGCGCTGGGTGATGATACCGGCGTTCCAGAGCGTCTTCACCAGCACGCGGAAGATGTTGGTCGATTCCTTCATCTGCTCGCGGCGGGCTTCGTCAGTCGCCACGGCCTGGAAGCCTTCGATGACCTTGTCCGGATCGAGGCCGAAGCGCTCGTAGATCTCGCGCATCTGGTGCGGCGCGACGAGATTGAACAGCAGCGTCTGGAAGCAGTGCGCTGCCCAATCTTCGACGATGTTGTGCTCTTCGGGGCTGAGCTTCGGAATAGTGCGGTCGGCCCAGATCTTCCCGAACTTGTGGTGAAACGCCTCGTCCGTCATCACGAGTTGCGTCAGCTTCTTCGCCAACGGATCGTTCCAGCGCTGATAGATCGTCGCGAAGGCGCCCATGGCAAGACCTTCGACCAGCATCTGCATGCCGATAATCTTTTTATAGACTTCCGGCGCGTGCACGATCTCTTGCAGAAGGCCCGCGAGCACTGAGCCGCACGGCAGCGGCGAACCCCAGCGCTTGATGATGTACTTGGCGAACGCCGTGACGTGACGGCCTTCTTCACGCGTTTGGTTTGCCGCGTATTCCTGCGCACCCGGATCGCGCAGCACATGGCATAGCGAAGCGGAAAGATTCAGCGCGCCCTGCTCACCGTGCAGGATGGCGCTCATCGACCAGCGCGCGATCTCGTTCTTGAAACGGATGCGCTGCTCGGGATGCTTCTCGAAGTGCGCGGTGACGTAGTCGGTCAGCAGAGCCGGAACCATCTCGTCCGGCTGAATGTCCATCGTGTCGAGATCCCACTCTGACTCGTCGAAGTCGATGTATTTCTTGTCGAGCGGATCCCAGAAGTGGTCGTGGGTAGCTGAAATGATCTTATCGAACGCGTTGGAGCGATTCAGGTGGCGATCGATTTCCAGCATCTGGCTGAAATCGGTCGGCGGAACCGCGTCATAGACCTCGTCCTTGGTGATCTGGCGGATAGGGGCGGCGGAATCGGCCATCGCGTCGTCTCTCCCTTATTTTTGATCCACCACCATAACCGGGGTTAGGCGGAGGATTCAAGGAAAAATGACGCGGGCGTCAACTTGCTCGACGAGCACCGCTAGGGAACAGGGGCCAATGCGAGGGTGTACGAGCCGGCGAACGCACGGCCAGCCGCATTCTCCACCACAACTTCGACAGGCAATCCCTCCACCGGAATGGTCACCCGCTCGGTCTCGGCGCCGCCGCGCGTTGTGGCGATCACGAACATGACGCGCGCAGTCGCCGGCACGCCCTCTGGCCCAATCGGATAAACCGCGACGGTCTCGCCTCCAGGGGAATCGGTGGTGGCGGTGATGGTAAGATCGTATGAGCCTGGCGCGGCGTTGAGCGTGTGGCGGAAGCGCGAGAACTCGGCGGAATGCCAGCTGTTCGTGTAAGGCCCCATGTCGGCGGCGGGCGCTGGCATTTCGGCGGCAGGTGTTTCAGAGGCCGGCGGTTCCGCCGCGGGCATCTCAGCCGCGGGTGAACACGCGGCAAGAACAAATGCCGAAGCAACGATGGGCGTGCGCATTGTGCCTCCTTCGGGTCTTTCCCCCACGTGCTAGAGCTAGCCCATAATGACTGGCGCCGAAACCGCTCCATCCCTCGATGATCTGGATCGCATGGCGCGCGAGACCTGGGCGGCGCTGCCCTCAAACTTTCGCGATCTTGCTGGCGATTTGCTGATCCGAGTCGAAGACTTCGCCGACGAACAGGTGCTCGCGGATGTTGGTATTGACGATCCGCTGGAACTTACCGGGATCTACTCAGGCGTAGATCTCACGCAGCGTTCGATCATGGATCCATCGCCAATGCAGCCGATGGTGTTTCTCTATCGCCGCGCCATTCTCGAAGAATGGGTGGAGCGCGGCGATGTTGGTCTCAGCGAACTCGTCGCGCACGTGCTCGTCCACGAGATCGGCCACCACTTCGGCCTGAGCGACGAATTCATGGATGAACTGCTCGACGCTGCAGACTGACTGCGATTGAACACGCCGTTCAAACGCCGCTCAGCTAGCCGCCTGTACCTTGGCTTTCGTTGGATCGCTCGCGAGGGAAGCGCGTAGTCCACGGGAGCTTTGACCATGAAACGCCTTCTCTCGGCCGTCGCCGCGGCTGCTATCCTCTCTTCACTCGCCGTTGCCCCTGCCGCTGCGCAAAATCGCACGGTCGTCAACCAAAGCGGCACGGACAACGGCGTCGCCGCGTATCAAGACGGCAGCCGCAATTCCGCGAACGTCGGCCAACGCGGCCGCCGCCACTACAGCCGCGCCGTTCAGTCCGGCTACAACAACTTCCTCCGCATGGAACAGGGCGGTACGCGCAACGAAGCCATCACCGAGCAAGCGGGCCGCGACAACGTCGCCGTCACTGGCCAGGAAGGCCGGCGCTTGACCGGCGAGATCTATCAATCTGGCCGCGGCAACGTCTCGGGTATCGCTCAGATCGGCAACGGCAGCATCGCCACCACCGATCAAGTCGGTCGCAATAACACGACTGGCGTCATCCAGGTCGGTAACAACCAAGATGCAAACGTCGTCCAACGCGGCAACGGCAATATCACTGTCGTGATCCAAGGCGGACAATAACGCGTGGGTTTTTGGGAGGGGCGTGTGCGCCCTTCCCGTACCTCACACGGGAGCAAATACGATGAAATCGCTATTATTCATTGGCCTTAGCACGCTCACGATGGCTTGCGCCGCAAACGCCAGCCCCGCCCCGCAGGCACTCGCGCAAGCGCCTGCCGTTGAGGCCATCTCCTACGAACCGCAAAGCCTGACGTGCGATATCATCCGTACGCGTACGTCGCATGGCGTCGAGCTCCGCGCCGTCGCTTCCAGCGATTTGAGTGCGTTCGGTGAGTACGAATTCGTCGTCACCAAGCGTGATCGCGGCGGCTCGTCCGACATCATGCAATCCGGCGAGTTCGAACTCGCGAACGGACAACCCGCCGATCTCGGCAGCGCCGAGTTCAGTGTCGCGCGTGGCGGCGGCTATGACGCTCGCCTCGAATTGACAACCGCCGACGGTGAAACCTGCGTCGCGGAGGAAGGCAGATGAAATCGACACCCGTCCTTGCGACCGCACTCGCCGCCGCACTTCTGTTCACTGCCGCGCCTGCATCCGCGCAGCGCCTCGGCGGCCTCCTCCGCAACCGAGTCACGGTGGAGCAAACCGGCGTGAACAACGGCGCGGCTATTGCGCAAAACGGTCGAGCCAATAATGGCGTGGTCACGCAGCAAGGCGCCGACAATCTCGGCATCGTGCAGCAGAATGGCGACGTAAACTCTGGCGGCGTTCGCCAACGCGGCGCCGGCAACACCGCGACCTTGACTCAAAACAACAGCAACAACCGCGGCTGCGTCGTGCAAAGCGGCACGGGGCTCTCGGCCAACGTCAATCAGAACGGCGGCCAGTACACCGCCTTTATTCAGACCGATCGCGGCGTGCGTCCGATCTCGGGCGCTCTCGCCAACCGTCTATGCCGGCGCTGATCAGCGCCGGCGGCCCTGCCGGGCGATCGGCACTGACGTGCGGTTGGTCATCCCCAGGGAGCTTGAGCAATATTCTTCGGGCGTCGTGAGCTGTGGGCTCATCGGATCGCTGTCGAACGCGCTCTGCACTTGCATGACGCACTGATCCCAAGAGCGGATGTCGGCGCGGCGCTCTTCGTTCGTGCGCGGATCGCCCACAGGCGGCCGCACTTGGTTCTGCACCTGGCCTGGAACAACGATATCTTCATCGGCCGAGCGCGCACGCGCTGGCGTCGAGGTTTCTTGCACCGGCGCTGGCGGTGCAACGCTCACGTTGGGCGCGGCAACAGGCGGCGCCACGGGCTGCGTGGGTTGAGGCGGCGGTGACGCGGCGACGACCGGCGCCTGTTGCTGGCGCTGAGCTGCGGGCGGCACGGTGAGTTGCGGCGCGGGCTGGGGCGTTTGGCTTGCTTGCGGGGTTGGCGCAGGCGTCCGTTGCGGCGGCGGCAACGCTGCCGCCTGTTGCGGCGCGGGCTGCTGCGGCGCTGGCGTTGTGGCCATCGGCCCATTCGAACGCGCGTTGCGGCCAGCAGGCTCAAGCCCGGCGCAACCCGCCAGACCCATCGCCAAGGCGACAATCGCCACACGTCCAATCATTCGACCTGCTCCTCGCTTCCCCACGCCAATCACATTAGTCCTAAAACGGTTCCCGCCTAGCCTAGCGCGACCATTTCCGCGACCCACGCCGGCACTTGTTCGCTTGCTTTTCCGTAACGGCCCGCGTCGAAAGCATCAGCGTTTTCCGAGGGTTCGAGATTGATCTCCATCGTCGGGATGCCGGCTGCGCGCGCAGCGGAGACAAACCCCGCAGCAGGGTAGACGTTTCCAGACGTGCCGATCGACACGAAGAGATCAGCTGCAGCCAACGCCTCGTAAATCTCGTCCATGAAGAGCGGCGCCTCGCCGAACCAAACCACATGCGGGCGCATGCCGCCGGTCCGCCCGCACGCGATGCACCCGAGATTGACCGAAAGATCGCCATGATAGGGCGCGAGCGCTCCGCAATCGTGGCAGCGCGCCTTGGCGATCTCGCCATGCATATGGATCACGCTCGCGCCGCCCCGCTCGTGCAAGTTGTCGACGTTCTGCGTGCAGATCGTAACAGCGCCTCCATTTTCAGCCCAGTGTGACTGCAATTGCCCGAGTGCGATGTGCGCTGCGTTGGGTTCAATGCCGCCGTGGGTGCTCTTGCGCATGTTGTAGAAGTTGAGCACCTTCACTGGGTCGCGTTCATACCCTTGAATCGAGGCGACTTCTTCGATGCTGTAGCGGGCCCATATGCCGCCTTTGTCGCGGAACGTCGAGAGCCCCGACTCCGCCGACACGCCCGCGCCAGTCAGAATAAAGATGCGCTTCGCGAGCATTGGAACCTCCGGGCAGGAAAATGGCAGCCACACATAGAATTCCCCGAAACCGCGACAAGAGTTGACGCGTTTTCCCCGATCCGCTTTGGGGTCCGTGGGTAATCAGAAGGGAAAGGCGTCAGAATGCGCATCGCTTCCATCTTCGCCGTCGTGGCGCTTGCCACGCTGGCCACAGCCTGTGCGAACCGCACCGGCGACATGACTATCGCTCAATGGTGTTCGCAAGACGCGTCGCGCGGCAACACCGACATCTGCAAACAACATCGCGACACTGAGGAAGTGCGCACCAGCCTCGGCACTCGCATTGCCGAAGTGTTTGGCGTCGCCAACCGCGCGCAAGAAACGGCTGACGCCGCCATGGCCCGCAATGTCGTCTGCGTCACCCGCACGCTGAACCGCACCCGCGCTGGCACGTGCGATCCGGGCTATACGCTGACCGGCTGCACGCAGACCCGCTACACGACCCGCGCCGGCGGCATGGCGATCCTGCGCCAAGTCAATGACAGCGAGTGCCGCTTCAACAGCCAAGTGCTTGAAGTGCAAGTGCGCTGCTGCGCGATGGGACCAAACCCACCGCCGGCAACGATGGTGCGCGACACCGCCCCGCCAACGCCAGAAACCCCGCAACCCGCGCCAGTTTCTTAAGCGGCAAGCGCCTAACCCAATAACGGATACTCCGCTTCGAGCCGATAAAGGCTCGGAGCGGATTTTCGCGTGAAGCTCGAATAGAGTCCGAAGCCGCCAACATCGAACGGCGGCGCCTCGAACAGGCCCTGCGCGGCTTCAAACGCCTGCACCCGATCGAGCGGCGCGCCGCTG
The DNA here is from genome assembly GCA_041398325.1 of Hyphomonadaceae bacterium. GTDB lineage: Bacteria > Pseudomonadota > Alphaproteobacteria > Caulobacterales > Aquidulcibacteraceae > Vitreimonas. The sequence goes on along the minus strand of JAWKUX010000011.1, from coordinate 6,650 downwards.
AGATAAGCGATCGTGACGTGCGGGGCGAACGCATGCGGCTCCGGCTTCAGCTTCAGCCGCCGCGCCGCTTTCTCACACGCCGCCGCCAGCTGCCTGAGCGCATCGCTCTCCGCCGCGCCGATCCAGAGCGCGTGCGGGTCCGCGCCGCCGAACGAGCCCGCCCCTTTCAACCTCACCTGAAACGGCCCGAACCCACGCGTCGCCGCTTCAAGCTCGGCATCGAGATCCTCCGCCAGCGGTTCGGTGAGCTCACCGAAGAAGCGGAGCGTCAAATGCAAATTCTCGCGCGGCCGCCACTTGGCGCCCGGCACACCTTTCATCAGCGATAGCAAACGCTCCGCGACCTCATCAGGAATGGAAAGAGCAGCAAATAATCGAAGCGACATGCCCGGTAGATAGGGACGATGCGTTGACGATCAAAATATCGGCGTGGTCCTACTTGAGGATGCGACTTGAGCTCGTAGTGTTTCGGACCATTCTTCGCTAGGCATTGCAGTATGCAACGCTCGTTCTTGTTTGCGTTGACCTCGGCGCTCTCCGTCCTCGCGGTTGGGCTGGCGCTCTTCAATGCGTGGGGTAGGAGCCACTTCTGGCTTGTCGTTGCGATTGGCGCACTTGCTGCGATTGTGGGTTGGCTCTTTGCCAAAAGAAGACCCAGCGCCTAGGCCCACGACGTTGAGCACTAGGCTCGTTCGTACACAAGCAATGCAAAAAAGCGGCAACCCGGTTGCCGCTTTGTTCGAGCAAACATCACCATACGCTGTAACGTCGCCTGACGCCGGCCAAGACGAAGTGGCCCGCTTCCCTTGCAGCACCATTGCCGCGCGCGGTTTTTTCATCTGACGGGAAGACAATTCGGTGCGCGCCGTGGCCCAGGTGTTGTGTGCTGCATGAGCGATGCGAGCGGGAACCGGCGGACGGCGCCGATGTCTTCCGACACAATGATGGAATACCCGCCACGCGTTTGCGTCAACAGCGGAACAACAAAAGTGATCGCATTGAAATGCGCGCGTTTCACTGCGCGAACGCTTACTCCGCCGCGCGCGGCACGGTTGCGATGTACGCGGCTACTGCGCGCGCATCTTCTTCGTTCAAGCGATAAGCTGGCATCGGCGGACGCGGATTGGTGCCGTCCGGACGCACGCCGGTTTGCAGGAAAGCGATGAATTGTTCTTCTGTGTAATTCGCGGGCGCACCTGCGAGCGCCGGCGCATAGCTCGCAAAGCCCGGCGGGCCAGCGCCAATATCCGCACCTTGCAAAGATTGCGCAGTGAGCGGCTCGCCCGCCGGACCGCGCGGCGTATGGCAGTCGCCGCAGAGCACGACATTGTTGACGAGATATTCGCCGCGCACGACCAACGCCGCGCCTTCCAACGGCGCCGGCGCCTGCTGCGCGCACGCGCCAAGCATCGCAAGCGCGGCGAAACACCAACTACGCATTACCAGCCCCCGTCCGACCGCCCTCAGAGCGTACAAACTAGCGCCGCCACTTGCGCCTCTCAACTCGAAAGCGCGCACCGCGCTTGCGGCGAACGGCTAAAGTGGCGCGACGAACAACCCGCCCAGCGCGCACCTGAAACAAGCACGCAACAAACGCTGCCTAGCCTTACCCGAAAGATTGGGGGCTTCCATGCTTCGCAGAACCGTACTTGCCGCCCTTGCTGCGGCGCCTGTCATCACGACGCGCAGCCACGGCGCCACATTATCCACGCCCCTCACCGCCGACGATCGCGGCCGTCCGCTCGCCGATGTGCTCATCAACGGCGCCGGACCCTTCTCGCTCGTAATCGACACCGCTGCAGGCGGCACCCTTCTCCACGCGCAGACAATTGAGCGTTTGGCGCTTCAGCCCACCGGTCAACGCGCGCGCATACAGGGGGCCAGCGGCGGCATGGACGTTGAGCTCTATAGTCTCGACCGCGTCGAGATCGCGGGCCTTACGCGTGAAAATCTGTTGGCCGTGCAGGCGCCCCCGGACTCAGCCTCCGCTGCGCAGCACGAGGGCGTGCTCGGTATGGGCGTGTTCGCAAACGCGCGCGTGGAGTTCGATTTCGCGGGCGGCCGGCTCAACGTCGACACGAGCGCCGACCGTGCGCCGCTCGCCGACGCCATGCGCGTCGAGCTTCGCAACCGCATCTTCGCGCGCGCACCGATTACGATCGCGGGCGTAAACGCCACTGCCGTCATCGACACCGGCGCCCGCGCCACGGTTGCCAACGCGCGTCTGCGCGAAGCGCTCGGCTTTGCCGAAAACGATCCGCGTCTGCGCGAGGCCGAGCCCATTGGCGGCGCTACCGCGCATCGCACGCCCACCTTCGCCGCAGAAGTGACCCCCGTCCTCTTCGCCGGTCACGACTTTGGCGCGCTCGATCTCAACTTCGCCGACCTCTCCGTCTTCAACGCGATGCAGCTCACCGACGCGCCCGCCGTGATCCTGGGCGTCGACATCCTCCGCCGCGCGCAATCGTTGACACTGGATTACACCAGCGCCGAGGTCGCGCTCAGGGTCTGAAGGGAGAAACGCGGCCTCACGAGATCTTCGCCGCCTCCACCCGCCGGGCAAAGTCTTCGAGGCTGCCCTCGATCAAGCAATGATCGCGGCCGCCTTGCGCGTAGATGATGTGGACGCCGCTTCTATCCTCACCCGGACAGCCCACGCGGCCTGAGATCAAAATCGAACGAGCGCACACGCGGCCCCTCGCCGCCCGTCATCAGCGCCGTCAGCGCCCACACCAGCGCATCCGCGCGATCGAGCAGCCCTTCGCTCTCACTCACGCCCAGCGCCAACAACTCTTCCTCCAACGCGACGAACGCGCCACAATGCGTCACCCGCCCCTGCTCATACAAAGCCGCAATCGGCTCCGCCCGCGTTCTCTTACCCCGCGACGCGTGTGTCAGCCGCACAGCACACGGCGCGCCTGCTTGCGCCAAAGTCGCGCGCACCATGTCGCCGCCCTGGTTCGCCTCGGCGACAATCTCTGCCGCGCCAAACTCACGCGCCGCCTCAGCCACACGCAGCGCCCAGCCAAGCGGCGACAGCCCCAGCGCGCTCCGATCCGCCAACACGAACGCCTGACGCCCCACGCGCCCTGCCACCACAATCCCGCACGCAGCCCCGCCCGCACCCGCCGGCGGATCAACGCCCACCACCACGCGCTCACAACGCGCCGGCGCAACACCGCCACGCGCGCGCTCCAAATCCGCAAGCCGCCACAACGCGCCATCGCCCTCGAGCAAGCGCCCTTCCAGCTCCTGCTCCGCCAGCCGCGTGCCGCCGTAGAGCGCGCTCAGCCCATCCAGAAACGACGGCGCCAAATGCGCCGCGTTCACTTCCGTCGCCGCCTGCGTCACCACGCACGAGCTCTCTGCGCGCAACGCTCGCAAAGCCGGGATCGGCTTCGGCGTCGTCGTCACCACCAGCTGCGGCGCAACGCCAAGCCTGAGCCCCATGCGCAAAATCGCCAGCGTCTCACTCGGACGCGGCCAGATACAAAACTCATCCGCCCACGCCGCCTCGAATTGCGGCCCGCGCAGACGCTCCGGCTCCTCCGCCGAAAACGCGTACGCAATCGACCCGTTCGGCCACAACAGCCGCCGCCGCGAGCGCTCGTACCAAGGCCGCTCGCGCCCCGGCAGATTGCGCAAGCCCGACGGCCCATCGACCATCACTTCGCGAACGTCATGCTGCGTCGGCCCCACCAAAGCGTAGAGCCCCGGCGAAGCTTCCGCCCGCGCCGCCAACCATTCCGCGCCCGCGCGCGTCTTGCCCGCGCCGCGACCACCCTGAAACAGCCACGTCGACCACGCACTCTGCGGCGCACGCTGCGCCTCATGCGCGATCTCGTCCCACAGACTCGCAAACTGCGAATCCCCGGTTTTCACGGCAGCGTTCGCATCGGGAAACGCATGCAAAGGCGCCGGCGGTTCCTGGCTCTGCACGTGATGCGCCTTGCACCACCCCTGCTTCGACGCGCGCTTACGGAGAGCGTCAACCGTCACGCCATAATGTTGCGCACACGCCGACGCCGTGGCGCCTGCAAGATAGTCCCACTTCACCTGCGCCCAGACTTCTTCACTGTGGTGGCGGCGGACGCGAATCGTACGCTTCGTCTTAGCGTCCTCAGCCAACGCGCAGCGCGTCCACGGCCTTGGCGAATTCCTCAAGCGTGCCCGCGATCACAACGGAATCGCGCCCGATCGAGCCTTCCGTGTAATGCACCCGCACGCCGTCTTCGACTTCGACGGCGTGAAAGATATTGCACGTATTGATGACGCGCCCGCGCCCTTGCTTGATGTCGCGCAGCAAAATGAGTGCCATGTCTTCCTCCCGAATATGCAGAGAAAGACATCGTAAGTCCGCCCACACGCGGTCGGATTGATTTAGGGGCGACGCTTGATTTCAAAGCCTTCTGCGCGAAAGCACCATGGATAGAGCCCCGCCCAATCCCCGCTTCCCTCGTCATTCCGGGGCTTCGAGCACCCTCGTCATTCCGGGGCAATGCGAAGCATTGAACCCGGAACCCAGGAAACGACAAAGCTGTGCGTTCGCCCCTGGCTTCCGGGTCTCGCTTCGCGATCCCGGAATGACGAACTTACGTTTCCGCGCTACAACGCCGGCATGTCTCGTTTCGAGTTCATCGCCGTCTACATCATGGCGAGCAAACGCAACGGCACGCTCTATCTCGGTGTCACCGGCAACCTTCCGCAACGGGCACACCAACACCGTGAAGGCCTCATCGAAGGCTTCTCACAGCAATACGGCTGCAAGCATCTCGTCTGGTTCGAACAACACCAGGAAATGGGCGCCGCCATCGCCCGCGAGAAAGACCTGAAGAAATGGCGCCGCGCCTGGAAGCTCGCACTGATCGAAAAACTCAACCCACAATGGCGCGATCTCTACGACGACTTCTCCAACCCCCCGCCGCCGACGTTCCTGACCTAGCTTCGTCATTCCGGAGCATCGCGCCCACCTCGTCATTCCGGGGCGATGCGAAGCATCGAACCCGGAACCCAGGAAACGACAAAGCTGTGCGTTTGCCCCTAGCTTCCGGGCCCGCGCTTTCGCGCATCCCGGAATGACGAGTAAACTTGGAAAGATCGCACCCCACCTCGTCATTCCGGGGCAATGCGAAGCATTGAACCCGGAACCCAGGAAACGACAGAGCTGTGCGTTTGCCCCTAACTTCCGCGCTCGCGCTCCCGCGCATCGCGGAATGACGAACACTTCGACGCGCGCTTACGGATCGCGTCGACACTCATTCCATAATGCTTGGAAACAGCGGACGCCGTGTACCCCGCCAAATAATCCCGCCGCGCCTGCGCCCAGACCTCCGGACTATGATGCAGACGCTTAGTGATGGTGCGCTTGGGTTTTGTACTATCTGTCACACAGCCATATTACGGCCGGTACGCACTCGGTCGGATTGAACGCGATCTATCCCCGCTTTGGGCCTACGGATTACCCGCCGGCACGCCGGCGGCGTGTATAAAGGCGCGATTTCTTAAACGCGCGTCACCAATCAGATCTTTCCACTCGATGATCTCGATTACGCCACGGTGCCTGCCACCCAGTTCGATGTAGCGCCCTCGACCGTTGGACGTAGTCCGCCAGCCGCTGGTGTGGATGTCTAAGTTGCCGACGATGTCGGCGACGACATAGCAATAGAAAACGCAATCCTCCGCCACCCTGACGCGCTCGTTTCGGAAGTCCTCGATCTTTCCGGCCTTCAGCTCCGTCGCGTAACGCGATATCTGGTTCAGCGGCGAATAATTCTCGTCGTACTGAGTCCGTCCGGGCCTTTTGAACTCCACGATCATGACGCGTCTAAGGGGTTCATCCCCTTCAAAACCGAGACCGTGAAGGTGGTCGAACAAGAATACGTCCATCTTGTCCGTGCTCTTAGACTCCGCCACCAGCTGAGACATGGGTACGTCGGATGCGAAATAGGTTGAGAACGTCAGGCGCTCATCAACGACCCAGAGATCGTGAGACGAGCTCTCGATCTTTTCCGGGTCATCACCACGAACCCGCATCGGACAGATAAATTCGTGAAGCGTGCTCTCAAGATGATGGTCGGGTTTAGCTTCGTCGCGCTCACGAACTCGCCGGATCAGAACATCTAAGACGTCCAGAACAATTTTTCTCCTAAGAACGTACTCCGTTAGTTGCCGCTGCTCTTCGGCGCGAACCTCGTTCGCTGCCTTGCGAATTTCCTCGGCGACGTCATTTGGTATGTCTTTGTCGTCGGCCAACTTGGCGACGATCTTCTGCACGCTGGCGTTTCTCTCGGCATCCCTTCGTATGCGAATCGGAATGAGCGCCTGCGCAAATTGCTCATGCTTTACAGCGTTCTTGGGGGTTCGGTTGAGCAGATCACCAACGGCTTCGAAGCCAAATGATGGATACTGCGTTACAAAGTCCTCCATTGTCTCTAACCGCGTGGCGTCAAACTTTTCGATCTCTGGGTGTAGCGCCGTTTCTCGCGCGCTGTTCGCGCAAGCGCGCACTATCTGCTCGATGATGCTCTCATCAAAATTGAACTGCGTCCGCTCCTGATTGACCCGCTCATCCAAGAAATCGGCCGTAACGCATCCATGATAGACGTGAGCGTCATCTGGCCCAAACCGTGCGATGCCCAGAAGGCCATCGA